>NZ_JBMDJR010000001.1:0-895830 GCF_057809295.1 Pseudomonas sp. FG35 | reverse complement strand
TTAAAATCCCCCGCTCGTAAGGGCGTGCCGGTTCGATTCCGGCTTCGGGCACCATGAATATCAAGGGCTTGCGTGAGCTTACTCATGCAGGCCCTTATCATTTTCGCTCCGCAATTTCGGAGCCTGCTCCGCAACTCACTTGGTCGGGGTGACTTTTTTGCCGATCCTTTTTCGGATGTAGTTCTCCGTCATCACCACAGTTGTGTGCCCGAGCTGATCCTTGGCCTGCATGATGTCGCCGCTCGATTCTGCTTTATCGGTACCGGCCTTGGCACGAAGATCTCGCATCTGGAAATCTCCTTTTTCCACTCCTGCGGCCTCGCGCGCCGCGTCAAACCTCCCTCGCAACATGCTGCTGGTCATCGGCTGGCCGTTGTCCATCACAATCAGCCTACTGGTCCTGATCCTGTGTCCCGCCTTCCGGGCCAGGATTCGATCGATCACAACTTTCAACTCTCCCACAATCTCAATCCTCCGCTTTGCTCGCGTCTTGCCTTGCTGAACCGCAAGCCTGTTGTCCCGGATATCTTTTTCGTCCATTTTCAATGTGTCGGCGATGCGCTGGCCGGTTAGGTAAAACAGATCAAGCGCGTCTTTCAACGGCTGATCGGCGTGGCTATAGACTGCTGCAAGCACCTCGTCCTCGATGTAGGCATCGCGACCGGTCTCTTTGTGGCCTTTTACCCCCGCGCAAGGATTCGCCAGCGATGTGTAGCCACTTGTCCTGGCGAAGTTCCAGATTGCGCTCAGCAGTGCTTTTTCCCGGTTCGCCCTTACGGGAGCTTCTTTGCCACGCTTCCTCAGATATTGAACGATGTGTTGAGGCTCGATGGCCTCTAGGGGAGCGGGTGGATCATCGAAAAACTTCAGCAGTTGCTTCAGCTCGCGGGCGTTGTCCCTTTGTGTGGCCGGCGCCTTTGTTGGAACTACTTCCTCCATATAGATATTGGCGACGTAGGCGAATGTCAGCACGGTCTGAACTATTGCTGACGCTGTGCGGGTCTTCTCCAGCTTGGCGTACTCGACGATCGCCAGTCCGTAATCGCTGCCTAGTGGAATTTCTTTTCTCGGATTACCGCCGGTGTCGTAGTAGTAATAGACAGTGCCACTGCGCTGCGTACGCTTTCGCAGGCGTGTGACACTGTCCGGCTTCGTTGGCTTTCTTCCCATTTATCCCACCAGCCGCGGCTGCCATTTCGGTTTTTCTGATGCAATTACAGGCTCTCCGGTCAAGGCTGATGCAAGCACACATGGCCAGCCACTCCGCTTGATGGTGTGCCGTATCCCATTCCTTTTGAGGACCATCAGCTGTCCGGCCTTCGTTTTGGCTCCGGTGAGGGTGCAAACCTCTTCATGCGATAGAAAATGAATGCCTTCCATGATTAGCCTCCGTCGCTGCTGTTGAACCGCGGTGCGTTCAATATTTGATTCATGTAATGCTCCACGCCGCCGGCGGCGGCAGAAGGTTTTAATGAAGGGTCACGCTGTCCTGCCTTGGGGCGATGGCGCGAGTCTGTTGTTCAGTGCGGCGGCAGATGTGCTGAACCTTTCCGCCGCAGTCAGCGATCACCCATCAAAATCCGCCGAAGCGGTGCGGGCCCTTGATGATCTTCGTGATGGTCATGGCGCACTTCCTTGCCCGGGTGGGCGGAGGTTACTGAGTGGCTTTCGCGATGGCTGCTCGGACGACTTTCAGATACTGGCCATCAACCCCGACGTAGCCCATTCCTTCGCAGCGCTTCTGAACTCCATTCAGTACCTCGACGAGTTCGCCGTGCTCCCCTTTCAGCTTGATAAGCTCTTGGCGGAGCTGGTCGGCGTCCTCCATCCATTCCTCAGCCATGATTTCGAGGTGTCCCGCTGGCTCCCAGGGTGAGGGGATTACGTTCGTTACCCAGTCGTGCCAATGTTCGACGCTCTCACCTCGCGCAATGCGGTCCTGCTTCATTTGTTCGCCAAGGTCGCGTAATTCCTGGGCTCGCCGTTTGGCGCTCTCCTTGTTGAAGCATGGATACTCTTCACCCGGGCCAACGCTGTGGATCGCCCAGAGCTGCAGCGCTGGCTCGGCAAGGATGCCGCGTAGCTCGAGGATGTCGCTGGCGCTCGCGCTCGTTTGTTCGAGGGCTTTCAGACCTTGCTCCGCCAAGGCGCGTGGCAAGGTAACAACCTCGATCGCAGGAGCGGACGGAGCGGTGAGGATCGCGATTTGTTGTTCAATCGTGAGCACGGGAATTCCTCGCCCGCCGTACACCGGCAAGCTGTTGTTAAGTTATGGGATTGATCTAATGTGAATGCGTCGACGCCCAATCTCAGGAGATGCACATGAGCAAAACGCTAGAAATAGAATTCGAGGGGAGGACTTATAGGGTCACATATTCGGTAGACAAGGGGCTGATCACCGTCCGAACCGTATTCGGCTCAAAGGCGACTCAGGTGGGTGGATCTCCTCCAGACCTACTCGCTCAAATCATGGGGCGAGAGCTGCTGTCGGAAGCGAACGGCAGAGGGCAACTGTGAGGGCATGGAAGTAGTTTTCATTTGTTACCTCATCGTGTAGTAGTACACGTAGGCGAACCAGGCGAGGGCGATCATGGCGTCACCCGCTTGAACTCTACGACCCAGACCCAGGGGTTGGCTTCCCAGTCGCCGCCGGTGGATTCCCACAATTCTCGCCATGCTGCTGGATACCAATCGCGGTAGTTCGGCGAAACGTCGTCGCTGGCCAGTTCCGGTGGGCATTGCAGGCCTTCCGCCCGGATGTCAGAACGGCTGATGTCCTGCAACCGCTCGACGCGCACGTCGGTGATCTCCAGCAGGATGCGGCTGTCGCGGCGGAACATGTGGATGCCCGGTTTCCACGGGCCACCGTAGTCCGTGCGGTTGTCGCTCTCGCGGTACACCACCCATTCCTGGTCCGGCGCCTGAGCTACCCGGATGCGCGCCCAGGCCTCGCGCACCCACAGCCTGTCGCCGGGCTTGCCGAAGGGACAGAGACTGTTCGCCGGATCTGCGACGTACTCAGGCGTGAATTCCTCAAGCCATTTCATGCCTGCGCCTTTCACGGGCCGCCGCGTCACCGTCTTCCGGCCATCCAGAATGGCGCGCACCATCGGGGCCGAGAACAGGATCGGCCGTTCCTTTACTTGAGACATGCGGATTCCTTGCCGTTATAGCGGCTGACTTTGAAGGGGGAGGTTGGTGTTTTTTAAGAGAAGTGCGTGGGTGAGGAGCGGCTATAGTTTCTCGGATCTGCCGTTGACGATCGACCAACTAAAAGGAGGTTGTTGTGATGCGAACCTTTTTTAAGGCCTCAATTTTCAGTGTTGCGTGCCTGGGCATTTCTGCTTGTTCTACGATTGACGGGCTGCAGCCCACTGACACTGGAGTGACCGTTGAAGTACGGAATAAAACTTACAACGAGGTATGGAAGTCGTCGGTAAGCGCGATGAGTTCCGGCTTAGCAATTGTTGAGATAAACAAAGGTGCTGGCGTCATTAAATCCGAAGCACCTGCAGGAATGGCCACTTGGGGGGAGGTCATCGGTTTGTTTGTCACTCCTGTCTCGCCTTCTGCAGATATCTATTCAGTTCGAATCGTCAGCAAGAAGCGTTCGACGTATCAAATTACTGGCCAGGATTGGGCGCCGTCTATCGCTGCTCGCATCAGGGCGGACCTGGACGCAGAGTAGCCGATCCTCATGCAATCTCCATCGATACCAGATCATGGGCGCTCACAACCGGCATGCCGAGCTCGCGGGCGATGTGCACCTCAAGCCGGGCGCCTTTCGAGTTCTCCCAGCCGGGCAGCACCGCCACCTGGCCGCAAAGATCGAGGCGGGTCAGGTCGTAGGCCATGTAGTCCGACCAGTCCGCACCCTCAACGACGCCGTGTTCTGCCGGGTTTTCGACGACGTAGCCCCGTGCTCGCAGGTCGGCGGGCATCTTGTTGAAGGCGGGGAAGTTGAAGTCTTCGAAGCCAGTCATGGGGCCGGCCAGGTACAGGCGGTTGGCTCGGTCGGCCTGAAGCGTTACGCCTGACCCTGCTGGCGCTGGCGCGAGGTCGTGCCAGGTGTCGACCTCGAACTCTGCGGGGCGAAGGCCAAGGTGCCTGCCGTCGAGCATCACTGCTGCGACGGCGCCGTGGCTGTTCGTCCACACTGGATACGAATTGCCGACCGTAGCCACCGGAACATCGCCCTTGATATAAGCGAAACCGATGCCGGGCATGGGGTCGGCAGTTACGGTTTTCAGCATCCGGACCGTGCGCGGGACACGATCACCAAACGGGTAGATGTTGCTGCGCTTGTGCAGCGCAGGGCAGTCGATACGGTTTTCTGTGGGCATGGGGCGTCCTATGCCGGGGCAGTCGATTCGGTTTGGGGCGCAATATTTAGAGGTTGCGGGTAGCAATATTTTTGCTTGGGGATACCATTGACATTTCAGTTGAGATAACGTCGCCCTAATTTTGAGAGGGGAGTTCAATGCTAGCTGTTAAAAGTTTTGTAAATGGTTATGAAATAATCAACTCTGGGATTATTCATCTGTCCGGTACCAGTGCGCAGATTCTATTGGATGGCATGCCGATTGATATATTATTCAAGGAGGATGGAGGTGTCGCAAGATATTCATCGGAAGTTGAAGGTGGTGGGATAAAAATTAGTTTTTATAATTTCAGCAGCCCTTTTGGTGAGGGTAGGTTGGATCCTATTACAGTTGCAACTATTCAGGGGAGGGATATCAAATTTACGTTTTTTGTTAATACTATTGATAAAGTAAAAAATGAAAGAAGTATTACTTACACATTGCTAATGGGGCCAGAAGCGAATGGCTGAACCAAAGGCACATTCTGACAGCGCGGGAACCATTGGTAATCGTGCTCCGCAGCCTAAAGCAGGCAATTCTGGTAGAATCGCGGAGACTATTGGAACAGGTGAGAACGCAAAAAATTCCATAGTTTGGATGACTATTACTTGGAGTTTTTCTATAGCAACAGCCATGAGTTTTTTGTTTTTCTCTTTGGTTGTTTGTTATAAGGATTTTAACTATCTCGATAGTATTAAGTCTGTGTGGTCCATTTTTGTTCCGATAATTACTCTGGCTCTTGGTTATGCGTTTGGTAAAAGCAAATAAGGGGTTTCTTCCTTATTTAGCAGTGGAGGGAGTCATGCTGCTGCTCGCAACGCTTCAATCATTCTCTGACCAGCTAAGGGAGGTACTGCATTGCCAGTCATGTGCAGGGTCAGTCGATGGTTCTCGGGGCGCAGCGTGTCCTTCGGAAAGGACTGAGCGGCCATGGCCTCGTCTGCGGTGATCATGCGCATCATGTCTCCGTCGACCACTGCCCAACGATCGAGCGTCGTAATAGTACCGATCGGGCGGTCTAGGCTGCGACCCGTGAGACCAGAACCGGAGCCGTAGTAGGGCATCACGAATCGTTCGCCGAAGCGCTCGCGGCCGTTCTTCACGCGGTTCAGTGTCGACAGGGCTCGGCCTGGCTTATTGATCGGCTACCACTTGCCAGCGTCGAAGTCGATAATCTCGCGGGCCGGAACGTGCTGATAGCGGGGCAATTGCAGGTGCAGCGGTGCCTTGCTGCGCGAACA
The DNA here is from genome assembly GCF_057809295.1 of Pseudomonas sp. FG35. Lineage (NCBI taxonomy): Bacteria > Pseudomonadati > Pseudomonadota > Gammaproteobacteria > Pseudomonadales > Pseudomonadaceae > Pseudomonas > Pseudomonas sp. FG35. Next base: position 890,228 of record NZ_JBMDJR010000001.1, on the reverse strand, counting down.
GACCATGAACAGGCGCACGCGGTGCTGCGGGACGCCGAGGTCGGCGCAGTCCACTATGTGAGGCGCCAGTGCATAACCCAGGCGCTGCATGGCATCGGCCCAGGCTGGGTACAGAATCCAGTCCATGAACTCCGGAACGTTCTCGATCACCGCGAACTCGGGCCGATTTGCCTCGGCGTTCTGCACCGGCGCCCAGGCTGTCGATCGCGAGTTGTCGTGTTGAGGATTGCCGGCAGCCTTGCCGCGAGCCTTGGTGTGTCCTTGGCAGCAAGGGGAGGCGAGCATCACATCGTGCTTCGGCACGTCAGCCCAGTTCGCCTGGTGCAGATCCTGACAGGCGTGGATGGTCTCCGGGTTGTTGCGGGTGTGCCGCTCAACCGCCTCGGGCCAGTGGTTAGCAGCCCAGAGGACATTGAGCCCGGCGTCCTTGCCGCCACGCGTCCATCCGCCGAAACCAGAAAACAAGTCAATTGCTGTGAGCATGCGGGATCCTCGCCGGCTGGCGTGATTCGTTGATATGGGGTATTACGGGTGACCGGCATGGAGCCGGATCAAGGAGATAGATATGCCGCTTGCCGCACATGAGGTTATTGTTGGTAATGTTGCAATATTGGATGGGGACTCGCTGTTCGCAAATACTCAAGTAGACCACGGGCCTCGCACAGATAAGCGTGTGATTGGTCATCGCCCATTCTTATGTATTGAGAGCGATGGATCGCACTGTTCTTGGGTGATGCTCACAACCCAATACAATCCTAAAAGATTACTTTTGGATCAGTGGAAAGTACCCGGCTCGCCGAAGTGGATGCGCGACACTCAGTATCTCTGCGATGCGAGAGAGGTTTTGCGCGGACCGGTCTCCGCATTTGTCACTGCCGGCAAAGACGAACTCCCTCATAAACCTCATATTCGACATGGCGTCTCTCAGAATGGAATTGACGCTGTGTTTAGAGAGATAGAAAAATACTCTTGAACACTGCCTGACTGCATAAACAAGCTCGTCTCAGAAGAGATGTAGAAAATCGATTACTCCAATGCATGCGCCGCCCTCTGGTGGCCGGTGGTGGCAATTTGGTTTGGGTTGGGGTTTTACGGGTGACCGGCAAAGGGCCGGACCAAGGAGAAGTAGATGGGTATCGAAGAAATGCGTGACGACGAGTTCAAGCCAGCTTGCCCAAAATGCTCAGGCATTGAGTTCACTGCTGTTTCCAACCGCTATGTAGCAAGGACCTCAGAAGCGATCAGCATGATTGTTTGTGCTGACCTGAAGTGCCAGACCGTGGTTGGCGTATTGCCAAAATCGGAAGTGTTCCCAGAGTAATCAGGCTTCAACGCCGGTCGCGGCGAACTCTTCAAGCTGCCGCGACCACTTTTCTTTAATTACCATTTCCGGTCGCGACATGTTGGCGAAGCGAGCAGACTCTTCAGCCGGAGCGGCTGCCAGATTGATGATCAGCGTCGAAACCGTCTCCTGCCATTCTTCAAAGTCGTGACGCTTGCCGAGGATCTGAAGCGCATCATCAAGCGCTTTCGAAACAATCAGCGAGCGCTTCTCGGCGCCGATCCGCTCGAGCAACGCCTTCTCCTTGGCGCGCTTGTCCTTCTGCAATTGCGCGTTGCTCTTGGCCATGGCCTACCTCTTCAATTCCGCTGGCCGGCAAGTCCAGCCAGGTCTGTCGGCGGCGCGTGGCCGCCCGGTTGGTGGTTCGTTTCACGCTGCGACCTTCACCTGATTCCAGGCGCCGGCGGCGTAGAACAGCTTTGCAGCCTGCGCCTCTTCCAGCGTGATCTCGGCCGGGATGGCGATCCAGCCCGATGCGAGAATGTGGTTCGGGTTGCAGCCGTTGCGCAGTTCCAGGTAGTAATGCTCGATCGCGTCCGTCAGGCGCTCGACCTTGTACATGCCCTGCGGCGAGATCTCCGTGGACTTCAGGTACTCGGTACCCAGCTCATCGCGGCACATGGCGGCGATGTAGATCGTCCAGTGATAGGAGAAGTCGAAGAGCGCGTTGGCGATCGCCAGACTCCGGATCTGCCGGCAGTTTTTCCAGTTCACCATGATCTGGCTGCCGCTCGGATCGATGTTCACCACCGCGACGTGATTGGTGCTGAGCAGCGCCCGGCAACTGCGTTCGGCCCGGGCGAAACCGTTGTTGGGTTTGCGTTTCGATTTCATAGCGAGTCCGCCATCTTGCGCAGCGCCCTTCGTTCTTCGGTCGATATCGGCTTCGGGCGCCGCTTGAGGACCGTTTCAGGGTCTATTTTCTTCGAGCGGGGCGGTGGCAGCGGATTGCGCGGCGGACTTTTCAGATGGTCTATCTGTCCGCCGGCGGCCAGGAACTGGGCGACTCGTTCAGAGATCGACTCAGCGTCCGGCCGGTGCTACTCCACCAGGTTGAGGTGGTTGCTGATCATGCAGCCACCTTGACCAGCTTCACGCCAGCCATGCTGAACTTGGCGCCTTGAGCGGCCACCAGAGCATCAAGCTTTTCCCAATCCACTGTCAGCACCGAAATCGGGGCCTGGCCAACAGCGACGGCATGGATCAATGCTTCCAGATCGAACACTTCAGCCTGCAGGTGCACCGGCGTCGCGGTTGCAGTCGATGGTTTCGAGGCAGACTGAACCGGCGCCGCAGCTTTCATCGGTGCCGAGCTGGCAACTGGAGCCTGTTCGACCGGCGCCTTGGCCTTTGCCTCGTCCTCGATTCGCTTCAGCTCCTGCTGGCGGATCTGCTCGCGCTGGGCTTCGGCTTTCTGCTCCTCGGCCTTCTGGTGTTCAGAGATCCGCACCTTGATCAGCGCGACCAGGTCGTCGTTCGCTTTCAAAACCAGTTGCTGAACGTCGTTGAACAGGAAGAGGTAGTCGGCGGCAAGCTCGTCCAGGCTGGCCAAGTTACTCCGGATGTTGTCCCCGATCTGGCTGGCGGCAATCTTTGCCCGAGCCAGCTCGGAGTCGGCAGAGTCACGCAGGCTGCTGATCGTCTTTTTGCCTTTGATGGCTCCGGCGAAATCTGCAGGCACCGCTGGCATACGCGCCTTGCCGCCCAGTGAAGCGTTGATCTGGTCTATGTGAGCCTGCAGCGCTTTCGCTGCATCCATGACGATGTCTTCACGGATGCTCAGCTTGCGGGCCTTCACCAGCTTGTCGAGCATCAGGCGCTTGGCGCGGGCTTCAGCGCTGATCTCGTCGATGGTGCGGAACAGTGTGTCAATGCTTTCGGTTTGGCTCAGGGCGTGCTGCTTGGCAGCTTCCAGGCGCTCTTCGACATCGCCGCACCACTTGACCGCTTTCTCCGCGTCGGCAAAGTGCTGATCCGTTTCCAGCTCGGTGTTGATCGAGCCAAAGACAGCCAACGAGTGGGCTTTGAACTGCTCCAGGTTGCTGGCGGTGACCATGCCGGTCACTTCGATGCGTAGCGCTGGCAATGACTCCGGGGTTTTGCCGACGGCTTCCGGCACCACTTCGGCCGGAGTGAAATCCAGCAGGTCAGCCTGGAACTGTTTCCAACCTGCGACGAGCGTTGCGGCGCGGCCCGGCACCGGCGCGTATTCCATCGACACGAAGTTTTCCTCGGTGCCGTCGGAGCAGACGAAAATTACTTTCTCTGCGCCGCTTACCAGCAGCTGCTGTTCGAGCTGCCAGTAGTAGTGCGGATCAAGGCTGCCGGCGCGAACGTCGGCAGCAAGTTGCTCGTTCCACATTTTGTGTTCGAACAGCACGTCGCCGAGGATTGTGCAGCCATCGAGGGATGCGAGCAGATCACCTTCGGTGCCGACGACAGGAAACAGGTCCTCGCCAATTCGTCCTTCTAGAATCGGCCGAGCAAGTGCCTCGGCTTCGTGTCCTTTATCGAAGAGGTTTTTCTGCACCCACCACGACACGTCCCGATCGAGCCCGGTCTTTTTCGCGTGCAGCAGTTCGGTACGCTTCATCTGTTTCGATGCGCCCATCATTGCCGGCGCTTCGGAGGCGGTGAAGTAGTTAGCGCGGAGCGCGTGCCAGGCTTCGGAGCCCTGAGCGACATTGTGGATTTTCATTCTTGGTCTCCTTCAATTGGCGCGAGCGCTTTGATCTTGGCGATCTGCTCTTGGCTCAGGGTGAATTTGCTGCTGACGGTTGCGATCAGGTGATCGGGTGCAGAGCGGCCGGCGTCGACCGCGGTTTGCCATTTGGGCAGGTTTTCCGCGAGCTTCTCGTCGGGGTAGGGCGGAAGTTCCGCTGGTGCCGCGCTACGCGCCGGTGATACATCACGAATAGTTGGTGCGGTTTCTTCCAGTTCATCTGGGCTGTACACGCCGAGTATCACGTCCGGGCAGTAGAGGCGCGACCAGCGCTTAGTGGCGAGGTACGCCAATTGCTGGCGAGGGTCGTCAGCCCAGAGCGTGCTGTTGCGGGTGCGAGCCTGGGCCAGCAGCAGCTCAAGCACCCGAGGCTCCTCTTCGCCCCGGAAAGTTGCCCAAACTTTCACGCCCAGGCCTTGCTCGTCCTCCAGCTTCCAGCCAGGAACGCGGTACTCGCCTTTGTCGCCGTTCTTGATGGTGAACTGGCCGATCACCTTCTCCCACGCGCCGAACCACTCGTAGTGCAGGCGATCCAGCACCGGTGCGCAGGTGGTGATCACCGCATTCACCAATTGCGCCTCGTAGCCCAGCACGCCATTGACCAAGTGCGTTTTCTGTGCCACGGCGAACGGGTTCATCTTCCACTGCATCGATTGCATGACGACCGCCAGACAATCCGCCGGGTTGCCGTTGAAGTGCTTCGGCAGCGTGGCGCGGCCGGTAGCCATGACTTCGGCCAGGCGCATCATCTTGTCCAGGCTATCGCCGTCCAACACCAGAGCACTGGTGCTGGTTGCTGCGTGCGGAAGTACGTGCAGGTTTCGGTCGTGCGCCACCGGAGCTACGCTTTGAGCGGACATAAGTGCCTCCCGCGCTATCCTTGCGGAGCGCTGTTCTATTCAAAAAAATGGATATGAGATACTCCCCGATTCACTTAATTAGCGAGGTCAAGGAATGGCAAAGACAAAGATTGTTCAGGCGCCAAAACCACAGAGTGGTTTTTATGGTGGGACCATAAAAAATACTGGTCTGGATCAGCGCGCGACCCTCGAAGAAATTATGGTGAATCTGGCGACGGCCTTGGGCATCAAGGAGATCTACAAGGCAGATACCGCTCGCGGAAGCACAATTTACGAGCCGCAAGGAAAGGGCTTTTTTTATTCCTATCAAAGCGCATCTAATACCATCCTTGAGCTATCTCGTGATGTTGCAAAGCGTGCGGCTGATGCGAAGAAGCAAGCTGCGGCATTACGAAAAGCGGAGAGTTCGGTGTAGCGAACTCTCGCTTGACGCTTACGCGGCGTCTGCCTTGCGCTGCTCTGCCAAGTCTGCTGCGCGGCTAGCTTCAAGCTCTTCGGCGCGTGCCCGGCCGTATTCATTTGCATGGGGCCGGATAAGTGACTCAGCTACCTCATGAAGAGCGGTCGGGCTATTTTGGTTCTTCGGCGCACCCAATGCTTCGATAGCGAAGTCATAAGCCCTTCCGTGCACGCGGCGTCCGTCGGCGATGACCTCGCAGATCATCTGCTCAATCGGATACTCGCGGTTATCCGTGAGCAGTGGGGCAATATGTTCTTGTGCACCCAAGTGTTCGGCCAGCGCCTCCCACAGTGTTTGCGGAGTCACCAAAGCAACCGTCTTACCGTGAGCTCGCGGCGCCGTGACGTTGTCACCGCAGATCAGCGAGTTGACTGCGTCGTGGAGCCAGTCCGGCCCTTCAACGGTGTCTAGGAAATCAGTCATCGTCTACTCCTGGGATTCAAGCTTGCGCGCCAAAGCGCAGGCCTCGTTGTGATCGCGACGGAAGCCACGGGCTTTGCCGTTGCGGCCATCCACGACATGGAAGAATGCAATACCAGCCGGCTTCACAACGAAGCGAGGCATCGTTACCGGTAGTGGCCGGCCGATCAGTGAGTAGAGGTCTTCCGTAGCGATGCGGGAACGAATGCGCAGTGCTGCACGCACTTCTTTGCCGAGTTGAACGCTTGGGTGCATAGGCGCCTCCAGAGTTAGGCGGTGGCCTTTGCTGCAATTAGCTGCTTCGCCTCTATCTCTTCGTCGAATGACAGAAGGTGAGGCGCTGCAAGGTAAAGGCTGAGTAACCGTTCGTTTTCATCCGTTGACCACGTTTTGTTGGCCAAGCATTCTTCGTTGGGCCTGACAAAGGCCAAAAGCGCTGACTCGATAACTCCACTCATGGTTCGGCGCTGGATGCGACCCATGACGTCAAGCATGTACTTAACGCGTGGACTGATTCGAACGCCGATTTGGGCGCTACGAGTTTTCACGCCAACCTTCTTGGCCATGACTTTCTCCAATCGTTGATTGATCCAACAAAACTCGGATGCACTCATCCGCTCCGCTGGTTGCCGTTGGGCGCGGAGGGGAGTGCATTCGGGATTTGTCGGAGGGTGTATGGAGGGAAAGTGGTGTGGCGGCGCAGTGGGGCCGGCGGTGGAGATTTATTCCAAGCCGCCGGCAACGAACATGGTTACTCTACGGTGCAAATCCAGCGGTGGTTATGCCGGTATGGCGCGCGGGTAAAGTGGACATCTGAGACCAGATTCATTCCGCGCTGCTGGAGCGCCTCGGTCAGTTGCACGAGTGTCTCTGCTTGGATAGTCATTGCTGTCACCTCGTCAGATTTACTGCGTTCATAATTCTTGACCGAGCGGGCAAGTTGCTAATTCATTTTTTCTAATTCGGCGATTGTTCAATCCATACCGCAGAGCGCTCCCTGACTGTCCCCTTCATCTGAGATTTAGGGCAAGGAGTGCTCTGCGCTATGGATTGATGCCGCTTAAAAAATGCGGCATCAATAAAACTTTGGGAATTACGCGCCTCCTACCAGGTCATTCGCCAGTTCGGTCAACACCTCGTCCGCCGTCGCAGTTCTGCGCGTTGGTAGCCTTTCGGGGCTATCGGATCGCCGGTCGCCAGTAGTGGCAGCGCGTTTTTGTTCACCTGACTTCATCTCGCCCCACAGGTGTGGCCGGGGCTGACCTCCCAGCGTGAGCCGGGTAATCGTTTATGGCGCGGGTTGTTAAAGAGCGGCGGGTCTCTTGAGCCCCTTCGCAGTGGCTGTGTGTCGCTGCGATGAGCGAAATATAGGAGAGCCCATATTTAGTGTCAATGGGAATTCCCATAAAATTCAATTCTCCTGTATTTCTGGTCGCAAAAAAGCCCGCGCTTGGCGGGCTTTAGATGGCGCCAAGGTTAATTAGGCGGGCTGCTTTTCCAAATCAGAACCACAGTACCTGCACTTCTTGGCGGCGGCCTTGATGGTTTCGGCACAGAAAGGGCAGTCTTTCGTTTCGAGCTTGCGTTCTGGTTCGCGGTGCGTTGATTCAGGAAAGCCACTTTCTCTTGCGAACTCGAAGGGTGTGGGCCTGCTTAGAGCCCATATGAATGCGACAAGCCAACCAATAAACGTCCATCCGGCCAAGAGGTTCAGTGCGAAGATGGGGGTAGCTTTGGGATGTTCGCCAAGCGCACAGATCGCCGGATAGAAGTACAGAGCTACGGCGCTCGGGATAAGCACAATTCGGGCGAGGACTGCAAAATCGCCGTAGCCACGACCAACTAATAAGCTGACTAGGCAAACAATTAACCAAATGGCTAACCCCAAAATTTTCATCATCGACCTCCCTGGAATAGTGGGAGAACTCTAGCACTCATGGCTGAGCGCCACCATCTGCTGCGCCGTCAGTCGCCGCCACTGAACGGCAATGCTATGGGAGATCTCTACCGTTGCACCCCCACCAGGTACTCACGATGATCAACAATCGGAAAGCGCAGGCTCTGTCCGCCTGGCGAAAATTACTCGAAGAGCCAGAGATTCGAATGGATGCCGAAGAGCAATATGACGAACTGCTCAAAATGGCAGACGCTCTGGAGCAAGATGGCCTGATCACTGCAGGTGAGTGGCGTCAGCTAGTGAGAGAGGCTGGTACGAGGTTCGCTCAAGCAACTGAAGGGCTCGAGGGCGGCACATAGGAGGGGAGGGCGGAATGAAAAAGCCCGGCACTGGGCCGGGCCGCCTCTTTCAATTATTCTGCTATGGAAATAGGAGTGACCGTATGGGTGCGCCCCTTTTCAAAATCGGTACGAGCATTTTGTAGCTTGGTTTGGAAGTCTTCAAGCTGAATTCGGGTTCTTTGCTTGAAGTCGTCGCTGTTGGATTCGTCCTTGAGATGCTTTTTACAAACTTTAATTGAAGACTTCAAGCTGGCAATAATTCTAGTCAGCTCTGCGGGATCATCAATTCGGATATAAATCTTCAACAGCCAAAGAGACAAAAACGGTGAAATTATTCCGCTCGATGCCATTATTCCTTGAGTTACTTCCGGTATGCCAATTACAGATGTTGCTGCTAATGCGGCACCATTTACTACGGAGGTCGAAAGGGCCATGAACATATTGTTATTCATTGCGCGGCCTCCAGTTTGTTCAGTTCTTCATTTGAAAGCTTTCTAAAAGATGAACCTTTAATGATTGAATGCTTTACATGGTACGCTTCTGTTACAAATCCATTTGTTTGATACTGAATTATAGTGTCGCGAGGAAACAAGGTGTAAGCGAGGTGTCTTACGATTTTTCTCGTAAATATAAATATTAGCGGCGAGCTCAAGATAAGAACAAGCCATCCAATTGCTTGAGCTATCAGTAACGGAGACCACATGTTAATTCCTGCGGTTAGTTGAGTTCGTTAATTACTCGGACTATATCATATTTTGTTTTTGTGCCGCTAATATTTATTGTTTCAGTTTTTTCGAGCTCTACAGTGTATAGCTTGTCCTTTTGAAATGCTTCTTCATTGGCGGATACTTTTGCCATGAAGTTGTCATCTCGAATAGTTACTGATGTCTCCAGCCCATCCGTGCTTTGTATTGTCCAACTGCGACGGCTTTTGAAATTGAGTTTCGTGAATTGAACTACTTTTTCTAGTACTTCCTTGTTTTCTTTTTCGGTGACGTCAGATCGAATAGGAGTGAAGTTTTTTATCTCTGGCTCTGCCAGAACTACTTCGGCGTCGTCGGAAATAAATGAGATTGTTGCTGCTTCCCTTCCTTGTAACGGTGCCTGCACTATTTTGTGTAGCGCTTGCCGAATTTCCTTGCTGGACACAAGTTGAGCGACATTTGAATTTGTCTTAATTGGTCCGTCTTTCGTTATTAAGGTTGCTTCTTTAGTTTGGGCGTTTATAATTACGCTGTCAATTTTTGTGTCTTTCAGTCGATCAATTATTCCTATGGCTGTGGCAGCGCTTGCAACGGCCCCGGCAACACCGATACCGATACTCTTCATTACTGTTATTGTAGTAAGAGGGTCGGCCACAATAGCGAATACGATTTCCAGAGAGCCTTCCTTGGCAGGTGCAATTACCTTCAGCTCCGCTTCGGAAGAGCCATTGCTTACGATAGATGCAGCCTTAGTAATTAAGTCGTGCATGCCGACAATTGCATTTCCAAGGTCTTTGGCATTTATTTTATGACTTTCAAGATCGCCGGAGGCATCGTAAGAAATAGTAAATTCCGTTTGGATTTGGTTGTCCATTTTTTTTTGCCCTGGCTATCGTTTCAGTTATGTGTTTGTTATGCTTTCGTTTTTATAAGTTTTTTGATTTTTTTAAGCCATAAATATGTTGCTGACATATCAGCGTGAGTACATCGCCCACCAGAACACATGCCCCAGAATAGAGATCTGCTGTTCCTGGATTTGCTGGAACGTGTAGTCCTCGTCCGGATGTTCGTCGCGGTTGAAGCTACGCAGGCGAATACCGATTGGGATGCGGTAGACCTGCTTCACACGAAGCTGGCCGTTGTGGTTGATAGCGTACATCTCGCCGTCGACGATATCGCTCAGGGAGTTTTTCCCTACGTTTACTCCTACAGTGGCGCCATCTCGCAACACTGGAACCATGCTGTTGCCGCTCACCACCACGCACTTGGCATTACTGAATTGCACGCCGTTGTGCCGAAGGTCTTTTTTGAAGAAGCGCAGTCGCGAGTTGGCGTTTTCCTCGATAGCAAATCTGCCAGAGCCGGCCGCCAGTTCGACTTCATGAAGGAAGGGGACGTAGACCTCATCGTCATCGAGCGGGGTCTCGTCGTCCCAGGTTTCGATGGTGCCGAGTTTCACACTAGGCTGGATGCGTTCAGCCTGATGACCAGGCACACCCTTGAGCATGTCACCGACACCTTCAGCCAGCCACATCGGGGACACGCCACATACAGAGGCGATCTGAGCTGCGAAGGCTGTAGCCTTCGATTTTCCCCTCTCCAAATCGGAGATTGAGGTCTGGGTGAGTCCAGCGCGCTCAGCAAGCTCAGTCTGATTGAGCTTGGCGTGGCGGCGGGCGGTTTTGAGTCGGTCTTTGAATTCCATCCGTGGAGTATTACGGGCGCTCCCATACCCTTGCAAATCGGTATTCCCGTAACCTAATATATGGGTATTCCCGTATGGAGGGGCATCATGAACGCAATTTATAAGGGACTCGTTGACTACTTCGGCACTCAGGAGGCCACCGCCGAAAGGCTCAAGGTTGATCAAAGCACCGTTTCCGGCTGGGTTCGGGGGAAGCACGGCATGTCTCCGGTTATTGCCAAGCGAGCGGAGGCGCTGACCGAAGGTGCTTTCAAAAAAGAAAAGCTGTGTCCTTCGTTTCCTTGGGCCGAGATGGCCGCCTGAGCAACATCCCTGTCCGCCAATCCGTTGAAGCCAGATTAGAAGAGAGCAGTCCCCATGGAAACGTCCAGTCCAAGACACAGCGCACAAACCCGTGATCAGGTTCTGATCGCGCACGCTCAAAACCAGATCGCGCGCACCAGCTTGAGTCAGGACGATTTCGCCCAAGCGTTGAGCCGGGAGATCTGCCTACGAGTTCCAACAGCGAAGATCATCCAGGCAAAGGTCCCGGACTTTGACGAGCTAGCGCGTCTGAACAATTTAGGCGAATTCGTGAAGGCAACGGGCCGCTGGCTGAAGCGTGTTCAGCGTTGGCTGTCGGGCGATCAGGATATTCCGTCATGGCTGGAAGAGCCCTGGGTGAATGCTCTTGAGCCCGAGTTTCGCGACCACTGCATCAACGAACTGGCCGGACGCCACGGCTTGATCGGCGCCCGCCAGATGCAGAGCGACCAATGCGCCAACAAAAGCTTTGGTGCGCTGATCCGCGCACTGGGCGACGTGATCGATACCGGCAGCGAGGTCTTTGACGACCAGTTGATGTGCGAAAAGGACCTGCCGCACCTGCCGGCGTTCGCCAAGCAATGCCGTCAAGTTGAAGCAAGAGCAGGGGAGCTGGGCCGGAAAGCGGAGGCTCTGATCAACGGAAAGCCAGCACTGAGATCCATCGCCTGAATCCCGGGCACAAAAAAGCCGACGGAGAAGGTCGGCTGATTCGCAAAACTAGAGAGGCCCGATTATGCAGAGCCAACCCACCCCAAGCAATACCCCCAACAGTGTCGCGACACGTTTTTCGAATTCTGAAAACGTGTCGCGAGCTTTTATCTTTTCCGTTCACGTCAGGAACACCTGACATGCAGTTCACCGTCACGATCAATCAGGTGAAGGCGCTGGAGTGGGGGCTGAATTCTCAGCAGGCCCTGCTGTTTGCCTTCGTCTACGGTTGCCCGAGCTGGACCAAGCCAATCAAGACTGACGACGGGATCTTCTTCGCGTTGAGCAAGGCCAAAATCATTGAGGAGCTACCACTACTCACCGATAAGCCAGACACCGCGTACCGCATGCTGAAGGCCCTGGAAGAGGCCGGTCTGATTGAGCTTTCCAGCACTTCGAACATCACGCTGTTCCGCCTGACCGAGAAGGCGATCGAGTGGAATCCCGATCGCATGGGGCATTTCAGTGCATACCAGTCGCCGGCGCAGCCACCTCGCCGTCGAACGAAGAAAAAGCCCATCCCTTCAGAATTGCGAACTCTCGTTTTTGCTCGAGATGGGCATGCCTGTCTGCGCTGTGGCTGTTCGGTGCGACTCCGCTTGAGAGCTGACCATGTCATTCCAGAAAGCCTGGGTGGCGAAGCATCCATGGAAAATCTTCAAACACTGTGCATGTCCTGCAATAGCTGGAAGGGTGTTCAGACCATCGATTTTCGCGGTATCACCGGAGGTGCCGCATGAGCATGGGCCTTATGGTCGCCGCTATGAAGCTTCGCGTCGGTAACCCACTGCGTAAGCTGGTCCTCATCAAGCTGGCAGACAATGCCAGTGATATGGGGGAGTGCTGGCCGTCCTATCAACACATCGCCGATCAGTGCGAGATCAGCAAGCGTTCCGTTATGAACCACATCACCGCACTGTGTGAGTCAGGACTGCTGCGCAAGGAAATCAGGAAGGGTGGGCCGAAGGGCAATTCGTCGAATGTTTACTTCCTGACCCTCGATGGTGGTGCACCTCCTGCACCAGGAGTAGTGCAGCAGATTCACCAGGGTAGTGCAGCAGGTTCACCCCCTAGTGAATCTCTTGCACTAGGGGGTAGTGCAGGAGCTGCACCCAGAACCAGTCACTCCTCTGAACCAGTCAATGAACCGGTCATTGAACCAATTGCACCCTCGGCCTCCGCCGAGGTCGTGCCGGTTCAGTCCCGCAACCTGGTGCTGGTGGTTGATCGCGTCGATGCTCCACGGGTTGAGATCCCCGCTGACATGCCGGGCCCCAAAGACCAGTCCTGCAAAACCTTCAAGGTCTGGGCGAACTACGCCATGGCCTACCGCAAGCGCTACAGCACCTGGCCGGTGTGGAACGCCAAAGTCGGCGGGCAGCTCGGCCAACTGGTCGACCGGCTCGGCGCCGATGTAGCCCATCACGTCGCCGCTCACTACCTGAAGACCAGCGACGCCGGCGTCCTGCGCAAGTGCCACAGCCTCAACGAACTGCTGGCCAACGCCGAGAGCTACCACACCCAGTGGGTTACTGGTCAGCGCATCAACGGGACCACCGCCCGCCAGATGGAGCGCACCGAGGCAAACGTCTCCGCCGCCGAGCAGGCCGCGCAAATGGTCTTGGCCAAGCGCCAAGGGGGAGAGCGCAATGAATACCTCTGAAATGAACGACCAGCAGGTTGCTGGCCTCGCTGCCGCAATCTGCGCCACCGCCGAATCCATGGGTCAGGAAATGAACCCCGGCACCGCGGCGATGATGGCTGAAGACCTCTGCGCCTACTCGGTGCCGACCGTGAAGGCCGCACTGAAGGCCTGTCGCTTCGAGGTGAAGGGCAAGCTTGCAATGGCCGACATTCTCCAGCGCGTCCAGGCTGCCGATGGGCGTCCGGGCAAGGACGAAGCATGGGCGATCGCCATGACCACGAACGACGAGTTCGAAACCGTGGTGCTGACCGACGAAATCCAACTTGCTCTGGCCGCTGCAAAACCTGTCCTCGACGCCGGCGACAAGGTTGGTGCGCGCATGGCGTTCAACAGCGCCTATGAGCGGTTGGTGGGGCAAGCCCGGGAGGACAACAAACAGGTGAACTGGCATGTCTCTGTCGGCTTCGACGCCAACCGCCGCACGCAGGCGATCACCAAGGCTGTGCAAATGCAGCGGATCCCGCAGGGGCGCGCCCAGCAGTACCTGGCCGACTTGAGTGTCGCGCCGGTCACCGAGGACGGCCGGGCGGTTGCGGCTCTGCTCACCGGCGAAGTCGCTCGGCCTTCGCCAAAACTGCGGGAAAAGCTCGCTGCGGTGAAGGACTCGATGCTCGCCATGCGGAAAGCCTCGGCCGAGGAAAAAACAGAACTGCGAATTCTGGCAGCCAACGAGCTGGCGGATCGCCGGGCGCTGCTGATTCAGCAGGCCGAACAATTGAAAGCAAGGAGCGCTGCTCAATGAACATCGATAAACAAAAGCTTCACAAATTGCTCTGGGCTGAAGCTGCGTCATACCGCACCGATTGTGCAGACTGGAAGCGCAACACCGAGGCGCTGCAGGACTTTCTAGGGGAGAAAACAGTGGAAGAGGTGGCGCTGGAGTTGCTGGCCGAAAACGAGCGACTAACACGGCAACTCGGCGAGCTGATGAACGGATTGCCGAACAAGGTGGCCACCCATGGCTGACAAAATCTCCGTGAACTGTCAGGCGAAACTCTCCGAGGCCATCACGAAGCTTAGCTCTATGTACCGCGACAAGAAGTTCGTCGTGGTTTCACTGCGCCCTGGCAAGGACCGCACGCTCGACCAGAACCGTCTCTGGTTCGCCATGTACAAGCGCATCTCCGAGATGACCCAGATCGGTGATGAGGCGGACGCCCGCCGGTACTGCAAGCTGCACGTCGGTGTGCAGATCCTGCTGAACGAGGACGCCGGGTTTCAGGCGGAGTGGTACCGGGTGATGCGTCACCTCCCGTACGAGACGAAGCTGGCCATGATGGGCGGCTGCCATCTGTTCGGCCCGGACGGGTTCCCGGTGACCAGTTTGTTCAGTCGCGCCCAGGGCATCGCCTACACCGACCGCATCGTCGCGCGCTTCGCTCCAGAGGGCGTGCACTTCGATGATCTGTTGAGCCAGGAGGCCGCATGACGATTGAACGGAAGCAGCCCAAACCGAAGAAATGCCGCGTTGCTACTTGCAGGGCCTCATTCGTCCCATCGCGGATGGGGCAGGCGGTATGCAGCCCGGCATGCGCACTGATCGATGCGCCGAAGAATCACGATAAGGCTCGCAAAGCCATCGCCCAGCGCGACCGCCGCGAGATCAAGGTCCGCAAGGAGAAGTTGAAGAGCAGGGCGGATCACCTTCGCGAAGCCCAGGCCGCCGTGAACGAATACGTCCGCCTGCGTGACGCGCACCTGCCGTGCATCAGCTGCGACTCGATGCCGAACGACAGCGACCTCATGACCGGCAGCCGCTGGGACGCCGGGCACTACAGATCTGTCGGTGCCTGTCCGGAGCTGCGTTTCGAGCCACTGAACATCCATCGCCAGTGTGTGAAGTGCAATCGCAACCTGTCCGGTAACGCGGTCGAGTACCGGATCCGGCTGGTGCTGCGCATTGGCGCCGAAACCGTTGCATGGCTTGAAGGGCCTCATGAGCCCCTGAAGTACACCGTCGAAGAAATCAAAACCATCAAGGCTGAATACCGGGCCAAGACCCGAGAACTGAAGAAGGGACAGGCAGCATGAAATTGATCAACGCACGTCAAGCGTGGACAGACGCACAGCATGAGTCGAACACCTCAATTAGTGCTGCAGCGGCTGACCGGGCAAAATCCGCGACCGTCGTCCGGAAGGAGAAGGCCGCGCTTCGAGAGGTGATCTTCGCCGCCCAAGGCGAGGACAAAGAAGAGCGCATCATGGCTGTGCGCCAGAAGATCCACATTGCCGAGACGCGCCGCACGCCTATTGGCCGTTCAACGCATCGAGCTGCGCACCTGGTAACCATGGGTAAAGTGCAGAAGGCAATCGAGTCGCTGCCGTTCCAGGTGCAGCAGTTGGGGCACTATCTCTATCACCCCTGCATGACTGTCGTTCACATGCTCAACGCCGAGAAGCTGATTTGGTCGGATACCGACTTCAGTGCACTCACTGATGCTAAGGCGGCGAAGGTGCATTGCCTGATCACCTGCGCCCTGCAGTCCTACAAGGCCGAGGCGAACGGCGGTGACGCGTGGGGCCCGGCTCGAGTGTCTGACGCCATGATGAAGCTGTACGGGATCGCTATCCAGCCCAAGCATTGGGATCGCGACTGGCTCGACATCTGGATTTTCCTGCGAAATGCCATCGAGGAAGTGGATGTTCAGGCTCAACAGCCGGTGTGGCAGGTTATTCACGCAGAAAATTCAGAGGATGCGGCATAAAGATGTTGCCATGGTGGGGGTTTTGATGTACTTTTTCCACACTGCGCAACTTACCTCCAGCGCACGACAGCTACGAAACCCGGCCACCGAGCCGGGTTTTTTATGCCTGATGGTTTAATCGAATTTCAAATCAGCCTTGATCGAGGCGAGTTTCTTTCGTTCATCCGCCTCCGAGGCTGCCTGAGTAGCGGCGATCTGCTGTTTTTGTGCCAAATACTCTCGATAGGCTTGATTCGTCTCTGCGATTACTTTTTTCAGCTGAGGAATGTGGTCTGTTTGTAGCTCATGCGGGACGCAATAGATTTCGAGTTGCTTACCTGAAACCGAGGCATTTCGCTTCATCATGTAAAACTGCTGAATCCAGCGATCGTTGAAGTAGCTGGACCATTCATATGGGGCTGAAGCTGAAAGGTTAAGGACAATGTTGATGAGTGCAGAGCTCGGATCGCTCTTGTACGAGGCTTCGTCGTCTAGGGACACAATCTTTATATCTTGAAATTCCGTAGCCATGGAACTCTCCTTTGGTTGCTGTAGCAGTGATTGTGAATGCCAAACTAAACCATTGTTGCATTCTAAAAGCCATCAGGTTCAGTGAGGCTGAAGGGAGCGGCATCGGCTACTTGAAAAGCTTTCCAAGCTGTTTTTTCATAGCTTCAGTTGCCTGATCGCCCACTTGCTTCATGATTTTTCCATAGGTTTCAACGGCGCCGCACTTGCCGCATGTGATTTTCGAACTATCTGTGGGCCGGTTAGGGATTTCAAATTGGTCGCTGCCACATTTCTTGCACTTCAACGACACCTTCATATTTTGCCTTCCAATTGGTTTTCAGATTCCAAACGGTAGCACAAAGCCATAAGTCCGCCATTTGGCCGGTCTCATATCAATCATGCACCCACGGAGTCGAGCGCATGGAGTTATTACAGCGCCTGCTCGACAAGATCGACAGGTTTGAATTGCTGATCGCAGGACTGGTCGGCGCTGTCGTCGCAAGCTGGTGGCACAAGGACGATCTGGCTGATTGGCGCGCCTGGCTGATCTTCCTGATTACCGGTATCGCTTGCTCGCTGTACCTAACAAGCATGGTCAGCACCTATCTGGGTGTGACTGAGCCGAAGATCGTCGCCGGTATCGGCTTCCTGCTAGGCACCTTCGGCGGATCGCTGCTCGCGGCCATCAACCGGGCCATCAAAGCCGCTGACCTCTGGGCGCTCATTCGCCAGCGGTTCGGGGGAGGCAACCCATGAATCTTGAACTGATCAACTCCATCGCCTGCGGCTTGATTGCCTTCTGGGCGACCTGGTGTGTTCTGAGCGGTCGAGTGCGGGACGGTGTCATCGGCAAGCTGATCTATTCGGCGATCGCCATCAGCGGGTTCGTTGTGATGAGCCGGGAGCAGAACATCTTCATGATGGGCCCGACCACCGCCGGGATCACGCTTCACGTCTCGCTGGCCCTGGCCGGCATGCGCCACATCTTCATGGTCATCTGGTGGCACCGGGTGAAGGCCTGGCTGTGCCGGACGCTGAACTGCGAGCACTGCCTGCAGTGTGACAAGGCGCCGGGCGGGATTGAGCGCCGGGGCAAGTAACCCGCGCCACAATTTGGCGTATTCAAAATCGTGGCGCGACTTTCATAGGACCAGCTATACCCCGAACTGCGAATATCTCTTCGAAAGGAGGGATATCAGCTGAGTTTTTGCTTCTGCATAGTCCGCCGCATTTACACCCCTGCGCTGATCAGGCGTCAGTACATTCGGACCGCTCAGCATCGTCGAAATGGTTGAGAGTATTTCCGACCTAATCGACCGTCCCTCGAACTCAGTCCACAGCGCAGGGTTACGGTTTTGATCAGTAAGCGCATCGAACGCCAACGCGATAAGGTCCGCCGGGTTGTCCTTGCTGAACGCTGATTCTTTACTCATGGTGAGGCTCGTAAGCTCGGGAGATGGTGCGCCAGCTTCCCGAAGAACCGTCCTTATGATTTCAAGCATCTGCTCCACGTTTTCTTCGGAAGCTGGGATTCCATTACGAAGAGCAGCATCCCCCCTGCTGTACGCGGTTAAGCAGTGATTCACGATATTCATGTACCGGTCTCTTTCTGGTGGTTAGGGGCGTATCAATACCGGCAACGTGCCACTATTTCAACCACGACTTTAGGGTTATCTGAGAAAATTTATGACAACCAAGCAACCCGACTGGGAGGCGATCGAACGAGCCTACCCAGCCGAGATTGCAAACGTCAGGGCTTATTGAGCAGGCAAGCTACAATCCCAGGCTCTAAGCATTCCGGAGCCATCATGAAAATGACGACTGCTACTGCGAGTACTAAGTAAATCGTGTTTTTCATCCTGTGAACCTCGTTGGTTAATGAGCGCTCATTAGGCCCCGGCTGGTTCGCACATTGGTGGGCAATCTGCCCCCCTTTTGGGGGCGAACTCTGAATTGAGAAGGTTCTTCTGGTATGAATCGGCCGCGCCCTCCTGCTTCATTGGTCGAGTTATCCGACCTTTCGGATTTCGGCACCCGCTTGATGCCAGCCCCCGAAGTATGGGAATGGCTCCAAGCCGAAATCCTCGCCGACACAGGCAGCATCCACAACGAAGAGCATGCCCATCTGATCGATGCAGACATTCGTGTGATGTGGGCGTCTGCTGCCTTCACGAAGAAGGGGCGCACCGTGGTCGGCCAGGCCGAACAGGTCGCGTTCCGCGCCGGCGGTTGGCAGAAAGCCCGGATGGAGCAACAGATGCGTGATTGGTTCGGTGACGTGCCGGCCTACATCATCACCTTGGCAGCCGACTACTGCGCCAAGTGTTCCGACGCTGATTTCTGCGCACTGGTGGAGCATGAGTTGTTCCATATCGCCCAGGCGAAGGATCAGTACGGCGCGCCCAAGTTCACCCAGGAAGGCTTGCCCAAGCTCGAGATGCGCGGACACGACGTTGAAGAGTTCGTCGGCGTGGTCCGCCGCTACGGTGCCAGTCCAGCGGTTCAAGAGCTGGTGGATGCTGCAAATAATCCTGCTGAGGTAGGGAAAATGAACATTTCGAGGGCCTGCGGAACCTGTCTGCTCAAGTCGGCCTGATTCTGGACAGGCTCTGGACGGATGAAAATCTATGGCAGCCCTTCAAAACGACGTGAAGGCCTTTATCGTTCAGGCCTTGGCGTGCTTCGACACGCCTTCACAGGTTGTTGAAGCCGTCCAAAAGGAATACGGGATATCGGTGACTCGCCAGCAGGTTGAGACACACGACCCAACAAAGACATCAGGGAAAGGCCTGGCCAAGCGCTGGGTGACGATGTTTGAAGACGCCCGCAAGCGCTTCCGAGAAGAAACCGCCGAGATCCCGATCGCCAATCGAGCATATCGCCTGCGCGCCATGAACCGGTTCGTCGAGAAGGCAGAGACGATGAAGAACATCGGTCTGGCCATGCAGATCCTGGAGCAGGCCGCGAAGGAAGTCGGCGACGTCTACGTCAATCGGCAAAAGAAGAATGATGACGATGGCGAGCCGGTAGTGCCGACCTCGGTGCAGGTTCATGTGATCAATGCGAGGAAGCCGGATGCCGAGCCTGAATGTTCCGCAGGCTGACTTCCTCCAGCTTCCGCATAAATTCCGTGGTTTCGTCGCCGGGTTCGGTTCGGGAAAGACCTGGGTCGGCTGCGCGGCGCTGTGCAAGCATGTGTGGGAATGGCCGGGTATCAACTCCGGATACTTCGCACCGACCTACCCGCAGATCCGCGACATCTTCTTCCCGACCATCGAGGAAGTGGCCTACGACTGGGGCCTGAAGGTCAAGACGAAGGAGAGCGACAAAGAGGTCGACTTCTACAGCGGTCGTCAGTACCGCAGCACCACGATTTGCCGTTCGATGGAGAAGCCGCAGACCATCGTCGGTTTCAAGATTGGCCACGCGCTGGTGGATGAGCTCGACGTGTTGCCCTCGCTGAAGGCGCAGCACGCCTGGCGCAAGATCATTGCCCGGATGCGCTACAACGTGCCCGGTCTGAAGAATGGCGTGGACGTGACCACGACCCCGGAGGGGTTCAAGTTCGTCTTCCAGCAGTTCGTGAAGCAGATCCGCGAAAAACCTTCGCTGAAGGACATGTACGGCTTGGTGCAGGCCAGCACGTTCGATAATGAGCTGAATCTGCCCCCCGACTACATCTCCTCCTTGATGGAGTCGTACCCGCCGCAGCTGATCCGCGCGTACCTGAATGGCCAGTTCGTCAACCTGACGTCTGGATCGATCTACCACGCTTATGACCGCAAACTGAACCAGTGTTTCGATACGGTCCAGCCCGGCGAGCCGCTGTTCATCGGCATGGACTTCAACGTCGGCAAGATGGCGGCGATCACCCACGTCAAACGTGATCAGGGTCTGCCCCGCGCCGTGGATGAATTGATGGATGGCTACGACACGCCGGACATGATCCGCCGTATCAAGGAACGCTACTGGGAGCACACCGGCAATGACTTCAGGAAAACCTGCGAGGTCCGGATCTATCCGGACGCTTCCGGTGATTCGCGCAAGTCGGTCAATGCCAGCCTTACCGATATCGCCATGCTCAAACAGGCAGGCTTCACGGTCATTGCGCCGGCGGCCAACCCGCCGGTTAAGGATCGGATCAACGCCATGAACGCCATGTTCTGCAATGCACAGGGCGAGCGGCGCTACCTGGTCAATCCATTCACCTGCCCGACATACGCCGATGGCTTGGAGCAGCAGATCTGGGCGCCAAACGGCGAGCCGGACAAGAGCCAAGGCAACGACCACGCCAACGACGGCGGCGGTTACTTCATTCACCGCGAGTATCCGATCATCAAACCGGTCACCGCTATCAAAATGGGATACGCCCGATGAGCAACGACGTCTCCTTCAAGCGGGCGGACTACATCGAAGCGCTTGGACGCTGGGCTACTGTGCGCGACGTGTGCGCCGGACAGCACCGGGTTGTCGACCGGTTGCCGTACATCAATACTCACGACAAGTCGCTTGAGAACAAAGATCGCAACAAGGCCTACCGCGAGCGGGCTGTGTTCAAGAACGCCACGGGTCACACCCGAAACGGCCTGCTCGGCCTGGCCTTCCACAAAGACCCCACGCTGGCTGTTGCGAAGAAACTGGAGTACTTGCAGGACAATGCCAACGGCTCCGGCGTGAGCATCTACCAGCACTCGCAAGGCACGCTGGAAAAGGTGCTTGAGGCTGGGCGGCATGGTCTGTACGTCGATTATCATCAAGACGCCGGCGCCGGTGGTCACTCTGTGATCCTGTCGTACTGCGCCGAGGACATCATCAACTGGCGTACAGGGATGGTGAACGGGCACAGCGTGCTGACTTTGGTGGTGTTGCGCGAATCACCGGAGATCGAAGACGGCTTCGGTTTCAAAGTGGTCGAGCAGTACCGGGAGCTGGCACTTGAGGCTGACGGCTTTGTTTGCCGAGTTTGGCGCAGGTCCGGACCGAAAGGTGGCGGCCCATTGGCGGTAGTTGAGGAGTTCAGGCCCACCGGCACCGCCGGCCGCCTGAAGGAGATCCCGTTCACCTTCGTCGGTGCGCAGAACAACGATCCGAGTATCGATGAGTCGCCGCTCTACGACATTGCCATGATCAACCTGGGCCACTACCGAAACAGTGCCGACTACGAAGACAGTGTCTTTTGGTGCGGCCAGGCTCAGCCATGGATTTCCGGTCTGGACGAGCAGTGGCGCGACTGGATGGAGAAAAACGGAGTTTACGTTGGCTCTCGCGCACCGATGATGCTGCCTGCCGGTGGTCAGTTCGGATATGCCCAGCCGCTGCCGAACACGCTGGTGAAGGAGGCCATGGCCGACAAGAACCAGATGATGATCGAGCTGGGCGCCCGAATGGTAGTGGCTTCTCTCTCGTCCAAGACGGCGACCGAGGCCCGTGGTGATCAGTCTGCTTCGACGTCGGTCCTTGCCGGCTGCGTAGCGAACGTCAGCGAGGCGTACACCCGGGCGATTATGTGGTGCTGCACCTACATGGGCGTCGACGACGCGAAGGTCGCATACCAGATCAATCAGGAGTTCGTGGAACTTACGGCTGATCCGCAAATGATCACTGCACTGGTCGGCCTCTGGCAGAACGGTGGATTCGCCAAAGCGGATCTTCGGGCGTACCTGCGCAAGTTGGGCTTGATTGCTCCTGAGCGTACAGACCAACAGATCGATGGCGAGCTGGCAGAGCAGGGCGACGGCCTGGGCCTGGACGACGAGGACAAAGTAGATGGCGGCAAACCAAGCAATCCTTGACGCCACAATTCGGCACGCGGTCTTCCTCGAAAAGCTGAAGGCCGGCGAGGTCGGCAAGTTCGCGCCATTCCTCAAAGAGATCGACCGCTCGATCCGCGATCGGCTCACCCAGTCGAATCTGACCGAGTACAACGTGAAGCGGCTGGAGGCGCTGCTGAAAGAGGTCGACAGTCTGCTGCTGGGCATCTTCGACCGCTACAGCGTGCAACTGAACCTGGACCTGGTGGATATCGCCAACTACGAGGCTGAGTTCGAGGCGACCAGCATTGCCAGGTCGGCACCGGTGGGTGTGTCGCTGGATGTGGTCGCGCCGACGGCCGCAGCAATTCGCACCGCAGTGCTGACGAATCCGCTCAGTGTGCGCGGCACAGGCGGCGGGAAGCTGCTGAAGGCCTTCATCAAGGATTGGACAGGTGCAGAGCGTGAGCGCGTTACCGGCACCATCCGGCAGGGCTTCTTCGAAGGGCAGACGAACTTCCAGATCATTCGCAATATTCGTGGCACCAAGGCGGCAGGGTACAAAGACGGCATCCTGGCCACCACCAACCGCAATGCCAGCACGGTCGTGCACACAGCGATTCAGCATGTGTCCTCTCAAGCGCGCATGGAGGTGGCTAAGGCCAACACGGACATCGTGTCCGAGGTTGAGATGGTTGCCACGCTGGACAGTAAGACCAGTCAGCAATGTCGGTCGATGGATAAGCGAAGGTTTCCCGTCGATTCCGGGCCGAGGCCACCGTTTCACCCAAATTGCCGAACCACGTTCGTCCTGCTGACCAAGCTCAGCGATATGTTTGCAAAGGGCGCCACGCGGGCGGCAGTGAGCGCTGATGGAGCAGGGCAGGTCAGTGCGAGCCTCGACTATTACCACTGGCTTCACCAGCAACCGGCGTCGTTTCAGGACGTGGCAATCGGGCCGGTGCGTGCGAAGCTGTTTCGCGAAGGTGGACTGAGCGTCGAGCGCTTCGCGGAGATGCAGCTTGATCGCAACTTTGCGCCGCTGACCCTGGCGCAGATGAAAGCGCTGGAGCCGCTTGCGTTTGATTTAGCTGGGTTGTGAGGATTTAGTCGTTGAATTAAGGTGATCGTACATACTTCTGAAGATGGAATTACACAGTGCTCATAGGATTGAATGATCGCGAAAGGAATATGCTAACTAATAAGGCGCTGGAATATATATCACTGGCGTCGCTAGGTCCAAACCTAGGCATTTATGAGGTGAAACGTTTAGAGAAGGCTCGCAGAGAGCTCCGAGAGTTTGTGTGCTTAGTAAGTACTAAGAACTCACTGGCAAGATCTGATTTTTTTGTTTTTTATCGTTTTGTATGTTTTCTTGGTAGTCAGCGTGTTTTAGCTAAGTCCTTAACAAAAAAAGGCTTTGGGTTAGATTTTGCGCGGTTTTCTCAGCTTAGTTTATCTGGGACTTACAACATAAAATTAGCATCTCGCATGCTGGATGTGCACAGTGAAATTGTATCCAGCTTTCCTAAGGTTAGACCGTTATTTTTAGCTATTAGCCTTGTTGAAGTGGCCGCAACCACTGTTCGCTGCAGTCAGCATAGAACTTGCGACGTCGTTAGTTGTTTGGATTGTTTTGCTGCGCTGGAAGAAAATTTGTCAGTCGTTTCTATGATTTATGAATAAAGTTTTTTAGTTGAGTTTTACATGGTTACCCGCTTCGGCGGGTTTTTTTATGCCCGCAAAGCTGGCGAACAAACCCAAGGGGTGCATCAACGTGGCAGAAGAAAACGAAATCGACCTGGACAATCCGGCAATCAAGGCCGCTATCGCGACTGCCGTTGAGGCATCCGTTTCTGGTCTGAAAACCAAAAACTCCGAACTGCTGGGCAAGCTGAAGGACACCACTACCAAGCTGTCGCAGTTCGAAACCCAATTCGAAGGCATCGATATCGACGCGGTGAAAGGCTTGCTCAGCCGTGCTGGCCAAGACGAAGAAACCAAGCTGCTGACTGAGGGCAAGGTGGATGAAGTGTTCAATCGTCGTACCGAGCGTTTGCGTGGCGACTACGACAAACAGTTGAAGACTGTCACCGCGCGGGCCGAGAAGGCCGAGGCGTTCGCTGCCAAGTTCCAGGGTAAAGTCCTGGGCGACTCGGTTCGCGGTGCGGCACTCAAAGCTGGGGCGCTGCCGGAAGCAACCGACGACATCATCCTGCGCGCCAAGGGCGTGTTCTCCCTGAATGAAGAGGGCGAAGCGGTCGCCGTTGATGAATCCGGCCAGGTCATCCTCGGCAAAGACGGAAAGACCCCTCTGACCCCGCTCGAATGGGCGGAATCACTGCGCGAAAGCGCACCTCATCTGTGGCCAAGGGCCTCAGGAACACAAGCTCCGGGCGGGGGCGGCGGCCAGGCTGCATTGAAGCGCTCCGAAATGAATGCCGAGCAGAAGCGCGATTACCAGCGCAAGCACGGCCAAACCGCATATCTGCAACTGCCCAAGTAAGGGGATCCACCCATGGCAACGACTGTTAACAGCGACCTGATCATCTACAACGATGAGGCGCAAACCGCATACCTGGAGCGTGTCCAGGACAACCTCGATGTGTTCAACGCATCGTCCAACGGTGCGATTGTGCTCGACAACGAGCTGATCGAAGGCGACTTCCGCAAGCGTTCGTTCTACAAGATCGGCGGCTCGCTGGAGCATCGCGACGTCAACTCCACCGGCAAGGTGACGGCGAAGAAAATCGGCGCCGGTGAGGCCGTTGGCGTGAAAGCGCCGTGGAAATACGGCCCGTACCAGACCACCGAAGAGGCGTTCAAGCGTCGCGGTCGTCCGGTCGACGAGTTCTCCCAGATCATCGGCGCCGACGTTGCTGACGCCACTCTGGAAGGCTTCATCCAATACGCCACTGCCGCGCTGCGCGCTGCAATCGGCTCCAACGCCGGCATGGTGGTCACCGCCAACATTGAAACGGATGGCAAGAAGACCCTGACCCGGGGCATGCGCAAGTTTGGTGACAAGTTCGGTCGTATCGCCCTGTGGGTCATGCACTCCAGCGCCTACTTCGACATCGTAGACGAGGCGATCACCAACAAGATCTACGAAGAAGCAGGTGTCGTCATTTATGGCGGACTGCCGGGCACTCTCGGTAAGCCGGTGCTGGTAACCGACACCGCGCCGGCCGACGTGATTTTCGGTCTGCTGCCGAATGCGGTGGTGATCACCGAATCCCAAGCCCCGGGTTTCCGCTCCTACACAGTCGACGACGAAGAAAACCTCGGTATCGGATACCGCGCGGAAGGCACTGTGAACATCGACGTGCTGGGCTACAGCTGGAAGGACGCCACCGGCGGCTCGAACCCGACGCTGGCTGCGGTCGGCTCGGCTGCCAACTGGGTTAAGCATGCCGATAGCAACAAGGTCACTGCCGGCGTGATGATCACCCTGACCACCACGCCACCAGCCGGCGGCTGATACTTGCCCTGACAGCGGCCAGCGATGGCCGCTACGGAGACTTTTATGGAACTGGTTTACTCCACTCAGAATTCGGATTTCGATCCGGAAAAGCGGTACCGCAATCCGGCACACTTTGATCGGCCAGAGTCCGGCGTGACCCATGCGGTTGTGATTGGTGACTGGCCGAAGGTAGTCGCAGCCTATGAGGCGCTGGACGTCGAGGTATCGGTGTTGCAGCCGTTGATCAGCCCGCCCGTTGATTCGGGTGCTGCTGATACTATTGCCGGCCTGGAACATGAGAACGACAGCCTGCGAACTGAGCGTGACGGCATCCTTCGATTGATCGAAGCCGCTGAAGCTCTGACGGACTTGGAGCATCCGGGCGCCGGCGAACTGCCGATCCGCTTGTTCGGTGCGCTGAAAGCCATTCACGAAGGCTTTGAGGCGCTCACGGGGGAGCGTGACAACTTGGCGGGCGAGGTTGAATCCTTACGCGCCGAAGTCGAACGCCTCAAAGTGGCGGCTGAGCCGGTCGACAATGCTGAGAAGATCGCCGGCCTCAAAGCGCAACTCGAGGCAGCCAATGTGCCGTACCGGGCGAATGCTTCGATAGAGTCGCTGGAAAAAGCGGTTTCTGAGCTGCCCCAGGCGTAACTGTCTGGGCGCATTCAACGGCGCCCGACACCAACCCACACAGCGAGCTGATTCATGACTCTCATCATCGAGGACGGTACCGGCAAGCCTGACGCTGAGAGCTACGCATCTGCCGAAGACCTGGCCATGTACGCCGTGAAGTTCGGCGTGGTCATCCCTGCGGAAGTGCCAGCACAGGAAGCGCTGCTGCGTCGGGCCGCACTGGCGATGGATGGCATGACGTGGAAAGGGCGGAAGACCAATAGCGAGCAGGCCCTGTCCTGGCCGCGCCGGGGCGTCGAGCTGGATCGCGAGATCAAGCCTGACAACTACCTGCCGGCGCGGATTCAGTACGGGCAGATGGCGCTGGCTGCCGAGATCCACACTGACGATGTCGACCCGATCGAGAAACGCAAAGGTGCGGTAACGCTGGAACGTGTCGAAGGCGCGGTAACTCGCGAATACGCGACGATTCCGAACACCAGCGGCCGACTTTTGCCGGCGGCGCCGGATCGGCCGAGCGCCACGCAGTTTGCTGATTACCTGTTAAAGCGGGGGTTATTTGCTATTCGCTCGTGAGGACGGGATCCCAGAGCAGGCTTTCAACTGCGGCCGCAATCAGTTCGCGATCGACCCATTCCGGCACCACTTCGTCTTTAGTTCTCGGATCATCCAAAATCTCATCCACTATCTGATCTATGCCAGCGTTGGCGATCATTTTTTGAAGGCCTTCTGGATAAAGGGGAACGGCGAGCTTTTTCGCAGACATGTGATTTCGAACCCGGTACCTCCAGCGTTCAAGCCCCTCCTCACGCGTGATTCCGTTGTTAAAAGTATCGTCGCTCATTTGAATCTCCTGCGTGGTTTGTGAAGGGGATATTGGTGCACAAATCTTTTTTTCAAGAGGTTCAGATGACCTTCTACGACGAAATGGCCGCGATGACTTTGGAGATGATCACAGAGTTCGGCCAACCAGTAATCATCCGCGCTACGACTGTCGGTGAGTACGATCCCGAAACCGGTTCGGCACCTCCCGACAGCACAAAAGAGCAGACCGCCCAAGGCATCCTGCTCGACTTCACCGGTCAGGAATTCCAGAGTAATAGCCTCATCAAGCAGGGTGACAAGAAGCTGAAGATCGCCGCGCAGGGGCTGGAGTGGGTGCCGGATCTGCTGAACAAAGTGATCATTCAGGGCCGCACCTGGTCCATCGTGCCACCTCTGAAAGAGGTGAATCCGGCCGGCACACCGATCCTGTATGAGTTGCAGGTGCGATCATGAGCAAATACTCGGGCCTCAACGGCAGTTTCGCAGAGAACATCCGCCAGTTCGCTGAGAAGGCCCAGGCCGGGCTCGACGCCACCTTCCGCGAAATCGTGATCGAGATCGGCAGCAGCGTTATTCGGATGTCGCCGGTGGGCAACCCCGAGATCTGGGCCGCGAACGTGGCGCATCGCGCCACCAACGCCCGAGCTGCCGATGACTACGATTTCAAGGTCGCCGTGCGCAATACCCTCATCAATCTCGATGACAGCCACTTCACCAAGGCCGGGAAGCTCAAGCGCGGAGTGAAGTACGCCAAGCCGCTGACAAAGACCGAGCGCGACCAGAACTTCAACGTGAATGGACTGGTTGCCGGCAAGGATTACGTCGGCGGCCGATTCCGTGGGAACTGGCAGTTCTCGATCGGCGCGCCGGCTGAAGGTGAGCTTGATCAGGTCGATCCGGCCGGTAGCGTCACGCTGGCGAAGCTCAGACTTCAGGTCGAGCAACTGACCATCGGGCAAACGGCGTACATCGTGAACAACCTGCCATATGCGGTGCCGCTCGAGTACGGCCATTCCAAACAGGCACCGGGAGGCATGGTGCGCATCACGCTCGCGCGGTTCCAGCAGATCGTCGACGAAGCCATCAGGAACAACCAGGTATGAGCCACAACACCATTGCTTCGATCTACGAGGCCAAGTTGATCGCCTGGGCGAAGGCGCTAACTACACCGCTGAAGGTGGTCGTTGAGAACGAGGAATACACGCCAGTCGACGGGATAACCTACCTAAAAGCGTTCACGTTGCCGGGCGATACCGCGAGCAACACGCTTGCCGGCGATCACAAGCTCTTCACCGGTGTGTTTCAGATCAGCATCGTGACACCAGCGGGCAAGTATCGCGGCGCGGCCGGCGCGTTGGCTGACCAGATCGCCGCGCTGTTTCCGCTGTACGAGCGAAACAGGAAGGGCGCGCTGACCGTGGTGACCATGACACCGGTTGACCAAGGGCCAGGCATTCCCGACGACACAACCTACACCGTTCCGGTTTCGTTCACGTACCGGGCCGACATCAACTAATCCGCCCATTGGGCAAACCCAGAACCCGCTATTGAGCGGGTTTTGTCATTTCTGAAGAGAGGAAAACCCATGGCCGGCATTCAAATGCCCAACGGCGCAACGTTCGAAATTGCTTCCGCCTATGGCACAGCGATCCCATTCACTGCCCTTACCAATGCCAACCCGGCGGTGGCTACCGCCGCAGCGCACGGCCTGGCCGAGGGCGACATCATTGCTCTCAGCTCTGGCTGGACGCGCCTGGACGGCCGTGCCGTGCAAGTCGGTGAGATTGCCAGCGGCACTTTTGCGCTCGATGGCGTGGACACCACCAACATCCAGCAGTATCCGGCCGGTTCGGGCGTCGGTGCTGCTCGCGAGGTGACGACCTTCACCGAGATCTCGCAGATCACCGAGCTGAACTCGACCGGCGGCGACCAGCAGTTCCTGACCTTCGGTTTTCTGGCCGATGACGACGACCGCCAGATGCCGACCACCAAGAACCCGATCACGCTGACCATCACGGTCGCTGATGACCCCTCCAAACCCTATGTTGCTGTCTGTGAGGCGGCGGACGACGACAAGCAGGCGCGCGTTCTGCGCCTGAACCTGCCGGGCGGTAGCCGCATCATCTACAACGGTTACGTCTCGATCACTTCGACTCCGACCATGTCGCGTAACAATTTGATGACTCGCGTGATCAGCATCGCGCTGACCGGACGCCCAACCCGTTACAGCGCCTCGGCGTAAGGAAGGCACATGGCAAAGTTCACACTCGCCCAGAACCCAACGTTTAAGCACGTCGTCATGCTGCCAACAGTCGGCGGCGATCCGGTTAGCGTCGAGTTCGAGTTCAAGTATCGCGACCGCACTGAGTTGGCCGGCCTCTACGCAGAGTGGGGCGAGCGTCATAAGGCCCTCAAAGAAAAAGCGGAAGAGGCCGGCATTGAGCAGTTCACTGCTTTGCTGATTGATCTGCAGGTCGAGCAGTTGCGGGCGATCGTCGCCGGCTGGGATATCGCCGAAGAGTTCACCGACGAAAACCTGCGCATCCTGGTCAAGTCCATCGCCGCCACTCCGGGCGCAGTGTTGGCCGCTTATTCCGATGCCTTCAGTAACGCCCGCTTGGGAAACTCCTAAGCGTCTCCCGCAAGCTGTACGAGCCGGGGCCGTCAGCCGAATCGCTGGCGGCCTTCGGCCTTTCTCTTCGTGACATACCAGACGAAGTCTGTGAGGTCTGGCCTGATGTCTGGCAAGCCTTCAAGGTCTTCGAGGCCATGGGCACCCAGTGGCGTACAGGCGCGTGCGGCGCTACCGGACTCGATTACACGTCAATTCGCCATGTCGCCGGCTTTCTCGGGCTTACCCGATCGGAGATCGCCGACGTCTTTCCAGACATCCGCGTCATGGAAGCCGAAGCCCTTCGAGTGATGGCGGAACAGAGGGACAGTAAATGAGCACCACCTTCGCGTCCCTCGGCATCGAGGTGAACTCCTCGTCGGCATCCAAGGCGGCTGACGATCTCGACAAGCTGGTCGATTCGGCAGTTGATGCCGAAAAGGCGATTGATGATCTCGGCAAGTCGGGCGAGGGCCTGGCCAACACCGGCAAGAAGATCAGCCAGGCCGAGAATGAGGCTGCTCAGGGCATCGACAAGGCCACGGGCGCCAAAGAGCGCCAGGTCGATGCCAGCCGCAAGGCAGGCGCGAGTGCGGCCAGTGAAATCGCGATCATCAGCCAGCTCGACAAGGCGATGTCCGGCAACATCGGCAGCATGGAGCAACTGATCCAGGCTGAAGGCTTGCTGGAGCGTGCCCGAAAGGGCGGTCTCGTCACCATTGAGCAGCAGGAGTCCTATCAGGATCGGCTTGGCAAGGCTTATGAGCGGATCGAGAAAGCCGAAGCCAAAGAAATGGCGCAGAAGCAGCGGCTGATCGACGCTGAAAACCGTCAAATCGAAGCGCTGAAGCGCACGGTCAATGGCATCGACCCTGTCACTGCGAAGCTGGCCAAGCTGGAGGCGCAAGAAAAGGCACTCAACGATCTGCACAAGGCCGGTCAGATCGACGCGACTCGTTACGGCGAGGCGCTGGCGAAGATCGGCAAAGTCCGTGACGGCCTAACCGCGACAGAAACTGCATTCGACAAGCTGAAGCTCGGCACCCGCCAGGCTCAAGAAAACGTGATGCAACTGACCAACGCCCTGCAGTCTGGGGATTGGGGTAGTGGTGCACGGGCGGTTGCACAGCTCGGCGCCGGTGCGGGCGCCTCTGCCAAGAGCCTGGCCGCAGCATTGGTTCCGGCCGGTTTGCTGGCTGGTGTCCTCGGCGCGCTGGGCTATGCCTACTTCGACGCACAGAAGCAGGCCCGCGAGTTCAACGTTGCCATCAATGGCGGATCGAACGATGCCGGGCAGAGCATTGCCAGCCTCAAGGTTATGGCTGAATCCGCT
This sequence comes from Pseudomonas sp. FG35, assembly GCF_057809295.1. Classification (NCBI taxonomy): domain Bacteria; kingdom Pseudomonadati; phylum Pseudomonadota; class Gammaproteobacteria; order Pseudomonadales; family Pseudomonadaceae; genus Pseudomonas; species Pseudomonas sp. FG35. Next base: position 859,246 of record NZ_JBMDJR010000001.1, on the reverse strand, counting down.
GGGGCGATCACTGAGAACTTTGCGGGCGCTCGCGAGGCGGTGATTGCACTGGCTTCCGGTGCCGCTACCAGCGGCGTCCAAATGCAGAACCTGGCTCAGGCCGCCGCAGCAATAGGTGAAGTGACAGGGAAGGGCGCTGGAGACATAGCCAAATCGCTCGCGAATGCCGGTGACACCGCTACAGAAGCCGCCGAGAAGATCAGCGACCAGTATGGGCTGCTTACCTACGAGCAGTACCAGACGATAAAGGCGATTGATGATCAGGGAGACCATCAGCGAGCACTGGACGTCCTCAGTGAAGATCTCAATCAGTCGGCCCTGGAGCGTCTGAAGAACTACCGCGAATCCCTGTCCGACATCGAGCGTGACTGGGATCGGGTGAAAGTGGCCATCAAGGGTGCCTATGCTGAAGTCCGGTCTGAGATTTTTCCCGACCTGGCCAAGCAGATCGAAATCACCCAGCGCGTGCTGGATACCCGAAAGGGTGGTGGTGTTGCCGGTGCGCTATCCAACGGGCTCAGCTGGCTGAACTCTTCGTTGGGGCTGGATGACGGGGATAATGACGACTCAACTCCGGCCTTGGAAGCCAAGCTTGCAGGGCTGAAGGCGCGTCTTTCAACAAGCGAAAGCAACACTGCCGCCGCGGGCGAGGAGACGCGGGCGAACAAGGAATTGATCGCTGTCCAGAAGGAACTGGACAAGCAAATGGACAACCTGAATCCGCTCGCGAAGCGGCGGGACGCGTACAAGAAACTCGACGACCAGTTCACCAAGCTCTATCAGAATGCGGAAAAAACTGGCAAGAAGTCGGCGCTGCTGGATGGTGTTCAGTTTGACGGGAAGAAGTTTTCCGGTGGCGCCTACGACCAGTTGCGCAAGGCAATCGACGAGCAGAAAAAGGACCCAAAAGCAGCCGCGGGTAGCGTCGATCTAACCGGTTTCAATGACTCGAAAAACGCGCTCAATGCTGTGCTTGCCGAGTACAAAAATGCTCAGAAGGACCTGGACGCTTCGCAAAAGGCCGGTCTGATCTCGCAGGCTGATTATTTGCAAGCGCGTGAAGCCATGATCGGCAACGAGCGCGACGAAGTTACTGCCGCGTATGAGGCTGAGATCGCCGCACTGGAAGCGGCGAAGAGCAAAGCCGGCACACCGGCCGCGCAGCGCATACAGCTTGACCAGAAAATCGCCGACGCCCGGGCCGCCATGGTCAAGGTGCAGCAGGATGCTGACACCGAACTGAGCGTGCTGGCGAAGAACGAAGAGGGCCGGCTGAAGAAACAGACTGAGGCCGTCAACACCTATAGCAGCGCGCTACAGCAACAAGTCAAAACTCTGCGTGAGCAGGGCCAGCGCGCGGCGGCGGGCATCGGCCTAGGAGATCGTCAGCGCGATCTGATGAGCCAGCAGAACGGCATCGACGATCGCTTCAATCAGCAGAAGCTGGATCTGGCGAATCAGTACGGCGATGGCTCGCGCGGCATGAGCCTCGCCGAGTACACGCAGAAGCTGGCGGCATTGAAGGCCACTCAGCAGGACCTGCACGATACGGTTCAAGCCAACTACGACGAGATGACAGCAGCCCAGGGCGACTGGAGTGCCGGAGCCTCGTCGGCATGGCAGAACTATCTCGAGTCAGCGCAGAACGCCGCGGGGCAGACGAAAAGCCTGCTCACCAATGCGTTCAGTTCGGCAGAGGATGCTGTAGCCAGTTTCGCCATCAACGGCAAATTCTCGTTTTCTGATTTCACCAAGTCGGTGTTGGCGGATATGGCGAAGATCGCTACCCGACAGGCAACTTCACAAGGGCTCAGCGCGCTGTTCGGTATTGCCGCATCCGCGGCTGGCTCCTACTTCGGTAGTGGCGGGAATGGCCTCGCGGCTGGTTCTGCCGGTGCTGTTTCGTCAGATCTTGGAGCTTCGCAGGCTGGATATTCCGGTATCGATTTTTCTGGATACCGAGCGGCTGGCGGACCTGTCGCGCCGAACTCTCTGTACGAAGTTAACGAACTGGGGCCGGAGCTCTATAACGAGGGCGGCCGATCGTTCCTCATGACCGGTGCCAACGGCGGTAGCGTCACGCCGTTGACTGCCGGTGGCGGGCCTGCACTGGCCGCAATGTCCGGTGGTGGGGGCAACACGTACAACTTTCCGGTGGCGGTCTCGGTGCAGACATCTGGGGGCGACGGGGCGGGTGTTTCGCAAGAGACAACCAACCAGCTTGGCAAGAGCATCCAGCAGGCAGCCAAAACCGAAGCGGAAACCGCGATTGCCAGAGCGTTGCAGCCGGGCGGTTCGATCTGGCGCCTGACAAATGGGAGGGGCTGATGGCCATCGAGAAATTCACCTGGCCAACCGAGCGCGGGGAAACGCCCGATATCAACTATCGGGTGCGTTCCTCGAAGTTCGGCAATGGCTACGCGCAGAACGTCGGCGACGGCCCGAATAACAAAGAGGACTCCTACCCGATCACCTTTGCCGGCCAGAAGGCCAAGGTGCTGGAGATTATGGCGTTCCTCGACCGACACGCCGGTGCGAAAGCGTTTCTCTGGACAACACCGCTCGGGGAGCTCGGCCTATTCACCTGCAAAAATCCCGCTCCCACACCAATGGGCGGCGGCGTTTTCAAACTCACCGCCACGTTCGAGCGTGCATTCCATCCATAAGGGGCAATCATGCCGCTGATCAGTGACATCCAGGTGCTTGAGCCTGGCAGCGAAGTGCTGCTCTTTGAATTGGACGGCACGGACTACGGCGCGGATGTTCTGCGCTTCCACGGGCACGCGATACCGCACACGGCTGCCGAGTTGATCGCCGCCGGCGACGATGCGGACCAGTTGCCGGCGAAGTCGATCTACTGGCAGGGCAACGAGTACAGCGCCTGGCCGATGCAGATCGACGGCATCGAGGCGAACGGCGATGGCACGGCAGTGCGGCCCACTCTTTCGGTCGGCAACGTCAACGGACGTATTACCGCGCTGTGTCTGGCGTTCGAGGATCTGCTCGAGTTCAAGCTGACCATGCGCCATACGCTGGGCACGTACTTGGACGCGGCGAACTTCCCGGCCGGCAACCCAACGGCAGATCCGACCCAGGAGACAATCGAGGTCTGGTACATCGACCAGAAAACGAACGAGGACGGAGAGAATGTCAGTTGGGAGTTGGCCAGTCCTGGCGATGTCGGTAACGAGTCCATCGGCCGGCAGGCTACGACGCTTTGTCACTGGTGCCTCACCGGCGGCTACCGAGGGCCGAACTGTGGCTACACCGGCCCTTACGTGACCAAGGACGGCGTCGTCACGGACAACCCTGAACTGGACGAGTGTGATGCCACCTTGGGCAAGGGATGCATCCCACGCTTCGGCGAGGGCAATCCGCTGCCGTTCGGCGGCTTCCCGGCCGTCTCGCTGATCGCACGGAGCTGACATGCGCAAACACATTTTGAACGCGATCCAGATGCATGCGGCCGCCGAGTACCCGAAAGAGTGCTGCGGTCTGCTTCTGGGCGTCGGTCGCAAGCAGCAGTATTACCCGTGCCACAACATCTCTACCGAGCCGAACGAGGAATTTCGAATCGCCCCGGAGGAATACGCGGCGGCGGAGGACATAGGCGAAGTTATCGGCGTCGTGCACTCGCATCCGGACGCCACCAGCCGACCGTCACCGCGCGACCTGGCCATGTGCGAGGCGACCGCGTTGCCCTGGCACATCCTGAGCTGGCCCGAGGGCGACCTGCGTACCGTGATGCCTACCGGCGAGGTGCCGCTGCTCAAGCGGCCATTCGTCCACGGTGCTTGGGACTGCTGGCAAGTCTGTGCTGACTGGTACAAGCGCGAATGGGGGTTGGAGTTCGAAGCCTTCAAACGCGCCGATGGTTGGTGGGAGAGCAAGGACAACACCAGCCTTTACGAAGCGAACTACGAGGCCGCCGGCTTCTACCGCGTCGACCAGCCGCAGCGCGGCGACATGATCGTGATGGAAGTGGGGCGGACGGTTTATCCGAATCATGCCGGGATCTTCCTCGGCACCGATCCGACACTGCCCGGTGAGGATGCAGCAACCTTCGGCCCCGGCCCGTTCCTACTGCACCACCTGTACGGCAGGCCGTCGGAGGTCATTGTCTTCGGCGGGCCCTGGCTCGACAGAACACGCCTGATTCTCAGGCACAAAGATGCACAGCCACTCACATGACGCGGCATGGCCGCAGGAGATATGTATGAATCAGCCGTTTGCGCGAACTGAAGATGGAAGCGTATTTATCAGCGATGCGGTATTGAAATCCCAAGCAATCGTATCGGCTGTCGGAGTTTCACTGCCGTCCGACTTTGCAGAAGTGGCGCAAGAGAAAGCCGACCTGCTGGAGCGTCGGCTTGTTCGTTTGGAAAAAGAGCTTGGACTTGCTCCACTCAGCTAGGCTGGCGCGCCGACTTGAAAAGCTGAGATATCAGGTTGGCATTTGGCCGGGCACCGAAAGCCGATCCCAGTGATTTCGATATCGTCATCGCACGCGCTTCGGCTGCCGCTATGCCTTCCTCGCCCTGAGAGGAGTGGACTTGCGCGAGCAAGCCATAGACCATGGCCGTGAGAGCTTGAATATCAGCGGCATGAGAGTTCACAACCTTTTGGATCTCACGATATTGTTGCGTTTCCACATTGACCTCCAGGTCATTAACGCGCCGAAATTGGCGCAATCCCAGTCCTTGGGCCTGCAGGAAAGGGCTAGTTATGAATAGACTTATTTAATCCTTAGCTATGAGCGGAATTTGTATTGTTTCCAATTTCTGGAAAAATACGAAGTTGTTCTTCACTACCAATTGAGTGGTACTGAAATATGCCTTCTGTGTCGAACCCAGATGCTATTTTTTGTACATTGATTCGCATTTGCCCTTCTCCTCGTTGACAGGTGGAGATACAGACGCCAACTAATTTGAGTTTCTGTCTCGCTACACTGGGCCGGAAGCATACATTTACGGCGGCTCTCTCGGCGATCGACGGGTAACACCATGCGTCGTGAATGGGGGGTGGTAGATCGAAATAGTCTTTGGCAATAATTTCAGAAATCTTGTACAAAAACTCTGTTCCGATTCCTACGTCGCGAGTGAACTCATTTGCGAGAAACTCACTCAGCATCTTTAATTTGAAGTCCTCTTCCTTAGTGAGTTCTGGTATGTTTGGTGGAAAGCCGATGCAAGTAACGTTTATGTTATCTATAGCTTCATAAACTATTAACGAAAATACATCGCCGTCACATATCTTCAGCTCTTCAATTGCGACGTTGGGAGTCACTGGAGTTACGTAGAGAAAAGACTCTCCTTCTTGATTCAGTCGGCCTTGTCGAACGAATTTGCTTGGAGGGTTCCATGCATCCTGCTCAGTTCGCATGCCACGCAGTGGAATATTTAAGTCATCCTTGTCTAACGCTCTTACTCTGAAAAATTTAGTGCCTGATGGGTATCGTGAGGTCATCGGTGCTAAAACGGAAACGGGCCCCCGCGGCGTGGTGAAGCAGAGAACATTTGAAATTTCGGCGGCAAGTTCTTGTCTTGAAAGCGTCTTGAAGGAAAGCTTTCTAAAGTTGCTTATCTTTTCTTGCAGTTTATATATGTCGACATGAGATAGATGCTTTTTTAGTTCTTTGTAGAGTCCAGGTTTTACAATGTGTTTTTTAGGCGGTTTACGTTTTTTGTTTTTCATGATTTTATTGTTTATTGAGTTTTTGAGCGCCTACTTCTTGTGGTTTGGATAAGAATTAAGCGATAAAAATATTGATGGCAGATTACTATCAACTTGGTTTGGAGCGATACTGAGGTTTCATACATGCTGGATGCCTAGTCAGTGTGGAGCTATATTGCATGCTTTTCTAAAGGAGTGACCCGCATGAAACTAATGTTAGGAGCGCTGGCGTTAGCGCTGTTGGCGGGATGTGCGTCGCCCGGCGACGTGAAGAAGAATGACCCGACAATCAGCACATCAACTGCCAAGTCGGCCAAGAAATACGCGTTGTGCGTTTTCCCAAAATGGCAAGAGCAGCGCTCGACGGCGACAATGTCTGAAACCGAGAACGGATATCGCTTGGTGATCGCTACTGACATGATGACCGATGAGGTTCTCGAGGTTACCGGCTCCGGATCCGGAAGTAAGGTCGCCTTATACCAGCGGATGCCATGGTCCAAGATGTGGGGCCGAGGCGCGTTAGAAGCCGCTGTCCGCGAGTGTTTGTGACACGATCAAATTAATCAAAACCGCCAATTGGCGGTTTTTTTTCGTCAGGAGAAAATCCGTGATGGCTGCGGCGATTTCAATACCAACAATGACCACCATTCTGCTTTCCGGCCCGCTGGCGCGCCTATTTGGGCGCGTGCACTACCGAGAGCTCGGCAGTAAATCGGTCGGTGAGGCGTTCCAGGCACTGAAGTGCACAATCGAAGGGTTTGAAGGGGCAATCAAGGATCTGGATCGACGGGGCATGCGGTTCGCAATCTTCCGCAACCGGAAAAATGTGGGTGAAAAAGATTTTGCACTTGGAGGCGCTCAGGAAATTCGCATCGTCCCGGTGATATCTGGTAGCAAGCGCGCGGGCGTGCTTCAAACAATTATCGGCGTTGTGCTGATTGCGGCCTCTTTCTTTGCTGGGGGGGCCGGCCCTTCGTTGTTCTCGGCCGGCCTCGCAATGACCGCCGGCGGCGTCATTCAGATGCTCAGCCCCCAAGCCTCAGGATTGAAGCAAAGCGCATCCCCCGAAAACGCACCGTCCTACGCCTTCGGCAGCGCCAAGAACACCACGGCCAGCGGCAACCCAGTTCCGATTTGTATCGGCGAACGGAGGTGGGGCGGGATGATCATCTCGGCCTCGATTCTGGCTGAAGACAAAGTGTAAGCAGGACAGCAGCACACCAACCGCCCGTGAGGCGGTTTTTTTATGCCTGGAGGAAAGCATGGGCGCAGCGGAACAGATCGAGATCTACGGCGAGAAGGGCGGCAGCAGCAAGCCGAAGTCGCCGGTCGAAGCCAGCGACAGCCTGCGCTCGACCAACTTGGCAAAGCTGCTGATCGCCGTGGGCGAGGGTGAGTTCGACGCCGTACCGACCGAGTACGACATCTACCTGGACAACACGCCAATTCGTGATGCCAGCGGCAATTACAATTTCCCAGGCGTGAAGTGGGACTGGCGCCCGGGCTCCGTGGATCAGACCTACATCCCGGGCATCCCGTCCGTTGAGAACGAGACCTCTCTGAATGTCGAGCTTCGCAGTGACGAACCGTGGATACGATCAATCACCAACATTCAGCTATCCGCCGTTCGCATGCGCTTTGCTTGGGAGGCCCTGCAGCGTGTAGACGATGAAAACAATGTCGGCGGCTATCGAATCGAGTACGCGATTGATGTGGCCACCGACGGCGGCGCTTATCAACAAATGCTGGTGGATGCCGTGGATGGCAAAAGCACGACGCGCTATGAGCGCTCGCGCCGCGTGGATTTACCCCCGGCCACCATGGGTTGGCAAATTCGCGTACGCCGTCTGACACCAAATCAAGGCGGTAACAAGATCGCAGACAAGATGGTGATCGCCGGCTATACCGAGGTGATCGACGCCAAGCTGCGCTACCCGAACACCGCGCTGCTCTATATCGAGTTCGACGCCGAGCAGTTCACCAACATCCCGGCCGTGACTGTGAAGTGCAAGGCCCGGCGCTGGATGGTGCCGAGCAACTACGACCCGATCCTGCGCACGTACACCGGGACGTGGGATGGCTCGATGAAGTCGGCCTGGACCAACAACCCGGCGTGGATCACCTACGGTATCTGCACTGAAGAGCGTTTCGGCCTGGGCAAGCGCATCAAGCCGTTCATGGTCGACAAATGGGAGCTGTACCGGATCGCCCAGTATTGCGACCAGTTGGTGCCGAACGGGCTCGGCGGCCAGGAACCGCGCTTCCTCTGCGACATGAACCTGCAGGGCAAGGCTGACGCCTGGTCGCTGCTGCGCGACATCTCGGCGATTTACCGGGGCATGACCTATTGGGCACAGGGGCAGTTGGTGATGCAGGCCGACATGCCGCGCGCGCAGGACTTCGACTATGTCTTCACCCGGGCCAACGTCATAGACGGGAAGTTCTCGTACGGCAGTGCCTCGGCGAAAACCCGATACACCCGGGCCTTGGTCAGCTACGACAACCCGGCGAACAACTACGACACCGACGTCATTCCGTTTGCCGACCTGGATCTGCAGCGCCGTTACGGCGACCGGCCGACTGAGCTCAGCGCGATTGGCTGCACCCGCGCCTCCGAGGCGCAGCGCCGTGGCAAATGGGCGATCCTCAGCAACAACCAGGACCGCACCGTGTCGTTCAAGACCGGCATGGAGGGCGTCATTCCGCTGCCCGGCCACATCATCCCAGTGGCGGACTCGGTGCTGGCGGGCCGTGAAGTTGGCGGACGGATCTCGGCAGTGGCGGGGCGCGTCATCACGCTTGATCGGGATACCCAGGCCAAGGCCGGTGACCGGCTGATCATCAACCTGCCCGGCGGGCGCGCTGAAGGTCGCACCGTGCAAAGCGTCAATGGCCGCGCCGTCACTGTAACGGTCGCCTACAGCGAGCCGCCGGTGGTGCAGCTGCAATGGGCGCTCGATGCCGATGACTTGGCAATCCCGCTGTATCGCGTCCTGCGAACCAAGCGCACGACCGAGGGCGACTACGAAATCAGCGCCTTGCAGTTCGAACCGAGCAAGTTCGCGCACATCGACACCGGCGCACGCCTGGAAGAGCGGCCGATCAGCGTTATCCCGATCACCGTGGTTCCGCCGCCGGCTAGCGTCACCCTGGCGTCGACGTCGTCGGTGGTGCAGGGACTGGCCGTGGCCACCATGACCATCAGTTGGCCCGCCGTGGACGGCGCCGTCGGCTATGACGTGGAGTGGCGCAAGGACAGCGGCAACTGGATCAAGGTGCAGCGCACCGGGATGACCAACGTGGACGTGGTCGGCATTTACGCCGGCGCCTACGTGGCTCGCGTTCGCGCGGTGAGTGCGTACGACATCACTTCGACCTGGCGCAACTCGATCCTGACCAACCTCAGCGGTAAGCAGGGGCTGCCGCCAGCGCTGAGCTTCCTGACGGCCACGCCGCTTCTGTTCGGCATCTACCTGAAGTGGGGTTTCCCGGCTGGCGCCGAGGATAGTCAGCGGACGGAGATCTGGTACGGGCCGACCACCAGTCTGGAGGCTGCCACAAAACTGACCGATCTTGCGTACCCGCAAAGCGATTTTTCGATGCTGGGTCTGAAGGCTGGCGTGACGTTCTATTTCTGGGGCCGGATCGTCGACAAGATCGGCAACATCGGTCCGTGGTTGCCGATCGGCACCGGGGTGCAGGGGCAGTCGAGTGCGGACGCGGCGGCGATTCTGGAAATGATCGCCGGTGAGATCGGCCGCACTGAGCTTGGCCAGGACATCCTCGACGAAATCGACAAGATCCCCGGCCTGCAAGCGCAGATCGATGCGCTCGACGGCCTGAAGGGTTACGACCCGGATGCCACCTACGAAGAGTACGACCTGGTGGTGGTCGGCAAGCGAATCTATCAGGCGACCGGTCCGGTACCGATCAACATGCCGCCGCCGAACCCGGCGTACTGGCTGGACGTAGGCCAAACCGTGGAGACGGCAAATGGCCTGGCCCAGCAGGTTGCGACCAACACCGCCGAGATCAACGAGCTCGACGGTGTGGTCACGGCGCAGGCGACAGCCCTCCAAGCGCTGCGCGCTTCTTCGCGGGACGATAACGGGGAGGGCGATCTCGCGGATGCGCTGAAGGGTTGGAGTAGCACGGCCGCCATTGCCACAGAGGAAAAAGTTCGGGCTTCGGATAATGAAGCGCTCGCCCAGCGCACCACCACGCTTGACGCCAAGGTTGGCGAAAACGCGGCCAACATCACGACGCTCGATCTGGTCGTGGCGACCAACCAGCAGGCTACCGCGCAGTCGATCACCCAGCTGACGACGAAGGTCGGCGAGCAACAAACGGCGATCGAGCAGAACACGTCGATCGTCAATGACGTGAACGGGAAAATCTCTGCGAGCTGGTCTGTGAAGATGCAATACAACTCCGGCACAGGGCAGTACATCGCTGCCGGGATCGGCCTTGGCATTGAAAACGGCCCGGCCGGATTGCAAAGCCAGTTCCTTGTCAGTGCCGACCGGTTCGCCATCGTCAACTCGATTGCAGGCGGCGCGGTGTCGGTGCCGTTCGCGGTTCAAGGTGGCCAGGTGTTCATGAACTCGGCGTTCATCGCCGATGGCACGATCACCAACGCCAAGATTGGCAGCTACATCAGCTCCACCAACTACATCGCCGGCCAGCAAGGCTGGATTCTCAACAAAGACGGAACGCTGGAGATCAACGGCATCGTCCCAGGTCAGGGACGGCTGGTGATCAACTCGCTGAACGTCTCGGTTTACGACGCGAACAATGTGTTGCGCGTCCGTCTCGGGTACCTGGGGTGATCAATGGCTTCATTTGGCTTGCGTGTGTTTGATGAGAGCGGTCAGCTCGCCATGGACACCAACAGCTTCACCTACCAGGTGTTGTGGCAGGGCGTTCTCGATTTCAGCGTTCCGACGGCCAGTTACACGTTGAACATTCCTGGGTTCAACCCGGCGAACTGCGTGTTCATGATCATCCCGACGCGAGCACAGGACGTGCAGACGTCGGAAACGGATGGCCAGGCCAACAGCAAGTCCTACCCATACGTGACTGTGTCGGTAGGTCAGGTTGTGGTCCGGTTCCGAAATCCATCAGCGAGCGCTACCGACATCGGCACAAGCGTCGTGGCAAAGGGATACGCAATCAGGTACGGAACATGAGCTATGGATTTCAGAGCATCAATGACAACTCCTTTGTTCAAATCGACTCCGAGGCGCCCAGGCTATGCGTCCTCACCAAAGGGACGTACTCCGGAAACGGAACCGCCTCGGGTGCATTCGCCCGGGCGGTGACGAGCCAGGATCCGCCAATGGTCTTTATCCGTCCGAACCAGACGGGATCGATTCAGGTGCCGATATCGGTCTGGTTCACCGGCGGGCCGGGAAATTGGACTGGTTTCTCAATGGCCGCTTCAGTTGTCGACGGGACTTTGAGCGGGTCCTACTTCGTCGCTGCCTGGGCATCTATGGGGACGGCCGCATACGGCATGCGCCTTTGGGGGGCTGATGGTGCGCTTGTCTACGACAGCGGCGCCCCGGCCGTGGTGGTGACGTTTGCGGCTGGCAACTGGACATACCTCGGTATGGAACAGCTGGGCGTCAGTCGCCGCTACATCTGGGGCATAGGCAAAAGCCTCGGGCCCGGTGAGTACGTATCGCTGAACCCGTTCACGATGAACTGCCAGTCCGCAGGGTCTGGCGGTGGTTGCGCCCTTGGCGTCGACTACGCTGGCGGCCGAGTCTTGATGTACAGCCTCGCGTTCACCGCCTGGACTGACCAAGGCCACAGGCCATTTCTCTGCGCCAAATTGCTGGCCTGATCTCAAACCATTCTGGAGATAATCGATGCCCTGGTACAAAACCGGGACGGTTTCTGTCGTCCAAAATTCAAACGCGGTTATCGGTACCGGCACGGCTTTCATTTCGAACGCCCGGGTTGGTGATGCCTTCCGTGGGCCTGACGGTGGTTGGTATGAGGTGATCAACATCGCCAGCGATACCGCGATGTCGATCTCGCCCAACTACCAGGGCGCAACCAATGCTGCTGGCGCATACGCCTTGGCTCCGATGCAGGGCTACGTCAAGGACTCGGCGGACGCGCTCCGGGCGCTGGTCAATCAGTACGGTGCCAAGCTGGCGGCGCTGGGCACGACCGGCAACTACGACACGCTGCCGCTTAGCAAAGGTGGCACCGGGGCGACGACGCAGGCAGCTGCACAAACTGCTCTGGGGCTGGTGCCAACATCCACTCGTCTCGACACCACAGCAGGTCGCATGACGAAGGTCGGCGACTACGGACGTAACGGCGGGGCGAACATCGTTCAAGCCGCAAGCGTCGATGCAAACGCACTCCCAGTGCCAGCCAGCTATGTATTCAACGGCGGCGGCATCAACGTGCCGGAGTCCGCTTACCTGGACGTGATCAACCACGCGGCCGCCGGTTATTCCAAGCAATTTGCGACTGGATTGCTTACCGACAACTGTTACACCCGCGTCCAGAACAATGGGAATTTCGGGGCTTGGCGCCAGTTCGTTACCCGGCCGATCGGCGGCGCAATCGCGGTAGCCGAAGGCGGCACGGGCGGCACCACACAGGCCACGGCCCGAACTGGGCTCGGGCTCAAGTCAGCGGCGGTGGCAGATATTGTGGGTCCGGTCAGTCAAGCGGCGGGCGTGCCGACCGGTGCCGTGATGAGCTATTCCATCGACACCACCACCGGCGACAGGAAAACGCTGTATGCCAATGGGCAGATGACCTTTGACGGCACTCGGCAGGCAAACGTGGCGGTGGGCCCCGGAGCATTTATTGCACCAGCGATTGCCCGCCCGGCGGAATTTGTTGGAAACGTATCGTCGTCCAGCGACCTTGCGTTTTTCACTGGCGGATCCGCAACTGGGAACCAGCTCTACGCAACACGTCAGTCGCTGACATCTTCAACCAACCTGTATTTGGGGGCGTTCATCAACATGGGACGATCTCCAGCAACAGAGACCCCAAACCTTGCGCTTGGCTCGACGACTGCACAGAGCTATCTGTTCTGGTTCTCGTCCGTCGGACGCTGGTTCTAATCGAGGTTCAGATGCCATACGCAGCAACCAACCAGATCAGCACGGCGCCCATTGAGGGCGGGATCGAGATCACCGAAGAGCAATACACCGAGGCCGTGGCCAGTATCGAGGCCGGCAATTTCCTGTTCGTCTCCGTAGAGGGTGGCGTGTTCAGTACCAGTCCGGCGCCACAGCCGCCTGAAAGCCAGACTCCCGAAGATCAGGCGCACTGGGACCGACTCAGCGAAATAGCGGGAGAGGACGCTTGGCGCGCCGCCGAGGTGGCTTTCATCACCGATCAGCTCATTGCGCTTGAGGACGGCGACCCATCGGCCATGCCCGGAACGGTTCAGCAATGGCGCGAGTACCGCATCGCCGTCCGAGGATGGAAGGACGGGGCGCCGGGATTCCCGGAACCATCGGCCAGGCCATCCCGCCCGGCGTAATCAGCTGAACCACGTCAACCCGCCGTCGAGCGGGTATTTTTTGCCTGGAGAAAAACTATGACCGTCACTGAAAAAGACCGCGACGTTCTTGCTCGCACCCTGTGGGGCGAGGCGCGCGGCGAGAGTCTGGCCGGAAAGATTGCCGTGGCCTGGACGATTCGCAACCGCGTGTTCGACGGCAAGAACAATTCATGGTGGGGGGAGGGGTACGCCGGTGTGTGCCAGAAGCCCTACCAGTTCAGCTGCTGGAACAAGGGTGACCCGAACTATCCATTTCTGAGTGGCGCGCGGGAGATCCCGTTCCGCGAGCTGGCGCAGTGTCGGATTGCGGCTGACCAGGTAATCGACGGCAAGGTGTCGGATCCTACCGGCGGCGCCACGCACTACTACGCGCTCAGCATGAGGACGGCGCCCGGCTGGGCGGCGAAGGCCAAGCAGACCTTGAAACTGGGCGGCCACGTATTTTTCAAGGATGTGCCGTGATGGTCGTGCCGTGGCGAGTTGTCGGCGCGGTGGTGCTGGCGCTCGCCGGCGCTGCCTTGGCTTGGCAGGTTCAGGACTGGCGCTACGAAGGGCATCTGGCCGAGCAGTCCAGGCTGCACACCGAAACCCTGAATCAGCTGACCCTGGCAGCCGCCACCGCGCAGCAGGCCGAGCAGGACAAGCGGCTGGCGCTCGAGCAGCGGCTGGCGGCCAGTGACAAAACCCACTCCGAGAAAATGACCAATGCTCAAAAAGATCAGGCTCTTCTGCGCGATCGCCTTGCCACTTCTGATTTGCGGCTGTCAGTCCTCATCGATGCGGGTTCAGCCGGTGGCTGTTCAGTGCCTGCCACCGCCCGCGCCGGCGGCGTGGATCATGGCCCCGTACGAGCCCGACTTGACCCGGCGCATGCTCAACGAATTGTCGCCATCACCGACGCCGGTGACCAAGGACTAATAGCGCTGGCGGCTTGCCAAGCATACGTTCGGGAGGTAGCACGTTGAGTGTGAGCAGTTATGGTCCACGTCTTCGCAATCGTTGGGATTATGAGATTTGCAGGCCTGAAGAGTTGGATAAATTGGAGGTGAAGTTGAGGACGCAACTGATTGAGCGCAGGCATCGAGCCGGGTATGTATACGAACTCCTTGCAGTAGCAGGTACATACAAATAGGCTTTTGACTCCCTTTGGAGAATTTCTATTGCTCAGTAAACAAACACGCCTGGAACAGATCCAGTCAATTGCGTCCATCGCCTCCTCCATAGCTATCCCTATTGTCCTTGCGTTGGCTGGGTATTTCGTACAGCGACAGATCGCTGATGACGGATTAAAAAAAGATTATGTATCAATAGCGACTGCGATTTTGCGGGAGAAATCGGATCAGCAAGAGCCCGCATTCAGAGAGTGGGCTGTAAAGGTGTTAACTAAATACTCCCCTGTTGAGTTTTCGGAGGGAGCAAAGAAAGGGCTAGAGCGAGGTCTATTTATTTTGCCCCACACCCCTGATCTGCCTGCAATAGCGAGACAGCCCGCCCCAGACCCCTTCTGCGTCCCGACATGTTCAAGCACTTTGAATGTTGAAATGGAAAATTGGCGCAAACAAATAGTAAATCGAGAGGGGGTACCCGAGGGCAATAATCGAGAGGCAGCTGTAGCTACTGTTGCTCTCTTCTCCAATCTGTTCGAAAAGTCGGTGGAAAGAAACATAAACTTATCAGATGCTCTGGACCGTTCTAGAATAGCCGGGCAGGCTTGTGAAGCAATTTATGATGGTGTTTCTAAGATCAATAATAAGTCCGCACCCTGATTTCGGGCATTGTTCACTGCCGGGCTGACCTTGAACCACTCGAACACCTCTGTCGGCTCGCCTTGGTGGAGGGCCATCTGCTCGGCGCGCTCTTTCGGCGTGGCCGGGTCCAGCCATTCCCGGGCGAGTTCAGGCGGCAACACTACCGGCCGGCGATCGTGGATATCGACCATGCCGCCGGCGCTGTCGGCGGTGATGGTCACAAAGCCGTCATGCTCGCCGGGGCCATGCTCATCGTTCGGGTATTGGCCGATGACGGCACAGAGGATTGGCGATTGGTCCCGGTGTCTTATGAGGTAGGGCTGCTTTTTCGGGCCGCCTTCGTCGACCCATTCGAACCAGTTGTTGATCGCAATGATCGCCCGGTGCGGCCAGATCGCGCGGAAGAATGGACCGTGGGCGACTTTTTCGACCTTGGCGTTGATCGGTGCGGCGCGGTCTTTCGCCCAATGCGGGCGCCATCCCCAGCGGACCATGTCGGCGTGCAGGAACTGACCCTCCTGATGGAAGAGTGCAAGCTGGGCGGTCGGTGCGGCGTTGTATCGCTCGAACGGTTGATCACCGGTCGAGTTGATCAAGGCATTCGGCATGCTGAGCGCTGCTACAAAGTCGTGGATGCCGCTGTACTGGGAGAGTCGTCCGCACATTGTCAGATCCTCGCATGAGCTTTCAGCGTAGACCCGCTGGTGCCGGCTTTGTCACAAAACCTTTTCCGGCGCAGGTCTGGCAGTCATCGCGCGCGCCAAATCGATCCAGACACACAGGGCAGGTGCAGAACGCCGCTGATTCGATATGTGGCCGCACCTTTTCAAACGCATGCAGATCACGTTCCTCCTGTGCGACTTGAGCAGCATCCACCAGCGCACGGTAGGTGTCAGGGTCATCGATGGGCCGGAAGTCGATGCCTCCGATTACCCGTTCAGTCTCGAGCAATTGGTAACGCTGCCCCCGCATTTCCAGAATCAACCCTGAGATGGTGCCGACATTCCGAGAGATTCCCAAGTTCAGGTGTATTCCTTGCGGCCCTGAATACACCTTCCCGTCATAGGTTCGGGACGCACCACGCGGCTTTTCGGTCACGAAGTTGAAGATCGAGCGGTTGATCGTCGCCAGCAGCTTCCCATCGTCGACGTGCACGACGTCGTAAGTCGATGCTCCGCGGTAGTGGCCTGGCGAGTTCTGCAGCTCTTCAACGGCGTGCCAATAGGCAGCGTCTGCCATCTCGTTCATGTCGAACAGCTCAAGCGGATCGATCAAACCCTCTGCATGCAGCGCTTCGGCCATCTCATGGAGACTTTCCCGGTGGCCTTCCGGGTTCTGCATTCGAAAGTCCTGATCGGCGAGAGTGGCGCGCCATCGCTGGAGACGAAATGATTTGGCTTGGTGGAAATTCATGTAAACGATTCGCTGTATAAGTGCTGTATGTATGTACAGTAATCGAGGGGCGAAGCGTGGGCGAGGGTGATGCGACGAGCTGTTGGATTTTGAATGGTGTTCGGTTGGCAGAACGCCGGAGTAAGGAAGTGCTATCAGTTTGGCTGCAATTGGCCATTCTTTGCGATAGCCTCGAGAAATCAAAACCAAAAGAGGAGTCTTGGCGATGGCAAAAGCGTTGTACGGGGTTTATTTCATCTTCACCCTAGGAGTTGTCGGAATGGGATATTCATTTTTTACGGCGTCCAAGGACATTGAACAGGATGCCTATTCATGCCTGAGGCTTCCCCAGGCGGAAATGGATAAATGCATGGATGGTGTGACAAAGCGCGCCACGAGTCTCCAAAAGACTGCCAGGGTCATGACAGGCCAGAATTGAAGATTTGAGTAGTCACCTTGGCATGGTGGGGCGCGAAGCTGAGCTCGTTATGCCTTGGTACGATCCAGCGCGACGCTTTTGATCGACTGCAATCATTCCGGCGCCATCAAAACCGCTAGGGTCATCTTGATGAATTCTTCATTTCTGTCGATCGCAGTGAGGGAGCTACGAACATTCTCGCCGATCTCCGTAGCTCCACGTTTCTCAACCCAGAGCGTGAGCTCCATGATGGCTGCCTCAAGAGCGAGCTGGTTTTCGTTGATTTTGTAGAGCAGGGAAGGGAGCAGATCAGAGTTCGGCATTTTGGTTTCCTCCGTGGATGAAACCAGCGTAGCAGTGGTGGTTGGTTATGAGTTGGCTGGGCGCCAAAGGAGGGAAGTGAAGCGCAAAAATCTGCACCGCAAAATTTTTACGGTGCTTGAATATAAAGGCTTTCAAAGGTGTCGTTTACATCTGGTTGCGTAGCGAAATCAGATATAAAATATTGATTTGTAAGGTAAAATTCTCGGACTTAAAATCCCCCGCTCGTAAGGGCGTGCCGGTTCGATTCCGGCTTCGGGCACCATCTCAAATCAAGGGTTTGCGAGCGAAAGCTGATGCAAACCCTTGTTTGTTTCCGGGTCGCAATTTTGACAGCGGTCCGCAATTCGCTTCGTTGGCATCACTTTCTTGCCCTCGCGATTCCGGATGTACTACTCGGTCACCACAACGGTGGTATGTCCAAATTGATCTTTGGTCTGCATGATATCGCCACTCGATTCCGCCTTGTCAGTGCCAGCCTAGGTGCGCAGGTCACGCATTTGGAACTCGACCTTTTCAACTCCAGCGGCATCGCGGGCCACATCAAAGCTCCTCCGTAACATCGCCTCCATCTCGGAGTGCCACCTTCCGACACGATCAGCCGTTTCGAACGGACCTTGTGCCCAGCCTTCCGGGCCATGATTCGAACATTCAAAACTTTCAGCTCACCAATTACCCATTTGGCGCGTGCGTAGGCTTTCGTACTTATAGCTGAAAGCATCGATTTCGTGATGCATCACCAGCAACTTGGCCATGAGCGTGTTCAGTGAATGGTGAATTTTTGCATCGAGCATATGGGGTTCTTACGGTTATAGCGGCTATCAAATTCAAGAGAGGAAGAAGCCCTAGGCGGATCTGTATCGACAGCAGTCCATTCAGGAACTACCGTGATTGAAAGCTGCCGGAGCCAACGAATCATGTTCAGCAAATATCCAAATCAAAAGCTGGGTAGGAGGCTGTTTTTTTCGCTGTGGATTCTGATGCTGGTAGTAGCGGTTGTGGTTATTTTTACGGCTGACTGGATGAGTGCATCTTTGATACTCCTGGTCTCGAGCGTTTTCTTCATACCCGCGCTTATCCTCAGCGAAGAAGCCTTTGTGCGCCTTGTAAGTGCTCTAGCAAAGGTGAGCTTCCTGGCACCTCTGGTTCGCTTTCTTGGTGGTTGACCTTAAAAGGCAAGAGGTTACTGGTATTTGTTGCTGATGCCCCCGGCGAAGTCTTCGAGCTCTTCTGCCATGCCGTACATCCTGTGGGGTTTGCCAGGTGAAATAAAACAAGTAAGCCGGGTTATTCCATGTCGGGGCCTGAATCGTAACGGCATTCAGCGAACAGCAAAAAAAAGGCCGATTCAATCGGCCCTTTTTTTGTTCAGACGAAGGCTTGCCCGGTAAATCCTCTAGGCAAACGCTGAAGTCCGGCCATCGCGGTCAACCGCTCGATCCACTCGGAACGCCAGTCGGACGCCGTGTGCGCATCCTTTGAATGGCGAGCCGCGCGCCGCGCTGCGTTGCGCTGGTCTTTGCGCGCATCCTTGAACGCGTCAGTATTGCGGCAACTGCGGCACTTCACTCGATTGAGTTCGCTGCTGGCGGAGAGGTTGTTGCCCTTGTGCCCGCAGGCCAGGTGCCCGTCGACTTTGAAATGAATGACCATAAGACGCCTCCTTGGTGACGTGTAAAGGTATTGACCTCTCACGACCAAGGGCGTTCTTTTTTCGTGCACCGTGGATCGATGACC
Organism: Pseudomonas sp. FG35; assembly: GCF_057809295.1. Classification (NCBI taxonomy): domain Bacteria; kingdom Pseudomonadati; phylum Pseudomonadota; class Gammaproteobacteria; order Pseudomonadales; family Pseudomonadaceae; genus Pseudomonas; species Pseudomonas sp. FG35. The sequence continues at coordinate 840,414 of NZ_JBMDJR010000001.1, read as the reverse complement.
TACCTGAAACGTGGCAACGGCCGGTCGATCGGTTTGAGCGATGACAGGGTGCTGCGAATCAGCGGGGTATCTTTTTCGATATCGTTCAGCCGGTCGCGGATGCGCAGGGCGGTGGGGTGCCCGCCTTGATGGTCGACCCAGTCGGCGATCTCTTTGCAGGCCGCGGCGAGGCGTGCTTCGCGGGCATCGAGCAAGGTGAGGAGAGTGGTGATGGACTCTCTTTCGGACATGGAACACCTCCGTTCATTAATCCGCTCGGTGGCAGCAAAAAGCCCGCGAAGGGCGAGCTTTCTGCCGTTGGGGCGCTGCTCCTTCAGCTGGTTTGAGTATAGACCCGTAAATGACAGCTATCAGCCCGACGACTCGGGGGCGGTCACTCGCGAGCTGGCGGCGTTGAGCCGATGGCTTTCCTTGCGGGCGTCCTCTTCCCGATCGTAGCCATCGCCAATGAAACCGCCGGTTCGTGTGTCGCAGATGCGATACCAGCCCAGGGCTTCGGCGGGCTCATGCAGTGTTTCTCCGGCGCGCCGGCCGTGGATGACGATCTTGTTGCAGCGCTTCACGACGAATATGTCTTCCATGGCGTCACCGCGGCTGATTCGTACCAGATCAACTATAGAAGCCCTGAGCAATCGTGCAAAAAATAGCCAAGTCAGTTCGTCGGGTGCAGTTGCCAGCCTGATGGGGGCCGGCGCAGGTGGTGGGTCGGATTCAATGCCTCAAGGAAGTCCTGATCGTGGGAAACGGCGATTATGGCGCCCGGAAATGTCTGTAATGCCCGTTCGAACGCTTCCACCGACGGCAGATCCAGATGGTTGGTCGGCTCATCCAGCAGCAACAGCTGCGCAGGATCCGTTCGCCACAAAGCCAGCGCCAGTGCGGCTTTCAGGCGCTCGCCACCGCTCAACGAAGCGCAAGGGGCCGTGGCGCGGCTCGCATCCAGCTGCAAGTGCGCGAGATAGCTGCGCAGGGTGCCCTCGGTCAGTGCAGTACCTTGCATCATCAGCTGTTCGGTAATGGAGCGCTGATCGTTTAGTTGGGCCAGTTGCTGATCCAGGAATGCGAAGGGCACGTGAGTCGCGGCGGTTCCATCGACGGGCATCAGTTCCCCGGCGAGCACTTTCAACAGCGTTGATTTGCCGCAGCCGTTGGGCCCGCTGACAGCGATCCGCATCGGGCCATGGATCGTCAGATTCAGTGCATCGCTCGACAGCCAGGGCAGCCGAGCGTCAATCAACGTACAGATCTGGCGGTTGTTCGGCACCGCGCTGGCAGGCAAGTTAATCAGCACGCCGTCCTCGGGCTGCACCTTGGCGTAAGCTTCGCGCACCTGGGCATCCAGTTCGGACTTGCGGGCCTGATGACCCCGACGGACATGCCCCATGATCTCCCGGGCGGCGCCCTTGATCGCCACGTATTCGAAACTGGCAATGTTGGCGGTTTCGGCGTTGCGTCGAGAGTTGGCAGCGTGTCGCTGTATCGTGTCGTGCTCGCGTCGTAGCCGAATCCGCTCGCGCTGACGTTCGCTTCTGGCGTGGTCGAGACGTGCTTGCGCCGCGGCTTGATGAATTCGCTGATGTTCGCGGAATGCCGAGTAATTGCCGCCGAATTCTATTGCACCCGATGCGCTCAACTCGACGATCCGCTGCATCCGGTCGAGCAATTGCCGATCATGGCTGACGACGATCAAACCGGTGTGCCAGCGTTCCAATGAGTTCATCAGCCATTTCCGTCCTGATGTATCCAGATGGTTGGTCGGTTCATCCAGAATCAGTAACGACGCACGACTCAACAATGCCCCAATCAGGGCAACACGTGCTTGCTGGCCGCCACTGAGTTTGCCAGTCTCGTCGGTGAAAGAAATCTCTGTCAGCCCGGCGTCATCGAGCAGGCGGCGCAGTCGGTCCGCCAGATCCCATTGCTCGCCAATGAGATCGAAATCCTCGACTGATCCGCAACCCCGGTTCATTCGCTCCAGCGCCTGAAGAATCGCGGCGCTGCCGGTGGACTCGGCGACCGTCTCGCCGGGTGTCGCGACAAAGGTTTGCGCCACGTAGGTTGTCGCCACGGTACGCGTCACGCTGCCGCTGGTGGGTTGCCATACTCCGGCGATCAGACGCGCCAAAATGCTTTTGCCAACGCCGTTGCGCCCGACAATGGCGGTCGGGGTGTGATCGAATTTCAGATTGAGTGCAGTGAAAATCGTCTCGCCATTGGCGAACTGAAAACCCAGTTGATTCAGGGAGACGAGAGCAGGCGTACGCGAGACGTGAGTCATCGGCACCTCCAAAAAATGTCGTGAACACTGACAAGCGCCATGAGCGGCGTGTCGCGATTACATTTTTGAAGGCTTAGTTGTTCACTTCTGCGGTCATCCCGAGGAGGTAGGAAGGCGTAGCCTAGTCGAGACGGCCGAAGGCTTCAAGGCGTGTCTGCCTGCTCGACCATCCGTTCAAGAAACAGCGCCAGTGCGACTTCTTCCTTGCGCAGGCCCTTGCGGATGCGCGGTTTCGGCAACTCGGCCAAGGCGCCGAGCATGAAATGCTCGACCACCGCCGGGTGGATGTAGCACTTTCGACAGACCGCCGGCGTGTTGCCCAGTTGGCGGGCGACGCCTTTCACCATCTCGACCACATGCCGCTTGGCCTCGGTTTCGGACTCCCATTGCAGCTCCCGCAGAACCGCCAAAGCGAGGGCGCTGCCGGCCCAGGTCCGGTAATCCTTGGCAGTGAAGTCCGCACCGGTCAGGTTTTGCAGGTAGGCGTTGACGTCGGAGGAACTGACGGTGTGCCGCTCGCCGTTTTCATCCAGATACTGAAACAGGTTCTGCCCGGGAATTTCCAGGCAGCGCTTGATGATCCGCGCCAGACGCCGGTCCTTCACCGTGATTTGATGTTCGATGCCGCTCTTGCCGCGAAACTGGAACAGAATAGCGCTGCCGTTGACCTCGACATGCCGGCTGCGCAGTGTGGTCAGGCCGTAGGAGCGATTGTCCCGCGCGTATTGCGTGTTGCCGACGCGGATCAGCGTAGCGTCGAGCAGCGTGATGACCGTCGCCATGACTTTGTCGCGACTGAAGCCCGGTGAGGCCAGCAGCGCTTCCAGCTGTTTACGCAGTTTGGGCAGCGCCAGACCAAATTCACGAAGACGCGAATACTTGTCCGCGTCGCGCACCTCGCGCCAGCGAGCGTGATAGCGATATTGCTTGCGCCCACGGGCATCGCGGCCGGTGGCTTGCAGATGGCCGCGCGGGTCGGCGCAGATCCAAACGTCGACGTAGGCTGGTGGAACGGCCAGTGCGTTGATGCGTTTGATCTCGTCAGGATCGGTGATGCGCTGGCCTGCCGGGTCGAAGTAGGCAAATTTTCCGCGCAGTTTTTTGCGGGTGATACCGGGCTGCGTGTCATCGACGTAATGCAGGTCCGAAGGCAACACTTCGGTGAGCGCAGTATCGGGCATGGCGGACTTCCTTCGCGGCAAATCAGGCTGTTAAAGCCATTGACCGCACACCATGACGGTCGTGCCCGCGGATTTACGCCAGTACCGCGACAGCCTTGATCTGGGCCCACAACGACTGGCCCGGATGCACGCCAAGCTGATCCCGTGAATAGCGAGTGATGCGCGCCAGCAGCGGCGTTCCGCCGGCATCGAGGCGGATGAGCACGTGGGCGGCGTTATCGGCCGGCTGTTCGCTGACGACCGTGACCGGCAGGCGATTGAGGATGCTGCTGAATTCGCTGTTTTGCAGGCTCAGGCTGATGTCGCGCGCGTGAACCTTGCAACGCAGTCTCTGGCCGGTCGTCATCGGCGCGTGGGTCACGCGGATGTTCAGTGACGAGTCCGGCAGCTGCAGGGTGAGCAATTGATAGTCGGCATCGTAGCCGCTGACCAGGCCTTCGATGATCACCCCGGCGTCGTTGTCCATGGCCAGGGGCAGGTCGAGTCGCGCCAGGGTTTCGCCAATCGGTCCGCTGGCCAGCGCTTTGCCGTCGCTGAGCAGCACCAGATGGTCGGCGAGCCTGGCCACTTCGTCCTGAGCGTGGCTGACATACAGCACCGGGATTTCCAGTTCGTCGTGCAGGCGTTGCAGGTAGGGCAGGATTTCGCTTTTGCGCTGACTGTCGAGGGCTGCCAAAGGCTCATCCATCAGCAGTAATCTGGGGCTGGTCAACAGCGCGCGGGCGATGCCGACACGCTGACGCTCACCGCCGGACAAGTGCTGCGGGTGGCGATCGAGCAAGTGGCCGATCCCCAACAATTCTGTGGCTTGAGTCATGTCGACCCGGCGCTGCGCCTTGGGAATGCGCTTGAGGCCGAATTGCAGATTGGCCAGCACCGACAGATGCTCAAACAGGCTGGCTTCCTGAAACACATAGCCGAGCGCGCGTTTGTGCGGCGGCACGAAAATGCCTTTCTCGCTGTCCTGCCAGACCTCGTCATTGATGCGGATAAAGGCCTGCGACGCGCGTTCGAGCCCGGCGATGCAGCGCAGGCACGTGGTCTTGCCCGAGCCGGATTGACCGAACAGCGCCGTCACACCGCGACCGGGCAGCTGCAGATCAACGTCGAGGCTGAAGCCCGACCAGGCCAGTTTCAGGCGTGCATTAATCACCGATCAGCTCCAGCCCGTGCGGGTTTTGCGGCTGGAATACAGCGCCAGCAACACCAGAAACGAAAACACCAGCATCGCCCCGGCCAGCCAGTGCGCCTGCGCGTATTCCATGGCTTCGACGTGGTCGTAGATTTGTACGGAAACCACCCGGGTTTTGTCTGGAATATTCCCGCCGATCATCAGCACTACGCCGAATTCGCCGACGGTGTGGGCGAAGCCGAGGATTGCCGCAGTGATGAAACCGGGACGGGCCAAAGGCAGGATCACGCTGAAGAAGGTGTCCCAGGGATTGGCGCGCAGGGTCGCGGCCACTTCCAGAGGACGAGTGCCGATCGCGGAGAAGGCGTTTTGCAACGGCTGCACCACGAACGGCATGGAATAGAGCACCGAGCCGATCACAAGGCCGGTAAAGCTGAAGGTCAAGGTGCCAAGCCCCAGCCACTGGGTGAACTGGCCAATGAAGCCATTGGGACCGAGCGCCAGCAACAGATAGAAGCCAATGACCGTAGGTGGCAGCACCAGCGGCAACGCAACAATCGCGCCGATGGGGCCGCGTAGCCAGGAATGGCTGCGCGACAACCACAGGGCAATCGGAGTGCCGACGACCAGCAGGATTGCGGTGGTCAGGGACGCCAGTTTCAGGGTCAGCCAGATCGCCGCGAAATCGGCACTCGTCAGCGACATTTACAGCTGGTAACCGTAGGACTTGATGACCGCAGCGGCTTTTGGGCCTTTGAGGTAATCAACCAGCGCCTTGGCAGCGGCGTTGTCCTTGCCTTTGTTGAGGATCACCGCGTCTTGCTTGATCGGGTCGTGCATGCTCGCCGGAACGATCCACGCCGAGCCGCTGCTGACCTTGCCGTCCTTGTAAATCTGCGACAGGGCAACGAAGCCCAGCTCGGCGTTACCGGTGGATACGAACTGGTAGGCCTGGGTGATGTTCTGGCCTTCAACGATCTTGGCTTTGGTGGCTTCAGTCAGATTCAATTTTTCCAGCACCTGAGTGGCGGCCAGGCCATAAGGGGCGGCTTTCGGATTGGCGATGGACAGGTGCTGGTACTGGTTTTTCTTCAGGACGTCGCCTTTGGCGTCGACGTAACCTTCCTTGGCCGACCACAGTGCCAGGGTGCCGATGGCGTAGGTGAAGCGCGAACCTTTGACGGTGTCGCCTTCTTTTTCGAGTTTTTCAGGGGTGGAGTCATCGGCCGAGAGGAACACTTCAAACGGCGCGCCGTTTTTGATCTGGGTGTAGAACTGGCCGGTGGCGCCATAGGCTGCGACCAGTTTGTGCCCGGTGTCTTTTTCGAAATCGGCGGCAATCGCCTGGATCGGTGCGGTGAAGTTGGCCGCGACAGCGACTTGCACTTCATCGGCCTGTGCCGCGCCGATGGCGAATAACGCGAGCAGGGCAGGGGCAAAACGTGAGGCACGATTGATCATGTAACGGCTCCGTGGGTGGCAAGTGCAGTGGGCAGTTGTTATTGGAAGGGAAGACTGCGCCGATGCGAGGGAGTGAAACGCTATATATCGAAATATATAGCGAAATGCCGTCAAACGGGAAGCACTGGATTAAAACCGGGCGAGGGCGCCACGCTCCTCACCCGTTCAGGTTCATCACCGGGTCAGTTTTGCCAGAGCGCCTTCAGCCAGTTGCCGGGTCAATTCGGCGGTGCCGAGGTCTTTGCCGAGCGTGAAAGCCTGGCCGGCCCAGAGGTTGCTGAATTCGGCTTCGCCCTTCGCGCGCAGCGGCATCAAGGCCCCACCCGCCAGCGGAAAGGCAGGAGCCTTGTCAGACATCGGGCCCAGCTCGCGCATCACTCGATTGAGAATCCCCCGCGCCGGGCGCCCGGTAAACAGATTGGTCACCGCCGTTTCGCTTTCCTTGGCGGTGCGCAAGGCCTTGTGGTGCGACGCACTGACTTTCGCTTCCGGAGTAAACAGATACGCCGTGCCGACCTGAACCGCCGAAGCACCGAGCAGGAACGCTGCCGCCACGCCGCGCGCATCGGCAATCGCACCGGCGGCAATCACCGGCACACTCACGGCGTCGACCACTTGCGGCACCAGGGCAAACGTACCGACCTGGCTGCTCAGGTCGTCGCTGAGAAACATCCCGCGATGGCCGCCGGCCTCATAACCCATGGCGATGATCGCGTCGCAGCCGTTTTGCTCCAGCCAGATCGCTTCGTCGACGGTGGTTGCCGACGAGATGATTTTCGCGCCGGTCGCTTTCACCCGATCCAGCAAGGTTTTTTCCGGCAGGCCGAAGTGAAAACTCACCACTTCAGGGCGAAATTCTTCCAGTACTTCGCAGGCGGTCGCATCGAAAGGCGCGCGGTTGGACACCGGCGTCGGTGCATCGAAATCCACGCCCAGTTCGCGATAGTAGGGTTCCAGCAGGTTTTTCCAGTCACGCGCCTTTTGCTCATCGGCGGCCGGCGGCTGATGGCAGAAGAAGTTGACGTTGAACGGCTTGTTCGTGCCCTGGCGAATGGTCTTCAGTTCTTCGCGCAGTTGCTCGATGGTCAGCATCGCGGCCGGCATCGAACCGAGGCCGCCGGCGTTGCACGCTGCAATGACCATGGATGAGTTGGTGGCACCTGCCATGGGGCCCTGGATGATCGGCAGTTCGATGCCGAACAGGTCAAGAATTCGGGTATCAGGCCATTGGCTCATGGAATAGCTTCTCCGACGACGAAACAGGGCAGGGACGGTAGCAGCCGGTTTTTTTAACGCAAAGCCAACTTCATGACCAGCACAGATTTTGTAGCTTGAACAGTCGACGCTGGCTCGGCGTTGGGGCGCGATTGGCTAAAGGTCGAGTGGGGCAAAATGTTGCAATGTGCTATTTCAATCCCTCGATATCCTGAATTCCACCCGTGAGAGGCAGTCATGTTCAAAGGCATTTTGATCGACAAAGACGACAGCGGTTATCGCGCCAACCTGCAAGAGATCAGTGATGAGCAACTGCCGGACGGCGATGTGACGGTTCGGGTCGCGTACAGCACGCTGAACTTCAAGGACGGCCTGGCGATTACCGGCAATAGCCCGGTGGTGCGCAAGTTTCCGATGGTGCCGGGGATCGATCTGGCGGGCACTGTCGAAGTCAGCTCGCACCCGGATTACAAGGTTGGCGATGCCGTGCTGCTCAATGGCTGGGGCGTCGGTGAAAGCCACTGGGGCGGACTGGCGCAGAAGGCGCGTCTGAACGGTGACTGGCTGATTCCGCTGCCCAAGGCATTCACCGCCGCGCAAGCCATGGCCATCGGCACGGCCGGCTATACGGCGATGCTGTGCGTCATGGCGCTGGAGCGCAACGGCGTGACCCCGCAACAGGGCGAAGTGCTGGTGACCGGTGCCAACGGTGGCGTCGGCAGTTTTGCCATCGCATTGCTGAGCAAGCTGGGCTACCGCGTGGTCGCTTCGACCGGTCGGGTGTCGGAACACGAATACCTGAAACAACTGGGTGCCAGTGAAATTATTGATCGCGCCACCCTGTCCGAACCCGGCAAGCCGCTGGCCAAGGAGCGCTGGGCGGGCGTTATCGATTCGGTCGGCAGCCACACGCTCGCCAATGCCTGTGCCAGCACCCGGGCCGAAGGCACCGTGGCTGCGTGCGGTCTGGCTCAGGGCATGGATTTCCCGGCGTCTGTGGCGCCGTTCATTCTGCGTGGCGTGACGCTGGCCGGAATCAACAGCGTGACCCAGCCCAACGCCCGCCGCATCGAGGCTTGGGATCGTCTGACAAAGGATCTGGATTTCGCGCTGTTGCCGCTGATCAGCCATGAAATCGGCCTCGGCGAAGCCCTCGAAGCGGCCCCGAAGTTGCTGGCGGGGCAACTCCGGGGGCGAGTTGTAGTTGATGTGAATCGCTGATTACTGCCGTGGTTTGCCTTCACGCTCGAGCAATTCGCGCTTGCGCTCCACGCCCCAGCGGTAGCCCGACAGATTGCCGTCACTGCGCACAACGCGATGACAGGGGATCGCTACCGCCAGGCTGTTGGCGCCGCAAGCCTGGGCCACTGCGCGTACGGCTTTTGGTGAGCCGATACGCAAGGCGATGTCCGCGTAGCTGGCGGTGCTGCCGACCGGTATTTCGCGCAGTGCCTGCCACACCCGTTCCTGAAACGCCGTGCCGCGCACATCCAGCGGCAAATCCAGGCCGATGGCAGGCGCTTCGATGAAGCCGACGACGCGCGCGATCAGTTGTTCGAACTCGGTGTCGGCGCCGATCAGGTTGGCCCGGCGAAACTGGTCCTGCAGGTCGCACACCAATTGGTGCGGATCGTCCCCCAGCAGAATCGCGCAGATCCCGCGCTCGCTCTGCGCCACCAGAATGGCGCCGAGCGAGCACTGGCCGACGGCGAAGCGGATGTCGTTGTTCTGCCCGGCGGATCGGAAGTCGCCGGGTTTCATGCCCAGCACCTGATCGGCCGCCTCGTAGAACCGGCTGTTGGAATTGAAACCGGCGTCATACAGCGCCTCCGTCACTGAGCTACCGTCCGCCAGACGCTGGCGAACCCGACGCGAGCGATGCGCGGCGGCATAGCCTTTGGGCGTCAGGCCCGTTGCGGCTTTGAAGACCCGGTGAAAATGGAAGGCGCTCAGGCCGGCGGTCTCGGCGAGATCGTTGAGCGCCGGCAGGCTGTCCGACGCTTCGATCTGGCGACAGGCTGCCGCAACGGTAGCGGCGTGCTGCGCTGCGACTTCGGTCTGATCCTTGCTCGCCCGTTTGCTGGGGCGATAGCCCGCGGCTTCGGCGTCCTCGGCGGTATCGAAGAACTCGACGTTCTGCGGTTTCGGCAAGCGCGCCAGACTGCTGGGGCGGCAATAGATGCCGGTGGTTTTCACGGCATAGACAAACTGGCCGTCCGCCCGAGGGTCGCGTGCCACGACAGCCGCCCAGCGTGGATCGTCTTCAGTGCTCAGCGAGGTTGAAAGCGTTTTCATGATGGAGAGTCCGTTGACCTGTTGAATGTCAGGTTAACCAGTGCCACCGGCCGGAACACTCCGACCCTTGCGGTCAAACTTTGCAGGATTATCCAGCGGTGCGAAACGTCAGGTTGAAACGCTGTTCGCCAAGGCGCGGGTGCCGGCCAGGCTTGATCGGCAGGATGCCGTGATAGCGCAGCCGGTCAACGCCACCCCAGATCACCATGTCGCCGTGCAGCAGCGATATTTTCTGGCTCCTGTCGCCGCGCGCGAAACCGCCGAACAGGAACGTTGCCGGCAGGCCCAATGACAGCGAAACGATCGGGGCTTCGTAGGCGTTTTCGTCTTTGTCCTGATGCAACGACATCTTCGCGCCTGGGACATAGCGATTGATCAGGCAGGAGTCCGGCATGAAGTCGGCAAATCCGGCGCGTTTCGCTGCTGCCTGGGCCAGCTCGCGAAACACCTCGGGCATGGCCGGCCAGGGGCGATGGCTTACGGGATCCTCGGAGGAATAGCGGTAGCCGCTTCGATCGGTGATCCAGCCCAATGCGCCGCAACTGCTGGTGGCCACCGACATGCTGAAGCCTCCGGGTGTCATCATGTGGCGCAACGGAGCGCTGGCGATGATCGATTCCAGGGCCGGCAATAGCTGCTCGATTTGCGGCAGGGCAAAGCCGCGCAGCACCCAGGATTGCTCGCCGATCTGTTCGGCGCGCCGAGGTTGTTCGGATTCTGTGTCGGCGAACAGGTCGAAGGTGGTTTGCATGATCGTCAGGTCGCGTCGTGGAAAATGATGCCCAGAGTATGCCGTGTTCCGCTGTGCAGTCGGCTGACGCCGTGGCGCATGGTCACCCGATAGTCGCCGCGCACGCCTTTGACCGGGCGCTGGTTGACGGCAAAGATCAGCGCGTCGCCTTTTCTCAGGTCCATCACCAGTGGGCGGGACTGCATTCTCGGACGCTGTTCAGTCAAAACGAACTCACCGCCGGTGAAGTCTTCGCCAGGTTCTGACAGAAGAATCGCCACTTGCAGTGGAAAGACATGTTCACCGTACAGGTCCTGATGCAGGCAGTTGTAGTCCTGCGGGCCGTATTGCAGCAAGAGCGGGGTAGGTCGCAGTTGACCGGCGGCGTGACAGCGCGCGAGAAATTCGCTGTGTTGCTCTGGAAAGCGCGCTGGCAGGCCCATTCGTTCATGCCAGCGGTTGGCCAGAGGCACGAGTCGCGGGTAAAGCGCGCTGCGCAGGCGTTCCACCACGGGGGGAAGCGGATAGCGCAGGTATTTGTATTCTCCGCGCCCGAAACCGTGGCGGGCCATGATGACCTGGGATCGAAACGGTTCACTTTGCGGGTAAAGCGCACTCAATCGATCACAGGTGTCCGGGCGCAGCAGCGTGCGAATGACGGCACAGCCGTCCTGATCCAGTTGCTGCTCCAGGCCGATCCAGTCGAGCGCATCGAGCGGGGAGGCGGGTGAGGGTGACATGCTGATTCCTTGGCTCACATTCAGGTATCAGTCTGAGCCGTCCACCCGGCTGCAACACTCCGCCGCTTGCGGTTGAATTGTCACCCGAGTTTTACAGGGCCTTGCTGACGCTGATGTCGCTGATCACATCGTCGCTCTGGCCGTGCAGGGCATCCAGTGCTGCCTTGGCTTCTTCCGGCGTGCCGTTTTCCAGTTGGGCGAACTCGAAGCGGCGTTCACCGTTGAGTTTGTACTTGATCACGTATTTGGTCGTTTGGGCCACGTTGATGCTTACCTGTCTGCGTTGGCGGAACCGCTCAGCTGAGTTTGGAGCTCGAGCGGCGAATGATCTTGATCGAATGCGTCAGGGTCGGCTTGCGGGTCACGCTGATCGCGCGGCGGTTGACGGTGTCGATGGTAATGTTCCAGAAACCGGTGCTCGGCGCGGTGATACGGGCCGGGAACGTGTCGAAAGCACCGCCGTGATAGGTGTGTCGGCCGCCATTCTTGAAGCTGCGGAAGTTGGCGTCGTTCATCAAGCGGATGTTGCAGGTTTGCGAGCATTGAATGACGACGATGTCGTCTTCGTTGAGGTGCTCGCGCTGGTGAATGAATTTCATGGGCGCCTCCAGAAGGGCTTTTTCTACAAAATCAAAACGATAGCATTGTCGATTGGCGCAGTTTATCAGCCCGGACAGGTTATTATCCGGCCGTCGGGCACCGCTTTGACAATTTAAAACAGATATTCACGTTTCCATGTGGGTTAAATGCAGCAGGCCTCGGAGAAAAACGGCATTCGTGCTGTCGGAGGGTCTTTATCGGAGGTTTTGTATGAAGTGGGGTGTGGTGATTCTGCCGTTGGCATTGGCAATGGGCGGTTGCGCAAGCGTTTCGGAAATCAATGAAACGCTGCCCACCATGGTCGTTATTTCCGGCAAGAAACCCCATGAGTATGCTCAGTGCCTGACCGAAAAGCTGTCCGACAGCCGAGGCGCCTTGCAGGTAGAGCGGCACAAGGACGACGTTCGGGTCATCGTTCCGGGCAAGCTGGGATCGGGGCCGGCAGCGGTATTCGACATCGAGGATCGTTCGGGTGGCAGCAGCATCAAGCTGCACGAGCGGATGTCCAATGTACCGCTGCGTCCATGGGATGTGCGCAAGGCGGCCACGGCCTGTATTTCCGGCTGATAGACTGTCAACAGTCAGCATTGATGCCGTCACAGCGTTGCTGTGGCGGCATTGTCATTTCTGGAGTGGTGAATGAAGAGAGAGCAGGTGCGGGAGCGACACAAGGAAGGGCTCATTGCGGCGACCCATGTAATCCAGAACCCGGCGAATCCAGGGGAGTGGATCGTGTTTTTCAAGAAAAGCGCCGGTCGCAGCTACTTCCTGGTCGACGATAACGACGAAGTCGAGTCCTTCAACCGACTCGACGACCTGATCGAGGTCGTGCGCGGGCTGGGGATCAAGTTCGCCGAAATTCACATGTAAGGCTATTTACACACCACCACTACGCTGCGGTTTTTGTAGTTGCCGACGTCAACGCCCAGCGTCTTGTCGTCTTCCTTGGGCGCCGGTGTGCCGTCAGTCCCGACGATCCGATAACCGGTTCCGGCACAGGACGCGTCGGCCTTTTCATAACAGCTGGCCCAGGAATTGGCTTCGCCGGAGCAGTCGATGCTAAGCCCTTGTTCGCCGTTGTTCAGGTAGGTGGTCTGCGAGGTGGCGCAGCCGGCCAGGGCCGCGAGCGCAATAAGGGGCAGGAAGCTGATGATGGGGCGGTTGATCATGGCAATGTCGTCTTCGAGGAGGAGGGGCTAGACGCTATGACAGCGCTGGCATGAAAAGGTTATAGCGATTGGCCACTTCTTTGTGCGCAGCCCAAAAAAAGCCCTGCGCGAAGGCAGGGCCGGGATTTGCAGTCGCCGATCAGTCTTGATTCTTGCCGCGACGCTTCGGTGCGGCAGGCGTGTAATCAAGCACCGCGGCCACTTCAATCGCCATTGCTTCAGTGGGCAACGGGCCGGATACATCTTCGCCGTTGGCGGCAGTGATATGCCACTGACCATCTTTCGCCTTGGCGACGGTGTACCCATTGATGATTTTTGCTGCGGACATCTAACGGCCTCGTTGGCTGGTTCAAAGGTCCCATGATAACGGTAAATCGGCGAACGGGCGCAGGTCGATGAGCTGTTCCGAGATCTTTGGGCTACGCTGATTGCGCAGCCTCTGTGTGCGGATTGAACTATCCGCCAGATTATTTCTCTATGTTGACATCGGTTAGCCAGTGCGGGGCATTGTAAGGTGCACGCCGCCTGATTAGACTGCGCCGAAACTCGTACACACAGCCCTTTCAAGGACTTATATGATCAAGAAATGCTTGTTCCCAGCAGCCGGTTACGGTACTCGCTTCCTCCCAGCGACTAAGGCCATGCCCAAAGAAATGCTGCCGGTGGTAAACAAGCCACTGATCCAGTACGGCGTCGAAGAAGCTCTGGATGCTGGCCTGAACGAAATCTCCATCGTGACCGGCCGTGGCAAGCGCGCCCTGGAAGACCACTTCGATATCAGCTATGAGCTGGAAAACCAGATCAAAGGCACCGACAAGGAAAAATACCTGGTCGGTATCCGCAAGCTGCTGGACGAGTGCTCGTTCTCCTACACCCGTCAGACCGAAATGAAAGGCCTGGGCCACGCGATCCTGACCGGCCGCCCGCTGATCGGTGACGAGCCGTTCGCCGTGGTGCTGGCGGACGACCTGTGCGTCAACCTTGAAGGCGACGGCGTGCTGACCCAGATGGTCAAGCTGTACAAGCAGTTCCGCTGCTCGATCATTGCCATCCAGGAAGTCGATCCGCAGGAAACCAGCAAGTACGGCGTGATCGCTGGCGAAATGATCCGCGACGACATCTACCGCGTACACAGCATGGTCGAGAAGCCAAAGCCGGAAGACGCACCGTCGAACCTGGCGATCATCGGCCGTTACATCCTGACCCCGGACATCTTCGACCTGATCGAACAGACCGAGCCAGGCAAGGGAGGTGAAATCCAGATCACCGACGCCCTGATGAAGCAAGCCCAGAACGGCTGCGTGATGGCCTACAAGTTCAAGGGCAAGCGTTTCGACTGCGGTGGTGCTGAAGGCTACATCGAAGCAACCAACTTCTGCTTCGAGAACTTCTACAAGACTGGCAAGGCTTACTGATAAGGCCTGATCTGCCTGTACGAAAAAGCCACCTTCGGGTGGCTTTTTCATTTTCTGCCCCTATATCGGCAGGAGTGCTTGCCCAACGGACGACGGCGGGTATGCTGATCGCCTGCCGAGGAGATAGAAATGGCCTACGATTTTGACCTTTATGTGATTGGCGCCGGTTCCGGCGGTGTGCGGGCTGCGCGTTTTGCTGCCGGGTTCGGTGCGAAAGTGGCGGTGGCCGAGAGCCGTTATCTTGGCGGAACCTGCGTCAACGTCGGTTGCGTACCGAAAAAACTGTTGGTGTACGGCGCCCATTTTGCCGAAGACTTCGAGCAGTCTTCGGGTTTCGGGTGGAATCTGGGTGAGGCGGATTTCGACTGGGCCACGCTGATTGCCAACAAGGATCGCGAGATCAATCGTCTGAACGGCATTTATCGCAATCTGCTGGTCAACAGCGGCGTGACCCTGCATGAGGCTCACGCGAAAATCGTTGGTCCGCACGAAGTCGAGGTCAACGGTGAGCGATACACCGCGAAGAATATTCTGATCGCCACCGGAGGCTGGCCGCAGATCCCCGAGATTCCGGGGCATGAGCATGCGATCAGCTCGAACCAGGCGTTCTTCCTGAAAGAGCTGCCCAAGCGCGTGCTGGTCGTCGGCGGCGGTTACATCGCCGTCGAATTTGCCGGGATTTTCCATGGCCTGGGCGCCAACACGACGTTGTTGTATCGCGGGGATCTGTTCCTCCGTGGTTTCGATGGTTCAGTGCGTAACCATTTGAAAGAAGAGCTGACCAAACGCGGGATGGATCTGCAATTCAATGCCGACATTGCCCGTATCGACAAGCAGTCGGATGGCAGCCTGAAAGCGACCCTCAAGGATGGTCGCGTACTGGAGGCGGATTGTGTGTTCTACGCCACCGGCCGACGTCCGATGCTGGACAACCTGGGGCTGGAGAACATTGATGTGCAGCTCGACGACAAAGGCTTCATCAAGGTCGATGAGCAATACCAGACCACCGAGCCATCAATCCTGGCGCTGGGCGATGTCATCGGTCGTGTGCAGCTGACGCCAGTGGCACTGGCCGAAGGCATGGCGGTGGCGCGACGTCTGTTCAAGCCTGAGCAATATCGTCCGGTGGATTACAAGATGATCCCGACGGCGGTGTTCAGTCTGCCGAATATCGGCACCGTCGGCCTGACCGAAGAAGAGGCGCGGGAAGCGGGTCACGACGTCGTGATCTACGAAAGCCGCTTCCGTCCAATGAAGCTGACTCTGACGGATTGCCAGGAGCGCACGCTGATGAAGCTGGTGGTCGATGGCAAATCTGACAAGGTGTTGGGCTGTCACATGGTCGGGCCGGATGCCGGCGAGATCGTGCAGGGTCTGGCGATCGCGCTGAAGGCTGGCGCCACCAAGCGTGACTTCGACGACACCATCGGGGTGCACCCGACGGCGGCCGAAGAGTTTGTCACCATGCGTACGCCGGTCGGCGCTTAAGTCTTTTCCGGTTCTGCTGCGTCTGGCGCTGCCACAACGGCAGTGGCCAGGCGCAAGCTGGCTTGAATCTTAGTCAATTCCTTCTCCAATGACTGATTGAGCTGCGACTGCTCGTCGACGTTCTGTTTAAGCGTCTGACTTTCCAGCAGGGCCACGCGCAGGCGTTCCTGGAGGAGGGTGCGTTCGCTGTCGACGCGCGACGCTTGCTCCAGCAGTTGATCCTGACGCTGATTGCTGTGCTTGAGCTGATCCTGCATCAGACTCAGTTCGCGCACGGTGCCGCGATTCTCGGTCAGCAGGCGTTCGTTGTCGCGGTGCAGCTGGGTGATTTCGTCCTGGCGCACCAGGGCGCTTTGTTGCGCCTGACGCAACTCCATCTGCAATTGTTGCACCTGGTTTTCATGGCGGCTTTGCTCCTGCTCGCGCTGCTCCTTGATGGCGTTGCGATAGTGCTCAAGTGCATCGCGGGCGTGCAGGTGCTTCTCTTCCAGCGAGCGGATCTGCTCGTCCTTGTCCTGCAGGCGCAATTCAAAATCCGCCAGTGCCTGATTCAACCCGGCGTTGCGCGTCTGCTCGGTCTGCAGCATTGAGCGTGTATCACTCAGTGCTTCGGATTCCTTGGCCAGCGCGGCAGTTTGAATGTCGTGTTTCTTCTCCAGTTGCGCATGATCCTGACGAAGCTGATTCAGTTCGTCCTCCAGTGCCTGACGCTGTTGCTCGTACTGCTCGCGTGCCTGATCAATCGGCTCTTGCGCCTGTTCTTTCAGGCGTTGTGCAAGGCGGGTGACGAGCGCCAGCAGTTCGTCATCGATGGGTTCTGCCGACGGATCCGCTGGCTCGCTGCCGTCATCCAGTTCTTTTAGATAGCGATGAATCGTGGTTTTTGAGCCCGTATTGCCCAGCTCGATGCGTACTGCATCGATACTGGGGTGTTCGCCACGGGCGAGGATCGCTGCGCGCGCGATCTGGACTACTGCTTTGTTAACGCCGCCACGGGCCATATCTGCTCCTACCATTTCGTACTGTGGTACATGCCACTAAAGTACGCAGTGTACCATGTTGAAAATAAAGTGAAATAAGCGCCGACAAACGGACGGGATATACTGGTATTACCCCATGTGAAACCCATAAAATCCGTTTCTGCACGAACCCTCAGTACGCCACGAGAAAATCAGCCCATGAGCGATATCGATCGCTATCTGCAAGCCGCCACCCGCGACAACACCCGCCGCAGTTATCGCGCGGCCATCGAGCACTTCGAATCCGCGTGGGGAGGGTTCCTGCCGGCCACAGCGGACAGCGTCGCGCGGTATCTGGTGGCGCATGCGGGCGTGCTGTCGGTTAACACGCTGAAGTTGCGTCTGTCGGCACTGGCGCAGTGGCACAACAGCCAGGGCTTCGCCGATCCCACCAAGTCGCCGGTGGTGCGCAAGGTGTTCAAGGGCATTCGCGCCCTGCATCCCGCGCAGGAAAAACAGGCCGAGCCACTCCAACTGCGCGATCTTGAGCAGACCGTCGCCTGGCTTGAGCAGGAAATGAAAGACGCCCGGGAACAACAGGACCGGCCGCTGCTGCTCCGAGCTTGCCGTGATCGGGCGTTGATCCTGCTGGGCTTCTGGCGCGGCTTCCGCAGCGATGAGCTGTGTCGGGTGCAGATCGAGCATGTGCAGGCGCACGCCGGCAACGGCATCACCTTGTACCTGCCGCGCAGCAAGGGCGATCGGGAAAACCTCGGGCAGACCTATCAGGCCCCGGCGCTGCTGAAGTTGTGTCCGGTGCAGGCTTATATCGAGTGGATCACCGAGGCAGCACTGGTGCGAGGACCGGTGTTTCGCGCCGTCGACCGCTGGGGCAACCTGAGCGAAGAGGGGTTGCACGCCAACAGCGTGATTCCGTTGCTGCGTCAGGCCCTGGAGCGGGCCGGGATCTCCGCCGAGCGCTACACCAGCCACTCCCTGCGTCGTGGCTTCGCAACATGGGCCCATCAAAGCGGCTGGGATCTTAAATCATTGATGAGTTACGTGGGCTGGAAGGATATGAAGTCCGCCATGCGCTATGTTGAAGCGAGCCCCTTTCACGGGATGGCCCGGATTACGGATAAGCCGCTGTCGCCGTAGATATCGTTTTCTTCTATTAATACCTTCAGCTAATAGCGAAAACAAATCAGCAGCATCAGGTTTGCCAATGAGCCATCCGTCGAGTGACTGGGTAGGATTAACCCATCGAATTCACAACCCTGACGGAGAGTCATCAATGCCTATCATCAACAGCCAAGTAAAACCGTTCAAAGCTACCGCATTCAAAAACGGCGACTTCGTACAAGTCTCGGACGCTGACCTGAAAGGCAAATGGTCCGTAGTGTTTTTCTACCCGGCCGACTTCACTTTCGTTTGCCCAACCGAACTCGAAGACCTGGCTGACAACTACGCCGCCTTCCAGAAACTGGGCGTAGAGATCTACAGCGTTTCGACCGACACCCACTTTGCCCACGCTGCCTGGCACAACACTTCGCCAGCCATCGGCAAAATCCAGTACACCATGATTGGCGACCCGACTCAGGTCATCTCCCGCAACTTCGACGTGCTGATCGAAGAAGCTGGCCTGGCTGACCGTGGCACCTTCGTGATCAACCCTGAAGGCCAGATCAAAATCGTTGAACTGAACGATGGCGGTGTTGGCCGTGACGCTTCCGAGCTGCTGCGCAAAATCAAGGCTGCTCAGTACGTTGCTGCTCACCCAGGCGAAGTTTGCCCGGCCAAGTGGAAAGAAGGCGAGGCCACGCTGGCTCCGTCCCTGGACCTGGTCGGCAAGATCTAAGTCTGTGACACACGCAATACAGGGCGGGACTCCGCACCTACTCAAGTAAGCTGCACCGCCCAATAGAAAAGCCCGGGCGAGATTCGCTCGGGCTTTTTTTCGCCTCAAATAAAGTCAGGAGATCGCCCGTATGTTGGACGCCAATCTTAAAGCCCAGTTGAAATCGTACCTGGAACGGGTCACCCAGCCGATCGAGATCGTTGCTTCACTCGACGACGGTGCGAAATCCCGTGAAATGCTCGACCTGCTGAAAGACATTGCCAGTCTTTCGCATCAGATTACCTTGATCGACAGCGGCGACGATGCACGCAAACCGTCGTTCTCGATCAACCGCCCCGGGGCCGATATCAGCCTGCGTTTCGCCGGCATCCCGATGGGCCATGAATTCACTTCGCTGGTGCTGGCCCTGCTGCAAGTCGGCGGCCACCCTTCGAAGGCCAGTGTCGAAGTGATCGAACAGATCCGCTCGCTCAAGGGCGAGTTCAACTTCGAGACGTACTTCTCGCTGTCCTGCCAGAACTGCCCGGACGTTGTTCAGGCATTGAACCTGATGGCCGTGCTGAACCCGAATATCCGCCACGTCGCCATCGACGGCGCGCTGTTCCAGGACGAAGTCAACGATCGCAAGATCATGGCTGTGCCGAGCATTTACCTGAACGGCGAAAACTTCGGCCAGGGCCGTATGGGCCTGGAAGAAATCCTCGCCAAACTCGACACTGGCGCCATCGAGCGTCAGGCGGAGAAAATCAGCGCCAAGCAAGCCTTCGATGTGCTGGTGGTTGGCGGTGGCCCGGCCGGTGCTTCGGCGGCGATCTATGCCGCACGTAAAGGCATTCGCACCGGTGTGGCGGCCGAGCGCTTCGGCGGTCAGGTGCTGGACACCATGGCCATCGAGAACTTCATTTCCGTGCAGGAAACCGAAGGCCCGAAACTGGCGACCGCGCTGGAAGAGCACGTCAAGCAGTACGACGTCGACATCATGAACCTGCAACGCGCCGACAAGCTGATCCCGGGCAAGAATGGCGAGCTGCATGAAGTTCGCTTCGCCAGCGGCGCGACCCTCAAGGCCAAGAGCGTGATTCTGGCCACCGGTGCGCGGTGGCGTGAAATGAACGTGCCGGGCGAACAGGAATACCGTAACAAAGGCGTGGCGTACTGCCCACACTGCGACGGCCCGCTGTTCAAAGGCAAGCGTGTGGCGGTGATTGGCGGCGGTAACTCCGGCGTCGAAGCGGCCATTGACCTGGCCGGTATCGTCTCCCACGTGACTCTGCTGGAGTTCGACGTTCAGTTGCGCGCCGACGCCGTATTGCAACGCAAGCTGCACAGCCTGCCGAACGTCACCGTGATCACCAGTGCGCTGACCACTGAAGTCACTGGCGACGGGCAGAAGGTCAACGGCCTGCGCTACAAGGATCGCAATACTGACGAGCTGCGCACTGTCGAACTGGAAGGGATTTTCGTGCAGATCGGTCTGCTGCCCAACACCGACTGGCTCAAAGGCACCATCGAGCTGTCGCCGCGCGGCGAGATCATCGTCGACAACCGCGGCGAAACCTCGATCCCCGGCATCTTCGCCGCCGGTGACGTGACCACCGTGCCGTACAAGCAGATCGTGATCGCGGTGGGCGAGGGTGCCAAGGCTTCCCTCAGTGCTTTCGATCACCTGATCCGCACGTCGGCTCCGGCGTAAATCCAGGGTCTGAAAAAGAAAACCCCCATCAGTGATGATGGGGGTTTTTCTTTGCGTGATGCTTTCTACCTGCGTTCAGCTTTACAGCGGCGCCGGCTGGATGATCTCGACCCAGTAGCCATCCGGATCCTTGATGAACGCCAGGCTCTTCATGCGGCCATCGGTCAGACGCTTCTGGAAGTCGCAGCCCAGCTCTTCAAAGCGCGCGCAGGCAGCGACGATGTCCGGTACCGAAATGCAGATGTGGCCGAAACCGCGCGGGTCGGTGTTGCCGTTGTGGTAGGCGAAGTCTGCGTCGTTCTCGGTGCCATGGTTGTGGGTCAGTTCCAGAATGCCGGGAATCGACTTCATCCACTCGGTGCGAGCAGCGGCGTCGGCCGGGATCTGCGATTTGTCCACCAAGGCGAGGAAGTACAGGCTGAATTCCGCTTCCGGGAAATCACGCTTCTCTACCAGCGAGAAACCCAGCACGCGGGTGTAGAAGTCCAGGGACTTGGTAATGTCCTTTACGCGCAGCATGGTGTGGTTGAACACGAAGTGACGGGTTGCGCTGTCCGGGATGGCGGTGACGCCAGGGAAGGTGTTCAGTTCTTGCAGGCTCATGGGCCCTCCGTAACAAATTGGGGCGAGTGAATGGGCGCAATGATACGCATGCCTTGCGGCATCGCCAAACCGAAAGCGCGGGCTTGCCCTGCAAGCGGGCGAGCCTCAGACTTTACGGCTCAATCCGCGAGTGCCTCTGGTAATGATCCGACCGTTCAAATCGCTGTTCGTTTTCCTGGGTTTTTCTCTTCTGGCGCTACCGGCTTTTGCCGAGGCGCCGAGCATCACCTGGCCTGCCGGCTGGGAGGTCGAGGCGCTGCCCGAAACCTCGCCTGAAGTCTCGCGTCAGCGCGCAGTGAAAACTGACGCCGATGGCAATCAGGTGATGGTGATGGAGTTGACGATGACCCGTGTGGAAAGTGGTCATCAGGTCAACTTGCAAGGCGTGTTGCTTGAGATGCGCAAGTCGGTGCAGAAAGACTTTTTCCAGAGCGGTTATCAGAGTGTCTGCAACAAGGTTCACGCGAGTACGCTGGGCTCGCTGACAGCGCTTGAGACCACTTGTACGGTGACTGAAAACGGCCGTCATGTGTTGTCGCAAACATTGGTTGCAGCGGTCGAGGCGGATAAGGCCTATGTACTTTCGTATGCAGGGCAGGCGGAGGTTTATAAGGCCAGCGGCGACGACATAGTGGCTGCGCGAAACAGCTTGAAATTCTAGTCGTCTGTTCGGGGGCAGTCTGGTGTTAGATACCGGAAATGATTAAACATAAAGTTAATTCCGGCTAACGGGGCAACACTCGGAAGCATAGTTTCAGCGCGAGAGCGATTTGAAACTCAACTTGCCCGCCAGAAAAATCGTTGCATTTGTTAAATATTGTCCGAAAAAAAGCCCTGCATATGCAGGGCTTTCATGTTTGCGAGGGATTAACCGCGCAACCAGGAATCAACGGTGGCTGCACCGTATTGTTCCTTCCAGGCCTTCAGGCCGCGGTGATTGCCACCTTTGGTCTCGATCAGCTCGCCGGTGTGCGGGTTCTGATAGACCTTGACCACGCGAGCGCGGCGGGTTTTAGGTGCGGCGGTCGATTGCAGACCGGATTTCGCCGGGTTCGGATCGAGAATGGCGATGATGTCTTTCAGGCCTTTGCCGTATGTTTTCATCAGCCCCTGGAGCTTTTCTTCGAATTCGATTTCTTTCTTGAGCCCGGCATCATTCTTCAGCGATTCCAGCTGCTTGAGCTGTTCCTGAAGGGCCTTTTCAGCTGCACGAAATTCAGCGAGTCTGGACAATATCTTTACTCCAATAGTGTGTTTGGCTGATACCAACCGCAAACAAAGCTATAAGCCAAGAGCCTTGAAGCGACTCGGTGATAATGGCTCACCTGCCCATCTTGCAACAGGTAAGAAAAATTGTAGTAGTTAATGCGGCAAGAGTAAATCCTGACTTTTTCTTCATGTAACAACAACGCTGTTTTGTATCAATTTGGTGCGGGCTGTCGGCGAGTCCGGATTTATCCAGAGAAGTTAATGATGAGTTAATGCTTCGATGAAGTCCGCAGCCGGCATCGGTTTGCCGAAAAGGTAGCCCTGCAGAAAGTTGACATGGTGGGCGGCCAGATAATCACACTGGGCTTGCGTCTCCACACCTTCGGCCACGATGCCCAGATCCAGCTTGGTCGAGAGCTCGATGATGCTGTCCAGAATATGCCGTGACAGCGCATCTTTATCGATCATGGCGACAAATGTCTGATCGATCTTGAGGAAGTCGACATTGAACGTCCTCAAGTAACCGAGGCTTGAATGGCCGGTGCCAAAGTCATCAATCGCGATCTTCACGCCCATTGCACGCAGCTGCGCGAACAGTTGATGGGTAATGTCGGACGGCTCGATCAGCTCACGTTCGGTGAGTTCCAGAACCAGGCTGATGCTGCCCGGCGGAAAAGCTGACAAAAATTCACGGCAATCCTCAACCAGCTCCAGATCGTTGCAATGGCTGGCGGTGATGTTGATGCCAATGTGGAACGGCGCGGTAAAGGTCGATGACAGCGGCCCCAGCACGACAGCCGTCTGCTGCATCAAGGCCCGAGTCATCGGCACGATCAGTCCGGAGTGTTCGGCAAACGGGATGAACAGGTCCGGACGCACCAGCCCCTCCTTGGGATGGTTCCAGCGCATCAGCACTTCCGTGCCCGACCACTGTTTACTGTCGCCGTGCACCACCGGTTGAAAGTAGGGAATGAACTCTCCCGCCTCCAGCGCCCGAAGCATTTCATGGCTGGGCGATGTGGATCGTTTTTGCACGATGTAACCGATTGCTCCCGATACTGCACCGAAGAACATCAGCAGGCTGAACAGCGGCGGGTATTCATCTTTCATGTAGCGCCAGGTTTCGCCTTCTGGAAAAGCGGCTGTCACCGAGAACGCATAGTGCGACGAGTGCAAGGTACTTTGCGCCACCGGCAACGCGGGCAAGGCGCCTTGATGCACTTTGCCGTCGGCGCAGAGCCAGTTGTTGCCGACTTGCAGCAACAACAATGTGTGCCGGCCGATCAGGCGCAGGATGTTGCTCAGGTGATAGCCGTCCAGCGTGGTCAGTGCGCCACCACGGCCTTCGCTGAGGCGGTACACCAGCAGCGCGGTGTCAGGCGTCACCGGGTTGCCGTTCATGAGCCACAACTTGCCTTGGGCGTAGTCGCCTGGATTGACGGCTTCCTTGAAATCGCCGAACAAGGAGCTGCAATAGAGATTGTCGTCCCACACCAGATTGGTCGAGCGCACGAACGGGCGGCGGGTGACTTGTTCGCGCAAGGCGAGTTTGACGGTCTCGCAGGTCTGGCCGGCCAAAGGCAACAGTTCGCGGGCGGCCTGGGCAGTGTTGTCGAGCATCAGTTCGAACTGACGCAGGGCTTCTTCGGCGGTGTGTTGCGAACTCTGCTGAAGGGCGCGTCCGGCCTGCATATAGAGAATCACACTGCCGAGTACGATCGGCAGCAAGCCGCACAGCAAAGTCATTATTATCCGGGTGCTGCGCTTGCGGCGGGGCCTGACAGTCAGTGGCATGGGCGCATCCTGTCGCAATGGAGTGGGGCTCTAGATGGCAGGCGAAGCGTGCGCGCAAAGCCCAGGGTCTGAGCCCATGATAGATGGCCAATGACGCCTGCGCTGCTCAACGGTAATCCAGCCGTGTTGCCAGTTGAATGAATGCCAGCGTGGCGGGCGATGCCTGGCGCTGATCCAGTACCGCCAGTCCGACCTGCCGTTTGACGGGCGGTGACAATGTCCGTTTTACATAGCGCGGGTCGGAATCGAAGGGCAACGAGCCTTCCGCCACCACAGTCATTGCATCGCCCCGGCCCACGGTGTCGAGCGTGCTGAGCAGCTGCGAGCAGCGATAGCGGATGTTCGGGTTCAACCGCGCCGTGTTGAACAGGCGCGATACCAGCTCCGACGAACCGGCCTCGGTCAGCACGAACGGATCGTTGCATAAGTCTTTCAGCGTCACTGATTCGTGCGCCGCCAACGGGTGACCGAGCGGGAGCAGGGCGACCATCTGATCTTCGATCAAGGTAAACGTGTCGAAGCGTTCCTCGGGCAGCACCACAAAGCCGATGTCGATCCGTCGCTCCTCCAGCCACTGGATGACCTGCCGATCCGGGCCTTCATCGATGTGCACTTCGATCCCCGGATGCGCCTCGCGATACTGCTGCAGAATCCTGGGCAACAACTTGATCGACGATGTCGGCCCGAACGAACCGATGCGCAATGTGCCGCGCTTCATGCCGCGCGCATCCGCCGCCTCTTGGCGTAGGGTATTGGCCAGCCCAAGCATCGCCCGGGCCCGCAGCAGCAATTGCTCGCCGATGTCGCTCAGTTCCACTTGCGATTGGTGCCGGCGCAGCAGTTCGACGCCCAGTTCCTGTTCCAGCGACTTCAAGGCGTGAGACACCGCTGACTGGGAAATCCCGAGGCGATGGGCGGCGAGAGTAAAACCTCGCAGTTCGGCCACCAGCGAGAAGATTTCGAGTTGGGTCAGGGTCATGAGTAAAGACTCATTTTACGATGATGAGGAATCAATCGAATGATACGTCATCCGTCAGTCTCATCGTTGGGAGCGTTATGAGTTGTCATGAACCTGTCCGTCCGGCCGCCTCGGACATGCCCGTCTATTTGAACCTGGCCCTGGTCACCATGATCTGGGGCGGAACGTGGGTGGCCGGGCGGTTTCTGGCCGGCAGCCTGAGTCCGGTCTTCGCCGCCAGCTTGCGATTTCTGCTGGCCAGTTTGGCGTTGCTCGGGTTTCTGCGACTGGCGCGGATTGCGCTGGCGCGGCCCACGCCCCGCCAATGGCTGCAACTGGCGCTGCTGGGGTTCTTCGGGATCTTCTTCTACAACCTGTGCTTCTTTTACGGGTTGCAATACATCAACGCTTCCCGGGCCTCGTTGATCGTGGCGCTGAATCCGGCGGTGATCGGTCTGGCATCGTGGCTGCTGTTCAAGGAGCGGCTGAGCCGGCTGAAGGTCATCGGCATCGTAATCTGCATCGGTGGGGCAGGTGTGGTGATCGTCAGTCGCCACCCGCAGTTGTTGAGCGAAACGCCGGACGCGTGGATTGGCGACCTGCTGATCCTCGGCTGTGTGCTGAGCTGGGGCGTCTATTCGCTGTTCTCCCGCAGCCTCAACCAGAGCATCGGCCCGGTGCAGACCGTGACCTTTTCGATTCTGCTGGGCACCTTGATGTTGTGGGCGTTGGCCCTGAGCCGTGGCGAAGTCGACGTTGCGGCGCTGGCCGCACTTGGCTCGCGCCAATGGCTGAGCCTGGCCTATCTGGGCGTACTCGGCTCGGCGCTGGCTTACATCGGTTACTACGATGGCATCCGTAAAATCGGCGCCACGCGCTCTGGTGTGTTCATTGCGCTCAACCCGCTGACCGCCGTGCTGGCCGGCGCAATCCTGCTGGGCGAACAGCTGACGCTGGCCATGTGCCTGGGCGGCGCGCTGATTCTGACGGGCATCTGGCTGTGCAACAAACCCCTTGCACCAGCCGGAAAAAAGCGGATTTTATAGAGAGAGCAGACAACCCTATTTACGCTGTGTAGAATCGGGTTACGCATACAATAATAATCGTCTTCTGGCAGCAGAAGCCTCGCCCGCAAGAGCCTTGGGTCGACAATGAAGATATTCGGGTTTCAACTGATCTACGGTGACTTCCTCGCCCGCAGTGTGCGTGGCATCTCCTGTGCGCCACCCACCGGTCTCAGCATTACTGACAAATAACTCTGGTTAATTGATAAGAATGATGAGGCGCCAACCATGGCAGATTTATACGAAAACCCAATGGGCCTGATGGGCTTCGAGTTCATCGAGTTCGCATCGCCCACACCTGGCACCCTGGAGCCGATCTTCGAGATCATGGGCTTCACCAAGGTCGCGACACACCGTTCCAAGAACGTGCACCTGTACCGCCAGGGCGCGATCAACCTGATCCTCAACAACGAACCCCACAGCGTGGCCTCGTACTTCGCGGCCGAGCACGGTCCATCCGTTTGCGGCATGGCGTTCCGGGTCAAGGATTCGCAGAAGGCTTACAAACGCGCGTTGGAACTCGGTGCCCAGCCAATCCACATCGAAACCGGCCCGATGGAACTGAACCTGCCGGCGATCAAAGGCATTGGCGGCGCGCCGCTGTACCTGATCGACCGTTTTGGTGAAGGCAGCTCGATCTATGACATCGACTTCGTGTTCCTCGAAGGCGTTGATCGCAACCCGGTCGGTGCCGGCCTGAAGATCATCGATCACTTGACCCACAACGTGTATCGCGGTCGCATGGCCTACTGGGCGAACTTCTACGAGAAACTGTTCAACTTCCGCGAAATCCGTTACTTCGACATCAAGGGCGAATACACCGGCCTGACCTCGAAAGCGATGACCGCGCCGGACGGCATGATCCGCATCCCGCTCAACGAGGAATCATCGAAGGGCGCCGGGCAGATCGAAGAGTTCCTGATGCAGTTCAATGGCGAAGGCATCCAGCACGTGGCGTTCCTCACTGACGACCTGGTCAAGACCTGGGATCAGCTGAAGAAGATCGGCATGCGCTTCATGACCGCGCCGCCGGATACCTACTACGAAATGCTCGAAGGCCGCCTGCCGAACCACGGCGAGCCGGTCGATCAGTTGCAATCGCGCGGCATCCTGCTGGATGGTGCGTCGGATAAGGAAGACAAGCGTCTGCTGCTGCAGATCTTCTCGGAAACCCTGATGGGGCCGGTGTTCTTCGAATTCATCCAGCGCAAAGGCGACGATGGTTTCGGCGAAGGCAACTTCAAGGCTCTGTTCGAATCGATCGAGCGTGACCAGGTGCGTCGTGGCGTTCTCGCTACCGAGTAATCCGCATCAGATGTAAAAAAGCCCGGCCTGCAGAAATGCAGGCCGGGCTTTTTATTGCGCGTCTTAAGGGCGCCGTTGGCGCATCAAATGCTTGAACCCTTCAAACACCAGCACCACCACCGCGAGCCAGATCGGGATGTAGGTCAGCCATTCGCCGGGTTTGATGCTCTCGCCGAGCAGCAGCGCCACACCGAGCAGCAACACCGGTTCCACGTAACTCAACAAACCGAACAGGCTGAACGGCAGCAAGCGGCTGGCAATGATGTACACCACCAGCGCCGACGCACTGATCAGGCCGAGCAGCGGAATCAGCCACGTCAGCGCCGGGTACTGATCGAACACGCCGAAACCCTGTTCGCCGCCGCGCACAAACCAGTACGCCACCGGCAGCATCAAAGTCATGTCGACCCACAAACCGCTGAGGTTGTCGGTCTTGAGGTATTTGCGCAGCACGAAATACAACGGGTAACCGACGACCACCACCAGCGTCGCCCAGGAAAACCCGCCGACCTGATACAACTCGTTCAACACCCCGAGGCTGGCAAAAAACACCGCGACTTTTTGCAGGTATGACAGGTTTTCGCCATAAGCGATGCGTCCGGTCAGGACCATGGACAACGGTAGCAGGAAGTAGCCCAGCGACACATCGAGGCTGTAGCCGTTGAGCGGCGCCCACATGAACAGCCACAACTGCACGCCGAGCAACGCTGACGAGAGGATCAGACCACCGATCAACTTCGGCAGTGCAGGGAGCCCGCGCAGCAGCTCCAGCACCCGCCGCCATTCGCCGGAAACCAGCATGAACACGGTCATGCAGGGCACGGTCAGCAGCATCCGCCAACCGAAGATTTCCACGCCGCTCAAAGGGGTGAGCAGCGAGGTGTAGTAATACATGACGGCAAACAGCGTCGATGCTGTCACCGATAGAGCAATGCCTTTAGACAAACTGTCCTCGCGGGGGGGGATGGTGAAACGGGGCGCGCAGGATACGTGGTTTTTGTGGTGAATATTGGCCAGATGGTCATTATTTTCAACAGATCCAAAAGCCCCTCACCCTAACCCTCTCCCGAAGGGAGAGGGGACTGACCGAGGTGTCTCAGGAGTTTCAGCGACGTGAAAGTCCGAGTCGATTGTGGATTCACCACGAGAGCTTCAGGCAAAAGCTTAGCTTCAATATCCCCCAATCGGTTCCCTCTCCCTCCGGGAGAGGGCTAGGGTGAGGGCAGCGGTCTCAAGCCGAACGCGGTTTGCGGCCCGACACAAAATGGCTCACATCATTAAACCCCGGCGTAGACGCATGCCCCGGCGTCACCAGCGAATCGATAAACGCCTCATCCTCCGCCGTAATCTTCACCGCCTGCGCCTTGGTGTACGCATCCCACTGTTCTTCCGTACGCGGCCCGACAATCGCCGAGGTCACCGCGCCGTTGTTCAGCACCCAGGCAATCGCAAACTCGACAATCCCGACCCCACGCTCCCGGGTGTATTGCTGAATCTGCTGGGCAATGCGCAACGATTCCACGCGCCATTCAGTCTCCAGAATCCGTTTGTCCTGGCGCCCAGCCCGGCTGTTGGCGTCCGGGGTCACGTCCGGTGCGTACTTGCCGCTGAGCACGCCACGGGCCAGCGGGCTGTAAGGCACGACGCCGAGGCCGTAAGTCTGGGCGGCGGTGATCTGCTCGGTCTCGGCCTGACGGTTGACGATGTTGTACAGCGGCTGGCTGATCACCGGGCGATCGACGCCGAGTTTGTCCGCCACGCGGATCACCTCGGCAATCCGCCAGCCGCGATAGTTCGACAGGCCCCAATAACGGATCTTGCCCTGGCGAATCAGATCGCCAATCGCCGAGATCGTCACTTCCAGCGGGGTGTTGTGGTCTTCGCGGTGCAGGTAATAGATGTCGAGGTAGTCGGTGCCGAGCCGGGTCAGGCTGGCCTCCAGACCATTGAAGATGTGCTTGCGGCTCAAGCCGCTGCGGTTCGGCACGCCATCCACGGGGCCGAAACCGACTTTGGTCGCCAGCACCCATTCATGCCGATGACGGGCGATGGCTTCGCCGACGATCTCTTCCGAGCGGCCGTTGGTATAGACGTCGGCGGTGTCGATGAAGTTGATGCCCTGATCCCAGGCCTTGTCGATGATGCGCAGCGAGTCTTCCGCGCTGGTCTGTTCGCCGAACATCATCGTGCCGAGGGTGAGGGTGGACACTTGCAACCCCGAGTGACCCAGTGTGCGATAGCTCATGCCGAAATCCTTTTGTCGGTGGGAAAGCTTCCATCAAATACCAGAAGCGCCCGGCGCGGCAAAGTGAATTTATCGCCGCAACGCCTCGCAGCGCTCGCGCAAAAACGCCTGCAACACCTTGACCCGCTCCGACACCTGCACCCGGTGCGGGCACAGCAGATTGAACGGCACGCTCTCGCCCAGCCAGTCATCGAATAGCGTCAGCAGCCGCCCGGCACGCACGTCTTCGGCCACGTCGAGCCAGGCCTTGTAGGCGATGCCGTGCCCGGCCAGCGCCCAGCGGCGGGCGACTTCGCCGTCGTCGCTGAGGTAGTCGCCGCGCACTTCGACCTCGACCGTTTCGTCCTCGCGATGGAAGCGCCAGGTGTTATAGGGCCGACCGTTACGTAGGTAGAGCAGGGCACTGTGCTCGCTCAATTCGGCAGGATTTTGCGGTGTACCGTGGCGTTCCAGATACGCAGGACTGGCGCAGGCCACGCGGCGATGCTCAGGCAGAATCGGCAACGCCACCAGCGTCGAATCACTCGGCACGCCAAAGCGCAGCGCCACATCCACCGTCTCGCGAAACAGATCCGCATGCCGGTCGTTGAGCAGCAATTGCAGTTGAATGTGCGGGTGCTCGCGCTTGAAATCGTCCAGCCACGGCAGCAGCACGTTGCGCCCGAAGTCCGACGGCGCCGCCAGTTGCAACACGCCGCTCAGGCCTTCGGTCTGTTGCTTCAGCGCCTGTTCGCCCTCGGCCAATGTGGCCAGTGCCAGGCGCACGCTTTCCAGATAGCGCCGACCTTCTTCGGTCAGGCGCATGCTGCGCGTCGAGCGGGCGAACAGGCGAATGCCGAGGCGGGTTTCCAGGCGTTTCAGCGCGATGCTGGCGGCGGCCGGTGTCAACTCCAGCGCCCGGGCGGCGGCGGAAATGCTGCCGGAGTCGGCGGTACGGACGAAGATCTCAAGATCGAGAATCGAGCTCATTGGTAAAAATCCTTTAAAGATCCTTCCGATTTACCGGGATTTTTCTGCGATTGGCAACCGGGGAAGATGCAATCTCCTCAAGCCCACCGGAGAACTCTCATGAAACCATTCGACAACCAGACTGTTGTGGTCATCGGCGGCAGCAGCGGCATTGGCGCCGCCGTCGCGTCGAACGCCGCTGAACGAGGCGCCCGTGTTTATTCGGTTGGGCGCCGTGTTGAAACGTCAGAAACCCATGACGGTGTCCGCCACGAATCCGCCGATGTCACCGATGACGCCTCGCTGCGTCAACTGTTCGAACGCATTGGCGCCCTCGATCATCTGGTGATTACCGCCGGGCCGAGCGTCAGCGCCAAGCTGTTGGCCGACAGCGATCTGCTTCAGGCGCAGCAGGCCTTCGACGTGAAATTCTGGGGCACCTTGCGCGCGATTCAAGCGGCGCTGCCGTACCTGAGCGAGCGGGGCAGCATCACCCTGACGTCGGGTTTGTTGTCGCGCAAATTTGTCGCTGGGCAGTTCATCAAGACCACTTTGAACGCCGCGCTTGAATCGCTCGCCAAACAACTGGCGAAGGAGTTGGCGCCGCGCCGGGTCAACGTGATCAGCCCCGGTGTGACTGACACCGACGCTTACGCAGGCATGGACGAAAGTCAGCGCAATGCAATGTTCGTCCGTACCTCGGCGGCGCTGCCGGTGGGTCGGGTCGGCAAGCCGCAGGACCTGGCCGCCGCTTTTATGCTGGTCATGGAAAACGGCTTTATCAGCGGCAGCATCATCGATGTCGACGGAGGTGGATTGTTATGACCTGGCACTTCGATCACCTGGCGTTCAATGCGCCGGACGGGCAGCCGATTCAGGACGCCTTCAATGTATTGCTGGGATTGACGCCGGGGCGGCGGCCGCCGTTTCCGTTTCCCGGGCGGTGGTTGTATCAGAATGGGGAGGCGTTGGTGCATGTGATTGAGCAGCCTTCGTTTGAGGACGCTGGTTTGAGTCATATTGCGTTTCGTACGGATGAAGACGCGGCGGTGGTTTTGAAGCGGGTGCAGGGCAGTGGGTTGCCGTATCAGGTGGCGCAGGTGCCGGAGGACGGGATCTGGCAGATTTTTGTGCAGATGCCGGGCGGGTTGGTGCTTGAGCTGGATGCAAAAACGGGGATTTTGTGAGTGTTTAATCGTGGCGTTTAAAGGACACGTTCAGACACGCACCCCAGGCTACACAACCTTGCGCCGTTGCCTACGACTGCGCCAGAATCCGCCGGCTTGTGCGCTTGGGGGCCGGGTTTTATCGTTGTCCCGTCGCTGAAAAACAGCGATGGGGTTTGGTAGCCCGGTTCTGACTTGTTGCGCAATTCACCGTATTCGGACGCTTATCCGTTCGTGCTTTTATGGTGGCCATGCGTGGGGCGCTTTCGAGCGCGCCGGTTCTCCAAGTCACCGGTCTACCAACCCGTGCATGGCCACCACCTCTTCGTTTGGTAGCGAAGTTTGATGGCTCCATTTTTCTGATTTGGAGATTCAAACGTGATCAAACCAACACCCAACCCACCCGAAGCCGATTCAACGTCTCCCTACGAAACCCTCGATTCAAAGAAATTCCACGAAGCCGCCGAACGCGCCCTCGATCACTACCTCAATCCGCTGCTCCCCAGAAAACCGCTGCTCAAACCCAACGCCCGCTACCTCATCGCCCCCGGCATCGACAGCGAAGAACTGCTGGCCGATGCCTGCGAGACGCTGACCTCTGCCAAAGTCATGGCGACCGACTTCGCCGGACTGGTGGACGGCTCGCAGAGGCATGTGCTGCTGGGCATTGCGCAACTGATCATGCTGAGTGAACTGGCGGTGAACCGGGCGCTGGATAATCTGGAACTCAAGACTGAAGCACCGCTGTAGCTAGATCCAAAAAAAAACGGCCCGAAAAGGGCCGTTTCTGTATTTCGACTAAGGCTTAAGCCCGCAACGTCCGCGTCATCCGCAACGCCAGCAGACTCCCGCCAACAATCACACCCGCCAGCAGATAAAGCGCCGCGTCGGTCGACCCGGTGCTGTCCTTCACCCAACCCACGAGGTAAGGGCTGAGGAACCCGGCCATCTGTCCCATGGAGTTGATCAACGCCAGCCCACCCGCCGCAGCACCCGCGCTCAACATGGCAGTCGGCACCGGCCAGAACATCGGCAGACCGGTCAGCGCGCCCATGGTCGCAATGGTCAGACCGAGAATCGCAATCGCCGGATTCGCCGCGAAGTTCACCGCGATCAGCAGGCCGACAGCGCCCATCAACATCGGCACCACCAAATGCCAGCGACGCTCTTTGCGCAAGTCCGCCGAGCGACCAACTACCAGCATGAACACCGCCGCCAGCAGATACGGAATCGCACTCAACCAGCCAATCACCAGGTTGTCGCTGAAGCCGAGGTTCTTGATGATCGACGGCAGCCAGAAGTTGATCGCGTACACGCCGCTCTGGATGCAGAAGTAGATCAGGCCGAAGGCCCAGATGGCCGGGTTCTTGAATACGGCAATCAGCGAATCGGAAGTGGTTTTCGGTTTGTTCGCCAGGTCCTCTGCCTGATCGGCTTCCAGCACCGAACGCTCGTGCGGGGTCAGCCATTTGGCAGCGGCGAAGTTGTCGCTCAACAGGAAGTAGGCGAGTGCGCCCAGCACCACGGTTGGAATGCCTTGCAGCAGGAACATCCACTGCCAACCGGCCAGACCACCCTGGCCGGCGGCGAAGTGATTGAGGATCCAGCCGGAAAACGGGCTGCCGAGCAGGCCCGACACCGGAATCGCCGACATGAACAACGCCATGATCCGGCCACGGCGGAAGGTCGGGAACCACTGCGAGAGATACAGCACAACACCTGGGAAGAATCCGGCTTCGGCGGCGCCGGTGAACAGGCGCAGAGTGTAGAACTGGGTTGGCGTGGTGACGAACAGCAGGCAGGTCGACAGCGTGCCCCAGGTGATCATCATCAGCGCGATCCAGCGCCGCGGACCGAATTTGGTCAGCGCCAGGTTGCTCGGTACGCCGCACAGCACGTAGCCGATGAAGAAGATCCCGGCACCGAGGCCGTACACGGTTTCGCTGAATTTCAGCGCGTCGAGCATCTGCAGTTTGGCGAATCCAACGTTGACCCGGTCGAGGTAGTTGAACAGGTAGCAGATGAAGATGAAGGGGATCAAACGCAGGGTGATGCGTTTGTAGACGGCATTTTTATCGTCAGCGATGGTCTGGGCGGCAGCGGCGCTCTGCGACATGGCGGCTCTCTCTTTATTATGATTTTTTGCGATGCAAAGGGTAACGTTGATCGCCCTGAGAGTCTCGGCCACCTTTGGCCGGATTGTCTTTGTGCCTGAGCACAGGGTTTGCTGCCAGACCCTGTGCGGGTGAACAACCGTCCGCGCCTGTTTTCAAGGATTCCAGCCCTTATGTTCGAACTCGATCACGACCTCGCCCAGGACATCGTCGACCGGGCCATGGCCATTTTGCCGTACAACGTCAACGTCATGGACAGCCAGGGGTTGATCCTCGGCAGTGGCGAGCCGGAGCGGATCAACACCCGCCATGAAGGCGCGCAACTGGTGCTGGCCAACGGAAGGGTGGTGGAGATAGATGCGCAGACCGCCGTGCATTTGAAAGGCGTGCAACCGGGGATCAACCTGCCGCTATTGCTCGATCAGCGTTTGATCGGTGTACTCGGTATCACCGGCGAGCCGGAGCAATTGCGCACTTACGCCGAACTGGTGCGCATGACGGCTGAAATGCTGGTCGGCCAGCGCAACCAGCAATCCGAACAGCAATGGCGGCGGCAGCGTTGCGATGATTTGCTGGCCTTGCTGCTGAGCGAGGCGGGGGATTCGCCAAGGCTGGTCGATGAGGCCCAGCAACTCGGGCTCAAACCGCAACTGACGCGGGTGCCGTATCTGTTCGAGTTGGGCCTGGAACATGGGCCGGGGCAAACCGTCGAGGCGCTGAGTGCCTGGCTGATGTCGCGTTATCCGGACAGTTGGTGCGTGAGTTCGGCCAAGTCGTCACTGCTGTGGTGCCGGCCGGCGAGTCAGAACGTCGAGCATGATCGACTGCTGGAAAAACTCGATGGCCTGGGCTGGAACATCCTGCGCATTGCGGTCGGCGGGCAGGCCGATGGGCTGGCCGGGCTGCGCCGTTGTTATCGACGGGTCGGCGATCTGCTCGCCTATGGCCGCGAAGTGCTGCCGCGCTCACGGCTGCT
This sequence comes from Pseudomonas sp. FG35, assembly GCF_057809295.1. Classification (NCBI taxonomy): domain Bacteria; kingdom Pseudomonadati; phylum Pseudomonadota; class Gammaproteobacteria; order Pseudomonadales; family Pseudomonadaceae; genus Pseudomonas; species Pseudomonas sp. FG35. The sequence goes on along the minus strand of NZ_JBMDJR010000001.1, from coordinate 805,818 downwards.
GACCCTCAATCGCTATCGCTTGCCGGTGATGCTCTGGCGCCATCGCAACGACGATGCGCTGGATGAACTGCTCAAACCGTTACGCAAAGTGATCGCCAAGGACAGCAACGGCCAGTTGCTCGCGACCTTGCGCAGCTGGTGCGATCACGACGGGCAGAGCCAGGCCTGCGCCGATGCCTTGGGGATTCACCGCAACAGTCTGCGTTACCGGATGGAGCGGATTGCCGAGTTGAGCGGGGTCGATCCGTTGAAGCTCGACGGGATGCTGGCGTTGTATCTGGGTGTGCAATTGCTGCCGCAGACCGACGATTTGTCGAAATGAACAATAAACGCCTGCGCCACTTGTGCAGCGGACAGGCGTCAACGGGCAAGGCGACTGGCAGCATGAGGGGCATTGGAACTGGAGAATTCGCATGAAAATCGTCATCGCCCCCGATTCGTTCAAGGACAGCCTGAGTGCCCAAAGCGTTGCAGAAGCCATTGCGCTGGGCCTGGCGCAGGTCTGGCCGCAGGCGACGCTGGTCAAGTGCCCGATGGCTGACGGTGGCGAAGGCACGGTGGAGTCGATTCTCGCCGCGTGCGAAGGCGAACTGCGCCGCACCCGCGTGCGTGGTCCGTTGGGCGCAGCGGTTGAAGCCGCGTGGGGCTGGCTACCGCATAACCACACTGCAATCATCGAAATGGCCGAAGCCAGTGGTCTGCAGCTGGTGCCGCCGGGGCAGCGTGATGCGTGCATCAGCAGCACCTTTGGCACGGGTGAGTTGATCCGTGCAGCAATGGATGCCGGCGCACAACGGGTGATCCTGGCCATCGGTGGCAGCGCCACCAACGACGGCGGTGCCGGCGCGATGCAGGCGCTGGGTGTGAAACTGCTGGATGCTCAAGGGCAATCGTTGGTGCCGGGCGGCCTGGCGCTGGCGCAACTCGCACGACTGGACCTGAGCGAACTCGACCCGCGTCTGGCGCACATCCGTTTCGATATCGCCGCCGACGTCAACAATCCGCTGTGTGGCCCTCACGGCGCCTCGGCAATCTTCGGTCCGCAGAAGGGCGCATCTCCTGCGCAAGTGCAGCAACTGGATCAAGCCCTCGGTCACTTTGCCCAATTGTGCGCGCAGGCGTTGGGCAAGGATGTTCAGGACGAGCCGGGCAGCGGTGCCGCGGGTGGACTGGGTTTTGCGGCCAAGGCATTTCTCGGCGCACGGTTCCAGGCCGGTGTCGAAGTGGTCGCCGAACTGGTCGGACTGGCCGATGCCGTGAAGGGCGCACATCTGGTCATCACCGGCGAAGGACGCTTCGATGCCCAGACCCTGCGCGGCAAAACCCCGTTTGGCGTGGCGCGGATCGCCAAGCAACACGGCGTACCGGTGATCGTCGTTGCCGGGACTTTGGGCGAGGGCTATCAAGCGCTCTACGATCACGGTATCGACGCCGCATTCGCCGTCACCAGCGGCCCGATGACCCTCGAACAGGCTTGCGCCGAAGCACCGCGTCTGTTGCGCGAACGTGCCACCGATATTGCCCGCGTCTGGCGCATGGCGACTCCGGCCTGACCTGTCACCCATCATCTAAACCGTCGGGTGTTTCAATAGCGAAACACTCGCAATAATTAGAAAAATATTTGCTCTTTACCTGCAAAATTCCTCAAGCCTGGCCGATACAGAGATCAGGCGCGCACAAGACTTCCTGAAACAGTGACGCCGGACTGAAGCCCGCACAAGGGCCAGTGAACAGGGCATGGACGCTAGTAGTTTCAACTATCCGAGAGTCCTCCTATGTCCTTGCGTAATCTGAATATCGCGCCCCGTGCCTTCCTCGGTTTTGCCTTTATTGCCCTGCTGGTGATTGTGCTCGGCGTGTTCGCCGTCAACCGCATGTCGATCATCCGTCAGGCGTCCGTCGAGATGCAGACCAATCAGTTGCCCAGCGTTACTTATCTTGGGGTGATGACGGAGAACGTATTGCGGCTGCGGATTCTATCGTTCCGGATTCTGGTCAACCGTGAAGCTGCAGGCCTGCAGGAAGCACAGACTCGCATCGGCGTGCTGGTGGACAAAGTGCGCAGCGCCCAAGCCGCTTACGCCGCGTTGCCCGCTGAGAGTGAAGAGCGTGCGCAATATCAGGCCTTCGCGACGACGCTGGACAACTATCTGCAAGCCCAGAACCAAATGATGGATTTGTCGCGTCAGGACAAGCTCGAAGAGATGCGCGCCTTGATCAACACGAAGATCAAGGACGGCACGGACCAGATGGGTGAGCAGCTCAATAAACTCATCGCGATCAATGCCGCCGGGGCAAAAGACGCCTCCATTCAGGCCGGCGAGCATTACGACAGTGCCATTACCGGAATCGTCATCGTCGCGGTGATCGCCGCATTGGCCACGGTGTTGCTGGCCTGGCTGCTGACGCGCAGCATCGTCACCCCGTTGAATCGCGCCGTGGCAGCGGCGCAAACCATCGCGGGCGGCAATTTGACCAAAGTCATCGAAGTCGACGGCAAGGACGAGCCGGCGCGCCTGCTTGAAGCCTTGGCCGCGATGCAGACCAACCTGCGCAAGACCATCGAGCAGATTGCCGGCTCCGCCACCCAACTGGGCGCCGCCGCCGAAGAACTCAGCGCGGTGATCGAAGAGGCCTCCCGTGGCCTGCAACAGCAGAACGATGAAATCGAACAGGCCGCCACCGCCGTCAACGAAATGACCGCTGCGGTGGAAGAGGTGGCACGCAACGCAGTGTCGACCTCCGAAGCCTCGAACCAGTCGACCCACGCCGCCCGTGAAGGTCGCGATCAGGTGGTGAAAACCGTCGACGCGATCCAGACCATGACCCACGACGTGCAAAACACCGCGCAAATGATCGAAGGCCTGGCCGCTCAGGGCCGCGACATCGGCAAAGTGCTGGACGTGATCCGCGCCATCGCCGAACAGACCAACCTGCTGGCGCTCAACGCCGCCATCGAAGCAGCCCGTGCCGGTGAAGCGGGACGTGGTTTTGCCGTGGTAGCGGATGAAGTTCGCGCCCTGGCCCATCGCACCGCGCAATCGACCCAGGAGATCGAAAAAATGGTCGCCGGCATTCAGAACGGCACCGGTGAAGCAGTCGAGTCGATGCAGCAAAGTAACCAGCGCACCCAGACCACCCTGGAAATGGCCCGCGCCGCCGGCGTCGCACTGGAGCAGATCACTCAATCGATTCACCAGATCAACGAGCGCAACCTGGTGATCGCCAGCGCCTCGGAAGAGCAGGCGCAGGTGTCCCGTGAGGTCGACCGCAACCTGGTCAACATCCGCGACCTGGCCACTCAATCGGCCGCCGGCGCGAATCAAACCAGCGCCGCGACTCACGAACTGTCGCGCCTGGCGGTGGATTTGAATGCGATGGTGGCGCGCTTTGTGATTTGAAATGACGGGCTCGGATATCGAGCCCGACGATTGGTTTTAGGGAATTAGCACCGTTACCCGTGCAGGATGTGATCGCGGGCTTCGAGACCCGTCTGGGAACATCCAGTCGTAGTAAAAATAGCGAATTCCATTGCCTTTCTCTTTGAATACAGCCTTTGAAAAAGGGACCTTGATTTCCTCTGGGTCTTTGAATTGACCGGAGTACACCGGGGTGGAAGGTACGCTAGCAGTCGCTTCTAGATAAACTTGGATAATATCGGGTGGGGGGGCAGTACCGTCATGCTTGAAGGTGACGATAAGTTCTCCGTTATGTTCATCGAGATACTTTGTATCGACGAGGCCATTTTCCAGATCAGGCGGAAGTGTTGGCGCTGGCGGGGGGGCTTGCATATCAATTTCTCCTTGGCGTTCAAAAATGCCTTGATTCAGATAGGTGCCACGGAACACTAAAACTCTTTCGCGTGCCTCGATACTGTCAACTCTGACAGTAGCCATCAGTGCATTCGGAGGTCGAAAGTGTTTAGTTTTCCAAGAGTTTCATCGCATCCGCTGGAAGGAGGGAGCGCGATGGTGGCGCGCTTCGTGATTTGACCTAGGGTGAAGGCTGGAGACCGCGCAATCAGGAGACGTACATGCGCTATTCAGCCTTGACCCAACGAATCGCCGGGGAGGGAGCAGCGGCCTGGCGGATTCACGACCGAGCGCTGGAGCTGCGCGCCGAGGGCATTGATGTCTTGCTGCTGTCCGTGGGCGATCCGGATTTTGATACGCCGCTGCCGATCATCCATGGCGCCATCGACAGCCTGTTGGCGGGCGATACGCATTATTCCGAAGTGCGCGGCCGACTGGAGCTGCGCAAGCGGATTGCCGAGCGCCATCGGCGCAGCAGCGGTCAGGACGTCGATGCCGAGCATGTGATCGTGTTGCCCGGCGCGCAATGCGCGGTGTATTCGGTGGCGCAGTGTCTGCTGGATCCGGATGATGAGGTGATCGTCGCCGAACCGATGTACGTGACTTATGAAGGCGTGTTTGGTGCCTGTGGTGCAACCGTGGTGCCGGTGCCGGTACGGCCGGAAAACGGCTTTCGAGTCGATCCGGTGGACGTTGCGGCGCGAATCACCTCAAAGACTCGGGCCATGTTGCTCAACAGTCCCAATAATCCTTCCGGCGCCAGTCTGTCGCTGTTGATCTGGCAGGAGCTGGCGGCGCTGTGTATCCGTCATGACCTGTGGCTGATCAGCGATGAGGTCTACAGCGAATTGTTATACGAAGGCGAGCACGTCAGCCCGGCAAGCCTGCCGGGCATGGCCGAGCGCACCGCGACCATCAACAGCTTGTCCAAATCCCACGCCATGACCGGGTGGCGCATCGGCTGGATGATCGGACCGAAACCCTTGGCCGAACATCTGGTGAATCTTTCGCTGAGCATGCTGTTCGGCCTGCCGGATTTTGTGCAGAAGGCCGCGCAGGTCGCACTGGAAAAGGATCTGCCGGAAGTGACGCAAATGCGCGAGGAATACCGCTTGCGCCGGGATCTGGTGTGCGAACGGTTGCGCGGCTGTCCGGGGTTGTACCCGATCAAGCCGGATGGCGGGATGTTCGTGATGGTTGATGTACGTCAGACCGGGCTCGGTGCGCAGGACTTTGCCGAGCGGTTGCTGGAGGGCTATGGGGTTTCGGTGCTGGCCGGTGAAGCGTTCGGGCCCAGTGCGGCGGGGCATATTCGCATCGGGTTGGTGGTGGATCGGGTGAAGCTGGCGGATGCGTGTTCGCGGATTGCGCTGTGCGCTGCGCAGCTTCTCCAGGTGCGCAGCGCCTGACCAAGATCAGAGTGGGGGATTCACCAGATTGGCGGGCCTTTGTCCCGCCAGCGCCGCCAACAGATTCTCCACCGCACACCGCGCCATCGCTTCGCGCGTTTCATGGGTTGCCGAGCCCATGTGCGGCGTCGCCACCACGTTGTTCAACTGCAACAACGGCGAGTCATGATTCAACGGTTCACGCTCGAACACATCCAGCCCCGCCGCGCGAATCCGGTTATGGCGCAAGGTGTCGATCAGCGCGGCCTCATCCACAACTTTGCCTCGTGAAATGTTGATGAAGATGCTCTCCGGTCGCATCAACGCAAACTGTTCGGCGCCAATCAGACCTTCAGTCTGCGCCGTCAGCGGCAATGTCAGGCAGATGAAATCCGCCTGCTGCAACAAGTCTTCAAGGCTGCGGTACTGTGCATCGAAACGTTCTTCAACCGCCGGTTTGCGCGACTGGCTGTGATAGATCACCGGCATCCCGAACCCGAAATGTCCACGCTGGGCCAGCGCCTCACCGATCCGCCCCATACCGATGATGCCCAGGGTCTTGCCGTGCACATCGGTACCGAAATGCGCCGGGCCGATGCTGCGGTGCCAGTGGCCGCCGCGCACCATGTTCGCCAGCTCAACCACGCGCCGGGCGGTGGCCAGGATCAGTGCGAAACCGGTGTCGGCGGTGGTTTCGGTGAGCACGTCCGGGGTGTTGGTCAGCATGACCTTGCGTTGGGTCAGGTAGTCGATGTCGTAGTTGTCGACACCCACCGAGACGCTGGAAATCGCTTCAAGGTTCGGCGCCAGATCGAGCAGCGCCGCGTCCAGTTTCAGGCTCGCACCGAGCAGGCCTTGGGCACCGGGGAGGGCGTCGCGCAGTTTCATCAGGCCGTCGGCGTCGAGGCTGTCGATCAGCGTCACATCGACCTGTTCCTCAAGGCGCGCCATCAGCGCCGGCGACAGTTTCTTGTACAACACAACCTGCTTTTTCATCGCAGTCATCTCTCTATCAATTCAGGAATGGGCCGGCAGCGGACGCGGTGCGACGCGCTTGGTCGTCACCCGGTCGCTGGCGCCAGGCTTGAGAAAAATGGTCAGCACCACCGAGAGCATCAGCGCGCCACTCATCAACAGATACGAAGCGCCGGGCGAACCGGTGGAGCTGTTCAGGTAACCGACCAGATACGAGCCGCCGAACGAACCGAGGGCGCCCATGCTGTTGATCAGCGCCATGGCGCCACCGGCCACGTTGGCCGGCAGAATCTCCGGGACGATGGCGAAGAACGGCCCGTAAGGCGCGTACATGCAGGCGCCGGCAATCACCAGCAGCGTGTACGACCACCAGAAATGCTCCGCGCCCAACGCGTAGGAGCCGTAGAACGCCACCGAGGCAATCAGCAGCGGTGGCCAGACGAAACGTTTACGCTTTTGCAGCTTGTCCGAGCCCCACGACACCAGCAGCATCCCGATCACCGCCGCCAGATACGGCAACGCCGACAGCCAGCCGGCCTCGATCATGTCCATCTGCGCGCCGGCCTTGAGGATCGACGGCAGCCACAGCACGAAGCCGTAGACACCGATGCTCCAGCAGAAGAATTGCAGCGCCAGAATGATCACCTTCGGCGAACGGAAGGCTTCGGCGTAGTTCTTCACCGCTTTGATGCCGACCTGTTCCGCGGCGAGCGCGCTTTCCAGATCGTGCTTTTCCTGATCGTTGAGCCACTTGGCCTGGGCAGGGCGATCATCGGCGAGCTTCCACCAGATGAATGCCCAAAGCACCGCCGGCAACCCTTCAATGATAAACATCCAGCGCCAGCTGAAATGCTGCACCAGATAGCCCGACACCACCGACATCCACAGCATCGTCACCGGGTTGCCGAGGATCAGGAAGGTGTTGGCCCGCGAGCGTTCGGCGCGGGTGAACCAGTGGCACAGGTACACCAGCATCGCCGGCATCACCGCCGCTTCGACCACGCCGAGCATGAAGCGGATGACAATCAGCCAGTAGGCGTTGGAGACCACGCCGGTCAGTGTGGCGAGCCCGCCCCAGAGGATCAGGCTGACGAAGATCAGCTTCTTGACGCTGTGCTTTTGCGCGTAGATCGCGCCGGGCACCTGGAAGAAAAAGTAACCGAGGAAGAACAGCGCGCCGAGCAGCGAGGACAGCCCCGGCGTGATCATCAGGTCTTCAGCCATTCCGGAGGCAGCAGCGAATCCATAATTGGCGCGGTCCAGGTACGCCAGGCTATAGGTGATGAACACGATCGGCATGATGTACCACCAGCGGCGGGTGGCGAGGGTTGCGGTTTTCATGGTCTTGCTCCTGAGCTTGTTGTTTTTGTCGCAGCAGGTTCAAAAAATGTGTTGTCTGTCAGGGCCTCATCGCTGGCAAGCCAGCTCCCACAGGTTTTGTGTACTCCACGGACACTGTGGGAGCTGCGGTGAGACGATTCGACTTGCCAGCAATGGCGGCCTCGAATTCAACGGCTAGTTCGGAACGGGTCGGCAAACCCTCCATGTCACCCCGGCTCTGCACCGCCCGACTGCCAATCCAGTTGGCACGTCTGACCGCCTCGGGAAAGCTCTGATGCTCCAGCAGGGCACTGATCATCCCGACCGCAAATCCATCGCCGGCGCCGACCGTATCGACCACGGTTTTGACCGGCACCCCGGCGACAAACCCCTGATCCAGGTGGGTGCGGTAATACGCACCTTGAGGCCCGAGCTTGATCGCCACGGCTTCGGCACCCTGATCGAGATAGAACGCGGCGATATCCGCCGGATCTTCAAACCCGGTCAGCAGCCGGCCTTCGCTCAACCCCGGCAACACCCAGTGGGCGAGGGCGGCGAGGCGGTTGATCTCGCGGATCATCTCCCGCTCGCCGGCCCACAGGCTCGGGCGCAGGTTCGGGTCGAACGACACGCTGCGCCCGGCGTTGCGCATGCGGGTCATCAGTTCACGGGACATTTCCCGGGCCGACGCGGACAGCGCCGGCGGAATACCAGTGGCGTGCAGATGCCGGGCGCCTAGCAGTTTCGGGGTGATCGACTGCAGCGACAGATGACTGGCCGCCGAGCCACGGCGGAAGTACTCGACCGTCGGATCGCTGCCGTCATCGTTGCGCGACTTGAGCTGGAAACCGGTCGGGTGCGCCGGGTCGACTTCAACGTGACTGCAATCCAGCCCTTCGCGGGCCAGGGTTTCAACGACAAATCGTCCCAGCGAATCGGCACCGACACGGCTCAACCACGCGACCTTGAAACCAAGTCGGGAAAGTCCGATGGCCACGTTGCTGTCGGCCCCGGCAATCCGTTTGTGAAACTGCTCGACCGTTGCCAGATCACCGCTCTGTTCGGCGACAAACATGGCCATGGTTTCGCCGAACGACAGAATATCGATCTCAGACATGAGCTGGCTCCAGACGGGATTGGCCGAGGCGGGCGAGGGCGGCGACGTGTTCGGTGGTCAGCTGCACCAGATCATCGCCCTGCAACGGGTATTCGGCGGCGCGCATGACCCCTTGGGCCATGTACCGCAGCAGTTGTTCCCACAGATGCAGGTCGGTGGCGGCGGGCGGCACAGCTACAAGTTTGCCGTCGGCGCGGCGGGCCACGGCTTTGCAATGCACGTAACCGACATGACGGCCCAACAAGCGCGCGGCGCTGGTGGCGGACTGGTCTTGCCACTGCCAGTTGCCGATGTCGAAGGTCATCTTGATCGGCAGGTTGTGTTGCTCGACGGCGGCGAAGAACCGCTGGAACGGTTCGATGCGCCCGCCGTGCAAGGTCTGGTCGTTCTCTACCAGCAGATGCACCGGGCTCTGCGCGAGTATTTGCCCCAGTGTCTGCAGGTCGTTGTTGTCGGTGAAGAAACCCAGGGAAACCTTCAGCCACTTCGAGCCGAACGCTTCAGCGTTTTGCAGCGCAGTGATGAGTTCGGGATTGGGCCGTGACTGACCGACCAGCCACAGTTCGGTGGGCGAGGAATAGATGCTTTGCAGGCCTTCGGCTTGTGTGGCGGCGGCGAGTTGTTCGGGGACTTCGATGGTCAGCAGTTCTTCGCGCCATTCAATGCGATTGGCGCCGGCGGCGGCCAGCACTTTGATGAACGAAGCCTGACCATTGCGGCGGACGAGGTCGGCGCCGTAGCTGGACAGGCTGATGGAAACGGCAGGTCTATTCATTGTTATCTACCTCTGAAACCGGTTTCATTTTGTTCAAAAATTTTTTGGTGGCCCCGTAGGGTCTTATTCCGCCTTGCTGAGCGTTGAGCCGCGCTCGATCAGCATCGGTGCAAAATCCAGAGTTCGCGCGACTTCATCATCCCCACGCAACCGCTTGAGCAAACACTCAAACGCCCGCGCCCCAATCTCCTTTGTAGGCTGAGCGAGGGCGGTGATCCCGCTACCTACCAACGGATACCAATCCAGATCATCCAGCGCGATCATCCCGACATCCTCAAACAACCGGCAGCCGATCTCGCGCAGGGCCCGGGTGCAAGCCAGCGCCGCCACGCCATTGGCGCAGAACAGGGCTTTAGGGCCCGAATCAGGTGTGTCTAAAAAGGTTTGAAGATCGTTCGCAAGGCTTGGGCCGGTTTCCAGCATCGCACCATTCATGCTTTTGCGCTGGCCAACCTGCTGCTGAAAACTGCTGACCCGCTCGATCCGCGAACTGGTGCCGTCATAAGGTTCCGTCACCAACAGCACATCGCGATAGCCGCGTTGCTCAAGATGTTCCATCGCCAGCTCGATGGCTCGCGGGTTGTTCAAACCGACCATGTCGCTGTCCAGCCCATCGACCTTGCGATCCACCAGCACCAGTGGCATTTCCCGCTTCAGCTCATCCAGTTCATCCCGGTGGTGGCCCAAGGTGTTCACGATCAGCCCTTCGATGTTGTACGAGCGCAACAGCGCCAGGTGCTGGCGTTCCTGCTCGTCATCGCGGTCGGTGTTGCACACCACCAGGCTGTAGCCATGTCGGCGGCAGGCGGTTTCCACCCCGTGCATCACGGCAATCGAATAAGGGTTGCGGATATCGGCCACCAGCATGCCGATCAGTCGGGTGCGTCCGCGTTTCAGGCCTCGAGCCATTTGATTGGGGCGATAGCCGAGTTCGGCAATCGCCTGCTCGATGCGCTGGGCAATGGCATCGGAGAGCAGGGCGCGGTCATCGCCGATAAAGCGCGAGACGCTGGCCTTGGACACACCGGCGTGTTCGGCGACGTCGAGCATGGTGACGCGGCTGCGCTGGGCGGCGGAGAAGTCGTTCATAGGGTGAACCTTGTTTTTATGTCATGAAACCGGTTTCAGGAGACCCGTTTCTCGGCTCCTCGTCAAGCCAGAAAAACCGCTTCCCCACAAAGAAAACCGACCGACGGTAGAAAGACCTGTCAGATCTGACAGTTGGCGATCGCTTCGACACGGCGCTTAATCTGGTCAGCGTCCAGTCAATGCAATATCTGACATTCAGCCATGTTCAAGAGGGGGATTGCTCGTGATCTCAAGTGGTCCGTTGGATTTCGATCCGCCGCAGGTCGACGGCGTAGAAGATCCGGCAATCGATCCGGAGGGATGGATTCCGCTCGAGTTACTCCGCACGGGGATTGACGTTGTCGTCCCCCTCTGGAAAGAGCCGGCCACCGATCCCGGGGAGCGGGATATTCTGACTGTGAACTTTGAGCAGCCCGGTCAAACCCCGGTAAAAATCCAGAACATCTACCGACCCGAAGATATGCGGCCTGAGTTCAGGATACATATCGGCCCCGAGCACTTGTTGAATGATGGCGTCGGAGAACTCTGGTATGACCTTTTAGACACGGCCGATAATCCATCCAAATCACAGCGGCGGAACCTGACGATTGATCGCACGCCTGTAGCGGTCGATCTGGAAGGTGCCAAATTTTTGAATACCGATATTTGGGGTTACTACCACTGCCAAACCACTCCGCCGATTTGGGAAGGCATACATATTCATGTTCCGCCATTAACTTTATTTAGAACAGGCGATCGATGTGAAGTGACCTGGCGAGGGTACTCTTCGCTAAATGGCAGCGGCCCGGAGATCGTTGGCGCGAGATGGGGAAATGTACGGAATAGTCTGACTGACAAGGACATTCGTGAAGGATATCCGCTCTTGGTGGAGCCCTACGATGTACATATAGAACCCATGGAGAGGGAATCCTCAGCCACCGTCATTTATCGAATGTTTCGTGGAAGCCGACTAGTAGGAACGTCCGAGGTCGCACTGGTAAAAATTGACAGAATTCTGCCAGGTCAAGAAATGCCCTGCGGCCCTTGAAGTTTGACGATAAGTGAGTTTTGAGCAGCACTGTTGGGAAGCAGTAATCGAAAATATCACGTCTTGATTAATTTAATAGCGGGAGTTTTAAAATGAACAGTCGGGTTGAAAAGGCTATATTGTCCAGGAGGGTTTTACTTCAGAAAAGTTATGGCGCAGCTGGAGTGTTCGCAGATCCTCCAGCCGTCGACATTCCTGCGCAAACGCTGCCTGGCGGCGATTTGCGTATTCCGGTGTCAGCGCTTTCCGCACCACTTGAGTACACGATCCCAAAGCCAACTGAACCAGAAGATAAAGATGATTTGATCGAGTTCAAAATTCGCGAAAAAGGCACAACCCTTTGGAGCGACATCGAACCCATGCAAGCGCTGGGGCCGATTGCCGAACGCAAGTGGCCTTTGCCAAAAACCATTCCGTTAACGCCATGGATGACCGAAAAAACGACACCGGAGGCTCCAACAGAATACGAAGTTCAATATATCTACTGGTACGGCGCGGTCAACCAAGGCAATTCGCTGATTAAGACATACGCCATTGACCGGACGCCGCCTTACAGAGTCAAAAACCCGGCTTCCAATCTTTCTCCCAAGGCGGCCAATTATCCGGCCTCCATCCCGCCGGGCAGTGTCATCGATGAAAAGGTTATCGCGGATAATCCGGGCGGTATCGTGTTGACTGCTGCGGCTTACGACAATTATCACGCCACGGACGAATTGTGGGCCTGGTTTGGCAAGGCTCCGGATACGGTGCGTGACGAGCCGGTAGTTAAAGTCACCTTGCCTGCTTCCCGTGAATTTACGATACCCATCCAGACGTACGTTGACGCTGAAGAGGGTAGTAACACGGTTATCTATAAAGTACGGGACCTTGCCGGTAACGAGGGAAAAAACTCGAATCCCGTCTCCCGTGAAATCAGACGGATTGCCGATCCGACGAAGTTTGATATTCCGGTCGTGCCACTGGCTGCAGACGACCTGATTGATCTGGCCGACTGCAGTGTGGGCGTTACTCTTGAGGCCGAAGTGCCTGTTCCGAATGCGCCAACAGACACCTTGGCGGCTTTTTGGGGTAGTGAGGAGTTGGGTGAGAAACCCGTCAGTGGCGCCGTCGGTGGAAAGCTGACCTGGGATGTACCCTATGACAAGATCAAGAAGGTATACGGCAATACCGACGGTGATGAAGAAACCGAGTTCAGTTATGCCATGTTCAGAGGCAATCGATATATTGGTGGCAACAAGGACACGACCCTTGTCAACATCTTCTACCGCGGCCCCGTCAATCCCGATGAGCCCAATCCGGTCAACCCTGTTCTTGAGAAACCTGTACTGCAGTTTGCGGGCGGTAGTACAGACAAGGTAGAGGAGTCGGACTACGGGAATGATGCGACACTTTCCGTAGAACTGTTCACGGCCCCTCCTGCCGAAGAAGGTTGGAAAGCTACGATCTACTATGACAATGAGTTGGTCAAAACCTTCGAGCTGCGGGGCGGTGATGAGGGCACAACGCTAGAGGCGACTTTACCCTGGAACACTATATTCACTCACGGTCCAGGCACCAAACCTGTCCACTGGATACTTCATAGTGATAACAATCCCAACCCGATTTCCTGTACTCCAAAAGATATTCCTGTTGCTGCGTTTCCAATCCAGACACCGGCACCTGAAGTGCAAAATCTTGCTGGCCCACTGAAAAGAATCGGTTGTACAACATTGAACTGGGGCACCGGTGACGGAACTTCTCGCCGGAACTTGCGCGTCATCATTCCGAAAAGTGCCTACACCGTTTCTGGCGAGAAAATTACGTTGAGTTTCGCTGCGTATACTGATGCCACTCCTCCGGTACTGGTTCCAGGGACGGACACTACAGCACAGCTAGACGTACCTGATCCTTATCCAGATGCAGGCGCAACCATTGACATTGGTGTGTATGAAACACACTTCAAACCAGCCAACCGGGCCAACGGAGTGCTGTCTTATACCATTACTCGTACGGGCACAACACCGACTCCCGATTCAGCAAAAGCGCAGCATTTCATCCTGCTGACTAACAGCGAAGGACAATACTGTGACGAAGTTTACCCCGCACCTTAAAGCGGGCGGCAGACAGTGCGGCCGGGGAGCCGGGCGTGCTGTCTGCTGTTACTTTGTTCACCGCATAAAAGTTTTATGGTGGGTTTTTCCGACAAAGAAAGAGATTAATCCTACATAAATCTACGCTACTTCAAGCTAGCTTAGCGACCCTCGTTTTCATGGCCCTTTCCCCGTGGCTCGTTTTAAATAACAGGTGTTCACTATGCAAAGAAAAATATCGAATGTACGTCTACGCGATATCCGTTGGGGGCTAGTGCTTTCATCGTTTCTAGCTCCGTTTTCGCAAATCGCCATCGGAGGAAATCTGATCGGAGGGACTACAACGATTACTGGAGGCACTCCCGAGGACTGGACGCTCAGTTCCAATGCAACCTTGAATGTCAATGGTGCTGACACCTTGTTTATCAACACGGATGCTTCAGTCCTCAATGTCAATTCGGGTAATACTCAACAAATTGCTGCCCGCAATGGTTCACAAGTCAATCTGAGCGGCGCGAACGTTTCAGGTGCAAGTGGTTTGGCAGCGGTGACACTTGTCAACAGCGATGGCAGCATCAAAAACAGCACGATCAATGGTAATCGTGTCGGGCTTCAGGTTGTGCGTGACGCAAGTACCCTGACCGGATCGACTGCCACCGTAAGCGGCAAAAGCGTTATAACCGGCGTGACGGGCGGCGCATTGGTTAGCGCGTTCAGTCGTCTGGATATTGTCGACTCAACCCTTCAGGCAACGGGTGCCAGCAGTTATGGGGTGCGCCTGGCGAGCGGTCAGGCAACGGCAACGGACAGCACAATCATAGGAGGACAAAACGGCGTAATCATTGGTCTGGACGGTAACTCCGTTCAGCCTGCGACACTGACCCTTACCAAGACAACCGTTGAAGGCGTAACGGGCTCCGCCATTCTGGTCGACTTCGCCAACGCTGGATCGTCCAGAGCGACCATCACTCTGGACAATGCGAATCTGTTGGCAGGCAACGGCACGATACTGGATGTACGGGGCGGTGCAACGGCCTCGATGACGGTGAATAACAGTACCTTGAATGGCAATGTCATCAATGAAGCTGGCAGCACGGCTGAATTGGTATTGCAAAACAACTCGGCGCTGACCGGGCGTTTGGAAAACGTTTCTCATGCAACCATCAACGACACATCTCGTTGGGTTCTGGTGGGCGATGGCCAGATTGAAAACCTTACTTTGAACGGTGGCACCGTGCGCTTCGGCGCTGACAATGCTTTTTATCAATTAAACGTCGGGCAACTGGCGGGAACTGGCCATTTCGAGTTGGGCACTGACTTCGCCACGGGTCAGACAGACTTGCTGAATGTGACGGGGACAGCGACGGGGCGCCATGAGCTCGCAATCAGCAGTTCCGGTGTCGATCCGGCGGCCGGTCAACCGATCAGGGTGGTGCAGACTGCCGGGGGCGATGCAGAGTTCTTCATAAATCATCCTGTCGACCTTGGCACCTACTCATACGGTCTGGAAAAAAACGGCAATGACTGGGTTCTTGATCCCACAACCAAAACGGTCAGCCCTGGAACGCGTTCGGTGTTGGCGCTATTTAAAACTGCGCCAACCGTGTGGTATGGCGAACTTGCCTCACTGCATTCGCGCATGGGCGAATTGCGTTTCAACGGTGGGCAAGGTGGTGCGTGGGGGCGTACCTATGGCAATAAATACAATGTCGCCGATGCCTCAGGTGTCGGCTACCAGCAAACCCAGCAGGGTTTTACGTTAGGCGCTGATACTCCACTGCCATTTGGAGACGGACAATGGCTGATCGGCGTGATGGCAGGGCACAGCAAATCGGATCTGAACCTGGATGGCGGCACTTCCGGCACGGTTACAAGCAATTATCTGGGAACCTACCTCACCTGGATTGACCCGCTCAGCGGTTATTACGTTGATGCTGTACTCAAGGTGAACCGCTTTCGCAACGACGCAAAAGTCGGCTTGAGTGACGGTGGCAGGGCCAAGGGCGATTACGACAACACGGGATTGGGTGGTTCAGTCGAGCTGGGGCGGCGCATCAAACTGGAAGATGGTGTTTTCATTGAGCCCTACACCAAGTGGTCCGGCGTGGTCATTGAGGGCAAGCATTTTTCCCTGGATAACGACATGCAAGCCGATGGCGACCGTACTCGATCACTCCTGGGCGAGGCCGGCATGACCGTGGGACGCACATTTGCGCTCGAACGCGATTTGAAAGTTCAACCCTACGCCCGTGTCGCGATGGCGCACGAGTTCGCGAAAAACAATGAGGTCAAGGTCAACAACAATGAATTCAACAATGATTTGTCGGGGAGTCGAGGTGAACTGGCCGTTGGCGTGGCAATTGCCATGACCGACCGCCTGCAGGTGCACTTTGATGCGGACTACAGCAACGGGAAAAATATAGAGCGGCCAATAGGCTTGAACATCGGTGCCCGTTATAACTTCTAGATAACGCTGTAATAAGAGATCAATAAAAAAGGAAGCCAATGCTTCCTTTTTTATTGCGTGCCAATATTCATGCGTCTCAAGCAACCTTCAAATTCTTTTTGAGTCCTGCGATATAGACATTACCCTGCGCACTGAAATCCAGGTTGACCAGCAGCTCTAAGTCATCTTCGTCCTGATTCAGCAGTACGATATTTGTCAATTTTCCCGAAAAAATGCCTTCTTCATTGTCAAATGCCAACGTTGCGACTCCGCTTTTCTGCGAATAAATCAAAGGCTCTGTCGATAAAGTGTTGTCGACAAAGGTGATACGAACCTGATTGGACTCTGGCGTGACAATGTATTCATCATTCGCCAAACTTCTACCGAACGAAATATGGATTTCTTTTGTCTTGTAGCTCGGGTGTGGTTCTCGATGCCTGGCAAACATGACCAAAGCTGTACCAAATGGAGGGGGAAATACTTTTGATGTCAGCTCGACCAGTTGGGCATTGAAGGGTTTGTCAGTGCCAACGGTTCCAGAGCAATTACCGGCCTTGGCCATGCTTTTGATATTTTTCATAAAAGTTGTCTCTGCATTGATGACATTGGATATCCAGGTAATGGAACTTCCCGGATTCCCTATCAGAGCGCTTAAGACCGACGTTTGTAAACTGTCATACCTGACAGTTTACAAACGTCGGAAAAGGTGAAGCATGAGTGCTGTTCATGCAGTATTTTTTGTCAACCAAACAACCCTGCCGCAATGTTGATCGAGAACCCGAGAATCGCCGTGTTGAACACAAACCCGATCAACGACTGTGCCAGCACGATCTTGCGGATCTCTCGCGTGGCCACGCCGACATCTGCCGTCTGCACAGCGACGCCGATGGTGAACGAGAAGTACAGAAAGTCCCAGTAATCGGGTGTCGTCAGGCCTTCGGAAAAGCGTAGCGCCGGCTCCTTGCCGTCCCAGGTGTAAAACAGACGGGCGTAGTGGACGCAGAAGATCACCCCGATCAGCAGCCATGAGCCAATCACGGTCAATGCGGTAAAACCGTAGTGCAGGAGTTTTCGGGTGGTTTCCAGGTCCTTGCTGCCAGCCAGTTCGACAGTAATGGTCGCCAGGCTGGCCAAAGCGGCGATACAGACGACGAACAGCACCAGCCCGGCATTTTCATCCTCGACTTCGGCGATGCGTTTGACGTCCGGCGCTTTGGCGCGGATGGTCAGCCAAAGCATCAGGATCAGGTACGTCCAGATCCCGGCATTCC
Source organism: Pseudomonas sp. FG35 (assembly GCF_057809295.1). Taxonomy (NCBI): domain Bacteria; kingdom Pseudomonadati; phylum Pseudomonadota; class Gammaproteobacteria; order Pseudomonadales; family Pseudomonadaceae; genus Pseudomonas; species Pseudomonas sp. FG35. The sequence goes on along the minus strand of NZ_JBMDJR010000001.1, from coordinate 788,529 downwards.
AGCCGATGAGGATTTTGCTGATGACGGAGTCGGCGGGTGTGAGCAGGCCGACGGCAAGCCCAAACAAAGCAGCGGCAGACAGGCGAGGGTGGGTGCGGGCGAGGAAGCGCATGGGGACTCGATGGGCCAGGGTGGTTCAGACACCTTAGCCCAGCGCGGCGACCTGTGGCCACCGCGCCGGGAGCGCTCTATCAATCAGGCTTGGCGAACCTGCGCACAAGTTTGATCACGACTACGAAGAACACCGGTACGAAAATCACCGCCAGTGTCGCGGTAATCATCCCGCCAATCACCCCGGTTCCGATCGCCTGCTGACTCGCAGAGCTCGCGCCGGTGGCAATCGCCAGCGGCACCACACCCAGAATGAACGCCAGCGAAGTCATGACAATCGGCCTCAACCGCAGACGCGCCGCTTGCAGCGTGGCATCAATCAGGTCATGACCTTCGTCATACAGGCTCTTGGCAAACTCGATGATCAGGATCGCGTTTTTCGCCGACAGGCCGATGATGGTGATCAAGCCGACCTTGAAGAACACATCGTTGGGCATCCCGCGCAGGGTCACCGCCAGCACTGCGCCGAGCACGCCGAGCGGTACAACGAGCAACACAGACGTCGGAATCGACCAGCTCTCGTACAACGCCGCCAGACACAGGAATACGATCAGCAGCGACAGCCCGAGCAGAATCGGTGCCTGACTGCCGGACAAACGCTCCTGCAGCGACAGGCCGGTCCACTCCTGACCGAGACCTTTCGGCCCTTGTGCCACCAGCCGTTCGATCTCCGCCATGGCTTCGCCGGTGCTGTGGCCGGGTTTCGGTTCGCCTGAAATCGAGATCGCCGGGTAACCGTTGTAGCGGGTCAACTGCGCCGGACCCTGGGTCCATGTGGCTTTGACGAACGCCGACAGCGGCACCATTTTCCCGGCATCATTGCGTACGTGCATTTTCAGCAAGTCATCGACCTGACTGCGGCGATCACCTTCAGCTTGGACAACAACCCGTTGCATTCGCCCCTGATTGGGGAAGTCGTTGACATACGAGGAGCCGATGGCGGTTGACAGCACGTTGCCGACGTCGGCGAATGAAATCCCCAGTGCATTGGCCTGCTTGCGATCCACTTCCAGCTGTACTTGCGGCGCTTCGGCCAGCGCGCTTTCACGCACGTTCATCAGGATCGGGCTTTTCTCGGCGGCGGCGAGCAGTTGGGTGCGCGCTTCCATCAAGGTTGCATGACCGAGGCCGCCGCGATCCTGCAGGCGGAACTCGAAGCCGCTGGACGTGCCGAGGCCATCCACCGGCGGCGGCAGTACGGCGAAGGCTACAGCGTCCTTGATCTGGCTCAGGGCAATGTTGGCGCGGTCGGCAATCGAACTTGCCGAGTCGTCGCTGCCGCGATGCGACCAGTCCTTGAGCGTGGTGAACGCCAGCGCGGCGTTCTGCCCGCTGCCGGAGAAGCTGAAACCGAGAATCACCGTGCTGTCGCCAACACCCGGTTCGCCGGCGTTGTGCGCTTCGATCTGCTCGACCACCTGCACCGTACGGTTCTTGCTCGCGCCGGGTGGCAGTTGAATGTCGGTGATGGTGTAACCCTGGTCCTCGACCGGCAGGAACGAGGAGGGCAGGCGCGCGAAGCACAGGCCCAGGCCGACCAGCAACACAACGTAGATCAGCAGATAACGACCGGTGCGTTTCAGCGCGTAGCCGACCCAGCCTTGATAACGATCGGTCAGTTGCTCGAAACGGCGGTTGAACCAGCCGAAGAACCCGGTTTTTTCGTGGTGTTCGCCCTTGGCAATCGGCTTGAGCAAGGTGGCGCACAGTGCCGGGGTCAAGGTCAGGGCGAGGAAGGCCGAAAACAGGATCGAGGTGGCCATCGACAGCGAGAACTGGCGGTAGATGACACCTACCGAACCCTGCATGAAGGCCATCGGAATGAACACCGCCACCAGCACCAGCGTAATGCCGATGATCGCGCCGGTGATCTGGCTCATCGCCTTGCGTGTCGCTTCTTTGGGCGACAGGCCTTCGGTGGCCATGATCCGTTCGACGTTCTCCACCACCACGATGGCGTCGTCCACCAGAATGCCGATGGCCAGCACCATGCCGAACATGGTCAGCACGTTGATCGAGAACCCCAGCGCCAGCATGGTGGCGAAGGTACCCATCAGCGCCACCGGCACCACCAGGGTTGGAATCAGGGTGTAACGGATGTTCTGCAGGAACAGGAACATCACCGCGAACACCAGCAGCATGGCTTCGCCGAGGGTATAGATCACTTTGGTGATCGAGACCTTCACGAATGGCGAAGTGTCGTAGGGGATCTTGTATTCCACGCCCGCCGGGAAGTAGCGCGACAGTTCATCCATCTTTGCCCGGATCAGCGTGGCGGTGCTCAAAGCGTTGGCGCCCGGCGACAGTTGCACGCCGACGGCGGTGGACGGCTTGCCGTTAAGACGGGTGCCGAACTGGTATTCCTGGCTGCCGATCTCGACCCGCGCCACATCCTTGATGCGCACGGTGGAGCCGTCCGGGTTGGCCTTGAGCACGATGTCGGCGAACTCTTCCGGCGTCGACAATTGGCCCTTGACCAGAATCGTCGCGGTGATTTCCTGGGTGCTCGGGTTCGGCAGATCGCCGATGCTGCCGGCCGACACCTGGGCGTTCTGCGCGGCGATGGCGGCGTTGACGTCAGCGGGTGTCAGGTTGAAACCGATCAGCTTCTGCGGGTCGACCCAGATCCGCATCGCCCGCTCGGCGCCGTACAGCTGGGCCTTGCCGACCCCGTCGATGCGTTTGATCTCGTTCATCACGTTGCGCGCCAGGTAATCGCTGAGCGCCACGTCGTCGAGCTTGCCGTCGCTGGAAGTCAAAGTGATCAGCAGCAGAAAACCGGCGGAGACTTTCTCCACCTGCAAACCTTGCTGATTGACCGCTTGCGGCAGGCGCGACTCGACTACTTTCAGGCGATTCTGCACATCAACCTGCGCCAGCTCCGGGTTGGTGCCCGGCTGGAACGTCGCCTTGATCGTGGCGCTACCCAGGCTGCTCTGGGATTCGAAATACAACAGGTGATCGGCGCCGTTGAGCTCTTCCTCGATCAGGCTGACCACGCTCTCGTCGACGGTCTGCGCCGAGGCGCCGGGGTACACGGCATAGATTTCGATCTGCGGCGGCGCGACGTCGGGGTACTGCGCCACCGGCAATTGCGGGATGGCCAGCGCACCGGCCAACAGGATGAACAACGCGACGACCCAGGCGAACACCGGGCGGTCGATAAAGAACTGCGGCATAGAAGAGCGTCCTGCTTACTGACCAGAGGTCTGGGCAAGTGGAAGAGGGGTGTCGTCGATCTGCACCACTTCGCCCGGACGGGCGTGTTGCAGGCCTTCGATGACAATGCGGTCGCCGGCCTTGAGGCCGCCGGTGACGATCCAGCGGTCGTTCTGTACCGCGCCGAGCTGCACTGGCTGCTGGGCAACGCGCATCTGGTCGTCGACCGTCAGGACCTGCGCCACACCGGCGCTGTCACGTTGTACCGCGCGTTGTGGCACGGTCAGGCCATGCTGGATCACGCCTTGCTCCAGACGCACGCGAACGTAGCTGCCCGGCAACAGATCGAGATCCGGATTGGGGAACTCGCTGCGCAAAATGATTTGTCCGGTGCCCGGATCGACCGTGATATCGCTGAACAGCAATTTGCCCGGCAGCGGATAGAGGCTGCCATCGTCCTGGATCAGCGTGGCCTTGACCTGATCCTGGCCGACCTGCTGCAACTGGCCGGAACGGAATGCCCTGCGCAACTCGTTGAGTTCGCGGGTCGACTGGGTGAGGTCGGCGTGGATCGGGTTCAGCTGCTGGATCAGCGCCATGGGCGTGGTTTCGTTCTGGCCGACCAGCGCACCTTCAGTCACCAGGGCACGCCCGACGCGCCCGGAAATCGGCGCGGTGACGGTGGCGTAACCGAGGTTCAGCTTCGCCCGCTCGACGGCTGCCTTGTTGGCGGCAACATCGGCGGCGGTCTGCCGGGCGTTGGCGCGGGCGTTGTCGTAATCCTGAGCGCTGATGGCCTTGTCGTCGATCAACTGGGCGTAGCGCTGTTCCTGAAGTTTTGCCTGGAACGCGTTTGCCTCGGCCTTGCGCAGGGCCGCTTCGGCGCTATCGAGGTCAGCCTTGAACGGCGCCGGATCGATACGGAACAGCACGTCGCCCTTTTTCACGTCGCTGCCTTCGCGGTAGGTGCGTTGCAGCACTACGCCGGCGACCCGGGCGCGGACTTCGGCGATGCGCGGGGCGGCAATCCGCCCGCTCAGTTCGCTGCTGATCGACAGGGGGCGCGCCTCAAGGGTTTCGATCCGCACGGTGGCCGGCGGCGCCTGTTCCTCGGCGTTCGAGGATTTATCACAGGCACTCAGCGTCAGCGCCAATGCGATCAGGCCGAGCCCGGCCAGCAGATTCTTCGACATGTACAACCCCCAATATTGATCTGCGCATCCTACGGACAGTCGCCGAGGGTAGCGGTGAAGCTTTGTAGGTGCTGTGTGAAATTGTGTAAGGGTTTTGCTCAGGGACGGGCGAGGGCGTATATCCTTCAGGCCTTGAAATTTTTTGCGACATAGCAGTCGCCACCGCCTGTTCTGGATCACCTCAATGCCCAACATTCTTCTGGTCGAAGACGACACCGCCCTCGCCGAACTGATTTCCAGCTATCTGGAGCGCAACGGTTACTCCGTCAGCGTGATCGGCCGTGGCGACCATGTGCGCGAACGGGCGCGGCTCAATCCGCCGGATCTGGTGATTCTCGACCTGATGCTGCCGGGCCTCGACGGCTTGCAGGTTTGCAGATTGCTGCGGGCCGATTCGGCAACGCTGCCGATCCTGATGCTCACCGCCCGTGACGACAGCCACGATCAGGTACTGGGCCTGGAAATGGGCGCCGACGATTACGTCACCAAACCCTGCGAGCCACGGGTCCTGCTGGCGCGGGTACGCACCTTGCTGCGGCGCAGCAGCCTCGGCGAGCCGATGACCGCCAACGACCGGATCCTGATGGGCAACCTGTGCATCGACCTGTCGGAGCGCACGGTGACCTGGCGCGAACAACCGGTGGAACTGTCCAGCGGCGAATACAACCTGCTGGTGGTGCTGGCCCGTCATGCCGGTGAAGTGCTGAGCCGCGACCAGATCCTGCAACGCCTGCGCGGTATCGAGTTCAACGGCACTGACCGTTCGGTGGACGTGGCGATTTCCAAGCTGCGACGCAAGTTCGACGACCACGCCGGCGAGGCGCGCAAGATCAAGACCGTGTGGGGCAAGGGGTATCTGTTCAGCCGTTCCGAGTGGGAATGCTGATTCGATGTTCAGAATCCTGTTTCGCCTCTATCTGGTGACGATCGTCTCCTACAGTGCGGCGATCTATCTGGTGCCGGATCTGGTGGTGATGGTGTTCAAGCAGCGGTTCGTCACCTACAACCTCGACTATTCCCGTGGTCTGCAATCGCTGATCACCAAGCAGTTTCGCGCGGTGCCGCAGGATCAGTGGCCGGCGCTCGCGGCGTCGATGGACAAGGACTTCCAGCCGCTGCACATCGTGCTCGCCCGTATCGATGACCCCGGCTTCACCGCCATCGAGCAAGAGCGGCTGCGGCGCGGAGAGAACATGGTGCGGGTGGGCGACTGGGGCTGGCGCACGTTGGCGGTCACGCCACTGAACGACGAAATGGCGGTGCAGATGGTGGTGCCGCCGGATCCGATGGACGTGAACCTGTTGTACTGGAGCATCAACGTGCTGATCGGCGCGAGTCTGCTGGCGTGCCTGTTGCTCTGGTTTCGTCCGCACTGGCGCGATCTGGAACGCCTCAAGGGCACGGCCGAACGTTTCGGCAAGGGCCATTTGAGCGAGCGTACGCAGATTGGCCCGAGCTCCAACATCGGCAGCCTGGCCCACGTGTTCGACACCATGGCCGGCGACATCGAAAACCTGCTCAACCAGCAACGCGATCTGCTCAACGCCGTGTCCCACGAACTCCGCACGCCGCTGACCCGCCTGGACTTCGGCCTGGCGCTGGCGCTGTCCGATGACTTGCCGCAAGCCAGCCGCGAACGCTTGCAAGGGCTGGTCGCGCACATTCGTGAACTGGATGAACTGGTGCTGGAGTTGCTGTCCTACAGTCGCCTGCAGAATCCGGCGAAGTTGCCGGAGCAGGTCGAAGTGTCGCTGGACGAGTTCATCGACAGCATTCTGGGCAGCGTCGATGAAGAACTGGAATCCCCGGAAATCGTCATCGATGTGCTGCTGCACAATCAGCTGGAGCGCTTCTCCCTCGACCCGCGCTTGACGGCCCGCGCGATTCAGAACCTGCTGCGCAACGCCATGCGCTACTGCGAAAAGCGCATTCAGATTGGCGTGCAGGTCTGCCCGAAGGGCTGCGAGATCTGGGTGGACGATGACGGAATCGGCATTCCGGAAGACGAGCGGGAGCGGATTTTCGAGCCGTTCTATCGACTGGACCGCAGCCGCGATCGGGCGACCGGCGGGTTTGGCCTGGGGCTGGCGATCAGCCGGCGGGCGCTGGAAGCCCAAGGCGGGACGTTGACGGTGGAAGGTTCGCCGTTGGGTGGGGCGAGGTTCAGGCTCTGGCTGCCAACCCCGATCTGATGATCGTTCCGTACGCCGACAACGAGGCGGCCATCGGCCTCTACCGCAAGTTCGGCTTCGAGACCGCGGGCCTGTTTCGCGACTACGCCGTGCGCGACGGGCAGTGGCTCGATACCTTGAGCATGGCGCGGCTGCGTCGCTCAACCCGAGCTTGAGTCGCTTATCAGAAAACCTCCTCTGGCGGGGCACTCAAATTATTGAGTGACCGCCTGATCCCCGGCGAGAAAGCTGAAGGTGGCTTTGTCGGTCACGCTGTTCGCGGGTGTCAGTGCAATGATCGGCACGACGATTTTCGGGTTGGTCGAGTTGTAGAAGTCCCGTTGGTTGTACTGGGCATCCGCGAGACCGGCGTTGGTGCCGCCAGCGATATAGAAAAAAGCCATGATCGGAAAAATGTTCGGGTTTCTGGATGTCCAGGTTTTGATGATGACTTCGTTATGCTCCACGAATCCAGCCGCTCCCCTTAGCGTTTTGGCTCGGACAGATTGATAAAACGCAATGCCGCCGAGCGCATTGCGCTCGTCACGAATATCGAATCCGCACTGACGCAGATTCGGGTTACCGCCCGCGATGTTCCAGACAGCGAGCCACTGCTCCGCAGTTGTCACTCCGGCGTTCTGACAAAGCTGACTTTGCACTGGGTAGTCTTTATGAGGACCGCAGACACTGTTCGGATCGCGATGCCAGGTCCAGGCATCCTGGGGGTAGGCACACAGATAATCCAGATCGATCTTGTCAGCGGGGGCTTCGAAAATCGGGTACAGGATGTAGCCATTCTGATTACCCCACGCGAGACGGCCGAAATTGGCATCACTGCGCAGATAGGAGAAAGAAACTCCACCTGACCCGACCGATGTCGGGCTAGGGTCCCAGACTTTGTACTGATTGTTCGGATCTTTTACCGTGACCCGCAGTGTCACCCCTGAACACAGGAATGCTGGCTGCGAGTCGGATTTGTTGCAGTTGGGGAAGGTGCGACTGTAAAGGGTGTTGAGTTGCGCCGCGATGGCCGGGCCGCTGAGTACTTGTGCGCCGTTGCCATTGATCGTGTCGGCCGGCGGAGTCGCCACTTGTGCGCAACCGACCAGCAGAGCCAAAAGTAGTAAGTTGATTATCTTGTGCACGACCGGACCCTTGGCCCCTGTTAACGGGCCGGTGAGTGATTGGCGTTATTGCTGAAGATGAGTCTTCCTAGAGGAGGACCTTCACATACGGCGAAAAAATGATGAGGTCCGTGCTACCCGTACGCCTGATGGAATAGTTGAAATAGCCGGTTTTGCCTGGGTTGCTGCTCACCCAGCCTCGCGGAACCCCGAAGTCCATGTAGGAACCCTGGACGTAAGGGATCTCTTGGCTGTCGAGACGTGTCTGACCATCGATGGTCAATGAAATACGTACCGTGTATTGCGCTTCGAGGGGATTTGGGGCGTAAAGCCTGAGGTTGTCTCTGGCAGCGTTGATCGTGGGTACGCCACAGATGTGCTTCTGTCGGGTGATGTTGACGTCGAGGTCTTTGGAGGGACGCTCGGGTTCTGTGTTCGGCAGAATAACGGTGTAAGAGAATTGGATCTTGTTGGCGATGGAGTCGACGATCACTCGACGCGGGATCAAAAACGTCAATTTTTGCCCGGCTGAAGAAACTGTCTGGGTCTCGCTGCCGTAAGTTTCCGCGCGTCCGATGCAATAGACTCTGACTTTCTGTCCTGCGTTGGAACCCGTGTATTGCACTTCTACGGTGGCGTGGGTGTTCTGATAAAAATCCTTCTCGAAATTCAATTGCGTACCGTTCGCTTCCTTCGCTTCCAGTACTTTGGGGGGGATAAGATCGAGGGCAGGCTGTTTCACCTGCACATCGATGTTGGTGGTTGCCGACCAGATCGCCAGCGGGCCCGATGTGTTGCCGAGACTGTCAGTCACCCGGAAACGAATGGCGAACTGTTTATTGTCCTGCCAGAAATCCTTGGCGAAGAGCTTTATGACCACTTGGCCAAGCAAAGCCTGTGTTGCGGTCACTGTATGCGGATAGGATCGACCGTCCAGATCAAGGCCAATAACGTCACCTTCTCGCATGTAGGTGTAGCGCAAGGTGACATCGACCCCGTTTGCAGCCTCTGTGGGACCTACGCTCGTGTGGGACACTGTAAAAGTCAGATTCGGATTGGGTCCCGAACCCGCCACTTCTCCTCCCGGGCGCGGAATGTGGACCAGTGTTAGCAGATCAATCGAATCCGTTCCTCCGGGCTGGACCTGGTTAGTGACCCGCACCACCAGCGTGTTGAGGCCATCATTTAAAAAGGCTTTAGGCACGTCATGGAAGAAAGTCTTGCCGTCTTCCCCCGTTTGGATGGTTTTCATGAATAGGGGAGCGCCCTTGTTGATGATCAACCATCCACTATCGTTCACCGCCTGCTTGTCCCAGGGAATAATCTCAAGGCGCAGCAAATCGCCGGGCACGGAGAAGAGTGCGAGCGGTACGCCGTAGTGTGGTTTCACGTTGGGGTCGGGGTAGTAAATGGGGCTCTTGACTCCCCCAACAATTTTGGCGGGAAAAACCGTAAACGGACTGCTCATCTTCTGCGCCCTGGTATTCGAGATAGTGGTTGCGTGAGCTGCAACGGGTACCGTCATCAAACACCGCGCGTCCGTGCCTTGCTACTGTCAGATCTGACAGGTGAACCCCGAAAAATCAACCGTTCGTCGTAATCTTCCCGTTGCAGACCGGTTGACACGTCCCGGGTTTGTCGTACGCCTCGACGCTGAACCTGCCATGATCGACCTTCGCGGTATCGCTCCTCTACGAGAGCAATCAGGTGGACGACGTACAGCAACTGGGCGAAATGCTTCGCCACCGAATTGCCTCGCACAACAGTTACAGAGCCTAATTCCCCGCGACCGCGGTCAGTCCAGAGTGTGGGAACGATCAGTGCGCTAGGCGGGAACGGGCATCATCAGAGCAGTTCAGTCGACTGGATCAGCCCGACCCCGGCCACCTGCATCCGCTCGATCGCTGCCGCCAGCGAGCCGTTCAAATCAATCGCCCGGCAAGCATCCAGCACCACAAACGCATTGAACCCCGACGCTCGCGCGTCCAAGGCGGAGAACATCACGCAAAAATCCAGCGCCAGGCCGACCATGTACACCGTGTCGATGCCGCGTTCCTTCAGATAACCCGCCAGACCCGTGGTCGTGACGCGATCCGCTTCCAGAAACGCCGAATAGCTGTCGATGTCCGGGTTGCAGCCCTTGCGGATGATCAATTGCGCATGGGGCAGATCGAGTCCCGAGTGAAACTCGGCACCGCGTGAGCCCTGAATGCAGTGATCCGGCCACAGTGTCTGCTCGCCATACGGCAGTTGAATCACGTCGTAAGGCTGGCGGCCGGGGTGGCTGGAGGCAAACGAAGCATGCCCGGCCGGGTGCCAGTCCTGGGCGATCACCACTTGCTTGAACTGCCCGGCAAGCCGGTTGATCAGCGGGACGATCAGGTCACCTTCGGGCACGGCCAACTGGCCGCCGGGAATGAAGTCGTTCTGCACGTCGATGACCAGCAGGGCGGTGCGTGGCGAAATCGGCATAAATCCATCCTTCTGGGAAAATCACCCGAGCAGCATAGTGACAAAATTCTTTAAACGTTCAGCCGGGTCTTAAACATTTTCGCCATGTCTTCCAGCTCGGAAGCCGGGTGATGGCCGATCAGCATCCAGGCGTGTTCACGCTCGGTCCAGTACACCACGTTCATTCCGTGCCGGCGCTCATGGGCCAGCGGCTGGCTGCCGCTGTTGGTTCGGGTGACGCACAGCGCCAGCGGGCCATATTTGGCATCGAGCCAGGTCATCTGCGCAATCGGCACACCGCCATATTCAAGCAATTGCGCACGTTTGAACTGCGCACCGGGCAGTTTCAGTTTCGCCGGCGACAGACTCACGCCGAGCCGCGCATCGACGGTTCGCAACTGCGCCAATTGCGAGGCCTCGTCGGTAGGTAAATGCTCAAGGGTCTGCGGCACATACAGCGCCATGTAATCGCCCACCAGCTCGCGCCAGTTGTGCGATTGCTGTGCCTGCCAGGCCAGAAACAAGCGGTCCGCCGCGACAGCGGCGAGTGCAACGCCCGCTGCCGCTGCGCCGATGAACCAGCGCCGGCTGAAAACGGGTTTCTGCGGTGACGGCGCGGCGTCGAGCCGGGCCTGCAAGCGATCAAGCGGCGCCTGTTGCGCCAGTTCGTCGTAGGCCGCCTTGAATGGCAGACTGCTGCGACTCAGCCATTGCACCCGCAGGCTCAGCAGCGGATCGTCGGCGATGAGGTTGTCGAGTTGGCTGCGCTGTTCGCGATCCAGTTCATCGTCCAGATACGCCACCAGTTGCTCGTCGGAAGGCGCATTCATTGCCGGTCTCCTGCGGGGCTGTTCGGGACCGCTTGCAGCGGCGGGTATTCGGCCAGTTTCAGGCGCGCGGTGGCCAGCCGGCTCATGACCGTGCCGATCGGTACTTGCAGGATTTCGGCGACTTCGCGATAGGACAGGCCCTCGACGTAAGCGAGATACACCGTTTCACGTTGGGTTTCCGGCAGCGCATCGACCCGGCGGATCACCTGCGCGGCCATGACGTGGGTTTGCGCGGCGTATTCGCCATCGAACGTCAGCTGGCTGTCGGCGTCCGCCACGCCCTGGCCCTGGCGCACCCGGCGGGCGCGCACTTCGTTGAGCCAGATCGAATGCAGAATGCTCAGCAGCCAGCGATCCATGCGTGTGCCGGCCACGTACTGACCCGAACGCTCCAGCGCCCGCACGCAGGTGGCTTGCACCAGATCCTCGGCCACGTGCCGGTTGCGCGACAGCAGCAAGCCGTAACGCCACAGGCGCGCCAGGTGTTGCCCGAGTTCGGCCCTGAAGGCCTGATCGCTGAAAATGTTCGCCTCCACGTGTCGTGTCAGGTTTTCGATGAATCGTTGATGGCTTCGGCCAGGTCCCGGTATTCCTCGCAGGTCGTGCCGCAGATCTTCTGGATGTGCTGCAACTGCTCCTGCGCCAGATCGACGCGGCCCTTGATCACATAGGTTTCGCCCAGGTACTCGCGGACTTGCGCGTACTGCGGATCGAGTTTCACCGATTGCAGGTAATAACCGATGCCTTCGTCAGTGCGCCCCAGTTTGCGCGTGGCGTAACCGCGATAGTTGAGGGCCTTGGCGGTGTTCGGTTGTTCCAGCGTATCGAGCAGGGCCAGGGCTTCTTCATAACGGCCGGCCTTGGCCAGACGGTAGGCGTAGTCGGTCCGGTCGGCGTCGGGCACCAGATGGCTGGTCTGCATCACGCACTTCTGCGTCTTGGTGTCGAACACCTGGCCTTTGGGGCAGTTGGGTTTCTGCACCGGCTCGTCTTCATCGCCGTGGGCCAGGGCCAAAGGGCTGGACAACATCGCGGCCACCAGCAACGGGGCGGCGAACATAACGGAACGGATAGTCATGGGCAAGGCTCCACAGGGGGTCATGTTTCACTTTGAACACCACAGGGTGAAAATTTATTCATTGCTTTGTCAGGCTTTGTTAAAGGAAAGCCCTTTTTCCGGCGCTATGCTCGTCATCGTTCGTCGTTGATCTGCAGTTCTACCATGGGAGTTTGGCCATGAAAGATCAGGTTCACCACGCGGCCGCCAGCGGCTACAAAACCGCCGCCGACACCTACGTCAAAGGCCGGCCCGACTATCCGCCGGCGGTCAGCGAATGGCTGACGGGCACACTGGGCCTCAATGGTCACAAGACCGTTATCGACCTCGGCGCCGGCACCGGCAAGTTCACCGGACGGCTGGTGGCGACCGGCGCCCAGGTGATTGCCGTGGAACCGGTGGCGCAGATGCTGGAAAAACTGTCGCTGGCCTGGCCGCAGGTGCTGGCCGTCAGCGGTACGGCAACGGATCTGCCGTTGCCCGATGCCTCGGTGGATGCGGTGGTGTGCGCGCAGGCCTTTCACTGGTTTGCCAGCACCGAGGCGCTGGATGAAATCGCCCGGGTCCTCAAACCGGGCGGCAAACTGGGCCTGATCTGGAACCTGCGCGACACCCGGATTGACTGGGTGCCCAAGCTGGACGCCATCGTCAATGCGCTGGAAGGCGATACACCGCGCTTCTATACCGGCGAATGGCGCAAGGCTTTTCCCCATCCGGCGTTCGGGCCATTGCAGGCCCAGCACTTTCAGCATGGCCACACCGGCTCGCCGGAAGATGTGATTTTCAACCGGGTGCGCTCCACCAGTTTCATTGCCGCGCTGAGCGATCAGCAGCGCGCGAAGATCGACGAGCAGATTGCTCAACTGATTGCCGGCGAGCCGCAGCTGCGGGGCAGGGAGATAGTGACGGTGCCTTACGAGACCGCCGCCTTCGTTGCGGTGAAGAACGGCTAGAGTCCCGCATTTGGCCGAACCGCCGTGCTGATGCCTTGTTATAGTTCGGGCCTCATTTTCAGCCCGGTAAAGGATTTCTGCCATGACTCAATACACCGCCTTCAGCGTCGAACTGGCCGACAACATCGCCCATGTGCAGATCAATCGTCCGGAAAAGATCAACTCGATGAACGCCGCGTTCTGGAGCGAAATCGTCGAGGTGTTCCAGTGGATCGACGACACCGACGAAGTGCGGGTGGTGGTGCTCAGCGGTGCCGGTAAACATTTCTCCTCGGGCATCGACCTGATGATGCTGGCCGGTGTGGCCAATGAGCTGGGCAAGGACGTGGGCCGCAATGCGCGCCTGCTGCGCAAAAAGATCCTGACCCTGCAAGCCTCGTTCAATGCGGTCGACGATTGCCGTAAACCGGTACTCGCGGCGATCCAGGGTTATTGCCTGGGCGGCGCTATCGACCTGATCGCCGCCTGCGACATGCGCTACGCCGCCGAAGACGCGCAATTCTCGATCAAGGAAATCGACATCGGCATGGCGGCTGACGTCGGCACCTTGCAACGGTTGCCACGGATCATCGGTGACGGCATGCTGCGTGAACTGGCTTACACCGGTCGCACCTTTGGCGCCGAAGAAGCGCGCAGCATCGGCCTGGTCAATCGCGTCTACAGCGACAAGGACGGCTTGATCGAAGGCGTGATGGACATTGCCCGGGACATCGCCGGCAAGTCGCCGATCGCGGTCACCGGCACCAAGGAAATGATCAGCTACATGCGCGACCATCGCATTGACGACGGTCTCGAGTACGTTGCCACCTGGAACGCCGCCATGCTGCAATCCAACGATTTGCGCGTGGCCATGGCCGCCCATATGAGCAAACAGAAACCCGAATTTCTGGATTGAGAAACCATGACATCTCGCTGGACCACTGCAGTACTGGACACCGATCAACCCGGCGGCTGGGCCGTGGCGCGCAGCCCCGAGGGTTTCCTGTTCGATGACAACGGCGTGCTGTTCCCCCGGGAATGGCTCAAGCGCCAGGACTTGTCGATCCTCGCCGAACACGGTATCGGTCATCTCGATGGCGAACCGGTGTATCTGCTGGAACTGCACAGCACCAGCGAGGTGCCGGGTTGCAACTGGAAAGGCCTGCGGGCGTTCATGCTCGACGGCGATCACACGATCTACAAAGTGCTGGGCTACGCCGCGCAAATCGGGACGTGGGCTCGCGAACACCGGTTTTGCGGCAATTGCGGTCAGGCCATGACCCAGGTGCCACGGGAGCGGGCGATGTATTGCCAGCCCTGCGATCTGCGCAGTTATCCGCGAATTTCGCCGAGCATGATCGTGCTGGTGACCCGTGGCGATGAAGTGCTGCTGGCGCGCTCACCGCGTTTCGTCACCGGGGTCTACAGCACGCTGGCCGGGTTTGCCGAACCGGGGGAGTCGGCCGAGGATTGTCTGATCCGCGAAGTGCGCGAGGAAGTGCAGATCGAGGTGAAGAACATTCAGTACATGGGCAGCCAGTGCTGGCCATTCCCACACTCGATGATGCTCGGCTTCCATGCCGAATACGCCGGTGGCGAGATTGTCTGCCAGGAAGACGAGATCGAAGACGCCCAGTGGTTCAACGTGCACGATCTGCCGCCGTTGCCGGCGTCCAAATCGATTGCCCGATACCTGATCGACGTCTATGTGGCGCGGCGCTTAGGCCACGCTGAACCAGTGCTGCCAGGCTAGGCGCACGGTCAACCCCAGCACCACGGTGATGAACACCGGACGAATGAACTTGGCGCCGCCGCTGATCGCGGTGCGCGCCCCGAAGAACGCGCCGACCATCACCGACAGGCCCATGCTCAGGCCGATGATCCAGTCCACCTGCCCGGAAAACACGAACACCGACAGCGCCGCAATGTTGCTGACGAAGTTCATGCTGCGCGCCACGCCGCTGGCCTTGACCAGATCAATCGGGTACAGCAGCAGACTGCTGACAGTCCAGAACGCGCCAGTGCCGGGGCCGGCCACGCCGTCGTAGAAACCGAGGCTGAAGCCCTGGGTCGATTGCCACTTCTTTTTGATCGGTGCATCGCTGTCCAACGGCGCTTTCGGCGTGCCGCCAAACAACAGGTACAGGCCACAGGCGAAGACGATCACCGGCAGCATCTTGTTCAGCCATTCGGCGGGCAGGTAATGGGCGACGATGGCGCCGGTCAGCGCACCGACCAGCGTGCCGACGATGGCGTGCATCCACTGCTTGGGATGGAACAGCTTGCGTCGATAGAAGGTGAAACTGGCGGTGGCCGAGCCGAAGGTCGAACTCAGTTTATTAGTGCCCAGCACCAGGTGCGGCGGCAGGCCGGCAGTGAGCAGCGCCGGTGTGGTCAACAGACCGCCACCGCCGGCGATGGCGTCGATGAATCCGGCAATGAAAGCGACAAGGGCCAGAACGGCCAGGGTGGTGAGGTCAACGCTGAGTTCGAAAGGCATGGAATCGGCTTATTTCGGCAGGGCGCAGAGCTGGGCTGCGGGGAGGGCAGTCATGTTACTCATTTCCGAATGTTGCGGCGACCCATAAGACTCGACCAGCGACGGCTCAACTGTTGCCCACCCAACACGCACCCAACAATTCACCCTCTCACCGTGCATTCCTGTTGCCTGAAACCCAATAAAACCGGGTCTCCCGCCGCTGGCATGCTTGCTGCTCTAGCTCACTCATCTTCATCAACTGTCCCGAGGACACGCCAATGAGTCAGCAAGCCGTGAAATTTGCCTACTGGGTGCCGAACGTCAGCGGTGGGCTGGTGGTCAGCAAGATCGAGCAACGCACCGACTGGGGCATCGACTACAACCGCAAACTGGCGCAATTGGCCGAGGCGGCGGGTTTCGAATACGCCCTGACGCAAATCCGCTTCACCGCCGGTTACGGCGCCGAGTTTCAGCATGAATCGGTTGCCTTCAGCCACGCGCTGCTCGCGGCCACCAGCAAGCTCAAAGTCATCGCCGCCATTCTGCCCGGGCCGTGGCAACCGGCGCTGGCGGCCAAGCAGTTGGCGACCATCGATCAACTCACCAACGGCCGGATTGCGGTGAATATCGTCAGCGGCTGGTTCAGGGGCGAATTCCAGGCCATTGGCGAGCATTGGCTGGAGCACGACGAGCGCTATCGTCGCTCGGAAGAGTTCATCCGTTCATTGCGAGGGATCTGGAGTCAGGACAACTTCACCTTCCGTGGCGATTTCTATCGCTTCGACAACTACAGCCTCAAACCGAAGCCGCTGGGCCGCCCGGAAATCTTTCAGGGCGGCAGATCCCGTGCCGCACGTGACATGGCGGCGCGGGTGTCGGATTGGTATTTCACTAACGGCAACAGCGTCGAGGGCATCAAGGCACAGGTCGACGACATTCGCGCCAAAGCGGCGGCAAACCACCATTCAGTAAAAATCGGGGTGAATGCTTTTGTGATCGCCCGAGATACCGAAGAAGAAGCCAAAGCGGTGCTGGCGCAGATCATCGATCAGGCTGACCCGGAAGCGGTGAATGCCTTCGGTGATGCAGCGAAACAGGCGGGCAGGGCGTCGCCGGAAGGTGAGGGCAACTGGGCCAAATCGACCTTTGAGGATCTGGTGCAGTACAACGACGGCTTCAAGACCAATCTGATCGGTACGCCGCAGCAGATTGCCGAACGGATCGTGGCGTTGAAAGCGGTGGGGGTGGACCTGGTATTGGCGGGTTTCCTGCATTTTCAGGAAGAGGTGGAGTATTTCGGTCAGCGGGTGTTGCCGCTGGTGCGGGAGCTGGAAGCCAAAGCGCAATCGGCCCGGACTGCCGAAGTTGCCTGAAGATCCCTCCTGCACACTGAGCAGGAGGGATCGGCTGCTGAATTACAGACCCAGTTCCGACAACCCCGGATGATCATCCGGGCGCCGGCCCAGCGGCCAGTGGAACTTGCGTTCGCTTTCCTTGATCGGCATGTCGTTGATGCAGGCGTAACGCTGGAACATCAGGCCGTGCTCGTCGAACTCCCAGTTTTCGTTGCCGTAGGAGCGGAACCAGTTGCCCGAGTCGTCGTGCCATTCGTAGGCGTAGCGCACGGCGATGCGGGTGTCGGAGTAGGCCCAGAGTTCCTTGATCAGGCGGTAATCCAGTTCCTTGGCCCATTTGCGGGTCAGGAAACCCTTGGCTTCTTCGCGGTTGTTGGCGAATTCGGCGCGGTTCCGCCATTTGGTGTCCAGGGTGTAGGCCAGCGACACGCGCTCCGGGTCGCGGGAGTTCCAGCCATCCTCGGCCAGACGAACTTTTTCAATGGCCGATTCACGGTTGAACGGTGGCAATGGCGGACGAACTTCGGCTGCAGTAGACATGTTTGTCTCCCGATCTATTAACAGTTAAACAACGTGTCAGGCTTATTAAGGCGTTACAGGTCCAATAACTTTCGCGCCATGCATTGCGCATTATCGGCGGCACTGTGATCACCCATCACAAGCGCTACGGTAATGGCGCCGTCAATCAGGATCAGCAGCTGTTTGGCCAGCAGTTGCGGATCCTCGGCACCATGTTCGGTACACAGCTCGCACAGGTAGTCGAGCAGTTTCTGTTTGTGGTCTTTGGCGACCAGGCGGACCGGATCCTCGGGATCACCGGTTTCGCCACTGGTATTGATGAAGGCACAGCCCCGAAAGCCTTCCGAGGCGAACCAGCCCTTGAGCACGGTAAACAGGTTGAGCAGGCGGTCGGCCGGGGTTTCGGCCTGATCGACGGTGCTTCTGTACCAGTGCATCCAACGCACGTCGCGGCGTTGCAGGGCGGCGACGGTCAGCTCCTCCTTGTTGGCGAAGTAGCGGTAGATACTCTTTCTGGAAACGCCGGCGGTTTTCACCAGAAGATCCATGCCGGTGGCCGCGATGCCACTTTTGTAGATCAACTTTTCGGTGACATCCAGAATGATGTCTCGGGTTGTGTCGTTGCGTGTGATTTCGTTCATGTGGTGAACAGTAGAACGATCGTTCTCCTTGGTCAAGCAGATATTTTGTTCATCTGGAAGTTAGCGATCGCCAGCAGGCTGGCTCCCACAGGAAAATGCATTTCAGCCGAGGGAACCTGGCGGCTGGTGATGAAGTCATTACAGACACTCACAAGACCCGAAGGAGTTGATGGTGTAAGCTCTCGGGTTCTTCGGATTCGACCCATTGCGAGCCCTATGCCGTTGCTTTTCAAACGCTCTCTGCTGCCCAAACTGCGCAGCTTTCCGCTGACCGCCGAGGCCGTGACGATCCTGCCCGGTGCCGCCGATTTCCGCCGTTGCCTGCTGGAGAAAATCGCCCAGGCGACCCAGCGCATCTACCTCGTCGCGCTTTATCTGCAAAACGACGAAGCCGGCCAGGAAATTCTCGATGCCTTGCACGCCGCCAAACTCAAGCGTCCCGAGCTTGAAATCGCGGTGGTCGTCGACTGGCTGCGGGCCCAGCGCGGCTTGATCGGTGCCGGCAAGCAGCCGGGCAACTCGGCGTGGTATCAGGAAATGACCCGCACCCACCAGAGCGTGGTGCCGGTCTACGGCGTGCCGGTGCAGACCCGCGAGTTGTTCGGCGTGCTGCACCTCAAAGGCTTCGTGATCGACGATTGCGTGGTCTACAGCGGTGCCAGCCTGAACAAGGTCTACCTGCACAAATTCGACAAGTACCGTTTCGACCGTTATCACGTGCTGAAAAGCCGCGAACTGGCGGACTCGATGCACCATCTGGTCAAGCACGGCCTGATCGAATCGAAAGCAGTGCATCGCCTCGACCTGCCGAACCTGCCGACCACCCGCAGCCTGCGCAACGACATCGGCGATCTGCGCAGCCGTCTCAAATACGCGGCGTACGACACCAGTGCCGGCAGCACGGCGCATACCGGCCTGTCGGTCAGTCCGTTGCTCGGCGTGGGCAAGAACAACCCGCTGAACCGGGTGATTCTGGAGCTGATCGCCAGCGCCCAGAAGCAACTGACCATCTGCACGCCGTACTTCAATCTGCCGCTGGGGGTGATCCGCGAGATCAACCGGGCGCTGGCTCGCGGCGTGAAGATCGACATCGTGGTCGGCGACAAGACCGCCAACGACTTCTACATCCCGCCGACCGAGCCGTTCAAGGTGATCGCCGCGCTGCCGTACCTGTACGAGATCAGCCTGCGCCGTTTCGCCAAGCGACATCAGCGCAACATCGACAGCGGCCAGTTGAACCTGCACCTGTGGCGTGAGGGCGACAACAGCTATCACCTCAAGGGCATGTGGATCGACCAGCGCTATACGCTGCTGACCGGCAACAACCTCAATCCGCGGGCGTTCCGTCTCGATCTGGAAAACGCCTTGCTGATCGATGACCCGAAAGGCGAGTGGCTGGAGCCGCGCCGCGTGGAGCTGGAGAACATCTTCGTTCACACCACGCGAATCGCACGCTTCCAGGATCTGGAAGCCTTGCCGGACTACCCGGCGGGTGTGGCGAAATTTCTCAAGCGTGTGAGCCGGGTGCGGGTCGAGCGGTTGCTCTATCGCATTCTTTAAAACCGGCCCACAAAAAATCCCCCGAACGCAGGACGCGTCCGGGGGATTTTTTTATGCGCGGACTCAGTTCAGACCGAGCTTGCCACGCAGTGTCGACAGGTCTTCCGCCAGGGTATTGACCGGGCCGACCAGCGCTTTGCGGTCGTTGTCCTTCACCTTGTCGTAAGTCTCGAAGCCACCGTCCTTGGTCTTGTACTTGGCCAGGATCTTGTCCACGGTGGCGAAGTTCTTGTCGACTTTGGCGACGAAGGCCTTGTCCTGTTTCTCGATCTGCGGACGGAACAGGTCGACGATTTTCTTCGCGCCGTCGATGTTGCCCTGGAAGTCGTACAGGTCGGTGTGGCTGTAACGGTCCTCTTCACCGGAGATCTTGGTCGCGGCGACTTCTTCGAGCAGCGCAGCGGCGCCGCCGACGACTTTTTCCGGCGGGAAGGTCAGGCCGGCGACGCGGGTCTGCAGGTCTTTCACGTCCTTGTTCAGGCCATCGGCCAGGGCGTCGAGATCCTTGGTGCTTTTTTCCGAGAACAGCGAGTATTCGATGCGGTGGAAACCGGTGAAGTCTTCGGCTTTCACGCCTTGCTCGTGGTCGTCAACGCGGGAGTCGATGGACGCGTCGAGGTCACTGAACAGCTCGGCAATCGGCTCGATCGACTCGTAATAAACGCGGGTTGGCGCGTAGAGTTTTTGCGCGGTGGCCAGGTCGCCTTTTTTCACCGCGTCGGTGAACTGCTGGGTGTGGCTGGCCAGTTCATCCAGTTGTTCGGTGACGTAAATCTTGTAGTCCGACACCGGCCCCACCAGATCCAGTGGCGCGGTCGCGGCGAATGCCGACAGCGGGGTGTTGAGCAAACCAAGGGTCAGCAATAACGCGAGTGGCGTCTTTTTCATGGGGGCGGCTCCTGTTGAATGCTATGCAGTTGTTTTTGGTTGAGTAGCGTCGAGCAGCGAACGACCGATGAAGTCCTTGTCGCCCGTGACACCCGGCAGGGTGAAGAAGTAACCGCCGCCGACCGGCTTGAGGTATTCCTCTAGCGGTTCGCCGTTGAGGCGGGTCTGCACGGTGATGAAGCCTTTTTCCAGGTCGGCCTGGTAACAGATGAACAGCAGGCCCATGTCGAGCTGGCCGTTCTTGTTCACCCCGTTGGAGTAGTTGAACGGCCGGCGCAGGATCAGGTTGGCCTGGCTCGCGGCGGTGCGCGGATTGGCCAGGCGAATGTGCGCGTCGAGCTTGGTCAGCTTGCCTTCCGGGTCCTTGCTGTAATCCGGGACTTCGGTTTCATGGCTGGCGCCCATCGGCGCGCCGGTGGTTTTCACCCGGCCGATGATGCTTTCCTGTTCCTGCAACGGCGTGCGGTCCCAGCGTTCGACGAAGTTGCGGATGATTCGCACCGCCTGATAACTGCCGTGGGCCGCCCAGGCCGGTTCGTCGCTGCCCGGTTGCACCCAGACGATGCGATCCATGGCCTTGCCGTCGTTGGAATCCGGGTTGGCCGAACCGTCGCGAAAACCCAGGAAGTTACGCGCCGATTGCGCCGGCACACCGGGTTTGGCCGGCGCTTGCGGCGGCACGCTGCCTTCCTGTTTCCAACGCACCAGCAGCAGGTCCGGCAGGTTTTTCACGATGTCGCGCAGGGCGTGGATGTTGGTGTCGGCGGTGTTGGAACAGAACTGCAGGCTCAAATCGCCGTGGCAGCAATCGGCTTCCAGCGCATCGTTGGGGAAACCGACCATGCGCACCAGACGCTTGGGTTTGGCGGCGGCCAGACCGAAGCGCTCGTCGAACAGTGACTCGCCGACGGACACGGTGATGGTCAGGTTGTCCGGCGTCACCACCGGGCCGAGGATTCCGGAATCCGGCGGCGGCAACTTCGGATCGATCTGCGCCACCGGGCCGCCTTTCATCAGGAACGCGATGCGCTCGTTGAGGGTGCGGAACAGCCGCTCCAGGTCTTCACGGTCGCTGGCCAGCACATCGAACGACACCAGCATGCCGGCCGCCGGACGCGGGGTGACGATGCCAGTCTGGTGCACGCCATGGAAATCGTGGTGATCCTGGGTCTTGTCGCTGCTCGGCGCTTCGGTCACTTGCGCAGGCGCGGCGGCCATCGCCGGGCAACTCAAAGCGGTGCCGGCCAGTGCGACACCGGCGGCGCCCATGCCCATCAGTACGCGGCGACGTTGCAGGTTGAAGTGTTCGGAATCGTTCATCGGTAGTCGTCTTCTGCTTACAGGCCGGAGAGGCCGAGGGCGGGATCAATGGCGTCGAGGGCGTCGGCCAGGGCCTTGGCCTTGTCGGCGATCTGCTTGCGTTGTTCACCGTTGACGGTGTCGTAACTGGCGTAGCCGTCCTTGACCCTGAAACCGTCCAGCGTGGTATCGAAATCAGCCAGCGCGCCGTCGATTTTCGGCAGCAGGTCGGCGGCGGATTTGCTCAGCAGCGGGCGCAGCAGTTCGACGACTTTGCGCGCGGTTTCCTGATTGGCCGCGAAGCCGTTGAGATCACTGTGACTGTAGCGTTCCTCTTCGCCGCTGGCGGCGCGCACGTCGGCGAGGGTGTTGAGGTTGCGCACGACGATTTCCACCAGTTGCTCCGGCGGCAGCGACTGAACAAGCAGCTGTTGTTTCAGCGTGGTGACGTTGTCGAGCAAGCCTTGGGCAATCGGTGTCAGCCCGTCGAGTTTGCGTTGCTGGAACAGCGCGTATTCGAGACGGTGGAAACCGACGAAGGCCGGATCCTGCTCGCGTTTTTCGAAGTAATCGGCGCGGGCGTTGATGCTGTTGTCCAGTTCCGCCAGGCGTTGTGCGGCGGGGGCCAGACGCTGATACGCCGCGCGGGCCGGCAAATACAACGCCTGGGCCTGGGCCAGATCGCCGCTGTCGATGGCTTGATTCAGCGCCGTCACGGCCTTGATCAGCGCGCTGCCCTGGCTGGCCAGGTAGACGCGAAACTCCGACAGCGGCCCGACGAAGGCAACCATCGACGGCTTGGCCTTGGCGGCGGCATCCGAGGCGGCGGTCGGCGTCACGTGCAGGGTGCCGCGCGGGTTGCTCAGCAGGCCACAGGTGATGGCGTAGTCGCCGGGTTGCAGGTTGGCGTTGATCACCTGGCTCAGGCCCGGCGCGATGTTCTCGCGCTCTTCGATCACCAGCACGCCGTCGAGGATTTCCCACTCCACCGCCCGGTCGGAGCGATTGACGATGCGGAAACTAGCGCGACCGGCCGGCACCGTCAGGGTGTTCGGTTCGCAGCTGTGCGGATGAATGTTGACCACCACTTCGTCACGGTTGTGCTGACGTTTGGCGGCGGCCAGTTTCGAGGCGTAGTAGAACAGGCCACCGGCGGCGATCATCACGACCACCGAACCGGCCACCGCCCAGCGCAAGGCGCGGGGAGGCGAGGCCTGAGGAGTATTAGGCTTTGACATGAAGGCCCTTATTGGCTGGAAACGGAAGACGATTGGGCAGCAGGCTTGGGTGCCGGCATGAAGAACATGACCAGCGCCACCAGCAGATAAATCAGGTACGCGCCAAGGGTGCTGACGGTCGGTGCATCCTGATAACCGAACATGCCGGCCAGCACCGAGCCCAGCGGGCCGTCCATCGGCAGCGTCGCGCTGAAGTCGAAGAGCACGGCTTGCAGGTGGTTCCAGACCCCGGCTTCATGTAGGGCCTGCACCGAGTTGGCGAGAATCCCGGCGGCGACCACGAGGATGAACAGCCCGGTCCAGCGGAAGAACGCCGACAGGTTCAGGCGCATGCTGCCGCTGTAGATCAGGAAGCCGACGACAATCGCCAGGATCAGGCCGAGCAGGGCGCCGATCGGCGCGGCCGGGCCTTCGCTCTGCTGGAACACGGCGAGCAGGAAGAACACGGTTTCCAGACCTTCCCGAGCCACGGCGAAGAACACCATGGCGATCAACGCGATAACCTGATGCTTCGACGCGGTCAGCGCGTGATCGAGAGAGGCTTGCAGCGAATGCTTGATCGAACGCGCCACTTTGCGCATCCAGAACACCATGGAACTGAGAATCCCCACGGCGACGAGGCCGACCACGCCTTCGAAGAGTTCCTGCTGTTTTTGCGGGAATTCGGCACTGACCAGTTCCAGGCCACCGCCGACCAGCAATGCCAGCGCGGCGGCGAGAAAAACCCCGATCCACACCGCCGGCATCCACTGGCCACGGCCGGTCTGTTGCAGGTAGCTGGCGATGATGCCAACGATCAGCGCGGCTTCGATGCCTTCGCGCAACATGATCAAAAAGGGAACGAGCATTCGACGATCACTGTGTAACGAAATGAGGTTACAAGTTGTAACATAATGAAAGTCATTCTCACATGGCATTCATTGACATTTAGCTGAACCGGAGCTGAACGAGTCTGAACATCCACGCCACCGAGTCAGCTGCGCTAAGATGCCCGCCACTCGAACAACAACAGGATTGCGCGCGTTCCATGTCGGAAAAAGACACCATCGCCATTCAACTGGTGCGCGAAGCACTGCTGCAAAGTTGTGCCCCGGGCGTGGCCACGGAGGAAGTCTTGAGCAAGGTCGGGATTGATCCGGCGCTGCTGTCCACCGATGACGCCCGTGTGCCGGCCAGTCAGTACGCGCGGTTGTGGCGCCTGCTGGCGCGGCGCGGCGATGACGAATTCTTTGGTATGGACCCACGCAAGCTGAAATCCGGCAGCCTGGAGTTCCTCTGCCGCAGCGCCATGGCCCAGCCGAATCTGGCTGCGGGGCTGAGCAGCGGTCTGAATTTTCTGTCGTTGATGCTTGAACGTCTGCCGGCGCAACTGGTGCACCAGCAGAGTCTGGCAGAGATCGTTCTGCTGGAAGACGCCCCGGAACCGCGCCGCGCCTTCACCTATTTCACCTACTGGATGATCGTCCATGGCGTGGCGTGCTGGCTGGCGGGGCGACGGATCCCGATCCTGGCTATCGAGCTGCGCTGCCCCGCGCCGGATTTCTGCGATGACTATCGGGTGATGTTCTCGGAAAACCTGCGCTTCGACCGGCCGCGCACGCGGATGATCTTCGCCGCCGACGTACTGGATCTGCCGATCAAGCGCAGTGCCGAAGAATTGAAACGCTTCCTGGCCCATGCCCCGGCCAACATTCTGGTGAAGTACCGCGACCCGGACAGCCTCGCCAGCCGAATCAAGCAGGATCTGCGCCAGTTGTCCGCCGATCACTGGCCGGAAACCGACGCACTGGCCCAGCAGTTGTGCATGTCGGCCTCGACCCTGCGTCGGCGACTGGCCGAGGAAGGGCAGACTTATCAGGGCTTGAAGGACAGCGTGCGCAAGGAGCTTGCGATCACTTGGTTGGCGGAGCCTTCGATCAGTTTTGCCGAGATCGCCACGCGCCTGGGGTTTGCCGATGCGAGCTCGTTCTACAAGGCGTTTCGCAAGTGGTCGGGGACCAATCCGGGGCATTACCGCAGCTTGATTCTCAACGAAGCGGTCTGATCCGTCACCGACTCACCGCCAACTCTCGCTCCCACGCGAAGCGTGGGAACGATCATCGACGCAAACCTTGGCCAAACCAGTCATCCACTTTGAGGGCTTTGACCATTGCCGCAGCCGGCGTGCGGCGCGAGTATTCCTCTGTTGTTTACGGTTCCCCAACCTAATAAGAACAGAGGGATTCTGGCAATGCGCGATTACTTGTCTGCCACCGCACAGTTTGATTATCAGCACACCGTGGACGCCGCGCTCAGCGGCTCGCTCGAGGCGCTCAACGCCTGCGTCGAATGTTGTGACCGTCACGCCTTGCCGGGGCGCATCGCGTTGTTCTGGGAAGGCCGCGAGGGCGCCAGTGCGACTTACACCTTCAGCGACCTACAGGACAAAGCCGCGCGTTTCGCCAATTTCCTTCTCTCCCAGGGCGTGCAGAAGGGCGACAAGGTCGCCGGCCTGCTGCCGCGTAACATCGAATTGCTGATCACCGTGTTCGCCACCTGGCGCATCGGCGCGGTGTATCAACCGCTGTTCACCGCGTTCGGCCCCAAAGCCCTCGAGCATCGCCTGAACAGCTCCGGCGCCAAGGTTGTAGTCACTGATGCAGTCAATCGGCCAAAACTCAGCGAAGTCGCCGATTGCCCGACGCTGGTCACTGTCGGTGGTCCGAAAGGCCAGGGCATCGTCCGTGGCGATTTCAGTTTCTGGGCCGAGCTGCCCAACCATTCCAGTGTCTGCGAGCCGCTGATGCTGACCGGCGAAGACCCGTTCCTGCTGATGTTCACCTCGGGTACTACCGGCCCGTCGAAGGCGCTGTCGGTGCCGCTCAAGGCCATCGTCGCGTTCCAGAGCTACACCCGCGATGCCGTGGATCTGCGCCCGGAAGATGCGTTCTGGAACGTTGCCGATCCGGGCTGGGCCTACGGCATTTATTTCGGCGTCACCGGCCCGTTGTCGATGGGCCATCCGATCACGTTCTACGATGGCCCGTTCACCCTCGAAAGCACCTGCCGGGTGATCAACAAGTACGGGATCACCAACCTCACCGGTTCGCCCACGGCGTATCGCCTGCTGATTGCCGGCGGCGATGAGTTCGCCAAATCGATCAAGGGCAAGCTGCGCATTGTCAGCAGCGCCGGCGAGCCGTTGAATCCGGAAGTGATCCGCTGGTTCGCCGACAACCTCGGCGTGGCCATTCACGACCACTACGGCCAGACCGAACTGGGCATGGTCCTGTGCAATCACCACGGCCTCGAACACCCGATCCACCTCGGCGCCGCCGGTTTTGCTTCGCCGGGCCATCGCATCGTGGTGCTTGACGAGCAGAACAACGAACTCGGCGTCGGCCAGCCCGGCATCCTCGCCATCGACCGCACACAGTCGCCGATGTGCTGGTTCGCCGGCTATGAAGGCGTGCCGACCAAGGCCTTCGTCGGCGATTACTACCTGAGCGGCGACACCGTCGAGTGGAACCCGGACGGCAGCATCAGCTTCGTCGGCCGCAGCGATGACGTGATCACCACTTCCGGCTATCGCGTCGGCCCGTTCGACGTGGAGAGCGCACTGATCGAACACCCGGCCGTTGTCGAAGCCGCCGTGGTCGGCAAGCCCGATCCTGAGCGCACCGAACTGGTCAAAGCCTTCGTCGTGCTCAACCCGCAATACCGCGCCGAACCGGCGCTGGCCGAAGAACTGCGGCAACACGTGCGCAAACGTCTGGCCGCGCATTCGTACCCCCGTGAAATCGAATTTGTCAGCGAGTTGCCGAAAACCCCGAGCGGCAAATTGCAGCGCTTTATCTTGCGCAACCAGGAAATCGCCAAGGCTCAAGAGGCTGCGGCGCACAACGTTTCAGCTTGAACCCAAGGAAACAGTCATGCAGATCGAGAACAAGGTTTTTATCGTCACCGGCGGTGCGTCCGGGCTGGGTGCAGCCACCGCTGAGCTGTTGGTTGCCGCCGGCGCCAAAGTGATGCTGGTGGACATGAACGCCGAAGCCGTCGCCGCTCAGGCCCAGCGCCTCGGCGCGCAAAGCGTGGTGGCCGACATCAGCAACGAAGCCGCCGCCGAAGCCGCCGTGCAGGCGACCGTTAAAGCCTTCGGCAGCCTCAACGGGCTGGTGAACTGCGCCGGCATCGTTCGCGGCGAGAAGATTCTTGGCAAGAACGGCCCGCACGCCTTGTCCAGCTTCGCCCAGGTGATCAACGTCAACCTGATCGGCAGTTTCAACATGCTGCGTCTGGCAGCCGCTGCGATTGCCGAAAGCGACGCCAACGCCGACGGCGAGCGTGGTGTGATCATCAACACCGCGTCGGTTGCGGCGTTCGACGGCCAGATCGGCCAGGCCGCGTATTCGGCGTCCAAAGGCGCGATCGCCAGCCTGACTCTGCCTGCCGCTCGTGAACTGGCGCGCTTCGGCATCCGCGTGTTGACCATCGCCCCGGGCATTTTCGAAACCCCGATGATGGCCGGCATGACCCCGGAAGTGCGCGACTCGCTGGCCGCCGGCGTACCGTTCCCGCCGCGTCTGGGCAAACCTGCCGAGTACGCCGCGCTGGTGCGGCATATCATTGAAAACAGCATGCTCAACGGCGAGGTGATCCGTCTCGACGGTGCCTTGCGCATGGCTGCCAAGTAAGGAGGATTTCCCATGACCATCTCCAACGATCCGATTGTCATCGTCAGCGCCGTCCGCACCCCGATGGGCGGTTTCCAGGGCGAACTGAAAAGCCTGACCGCGCCGCAACTGGGCGCCGCTGCAATCAAGGCGGCGGTTGAGCGTGCCGGTGTGGCCGCCGATGCGGTCGATGAAGTGTTGTTCGGCTGCGTGTTGCCGGCCGGTCTTGGTCAGGCGCCTGCGCGTCAGGCTGCACTGGGCGCCGGGCTGGACAAGTCCACCCGCTGCACCACGGTCAACAAGATGTGCGGCTCGGGCATGGAAACCACCATTCTGGCCCACGACATGCTGCTGGCCGGCAGCGCCGATGTGGTGATCGCCGGCGGCATGGAAAGCATGTCCAACGCGCCGTACCTGCTGGATCGCGCCCGTGCCGGTTACCGCATGGGCCACGGCCGGGTGCTGGATTCGATGTTCCTCGACGGCCTCGAAGACGCCTATGACAAGGGCCGCCTGATGGGCACCTTCGCCGAGGATTGCGCCGAAACCAACGACTTCAGCCGTGAAGCGCAGGACGCCTTTGCCATCGCCTCGACCACCCGCGCCCAGCAGGCGATCAAGGACGGCAGCTTCAAGGCTGAAATCGTTCCGCTGACCGTGACCGTCGGCAAGGAACAGGTTGTGATCAGCAACGATGAGCAACCGCCAAAAGCTAAACTGGACAAGATTGCTTCGCTTAAACCGGCGTTCCGCGAAGGCGGCACCGTGACCGCGGCCAACTCCAGCTCAATCTCTGACGGCGCCGCCGCACTGGTGCTGATGCGCCAGTCGCAAGCGCAGAAACAAGGACTGAAACCGCTGGCGGTGATTCACGGCCACGCGGCGTTTGCCGACACCCCGGGCCTGTTCCCGGTGGCACCGATTGGCGCGATCAAGAAGCTGATGAAAAAGACCGGCTGGTCGCTGGATCAGGTCGATCTGTTCGAGGTCAACGAAGCCTTCGCCGTGGTCGGCATGGCGGCGATGACCCACCTGGAAATCCCTCACGACAAGCTCAACATCCATGGCGGCGCCTGCGCCCTCGGTCACCCGATCGGTGCGTCCGGCGCGCGGATTCTGGTGACCTTGCTCTCGGCCCTGCGCCAGAAAGGCCTGAAACGCGGCGTCGCGGCGATCTGCATCGGCGGCGGCGAAGCCACGGCGATGGCTGTCGAGTGCGTCTGAACCCGAGTTAAGGATTTGCCATGATTCCCAATGACGACCAACAACAAATCCGCGACATGGCCCGGCAGTTTGCCGAGGAACGGCTCAAACCGTTCGCCGCCGAGTGGGATCGCGAGCACCGCTTTCCGAAAGAAGCCATCGGCGAAATGGCCGGGCTGGGCTTCTTCGGCATGCTGGTGCCGGAGCAGTGGGGCGGTTGCGACACCGGTTACCTGGCCTACGCCATGGCCCTGGAAGAAATCGCCGCCGGCGACGGCGCCTGCTCGACGATCATGAGCGTGCACAACTCGGTGGGTTGCGTGCCGATCCTCAAGTTCGGCAACGACGACCAGCGCGAACGCTTCCTCAAGCCGCTGGCCAGCGGCGAGATGCTCGGTGCCTTCGCGTTGACCGAGCCCCAGGCCGGTTCCGATGCCAGTAGCCTGAAAACCCGCGCACGGCTGGAAGGCGATCACTATGTGCTCAACGGCTGCAAACAGTTCATCACTTCCGGGCAGAACGCCGGAATCGTGATCGTGTTTGCGGTCACCGACCCGAGTGCCGGCAAGCGCGGGATCAGCGCGTTCATTGTGCCGACCGACTCGCCGGGCTACAAAGTCGCACGCGTCGAAGACAAGCTCGGCCAGCACGCCTCGGACACCTGCCAGATTCTGTTCGAAGACGTGAAAGTACCGGTGGCCAACCGGTTGGGCGAGGAGGGCGAGGGCTACAAGATCGCCCTGGCCAACCTCGAAGGCGGCCGCGTCGGCATCGCTTCGCAATCGGTGGGCATGGCCCGCGCCGCTTTCGAAGCGGCCCGCGATTACGCCCGTGAACGTGACACTTTCGGCAAGCCGATCATCGAGCATCAGGCCGTGGCGTTCCGCCTGGCGGACATGGCGACCCAGATCGCCGTGGCGCGGCAGATGGTGCATTACGCCGCCGCCCTGCGCGACAGCGGTCAGCCAGCACTGGTCGAGGCGTCGATGGCCAAACTGTTCGCCTCGGAAATGGCCGAGAAGGTCTGCTCCATGGCCTTGCAAACCCTCGGCGGTTACGGTTACCTCAACGACTTCCCGCTGGAGCGCATTTACCGCGACGTGCGGGTCTGCCAGATCTACGAAGGTACCAGCGACATTCAGCGCATGGTCATTTCGCGCAATCTTTGAAAAGGAATCTGCACATGAGTTACGAAACGATTTTGCTGGAAACCCATGGCCGCGTCGGCCTGATTACCCTCAATCGCCCGCAGGCGCTGAATGCCCTCAACGCGCAACTGGTCAGCGAAGTGAACCGCGCGCTTGATGGGTTTGAAGCCGACGCGAACATCGGCTGCATCGTCATCACCGGTTCGACCAAAGCCTTCGCCGCCGGTGCCGACATCAAGGAAATGGCCGATCTGACCTACCCGCAGATCTACATGGACGACCTGTTCAGCGACAGCGATCGTGTGGCCAACCGCCGTAAGCCGATCATCGCGGCGGTCAACGGTTTTGCCTTGGGTGGCGGCTGTGAGCTGGCGCTGATGTGCGACTTCATCCTGGCCGGCGACAACGCCAAATTCGGCCAGCCGGAAATCAACCTCGGCGTGCTGCCGGGCATGGGCGGCACCCAGCGCCTGACCCGCGCGGTGGGCAAGGCCAAGGCCATGGAAATGTGCCTGAGCGGCCGCATGATCGACGCGGTGGAAGCCGAACGCTGCGGCATCGTCGCGCGGATCGTGCCGAGTGCCGAGTTGCTGGACGAAGCGCTGAAAGTCGCCGCAGTGATCGCCAGCAAATCGCTGCCGATTGCGATGATGGTCAAGGAGAGCGTCAACCGCGCGTTTGAAGTGAACCTGACCGAAGGCGTGCGCTTCGAGCGCCGGGTGTTCCATGCGGCGTTTGCGACGCAGGATCAGAAGGAAGGGATGGCGGCGTTTGTGGCCAAGCGTGCGCCTGAATTTCAGGGCAAGTAAAACGGCAAAATCAAGAGCCCCTCACCCTAACCCTCTCCCAAAGGGAGAGGGGACTGACCGGGGGATATTGAAGAGATACGCCGACTTGAAAGATCGCCTGTGAATCCAGAATCGACTCGATCTTTCAGGCCGATGTATGACGCCAGGCACCTCGGTCGGCTCCCTCTCCCTCCGGGAGAGGGCGGGGGTGAGGGAAAGGGGCCGACACGATCACAACTGATAGTTCTTCAGCTCACGAGCAATCACCATCCGCTGTATCTCGCTCGATCCCTCGTAAATCTGGGTAATCCGCGCATCCCGGTAGTACTTCTCAACCGGGTAATCCTCCAGATACCCATACCCGCCATGAATCTGAATCGCTGACGAGCACACCTTCTCGGCCATTTCCGACGCAAACAGCTTGGCCTGTGAAGCCTCCGACAGACACGGTTTACCCGCCGTACGCAGCCGCGCCGCGTGCAGGATCATCAAGCGCGCCGCGTTGATCTGCATCTGCATGTCCGCCAGCAGGTTGGCGATGCTCTGATGCTCGACAATCGCCTTGCCGAACTGCACTCGATCACGGGCATAACCCAGTGCAGCTTCAAACGCCGCACGGGCGATGCCCAATGCTTGCGCGGCGATACCGATACGTCCGCCTTCCAGGTTGGAAAGGGCAATCGCCAGACCTTTACCGCGTTCACCCAGCAGATTGGCTTCGGGAATGCTGCAATTGTTCAGCGTCACCGCGCAGGTGTCGGAGGCGCGAATGCCCATCTTGTGTTCGGTGCGATCGACGATGAAGCCCGGCGTGTCGGTCGGCACAAGAAACGCCGAGATGCCACGCTTGCCCAGATCCGGATCGGTCACCGCAAACACGATCGCCAGTTTCGCCCGCTTGCCATTGCTGACAAATTGCTTGGCGCCGTTGATTACCCATTGGCCGTCGCGCAGTTCGGCGCGGGTGCGCAGGTTGTGTGCTTCGGAGCCGGCCTGGGGCTCGGTCAGGCAGAAGCAGCCGATCACTGCACCGCTGGCCAGATCCGCCAGCCAGGTCTGTTTCTGTTCTTCGCTGCCGTAGTTCAGCACCGGCCCGCAGCCCACCGAGTTGTGAATGCTCATGAAGGCGCCGGTGGCGCCGTCACCGGCGGAAATCTCTTCCACCGCCAACGCATAGGCCACATAGTCGACGTAAGTGCCGCCCCATTCCTCCGGCACCACCATGCCCAGCAGGCCGAGTTCGCCCATCTTCGCCACCAGACCGTCATCGATCCAGCCGGCCTTTTCCCAGGCTTGCGCGTAGGGGGCGATTTCGCCACGGGCAAAGTCCCGGGCCATGTCGCGGATCATTACCTGGTCTTCAGTCAATTCGAGATCGTGCATGGCTCAGCTCCCGCTCTCTTCGAAACCGTGGAAGAAACTCTCGACCTGCTCGGCGTGCAGCGCGGCAAGGGTCGGCGGGTTCCAGCGCGGTGATTTGTCTTTGTCGATCAGTAAGGCGCGGACGCCTTCGATCAGGTCGCCGCGTTCGAACCACTGGCGATCCAGATGCAGTTCGAGGGCGAAGCAGTGTTCCAGGCTCAGGTGGCGGCCGCGACGCAGCATTTCCAGGGTCACGCCCATGGCCAGCGGCGAGCGGGTTTCCAGCAGGTCGGCGGTAGTGGTCGCCCATTCGTGGCTGTCGGCGACGGTCACGGCACGCAGTTGCTCGACAATGCTCGGCACATCAGGCAAGGCGAAGAAGTGGTCGATGGCTGGGCGCAAGGCTTCCAGCGGCGCATCCGGCAGGGTTTGCACGGCGTGGCGGGCCAGCAGGTTTTGCAGGTCTTTAAGCGGCGTGTCGTGCCACTCCAGGTGATCGAGTTGTTCGTCGAGGATGCCGAGTTTGCTGCTGTCCAGATACCAGTCGGCCAGCCCGCAATACAGCGCATCCGCCGCACGGATCTGCACGCCGCTGACGCCCAGATAAATCCCCAGCTCGCCGGGAATCCGTGGCAGGAAATAACTGCCGCCGACATCCGGGAAATAGCCGATCGCCACTTCCGGCATCGCCAGACGGCTCTTCTCGGTGACCACCCGCAGATCGGCGCCTTGCACCAGGCCCATGCCGCCGCCGAGAACGAAACCGTCCATCAGCGCCAGCACCGGTTTGCGGTAATGGTGGATCGTCAGGTCGAGGGCGTATTCCTCGACGAAGAAATCTTCGTGCAGCGTATCGCCGTTTTTATGACTGTCGTACAGGGATCGAATGTCGCCACCGGCACAGAAGGCTTTCTCGCCGGCACCGCGTAGCGCGACCGCGTGGATATCGGCATCGGCGGCCCAGGCGTCCAGGTGTTGCTGGAGCTGGCGCACCATGTCGAGGGTCAAGGCATTGAGGCCGGCGGGGCGGTTGAGGGTCAGATGACCGATGTGATTGCGAACCTCGGCCAGCACTTCGTGCGGCGTGGCATCCATGGACGAAGTCCGCGGGGATGAAGCCTGAGCAGTCATCACTAACTCCCTGCTTTTATTGTCTTTATTCGAGAAGCTCGCGCGCGAGCGTTAGCGGATCGTAACAGTGCAAATTTGCCGTGTACAACGGGGATATGTGCACGGGCTGTCTGCATTTTTGCCTTGTCTGGAAAGCCGCTCGCAGACGTTGATTCCAGTCCCGGCCATCATTCGCCGAGAAGCTGTGCCTGAAGGGTCCGGGCGCAAAGCAGCAGGGCGCGTCTGGCCTCTTCATGGGCGGCAGGGTAGTTCATGAAACCGTGACGCATCCCCGAAAACTCTTTGTGTTCGACAGTGACATTTGCTGCTCGCAATCGCTCGGCGTAGGCACGTCCCTCATCACGAAGAACGTCAAGTCCGCAGGTGATGATCAACGTTCGGGGCAATCCATGCAGCGAGTCACTGAGCAGGGGCGACAGCCGTCTGTCCACGCGCGATGTACCGGGCGGCAGGTAGTGACCGAGGTACCATTCGAGCAGATCGACAGTCAGTCCATGTCCTTGCCCGAATCTCGTGTGGGAGCTGCGGCGAGTGTTGCAGTCAAGCAAAGGGTAAAGCAGCAGCTGAAAGCAGATGCATGGTTCGTCACATTCGGCGTCGCGCTGGCTGATGACGGCGGCCATCCCGCCTCCTGAACCACCTCCTGCGACTGCAATGCTTGAAGTATCCAGTCCGCAACCGGCGCCTTGCCGTGTCACCCACTTGAAAGCTGTCCAACAGTCTTCCAGGGCTGCCGGAAACAAGTGTTCCGGAGGGCGGGCGAAATCAACGGCGACCACGGCGCAACCAGCCCACTCACACATCAACCGACAGAACCCGTCATGCGTGTCCAGGTCTCCTGTGACCCAGCCCCCGCCATGAAAGAAAACCAGCACGGGAAACGGTCCCTTGCCGGGTGGTGTGTAGAGGC
Source organism: Pseudomonas sp. FG35 (assembly GCF_057809295.1). NCBI lineage: Bacteria > Pseudomonadati > Pseudomonadota > Gammaproteobacteria > Pseudomonadales > Pseudomonadaceae > Pseudomonas > Pseudomonas sp. FG35. The sequence continues at coordinate 754,328 of NZ_JBMDJR010000001.1, read as the reverse complement.
GCAGCGGCAGTGAACGGCCATGGCTCTCGATCGCCAGATCATGAACACAGGTGACTTGCGCCTGACGCAACGCCGTTCTGGCGTCCTCTACAGTCAACGAAGTTTCATCCATGGCCGCAGCCTCTGCCCGAACGGGCCTCTGCCTCGATCTCGATAACGTATTCAGGGCTGACCAGTCGAGAGACTTCCAGCAACATTGTCGTCGGTGGATGCCCTTCGAAAAACGTTTTGTGCGCCCGCGCGATTTCTGGCAAGAGATCCATATTGGTGGTGTACATGCGCGTGGCAATGATGCGGGTACGATCCTCACCCAGTTGCTTCAGCGCCTGTTCGATGATTTTCAGGCATCGCCGTGTCTGGGCATAGGCATCGCCGGGTTTGAAAGGCTTGCCGTTCTTGCGAAATGCCACCGTACCTCCAACCAGAATAGTGTTACCAGCCTTCACGGCTCTGCAGTAACCGGCGAGGCGTTCCCAAGGCGCTCCGGAATAAACACGTTTGAATTTCATGGTTCAGACTCCTGTTCCCAGATCGACCGGAAGCGTCTTCAGCCCCCGAAACTGCAGGTTGCTGTTGCGCCACTTGGCAGGCCGGCGCGCGATGAGTTGCAAGTCGGGGAAGCGTTTTAACAGCGAGGTGAACACGATCTCGGCCTCAAGCCTGAATAGCGACGTGCCCATGCAAAAATGTTCGCCTTTGCCAAACGTCAGGTGTTCGTTCCTTGCTCGACGAATGTCGAATGTGTTGGGGGCGTGGAATTTTTCCGGATCTCGGTTGGCGGAGGCTCGTATCAGGTAAACCAGATTCCCCTTTTTCATCGTAACGTTGTCAATGGTGACGTCTTCCATGAGGATCCGATGGCTCAGTGAACCGGCAGGATCGAAGCGCAGCATTTCTTCAATGAAGGAGCCGATCAATGTCGGGTCTGCCAGTAGGGCTTCGAGTTGTTGAGGATGCTTCAGTAAATGCAACAGGCCGAGGCACATCTGGTCTGCACTGGTGGTGTAGCCTGCCACCAGAATGAACACGATCTGTGCCAGCACCTCATCAAGACTGGCGGCGCTGTTCTGGCCACTCTCCAGTACCCGGCTCACGAGATCATCCCCGGGTTGCCTGCGCCGCTGTTCAATGAGCTCAGCGAAACAGGCGTACATTTCCTTGATGCCTTCCAGGGCCTGGTCCGGTCCCTGATCCGCGTCCTGGCTGCCGCCTAGAAACATGACGATGTCTCGTGTCCAGTGGCGAAGCCTCAATGCCTCGTCATCCTTCATGCCGTAAAGCCTGGCCAGAATCCGGGCGGGGACCCGGTCGAAGAGCGCGGTCTTCAAATCGGTCTGTCCGTGCAGGCGGGACAGCTCTCGATCAGTGATGTCTTGAATGACTGTCCGCAAGGACTCGATGGAGCGAGGGGTAAAGGCATTGCCCAGCAAGTGGCGACTGGCCTTGTGAGTATCGCCATCCTGGGAATACATCCACCTGGACGCCAGCTTGATGAATTCGTTCAGATGCGTGCGCTTGTTTTCAGGTACACGTGCGTCGATCAGTTGTTGCATACGGTTTGAAGAAAATCGTCGGGAATCGGCCTGTGCGGCGATGACATCGCAATAACGGGTCAAAAACCAGGCCTGTAAGTGTTCGCACCAGTACACCGGCTGATGTTTTCGCAGCCACGTATACGCCCGGTAAGGGTTACGAATCGTGTTGCGGTTCGAGAAGTCCGGCTTGTTGTCGTACAGCGGTTTTGTGAAGTGCTTTACGTAGTTCTTTTTGTCGATGGGGGCCCTGACCAGCTCTGACGGCGGTTTGAGCAGCTTGTTTAACAAGATCAGTTGAGCTTCGGTGGCGTTCTGCTCCAGCTTGGTGCTGGCAACAAGCTCCCATTCGTAAAGTTTCGGCGAAAAGACGTGGACGATGTCTTCGAATATCTCGGATGTCACGAGCGGATGGTGTTTACCCTCATTGATGATCAGATCCAGCGCTCGAGCATAGGTGAGCGCAACCGCCTGGCGATGGGAAAAATCGCCGGCACGGCGACACTGATCGACAATCAGCGATTCAATTCGCTGGGCGATGTTCTCGTTGGCAAATCGTGGCCGGTTGATGGCGTCCCGTGCAACCTGACAGCACAGGATGTTGTTATCGCCCGCGAAGGTGGTGCTGATGCCGTGATCCATGACCAAGGTGACAATTCGGTTGTGATGGTGGAAGCCTTGCGAACCACAAAGCTCCCTGCATGCACTCATGACTTCGAGACCCAGCCAGGTGCCGACACTTTTGACGACAGCGGCGAGAATATGCAGCTCCTTTCGCCGTGCTGGCTGATGCCAGCACGCTTCGAACCGCGACAGAACCGCCTGCTCCAGCAACTTCAGGGCCAATACCTTAAGTTGTTCGGCATACAGCCGTTGTCGGAAAAGTGCCTTGGTCAGGAGAGACTGGCTTCCCTCGTTCCCCTTGACCAGGCGATGGCAAGCGAAACGGTACGCCAGATAAACACACATGCTGGCGGCACCACGGGCGCCAGCGATGAGGAACAGGCGCTCCTGGATGAATGTCTGCATAGCGCTTTTCAGGCGCTCCTTTGGCGGGATCTCACTGCTGAAAACGCCTTGCGCAGAAAACCTGGCATAGCGTTGCATCAGTGCGTCGAGTGGCAGCTTCATGTTGCAAAAACGGATGCCGGCAACTTGATTGGCGTGAATCCCTCCCTTGGGATCGCAGGTGGTGATCCTGACACCTGGCAGGAGCGGGCCATTCTCTTGCTCGCGAATGCGTACCCGAAACCAGTGCAAGCCCTCATCCACACCCTTGACGATCAGACGTCCCAGCACCATGACCACCACCGCCGCGTGCAATGCGTTGCCGATCCAGAACTTGCAGGACTGCGGCGTGGGTGAGTTCAGAATCAGGCAATGTTTGTGTGGGTCGTAGTTGATCGTGGTTTGCAGGTTAGCCACATCGGAGCCGCTGGCGATCTCCGTGCAACCAAAGGCGTAAACCGCTTTCAGTTGGCAGATTTCCTGGTGGTACTGCGCAATCTGGTGCTGACTGCCGTGTGCAAAAAATGCGTCGCCGGCAATGAAGTGGTCGACGATGCAGGCAAGCAGGGAGTAATCCACGGCACCGATCAATGCTGCACGTTCAAGCATCAACCGGAATTCAGACTGACGGGGTTGGCTCAGCCACATGGCATTGGTCATGAGCCCGTTGCCGATGATTGCGCGCATCCGATCGATATTCAGATCCATGTATTCGCGCAGAGACACGCGATGGCGCTTTTCGGGGTCGAACAGGGGCTTTTGCAGCAACTTCAGCAATGGGTCGCTCATGAAACGTTCCTCTCGCAGATTTCGAAACCATGGATTCGAAAACCACCAGATTCACGGAGCTGGCGAAAAACACACGTGCCCGCATGCTACAGGCGGGGCATTTGGGCGGACTGCTGGTTACGCAGAAATGCGGTGTTTGAGGAAAGTAACGTTTCAGTCAAAGCGCAAAGCCAGCTCGCTTCTCAACAACGTTGAGCGTTTTTCCATAGCCAGACTACCGATGTCATCGCTACTGGACATTACAGCGGGCCAGACTTCCAAGTGAAAGGCAGACAAATCTGTGCGGTACAAAGCTGAAAGGTAGTCGTTGGTCATGTCTTGGCAAGGGCGTTCGACAACCTTCGGTCGGATCACGTATTACCTGCGACCAGCCAGCACTTCACCAATACTGCGCCGCCTGGCGTGCAGTTCACTGGCATGAATCAACTGCTCCAGATCTTCCGGCGTGACATCGATGAAGGCCTCCATGTCCGCCAGTGCCAGTTTCAGGTCCTCGGCCGTGATGGCCTGAATGTCGACCGGTGCCACAGCCGGCGCGGGCTCCGCAGGGCGTTTCGGGTAGCGGATGCGGGTGAGGTTGTTGTAGGCCAGTGCGGCCAGCAGCAGGCAGGCGGCGCTGAGCATCACCGGTTCCAGGGCTTTCCAGTCCATGGCGATGGTCATCGGGTCGGCCAGCACCATGGTCAACGCGACGGCGCCGGCCGGCGGGTGCAGGCAGCGCAGCCAGCACATCAGGATCAGCGCCATGCCTGCCGCGAGGCACGCGCTGCCGAGGGTTCGGCCGAGGACGTGGGCCACCAGCAACGCGACCACGCCTGCACACAGGTAGCCGCCGATGATCGACCACGGCTGGGCGAGGGCGCCGGAGGACACAGCGAACAGCAACACCGCCGAGGCGCCCAGCGGGCCGATCAAGTGGTAAGCCACTTCAATGCCGAATACCTGACTGCACGCCCATACGCTGAACAACGTGCCCAGGGCCATGCCGATGGCGGCGCGGCTCCATTCGGTGGGGCGGGTGTTGATGGCGGCGGGCAACCAGCGAGCGAGCATGCAGAATCGATCCTTTGCGAAATTCAGGGCAAAAAAAAGGACTTGTCCGTAAACGCGGAAAGTCCTTCGAAGTGTTCCAACTATTGGGGGAGGAACGCGCACAGTGTGCCAAGCATTCACGATGCTGACAAATTCATATAAATGCAGTTTCAGTGCATTATTTATGCAGTAAAGCTACACGGCGCCCGCTCATGAAACACAGGAACCCGCCCATCGCGGTCAGCGCGCTGAGGGCGTAGAACATGGTCGGCGCCGGCGTGTGCATCAGCAGGAAGCCGCAAATTACCGGGCTCAGCGCGCCACCCAGCGCCGCCAGGTTCTGCGCGCCGTAATAGCTGCCGCGCAGTTCTTCCGGTGCCAGGGTGTCGACGAACAGGAACTCCGACGGGTAAATGATCATCTCGCCGAGGGTGAAGATGAACATCGCGATGCACCACGTCACCAGGCTGTCGGCGAGGCTGAAACCGATCAGGCCGAGGATGAACAGGCTGGTGCCGGCGGCGATCCAGTAGCGCAGTTTTTCCCGGTTGAGGAAGCGACCGATCTGGTATTGCAGCAGGATCACCGCGATGGCATTGCAGGCGAGCAGGGCGGCCATGGTTTGCAACGCGCGCTGCGAGTCTTCGACCACCAGCAGGTATTGCGACAGGTACAACGTGAAACGCCCGTGAACCACGGTGCTGAGCAGACAGCCGCAGGTGAACATGATCAACGTGCGGTCGTTTTTCAGGGTGATCAGGGTTTTCAGGAAGCTTTGCGGCTGGCCGATGGCAGCAATCGGGCTGGCGTCCTTGGGGATGCCGATCATCAGGAAGATGCTGCCGAAAGCGATACCGGCAGCAATCAGGAACGGCGCAATCGGGTACACCCCGGCGATCACCACACCGAGCATCGGGCCGGTGGCGTAGCCGATGTTGGTCAGGGTGTAGCGCAGGGAAAACGCCTTGGCCCGCTGACCCATGGGCAGGTTTTCACTGAGGATCGCCTTGGAACCGATCAGGAACAACGCCGAGGCGGTTTCAGTGATGACCAGGGTGGCGGTCGTCAGGTACAGGTCTTTGGCGAAGGTCAGCAGTACGAAGCCGATGGCGCTGGAGAGCATCGCCAGAATCAGCAACCGGCGCTTCTCGAGCCGGTCGATGATGTAGCCGCCGTAAAGCGCAAGCAGGGTGGCGATGAACACCGCGATGCCCAGCAACAACCCGACGTCCTGTTGGTTGAGGCCGAGCTTCTTACTCAAGAACAAGGTGAGCAACGGACTGGTGATGGCGCGGCTGACGACGATGGTCAGCGAGACGATCATCAGGCGGCGGATAACGAGCGAGTAGGTAGCCACGGAAAATCAAATGTCCTTATTTGGTTAACAGGTGCTCGAGATCGCACACGGAATCCAGGGTTTGCAGTTGCCGCAGCTGCGCCAGTAACGGCTCGGCCTTGAACGGTGAAATTATCCGCAATGCCAGACTGAAAAACTTCTCCTCCAGCGCCGCCTCGCTCAGCGGATTGCCCGGCGCGCCCAGCGGCACCTCGACACACAGACTCGCCTCACGCCCGTCGCGGGTTCGAACAATGACCACCGGCTCGCCATCCTCCGACAGTCGATCATCCACTTCAAGGCGAATGCGCGTCAGCCAGTGGGCTATGCGCGGATCGTTGCGCGGCTGTTCGTCGTAAGCCTCGAGTCGGCAATGACCGTGTACCAGTCGCGCGGCGAGGGAGTAGGGCAGGCTCATCTGCGCAGCGGCCAGACTGCGGGTGTCGCGACCGCCGCACATGTCGAGCAGAAAGCCGCACAGATTCACCTGGACGTCTTCCACCTGATCCGCGCCGACCTGCAATTGCTCCAGCAACAGCCCGAGCGCATCAATCGCCGAATGGGTGCCACGGCAAGCGGCGTAGGGTTTGATCGAGCAGCGCGCGAGTTTCCAGACCTTCCCCAAATCGGCATCCAGCGCATCCGGTTGCGCGCTGCCCGGCGCCAGCGTCTTGAGGAATCCACCCCAGACATCCTCGAACAAAACCGACGGCCCACTGACGCCTTCACGTGCAAAACGCGCCGCGAGCAAGCCACCCTCGGCCGCACGGCCACTGTGCAGTTTCTTGCTTTGCGAGCCGTCGTGAATGAACGCCCACAACCCGCCGCTGAAGCTGCCGGCGATGCCCAGCGCCGATACGGTTTGCCCTGCATCCAAGGCAAAGATCCGCGCACAGGCCGCCGCCGCGCCGAACACGCCGCAGGTGGCGGTTGAATGCCAGCCAGCGCCGTTGTGCGCCGAGTAACTGCCGCAGGCTTCCAACACCCGCCGGCCGATTTCGTAGCCGATCACCACGGCGGTGATGAACTCGCGACCGTCCACCGGCCGATCCACCAGTGACAGCGCCGCCATCACCGCCGGCAGCACTACCGCGCCGGAGTGATCGCACCCGCCGGTGTCGTCCAGCTCCAGCGCGTGGGCGGCGATGCCGTTGAGCAACGCCGCATGCCCCGCGCCGACCCGCAACGACGAACCCCAGACCAGCGCGGTGCCCGGCTCGGCGCCGAACACCTGCCGCGCCTGAAGCGCCACCGCGCTGTCGGCCCCGGCCAGTGCTGCGCCGAAGGTGTCGAGAATGTGTCGCTTGGCCTGTTCCACCAACGCTGGCGGCAGATCTTCAAAGCGCGTTTCGACGCAAAACTGCGCCAGCCGCTGCATGCGTTTGGTCATACGAGATAGTCCCGATAATGTCGCTCATACACCGACGCCGGATGATCCTGCGCAACCGGCGCCGCCGTTTGCGCCCACCACTGCGCGACTTCGGCACCGCTGGCGATCCACACGTCGTCATGCTGCTGAATGCCTTGCAGCAATTCCCGCAGCACACCGATGCGCCCCGGCGTGGCGATGATTTCCGGGTGCAGGCGCAGCACGTAGCACAGGCCGAAACGGTGGAATCCAGCGAAGTCCATTTGCAGGTTGCCCAGGGTGTGGCTGTAAGAGGCGATTCGCGATTGTGCCGGCGGCACGGCCGGGCTCAGATTGAAGGCGAAGTAAGGCTCGTCTTCCAGTTCGTAATGCAGCGGCAACTCGACCACCTCGGGGGCCGTCGGGTGCAAGAACGGCAGATCATCGCCACGCCATGATGACGACCAGTGAATGCCGTGATCTTTCAAGGCTTCGATGAACCCCGGGGCACCGTTACCGGCAGGAATCCGGAAGCCGCCTGGATGCACGCCGGTCAACGCTTTCAGCGCTGCACAACCCTTGGCGACTTCCGCACTTTGTGCCGCCAGATCCAGCGTGTCGTAATCCTGATGGCGGTAGCCGGCGCAGGCGATCTCATGCCCGTCAGCCTGAATCGCGGCGATGTGCTGCGGATTTTCCTCGGCGACGATGCCGGGCACGAACCAACTGCTGCGCACCCCGAGTTCCCTGAACAGACCGAGCAAACGCTCGACGCCCCGTTGCGTGCCGTAGCGCCACACCGACAGCGTCTTGTCACGCCCGGCGACTTCCGGGGCCTGAGTGAGAATGCCGTGGATGTCGTTGTAATCGACGGTCAGCACCACCGCGCAGCGTTTGCCGGCGGGCCAGAGTTTGCTGGAGTCAGCCATGGTGATGCTCCTTCAGCCACCAGCGGGCAACGTCGCGGCAGGTGGCGAACCACACGTCATCGCGCTGGCGCATGTGTTCGAAGAGTTTCTCCAGCAACAGGATGCGCCCCGGTTTGCCGGTGATTTTCGGGTGGAACAGGGTGGTCAGGCACAGGCCTTCGTCCATCGCCCCGTCGTACTCGCGCTGCCAGTTGTCGAGGGTCAGCTCGTAGCTGGCGGTGCGGTCGAGGCCGGACGGGAAGTTCGGTGCGCGGGTGTAGGCGAGCGAGGCGTAGTCGTCCATTTCCCAGCGGCCGGGGATTTCCACCAGCGGGGTGTCGTGGCCGGGGACGTTGACCAGGTACGGGCGATCATCGCCGCGCATGCTGCTGGAATAGATGACGCCGTTGTCGGCCAGCATCGCCGGGGTTTCGGCGCGCCAGTCGCCGGAAGGGGTGCGAAAGCCCTCGGCGTGGATGTGCAGGTATTGCCAGAACACGTCGCGGGATTTGTTCATCACGGCCTGCTGCTGGTCCAGCGTCAGGGCGTAGAAGGATTCGTGTTTGTAGCCGTGGTAGGCGACTTCATGACCGCGCTCGACGATGGCCTGGCACTGTTTCGGCCAGTTTTCCACGACCCAGGCGGGGACGAAGAAGGTGGTCGGGATCTTGAAGGCGTCGAGCAGGTCGAGCAGGCGGGGCAGGGCGCGGTAGGGGCCGTAGCCGCCGAAGCCAAAGTACTCGGGTTTGTGCCAGATCGAGTTGTTGAGCATGGCGTCGCCGGTCGGGCCGTCGAGGTCGAAGGCCAGGGCGAGGCAGGCTTTGTGCTGGTCGGGCCAGATGGATTGCAAGGAGGACATCAAGGGCGCTCCGGCTGTTCATGAAAAAGGCGCCGACCGGTTGGGTCGGCGCTGACCGGTTTACTTGCCCGCGTTAATGGTCACATCCTTGATCGCACCCAACTCCAGATCCCACTTCTTCAGAATCGCGTTATAGCTGCCGTCATCCACCATGCTCTGCAACGCCACCTTCACCGCTTCACTCAGCTCCGGCTTCTTCTTGCTCACACCCAACCCGGTGAACTGCACGGAGATCGGCTGGCCGACCGTCTTGTACATGTCCTTTTCCTGAGTCTTGAGGTACGACAGGGTTTCGCTGCCCTGCATCGCCGCATCGATGCGGCTCTGGCGCAGTTGCGCACGGGCGTCGGCCGAGCCTTCGGTGCCGATCACGTTGATTGCAGGTTTGCCGGCCGCTTCACAGTTTTCCTTGCTCCACGCAGCGATTTCCGCCGGGAAGGTGGTGCGGCGGCTGGTGCCGACTTTCTTGCCGCACAGGTCGATGATTTCATTGGTCGTTGCGTTCTTCTGCAAGGTGTAGAACTGCGGGCCGCTGGTGAAGTAGTCGACGAAGGTCACGCTGGCCTGGCGCTCGGCGGTGTCGGTCATGCCCGACAGAACCATGTCCACGCGCTCGGTGGTCAGGGCGTTGATCATTTGCTCGAAGCCGGTTTCCTGCCACTTGATCTTCACCCCGAGGCGTTCGGCCAGGGCGTTGCCCAGGTCGTAGTCAAGGCCGGTGAGCTTGTTGGTGGCCGGGTCCTTGAAATCCATCGGCGGATAGTTGGGCATGATCGCGACGACGATCTCGCCTTTTTCCTTGATGCTGGCCGGCAACTCGGCGGCCACGGCGACACCGCAAGACATCAGGGAGGTGAGTACTGCTGGAATGACGAAATTCTTCATGGACGTTCTCTTATGAGTGTTGTGAAGGCCAAAGGGGCCTCAGGTTCGAACGGCAGAAATGAAGCTTTGGGTGCGCGGGTTTTGCGGACTTATTAGTATTTCTTCGGGGCTTCCAGCCTCCACGATCTGCCCGCCGTCCATGAACACCATGCGGTTGGAAACCTCCCGGGCGAAGCCCAGTTCATGGGTGACGACGATCATGGTCATGCCGGTCTGCGCCAAATCGCGCATCACCGACAGCACCTCACCGACCAGTTCCGGGTCGAGTGCCGAAGTGGGTTCATCGAACAGCATCAGCTTGGGTCGCATGGCCAGGGCGCGGGCAATCGCCACCCGTTGCTGCTGACCGCCCGACAGTTCGATCGGGTAGCTGTTGCGTTTGTCGGCCAGGCCGACCCGGGCCAGCAGTTCCAGGGCTTCTTCGTGCGCCTCCTTGGGCGAACGCTTGAGCACCTGGCACGGGCCTTCGATGATGTTTTGCAGCACGGTCATGTGCGGGAACAGGTTGAAGCGCTGGAACACCATGCCGGTGGCCAGGCGCTGGCGGGCGATCTGCGACTCGTTGAGTTCGTGCAGTTTGTGCCCGACGACGCGGTAGCCGACCAGTTCGCCGTCGACCCAGAGGCCGCCCTTGTCGATCTTTTCCAACTGGTTGACGCAGCGCAGCAGGGTGCTCTTGCCCGAGCCGGACGGGCCGATAATGCACAGCACTTCGCCTTGCTCGACTTCGATGTTGATGTCCTTGAGCGCGTGGTACTGGTCGTAATATTTGTTCAGGCTCACGGCCTTGACGATGCTTCTCATGTTCGACTCCTCAAGAACGCTTGCCGGCGCCGCGAGCGAAACGACGCTCCAGACGGCTTTGACCAAAGGACAGGACGGTGACGGTGGCCAGGTACCAGATACCGGCGACGATCAGCAGCTCCATGACCCGGGCGTTGGCGTAGTAGATGTTCTGGGCGTTGTAGAGCAGTTCCGAGTACTGGATGACGCTCGCCAGCGAGGTCATTTTCACCATGCCGATGAATTCGTTGCCGACCGGCGGAATGATGATCCGCATGGCCTGGGGCAGGATGATCCGGCGCAGCGCTTGCAGGCGCGGCATGCCGATCGACTTGGCCGCTTCGTACTGGCCGGTGTCCACCGACAGCAGGCCGGCGCGCACCACTTCAGCGGTGTAGGCGCCCTGGTTGATGCTCAAGCCGAGCAGGGCGGCCACGAACGGGGTCATCAGGCTTACGGTGTCGAGTTCGAACAGACCGGGAATGCCGATGGTGGGGAAGATCAGCGCCAGGTTGAACCACAACAGCAGTTGCAGAATCAGCGGCGTACCGCGAAACAGCCAGGTGTAGGTCACTGCCACGTAACGCAGGATCGGGTTGGCCGACATGCGCATGATCGCGGTGATCACGCCGAACACGATGCCGAGTGCCATGGCCAGCACGGCCATGATGATCGTGTTGAACAGGCCCCACATGATCGCTTCGGAGGTGAGGAACTGGCCGATGTACGACCATTCGATCTTGCCTTCGGCGAAGGCCCGCACCAGGCCGATGATGGCGATGACGATCACGGTGGCGAAGAAGATCCGCCCGTAATAACGCCGTGGCACATGCTGGTACTGGGTAATGTCGAACTGGTTTTCCGCCAGTTTGCGCTCCGCCTGGAGTCGTTCTGCCTGAGTCTGGCTCATGGTGTTTCTCCGTACACTGTACTTTTCGATCAACCCCCTCCCGGTGGGAGGGGGACCCGGCTTAGAGGCGGAAGCCCTGGTAGTTTTCGGTCCACTGCTGCTGCGCGGCGAGGGCGGTTTTCAGGCGGCCGATCTGCTCGCGCACCTGTTGCGGCGCGGTGCCGCCCCAGCCGCTGCGGGCCGCGATGGCGGCTTCCAGGGTCAGGCTGTCACGCACGTCTGCCGTGAGGCGCGGGTCGATCTCGGCCAGCAATGCCGGCGAGGCTTCCCACAATTCAAGGTCGTGTTTTTCGCAGGCCTGCACCAGTGCGCCGGTGATTTCGTGCGCTTCCTTGAACGGCACGCCGCGCACCGCCAGCCAGTCGGCGACTTCGGTGGCGAGGGTGAAACCCAGTGGTGCCTGACGGCGCAGTTCCTCGACGTTGACGGTCATGGTCGCGACCATCCCGGCCATCGCCGGCAGCACCAGCAGCAGGGTGTCGACGCTGTCGAGCACGCCGTTCTTGTCTTCGCTCAGGTCGCGGTTGTACGACAGCGGCAGGGATTTGAGGGTCGACAGCAGACCGGTCAGGTTGCCGATCAGACGCCCAGCCTTGCCGCGGGCCAGTTCGGCGATGTCGGGGTTTTTCTTCTGCGGCATGATCGAGCTGCCGGTGGCATAGGCGTCGTCCAGATCGACCCAGCGGAACTGGCGCGACGACCACAGGCAGAATTCTTCGGCCAGACGCGAGATGTTGATCCCGAGCATGCTGGCGATGAACAGGAATTCGGCGACGTGATCGCGGCTGGCCACGGCGTCGATGGAGTTTTCGCAGACCCCGGCATAGCCCATTTCCTTGGCCGATTGTTGCGGCTGACGAGCGATCGCGGAGCCGGCCATGGCTGCGGCACCGAGGGGCGACAGCGAAGTGCGGGCGTCCCAGTCCATCAGTCGCTGCACGTCACGCAGCATCGATTGCGCGTGGGCCAACAGGTGATGGGCGAACACGATCGGTTGCGCTTGCTGCAAGTGGGTGAAGCCCGGGCAGATGCTTTCGACGTGCTGCTCGGCCTGATCAACTAGCGCCGTTTGCAGGGCCAGCACTTCCACGGCCAGGGTGCGGACGTGATCACGCAGGAACAGGCGCAGGTCGTTGGCGGTCTGGTCGTTGCGTGAACGGCCGGCGCGCAGCTTGCCGCCCAGTGCGCCGAGGCGTTCGGTCAGCAGGCGCTCGATGAAGGTGTGAACGTCTTCGTCGTCCAGCGTCGGGGCGATGCGCCCGGCAGCGAAATCGGCACCGATGCCGTCCAGGGCTTCGATCATCGTGCGGGTTTCCTGCTCGTCCAGCAGACCGGCACGTTGCAGTTCCCCGGCGTGGGCCTTGGAGCCGGCCAGATCGTACGGCGTCAGGCGGAAATAGCGCTCGGGGCAACGGGACAGGGCCGCCAGGGCAGCGGACGGGCCGCTTTTGAAACGGGCACCCCAGAGACGGTCGGTGGTTTGAGACATTTGTTGTTTTCCTCGTCGGTAACGCGAACTGAAATCGGTGTGCATGGCCCTGAAAAAACGTGCCGAACAATCGGCAGACGGAATCAGGCCAAAGCAGTTTTCAAGAGGGCAGTTGCAAAGTGACAAGAGCTGATCGAAGTGTCAGCTTTTAATGTTTGGCGATCAGTGAGTTGGCACTGATGTTCGGAATTTTCTGGCGGTTGCCAAGGCTGGTTTTCTGTGATCATTATTATTAGCCGGCGATGTTTTTGTTGTTGGACACAGATTGTTGAACATTGCGCCAGAGGTAAATCAGCATTATGGAAACCCCACTTTCCAATTCCGGAAACCCACCGGTCAAAACCGCTCACCGGGCACCGTTGGCCCTCAGCGGACTGGATTTCAAACTGCTCAAGGTGTTCAAGGCGGTGGTCGAGGCCGGCGGCTTCAGCGCGGCGCAAAACGAGCTGAACGTGGGCCTGGCCGCGATCAGCAAGCAGATCTCCGACCTCGAAATCCGCATCGGCATGCGCCTGTGCACCCGTGGCCGCGAAGGGTTTCACCTGACCGAGGAAGGGCGTCTGGTGTATCAGGCGTCAATCGATCTGTTTGCCTCGGTCGACAACTTTCGTGACCGGCTTAGTTCGGCGCAGAATGAACTTATCGGTGATCTCGGAGTGGGGGTGATCGATAATACGATTAGCGACGATAATTCACCGTTAGTTGCCGCGCTTAGAAAGATAAATGAACATTCTCCGAAAGTAAGGTTTCAACTTCAGTCGACCCAGTTGGATGAAGTGGAAAGAGGCGTGGTGGAAGGTCGCTTAGTTGCCGGAATAGTCCCGGTATATCAGAAACGCGAAGAGTTCGATTATTACCCGCTCTATGAAGAACGCTCGCAGGCTTACTGCGCGGTCGGCCACCCGTTGTTCGAGATGCCGGCGGAGCAGATGGGCGGTAACGTGCTGCAGGATTACGAGTGCATCAACCACCGCTACGCGATCCATCGCGACAAGCTCAACTTCGCCCGCTACGACAGTTTTTCCGCCTCGGCGACCCAGGTCGAAGCGGTCGCGTTGCTGATCAAGACCGGGCGTTTCGTGGGCTTTCTGCCGCAGCATTACGCCGCCCCGCTGGTGGCCGCCGGGCAGTTTCGCGCGGTGTGCCCGGAGCTGATCCACTTCGACACGCCATTCAATCTGATCCTGCGCCACAACACCGTGCGCAGTCCGCTGGTCAAGGCGTTTGCCCAGGCGCTGGGGGTTGATCTCAAGGCGACGGCGTGAGCATCAGGCGCATGGCGCAACGTCGCTCGCCGGGCAATCCGTGAGTGATTTCATCGCGCAATACTTCGTTCAGACGCTCGTCGCTGTCGTCGGCGTTCAATAGCGCAAAACCCATGCGTTGATAGAACGGCGCATTCCACGCCAGATCGCGAAACGTCGTCAGCGTCACCGCCGGAAGTTGCCGCAGACGCGCCTGTTCAATCGCCGCCAACAGCAACTTGCGACCGACGCCCCGGCCCTGAAAGTGTTGGCTGACGGACAGTTCCTCAATGTGCAACTGTTGATCGACAGTCACCGCCTTTAAAAAACCTGCAAGTTGTCCGTCGTTGTTTTCCGCCACCCACAGTTCGCCCCGCTCAATAGCCGGTAAATGCGCCGAGGCCTTCGGCACGTCGGCATCTGCCAACCAGGCCAGTGACGGGTCAAGGCGAAACAACTCGGCGGCCGAACGCTCGATGGCGGGAAGGGCGATGGCATCGGCTGCCAGGGCCTGTCGCACGGTAAAGGTCATCAGTCAGCGGTCCCTGTGGAAATCACGCCGCGCAGGTTAAGGCGTCAGCCACAGCAACACATAATCGTTTTTATCGAAACGCCCGCTCAGCACCGGTTGCAGCGCCCCGGGCGGCGTGCCTTGCAGGGCTTGATAGTCGCTGTGATCCATCATCAGCCACGCCGGCCCCTTGAGTGCTTCGAGCGCTTGCGTGGTTTCAGTGAACAGCGGTTGCAGATCCTGCTCGACGTTGACCATGAACTTGATCGCCTTGGCATCCTTGCCCATGCCGTGCAGCACCAGCGGCGCGGGTTGCTCGTGGATCCGCACCATGGCTGCCTGGCTGAAGGATCGCGTGTCATACAGCTGGCGCTCCACCGGCTCGAACACCAGCGCGTACGCCGACCAGACCGCCAGAACAGCGCTGAACGCGAGGACTTCGGTTCGCCAGCGCGGCAGCCACAACCGCGACAACGCGGCTACTTGCAGCAATCCCAGCACGATCATTACCGACGTCAGGCCGGTCAACGACTCGGGAAACCGTCGCTTCGCCACCCATAACAGGACGATCAGCAACGCGGGAATCAACAACCACAATCCCTGCATGGCGACGCGCAGCCAGGCAAACACCCGGCCGTGCAACACCTGAAACGGATACGCCGCAATGATCGCCGCCATGGGCAGCATCGGCAGCAGGTAACGGGCCTTTTTCGCCTGTGGAATCGACAGCCCGAGCATCACGATCAACCCCGCAGCGGCGCAATACTGCACCAGTCGCAAAGCCGGGCCGCGTTGCCGGGGCTTGCTCAACCATGCCGCCGCCAGTGCCAGCAAGGCCAGCGGATACGCCAGCGCGTAGTTGCCCAGTGAGCTGGTGAAGTAATACAGCGAACCGCTGACGCCTTCGCTGCCGTCCATGCGCCCCATGAACTGCATGCGGATCACGTCCTGACGAAACGCCGGCCCACCGCTGACCTCCGCCAGCCACAACAACAGCCCGACGCAGGCCGCCAGCAGCAGCGAAGCCAGCACCCCGAAGAGCAACAGGCGTGACCATTGGCGATCCAGCAGGTAATAGCTGCACAGCATGCCGGTCGGCACCACCAGCCCGATCGGCCCGCGAATACCGAACCCCAGCAGTAACAGAATGAACACCAGCGGCCAGCGCCGACCGGCAGCGAAATGATCGTGGGCATAGCCGAGGTAGAGCACCGAAAACGCCACGGCGGCGAGCATCAGGTCCTGCGACACCGCGCGCGTTTCGGTGATGAAGGTGCTGGTGAGCATCAGCAAGGCGATGCTGACGATCGCCCAGCGCACGGACGAGGGCGCGAGCAAGCGATACATCAACGTCACGATCACCGCGCCGGCAACCGCGCTCGGCAGCCACGCTGTCAGGCTGTTGACCGTGCCGAAGGGCAACGACAGCAGCCAGATGAACAACGTCGAGAGCGCCGAATAGTCGGCGTACGGCTCACCATAGGTGGTGGGAAATACACTGGGCCCGTGGCGCAGCATTTCCTGGGCGAACAGCACGAAGCGCGAGTCGAAACCGATGGGCGCCTGCCCGTACACGCCGGCGATGAACAGCACAAACGCCAGCAGCCCTGCGATCAGGGACTGCCGGCGAATGGCACAGGACAACCCGATCAAGCCACGTCCGAGGCGTGCGGCCATTGCTGCAACGGAATCGGCAAGGTGCGCGATTCGCCACGGCCCATCGGGAAGTAGTGGAAGCCGTTACGGGCCAGGCGTTCGGCGTCGTAGAGGTTGCGGCCATCGAAGATCACCGGGGCCTTGAGGCGTTGCTGGATCAGGTCGAAGTCCGGCGCCTTGAACTGCTGCCATTCGGTGCAGATGATCAGCGCATCGGAACCGGCGAGTACCGATTCCGGGGTGCCCATCAACATCAGCTTCGATTCGTCCGGGTACAGGTTCTGGGTTTCCTGCATGGCTTCCGGGTCGAACGCCCGCACATTGGCGCCAGCGGCCCACAGCGATTCGAGCAAGACCCGGCTTGGCGCGTCGCGCATGTCGTCGGTGTTCGGCTTGAAGGCCAGGCCCCAGACCGCGAAGGTCTTGCCGCGCAGTTCGCCCTTGTAAAACGCGTTGATCCGTTCGAACAGCTTGTGTTTCTGCCGCTGGTTGATCGCTTCCACGGCTTGCAGCAAGTCGCTGGAGCAGTGCGCCTCTTCGGCGCTGTGGATCAGCGCGCGCATGTCCTTGGGAAAACACGAGCCGCCGTAACCGCAGCCGGGGTAGATGAAGTGGTAGCCGATGCGGCTGTCGGCGCCGATGCCCTGGCGTACCGATTCGATGTCCGCGCCCAGGTGCTCGGCCAGTTCGGCGATCTGGTTGATGAAGCTGATCTTGGTCGCCAGCATGCCGTTGGCGGCGTATTTGGTCAGCTCGGCGCTGCGCAGGTCCATGAACATGATGCGGTCGTGGTTGCGGTTGAACGGCGAGTACAGGTCGCGCATCACGTCGCGCACTTCTTCGCGTTCGCAACCGATGACGATCCGGTCCGGCCGGCGGCAGTCGGCGACGGCCGAACCTTCCTTGAGAAACTCCGGGTTGGAGACGATATCGAACTGCAACAGACGTCCGGCCTTGACCAAGGCTTTATCCAGATGCGCACGCAAAGTGTCACCGGTGCCGACCGGTACGGTGGATTTCTCCACCAGGATCAGCGGTTTCTCACGGTGCCGGGCCACGGCGTCGCCCACCGACAGCACATAACGCAGGTCGGCCGAACCGTCCTCGTTGGACGGGGTGCCAACGGCAATGAACGCAACCTTGCCATGTTGCACCGCAAGTATTTCATCGCAGGTGAATTGCAGGCGCCCGGCATCCAGGCCTTCGCGGACCAGACTGGCCAGCCCCGGCTCGAAGATGCTGACGTGGCCCTGGCGCAACAGTTCGATTTTCTTCTCGTCGATGTCCATGCACACCACGTCGTGACCCACCTCGGCCAGGACGGCAGCCTGCACCAGACCGACATAACCGCTACCAAATACTGTGATTTTCATGGCGAACTCCTCAACTCCGGCGCACGGGCCGGACGAGTGTTGATAGTGATGACCCCGAGCATGACCAGCGCCACGCCCAGTGATTTGGAGAAACTGAAGGATTCGTTGAACAGCGGCAGACTGGCCGCCAGCAGGTACACCAGCGCGTAGCTGATGCTCAGCAGCGAATAGGCTCTGCCCAGCGGCAGATCGCGCAGGGCGGCGAGCCAGCAGAGCATCGACAGCGCATAGGCGAAGATCGCCGCCAGCACCACGACCAGCGCGACTGAGTCGACACCGGGCAGGGCCAGCCACTGATCCGGTCGGGGCAGGCGCGTCATGCTCCAGCGCATGCTCAGTTGCGCCACGCTGACCAGCAGCACGCTGGCCAGGGCGAAGAAGATTCCACGACGCTGGTTCATGACTGCTGCCCCAACAACGCCACGCCACCGATTACCAGAAACACTCCGAACCAGTGTTGAACGTCGACGGGCTCCTTGAACACGAAGCGAGCGATCAGGGTGATGATCACGAAATTGAGGCTGAGCATCGGGTAGGCGATGCTGACCGGCAGGCGCTGCAACACCAGCAGCCACACCAGCAGGCCCGCGCCGAGGGCGAGCAGGGCCAGCCATAGCCACGGCGAGCGCCATTTGCGCGACCACGACAGGTCCGCGCCGCGCCAGTTCTCGACAGCGCATTTCTGCGCAACCTGGCCCAGGCAGGTCAGCAGGCAGGCGAGCAACAGCAGCCACAGGCTCATGAGGCCTCCTGGGGCAGAATCATGATCACCAGATTGCCCTGTTCATAACGAACGCCGTCCTTGGGCAGTCTGTCGAGTTCGTCCAGTTCGTCTTGCCCCTTGACCCGCATCACCACGCCGACCGAACCGGTCTTGCGGGCTTCGCGCATCCACTGTTGCACCTGATCAGGATCGACCCGTTGTTGTATGCCGTCAGGATAGGCAAGCCCATATTTCAGTTCGCCTATCGTGTTGTACAACGCCACCTGCGGGCGTTTGACCCGCCAGGACAGGGCCGAGGCGGCGCCCAGGTCGTTGCTCAACAGGTGGGTGGTGGCTGCCAGTTCCTTCTGGTGGGCGAGGACGAACTGGTCGGGCATCTTGTTCGCCACCACCGATCTGGGCAGCGCCGCTGGCAGTAACGCGATCAGCAGCAAACTGCCCACCGCCGGCGCCGCCCAGCATTGCAACGGACGAAACGCTTGCAGCAGGTTGCTGATGATCCAGCCGGTCAGGGCGATGAACACCAGCACCAGACTGTGCAATTCGTGGTCGTACAGCGGACGCTTGAGCTGCACGTAAACCAGCCCGATCAGCGTGACGATGCCCAGCAACAGATTCAGTAGACCATTGAGGCCCAGCGCCCGGCCTTGCTCCAGACGCAAGCGATCGGCCAGCGCGTGGCCCAGCAGCAACGCCAGCGGCAGCAGGCACGGCAGGATGTAGGTCGGCAGCTTGCCGTTGCTCAGGCTGAAGAACAGCAGTGGCATCAGCAGCCACAGGCCGAGAAACGCGATGCCGGTTTCGCGGCGGGTCTGCCACGCTTGCTTGAATGCCACCGGCAACATCCCGACCCACGGCAGACTGAACGCCACCAGCAGCGGCAGATAGAACCACCACGGCGCGTCATGCTGGGCATCGTCACCGGCAAAGCGGCGGATGTGTTCGTGCCAGAAGAAGAACCGCCAGTAATCCGGTTCCTGACCGTGCACCGCCAGCGCCCACGGCAGGCTGACGATGATCGCCACCGCGATGGCCACCGGACCGTACAGCAGCAATTCCTTCCAGCGTTTTTGCCAGAGCATCCACGGCAACGCGATCAGCACCGGCAGCAACCAGGCGAGAAAACCCTTGGTCATGAACCCCATGCCGCACGCCAGACCCAGCACCGCCCAGCCGGCCAGGCGCTGACCGTTGGATCGGCTGTCGAGGGCGAACCACAGCGCCACCAGACTCAGGTTGACCCAGAAGGTGAATTGCGGATCGAGGTTGGCGTAACCGGCCTGGCCAGCGACGATGACGAAACTCATGTAGAGCAGGGCGCAGACGAAGCTTTTGCGCGGGTCGTTCCACAAACGGCGGGCGATGAGGAAGCACAGCAGCACGCTCAGCCCGGTGCTCAGGGCCGAGGCAAACCGCACGCCGAACAGGTTTTGCCCGAACACGGCCTGCCCTAGCGCGATCATCCAGTAACCGGCCGCCGGTTTTTCGAAGTAACGCAGGTTCATGAAATGCGGCGACACCCAGTTGCCGCTCAGCAGCATCTCCTGGCTGATCTGCGCATAACGGGTTTCATCGGGAATCCACAGACCATGGCTGCCCAGCGGCAGCAGATAAGCCAGCAGAAAAATCCCCAGCAACAGCGGCAATGCCCAGCGTTTGCTCATGCGCCTTGCACTCCCAGCCAGCCTTCGCGGCCTTCGAGTGCGCCGCGTTGCACACGGCCGACGGGCAGGGTGTTGAGAAACTCGGGCAGCAAATCGCCCAACGGTTGGAAGTGAATGTTTTGCTGGCGTGCCTCGGCCAGCAGTCGACGAAAATCATCGGCCATCAGAATCCCTTCTACTTCGGCGTGAATGGTGTAGACGTTGAGGTTTTCAGGGCGGAACCGGTCGAGGATGAAGGCGTTGAAATCCTTCGCTGCCACGCTCGGCCCGACCACTTCATCGAAGGTCGGCAGGTCCACCGGAATCTGCGGCGCACCGACCGAGCCATCGGCCAGCAACGGACGGAACACCCGCTGCCCACGGCAATCGCTGTTGTAGCGAAAGCCGAAGGCCTGCTTGGCTTCGATCACTCGCTCGTCCGCACGCCAACCGGCGGCGGCCGAACACGTCACCTTTTCGCCGAGGATGTCGCTCAAGGTATCGACGCCCTGACGGATCTGCTCGACCAGTTGCGCAGCGCTCCAGTGCCCGGCATTGGCCTGCCAGCCGTGGTGATCCCAGGCGTGCAGGCCGACCTCGTGGCCGGCGGCCCGGGCCTGACGCATCAGGTGCCCGAGGTCGCGACCGATCGGCTTGCCCGGCCACGCCGTGCCCGCCAGCAGGATGTCCCAGCCGTACAGGCCGGCGGCGTTGGAGCGCAGCATCTTCCAGAGGAACTGCGGACGGATCAGGCGCCACAGATGCCGGCCCATGTTGTCCGGGCCGACACTGAAGAAAAACGTCGCTTTGATCTGCGCTTCATCGAGGATTTCCAGCAAGCGCGGCACGCCTTCGCGGGTGCCGCGAAAGGTGTCGACGTCGATGCGCAAACCGGCCTGCATTAACGCTTGCTCTCGATTTCGGCCATGGCCTCACGCAGGAAGAAGTCCAGCGTGTTGCCGATCGTCTCGCGCATTTCCACGGTCGGCGTCCAGTCCAGCAGGCGCTTGGCGTTGGCGATGCTCGGTTTGCGGTGCTCGACGTCCTGGTAACCGGCGCCGTAGAACGCCTTGCTTTCCACGTCGCGGAAACCGGCGAACGGCGGGAAGTTGCTGCGCAACGGGTGAGCCTCGAACTGGCGCAGCAACTCTTCGCCCAACTGGCGGATGCTGGCCTCGTTGTCCGGGTTGCCGATGTTGATGATCTGGCCGTTGCAGACGTCGTTGTCGTTATCGATGATCCGCGCCAGTGCTTCGACGCCGTCGGCGATATCGGTGAAGCAGCGCTTCTGCTCGCCGCCGTCGAACAGGCGGATCGGCGTGCCTTCCACCAGGTTGAGGATCAACTGGGTAATGGCGCGGGAGCTGCCGATACGGGCCGAATCCAGACGGTCGAGGCGCGGGCCCATCCAATTGAAGGGACGGAACAGGGTGAAGTTCAGGCCTTTGGCGCCGTAGGCCCAGATCACCCGGTCGAGCAATTGCTTGGACACCGAGTAGATCCAGCGTTGTTTGTTGATCGGGCCGACGGTCAGGTTGGAGCGGTCTTCGTCGAAGTGCTTGTCCTGGCACATACCATAGACTTCCGAGGTCGACGGGAAGATCACGCGCTTGTTGTATTTGACGCAGTAGCGCACCAGTTTCAGGTTTTCTTCGAAGTCGAGCTCGAACACCCGCAGCGGGTTGCGCGTGTATTCGATCGGCGTGGCGATGGCCACCAGCGGCAGGACCACGTCGCATTTCTTGATGTGGTACTCGATCCACTCCGAGTGAATGCTGATGTCGCCTTCGACGAAGTGGAAACGCGGGTGGCTGCGCAGGCGGTCGATGGCATCGGAGCCGATGTCCAGGCCATAGACTTCGTAGCGCTCGTCACGCAGCAGGCGCTCGGACAAATGGTTGCCGATGAAACCGTTGACGCCGAGGATCAGCACCCGTGTACGGCGTGGCCCGCGACCGGATTCGGCACCGCGCAGCAGCGAGCCGTCCACCAGTCCCAGTTCACTGGCCAGTTGCGGGCCGCTCAGGTACAGCCCGTTGTCGTTGCGCTGGCCGGCGTTGATCACCAGCGAATCTTCACCGCAGGCGATGCGCAGCGGATCGACACTGATGACTCGGCCCGGCGCCTGACCTTCGTTGCCCTTGACCACGTCGGCGCTCCACACGATCAGCTTGTGCTCGCCCACGGCGCAGAAGGCGCCCGGATACGGACGGGTCACGGCTCGCACCAGGTTGAACAGTTGCTCGGCCGGTTGCGCCCAGACCAGTTTG
Source organism: Pseudomonas sp. FG35 (assembly GCF_057809295.1). NCBI lineage: Bacteria > Pseudomonadati > Pseudomonadota > Gammaproteobacteria > Pseudomonadales > Pseudomonadaceae > Pseudomonas > Pseudomonas sp. FG35. Next base: position 732,028 of record NZ_JBMDJR010000001.1, on the reverse strand, counting down.
CCGTCCGCCGGGGTGCGACGACCGAATACCGTGGCCTGGGATTCGTCCTGCGGGGTTTCGGTGATCTTGCCCTGAAGCATCGCTGGCAGCGCGTCGCGCAGCAGGTCGCTGGCGGCCGTGCGCAGTTTGCCGTGCAGGCTCAGCGCGGTGTCGCTGCGTTCGATGGCTACACGTTGTTGGGCGACGATGGCGCCGGCGTCGGCGCGTTTGACCATGCGGTGCAGGGTGACACCGGTTTCGGTTTCGCCGTTGACCAGCACCCAGTTGGCCGGCGCGCGGCCACGGTAACGCGGTAACAGCGAGCCATGCAGGTTGAACGCGCCTTTTTTGGCGAGGGCCAGCAATGGCTCGCTCAGCAGGTTGCGATAGTAGAACGAGAAGATGTAATCCGGATCGAGCTTGGCGATCCGCTCGATCCACAGCGGATGGTTGGCGTCTTCCGGTGCATGAACCGCGATGCCGTTGTTGGCGCACAGTTGCGCGACCGAGGCGTAGAAGGTGTTCTCCTTGGGGTCATCGGCATGGGTAAACACCGCCGCAATGTCATAGCCACTGTCGAGCAGGGCTTGAATGCCGGCGCAGCCAATATCGTGGTAAGCGAAGACAACGGTTTTTGCGCTCATGAGAGAACCTGATCAGACGTGGAGTTGGAAGTGAGGCCGTCAACGGTGATGGCGGGGGCCGGCGTGGCGGGATGGCCGCGCAGGACTTTTTCAATGAAGAAACGCGGGCGGGCGCGCACGTCGCTGTACATGCGACCCAGGTACTCACCCAGCAGGCCCATGCCGATGAACTGGCCGCCGGTGAACACGAACAGCACGGCGAACAGCACAAACAGGCCATCGCCGGCCCATCCGGCGCCAAACGCCAGGCGCATGAAGATCAGCGCCGCCGCGAACAGCACGCCGAGCCCGGCCATGGCGAAACCGACGATGCTCAGCAACCGCAGGGGCGTGGTGGTCATGCAAGTGATCAGGTCGAACATCAAATTGATCAAACGCATCGGGCTGTACTTCGAATCACCGTGTTCGCGCTCGGCGTGGGCCACGGGGATTTCCGTGGTGTGGCGGGCGAAGCTGTTGGCGAGGATCGGAATGAACGTGCTGCGTTCGCGGCAGGCGAGCATCGCGTCGATGATGGTGCGGCGGTAAGCGCGCAGCATGCAGCCGTAATCGCTCATGGCAACGCCGGTGGAGCGCTGCACCGCGAGGTTGATGAGTTTCGACGGATAACGGCGTAGCGCCGAATCCTGACGGTTGCCGCGCACGGTGCCGACCACGTCAAAGCCCTTTTCGGCCTCGGCCACCAGCCGCGGGATTTCTTCCGGCGGGTTCTGCAGGTCGGCGTCGAGGGTGATCACCACGTCGCCCTTGCACTGTTCGAAACCGGCCATGATCGCCGCGTGCTGACCGTAGTTGCGGTTGAGGATGACTGCCACGAACGGGCTGTCCACGACCGAGGCCGCCTCTTCGAGCAATTGCGCGGAGGCGTCGCGGCTGCCGTCGTCGACCAGCACGATTTCGTAGTCATGACGCAGTTGCTTGCAGGCGGCTTCGGTGCGGCGCAGCAGTTCCGGCAGGCTGTCTTCTTCGTTGTAGACCGGGATGACGATCGACACGCAATGAATCGGATAAGGTCTCACGGGCGTTTCCCCATCAGGTGTTCAATGGCCCCGACGACCCGGTCCAGATCCTGGTCGGTCATGTCGGGAAACAAGGGAATCGAGCACAGCCGCGCCGAGTTCCACTCGGTGTCGGGCAGGGACAGGTGCGGATCACGCTGGCGATACCAGGTGTGCAGGTGGGTGGCGATGAAGTGGATGCCGGTGCCAATGCCTTGCTCCTGCAAACCCTTCATGAAGGCTTCGCGATCCATGCCGCAGCGCTCGCTGTCGATGCGCAGGATGAACAGGTGCCAGGCGTGGGTTTGCGCGTAGGCAGGCACCGCCAGCGGTTGCACCGGCAGGCCTTCGAGTTTTTGCAGGTATTGCGTGGCCAGTTCGGTGCGACGGGCGTTGATCGCGTCCAGACGCTCCAGTTGCACCAGGGCAATCGCGGCGTTGATGTCGGCCAGGTTGTATTTGAAACCGGGCTCGATCACCTGGGCCTGGGGTTTGCGGCCATGGGTCAGGCGGTCGTACGCATCGACGCCCAGACCATGAAACTTGAGCATGCGCACGCGGTTGGCCAACGCTTCATCATCGGTGACGAACATCGCCCCTTCGGCGCAGGTCATGTTCTTGATCGCGTGGAAAGAAAAGATTGCGGTGCCTTGCGAGCCGACGTGACGACCCTTGTAGCGGGTGCCAGCGGCGTGGGCGGCGTCTTCGATCACGGCGATGCCCTGCTTGTCGGCCAGCGCGTAGAGCGGGTCGAGATCAAACGCGGCGCCGGCGTAATGCACCGGAATGATTGCTTTGGTGCGCGGGGTGATGGCGGCTTCGATGCGCGCGGCGTCGGTCATCAGGGTGTCGCGGTCGACATCGACGAACACCGGCGTGGCGCCGAGCAGCGAGATCATGTTGGCGGTCGACACCCAGGTCTGCGACGGGGTGATGACTTCATCGCCGGGGCCGATTCCCAGCGCCAGTAACGTTACATGCATGGCACCGGTGGCCGAGGAAAGTGCCACGGCATGACGACTGCCGACGTACTGGGCAAATTGTTCTTCGAGGGCCTGGTTTTTCGGCCCGGTGGTGATCCAGCCGGAGCGCAGGACTTGCTCCACGGCGGCAATTTCTTCATCACCGATACTGGGGCGGGAGAAGGGGAGAAACGCCTGACTCATGCACACCTCATTGCAAAGAAAAAAGAAATAGATCCATTGAATGGTTGGATCCAATCAAAGCGTAGACGCGAAAACATCCTTTGCATCAATTAGTTGCCAAGACGACATAACGTCGGGTTCGGTTGACTTTTCAGGCATTGCCCGGCAGCTTGGGCAGCGCCGGCACAGGACTCAGTGGAATTAAGGTTATGCCCGTTTTTGTGAAAGGAACATGAAAAACCGGTCGGCGAATCGTTTATCTGAAACCCATACAGCCACTGTTCAGACTTCTACCGTTTATCGCGGTTTTTAGTAGAAAAGTCCTACGGAAGTGTTCTCCTTATATTAAGAATGTTGCAGTTGTTAGTTGCTGTGTTGAACTGTTTTTACTCAAGGCCCGACGTTTGATTGACTTACCCGTTGCATCCCCCGACCCCCTGAAAACCAACCCGATGACCGTGTATCTGGCGCGTCTGGAGCCCTCCAGCCAACTGACCATGCGTTACGTGTTGCAGGACGCTGCCGACCGTCTCGGTTTCGAAGACATGAACGTCGAAGAAATTCCCTGGCATGCGCTGCAACCGGAAGATGTGGTTGCATTAGTCGCTGCATTGCGCGCCGACAATTACGCACCGAATACTTCTTCGCTTTATGTAAACGCCATTCGCGGTGTAATGAATGAAGCCTGGCGCATGAGCCTGATCAGCCAGGAACATCTATTGAAAATGCGCTCGGTCAAAGGCATTGCCGGCACGCGACTGTCCCAGGGGCGCAATCTGAAGCGCACGCTGATTCATGAATTGATGGAAGTCTGCGCCGCCGATCCACGGCCACAAGGTTTGCGCGATGCGGCGGTGATTGCGTTGTTGTACGGCACCGGCATGCGCAAGTCGGAGTCGGTGGATCTGGACCTGAATCAGGTTGACTTCACCGAGCGCAGTTTGTGTGTCACCGCTAAGGGCAACAAACAGCTGATCAAATACGCGCCAGCCTGGGCGTTCGCCAAACTGAATGCGTGGCTGGAGTTCCGTCGCTCGGAACTCAAGGAAGGCGAGAGCGACGACGCGTTTCTGTTCAACCGCATCCGCCGTGGCAGCCATATCACCCGCGAGCGCATCACCAAGCACGCGATCTATTACATCGCCCGCCAGCGCGGGACCCAGGTCGGGGTGAAGATCATGCCTCATGATTTCCGCCGTTCGTTCATCACCCGGGTGATCGAAGAGCATGACCTGTCGATCGCTCAGAAGCTGGCCCATCACAGCAATATCCAGACGACCGCCAACTACGACGTGCGCGACGACAACGAGCGTCGCCGCGCGGTGGATCGCTTCGACCTGTAGTCAGGGCGTTGCAAAGACGTGGGCCGCCCCCAGAATGGACAATTGCACGGCGCTGCCGGCCGGTGGCGCGTGCATGCCGGAGCTGCGCACCAGCAGTGAGCGACCGGGGCTGGCTTGCGTGCGAAGTTCCACCGTCAGGGTGCAGACGTTGCCGCCGAAGTCCCGATCAGTGACCACCGCGTGACAGCCGTCCGGATCGGCGGGAATGTCCGAGAGTTGCAGTTGCTCGGGCCGCAACATGATCTGCGCGGCGCCGGAAAAACCATTGCTGTTGACCATCACCCGGCCCAGATCGCAATGGGCCCAACCGGCTTCGATCCGGGCGGGCATGACCACGGCTTCGCCGAGAAAGCGCGCGGTCTGTTCGTCATCGGGGTAGCGGTAGAGGTCCATCGGATGGCCTGACTGCACCAGCCGACCGTCGCGCATGACCGCCAACTGGTCGGCGAACGACAGCGCCTCGCCCTGATCGTGGGTCACCAGAATCGTGGTCACTCCGGCATCCTCCAGCAGGCGCGCGACCATTTTGCGCATGGCGCCGCGCAGGCCGGTGTCGAGGGCGGAAAAGGGTTCGTCGAGCAGCATCAGGCGTGGTTGCTGGGCCAGTGCCCGGGCGAGCGACACCCGCTGTTGCTGGCCGCCGGACAGTTCGTGGGGCCAACGGGCGCCCATGTCGGCGTTCAGGGCGACGCTGTCCATCAGCGCCTGAATGCGCTCGGTTCGGGCGCTGCCGGTTTCCGCCAGCCCGAAGCCGATGTTGTCGGCCACGGTCATGTGCGGGAACAGCGCGCCATCCTGTGGCACGTAACCGATTTGTCGTTGATAGGCGGGTACGGCGTGGGTGCTGTCGACCAGGGTCTGGCCGTTCAGCGTGAGGCTGCCGGCATCGGGGAATTCGAACCCGGCGATCATCCGCAACAGGGTGGTCTTGCCGGACCCGGACGGGCCGACGATCACCGTGCGGCTTCCGGTCGGGACGGACAGGTTGATGGAGTCCAGCGCCGTCTGTGCGCCGAAGGATTTGCTGAGATTGATGATGTCGAGAGCGTTCATCGGCCGGCACTGCGCCTGGATTGGTGATAGAGGATGGCCGTGAGCGGCAGCGACAGCAGCACCATCAGCAGGGCGTAAGGCGCTGCGGCGGCGTAGTCGATTTCGCTGGTCATGGCCCAGAAACCGGTGGCCAGGGTGCGCGTGCCGTTGGGCGCGAGCAGCAGGGTCGCGGTCAGTTCATTGGTGATCGCCAGAAACACCAGCGCCGCACCCGCCGCCGCACCGGGCGCCGCCAGACGCAAGGTGATCAGCCACAGGGCGCGCAACGGTGAACGGCCGAGGCTTTGTGCGATGTTTTCCAGCTCCACCGGTGCCTGTGCAAACCCGGCGCGCAGGCTGACCAGCGCCCGGGGCAGGAACATCAGCAGGTAGGCCAGCAGCACGGTAAAAGTGGTCTGGTAGATCGGTCGGGCGAAATGGATCGTCACGGTGACCAGCGCCAGCGCCACGACAATCCCGGGCAATGCGCTGGTGATGTAATTGCAACCCTCAAGCAGGCGTTGCAGCTTGCCGGGCGCCCGGATCGACAGCCAGGCAATCGGAATTGCCGCGAGGCTGGTCAACAGCGCGCCGGCCACGCCGAACGACAGTGTCTGCAGCAACGCCGGCAGTAACTCATTGCCCTGCCAGACCTCGGCACCGCCAGCGATCAGCCATTTGCCGAGGGTCAGCAACGGCACGCCGAGCGCCAGCAGGCAGGTCAGGCCTTGCAGGCACAAACCCAGCGCGGCGGTGCGCCGTTGCAAGCGCACGGTGCGTTGTTCGCGAGCGCTGCCGGAGCCGACGCGGGCGTATCGCGCATGACCACGGGCGCCGGATTCCACCACCAGCATCGCCAGGCAGCACAACGCCAGAACGCTGGCGAGCATGTTGGCGGCCGGGCCGTTAAAGGTCGATTTGAACTGGTCGAAGATCGCCGTGGTGAAGGTGTCGAAACGGATCATTGCGTACAGGCCATATTCGGCCAGCAAGTGCAGGCCGACCAGCAACGCGCCGCCACAGATCGCCAGCCGTAATTGCGGCAGCACCACACGGAAGAACACGGCCCACGGTTTCAGGCCGAGGGATTCGGCCACGTCTTCAATCGCCGGATCGAGTCGACGCAACGTCGCCGCAATCGGCAAATAGAGGAACGGGAAATAGGCGATCACCGACACCAGCACCCCGGCCGGCAGCCCATGAATCGACGGAAACAGGCTGACCCATGCGTAGCTGTGCACGAACGCCGGCACCGCCAGCGGCGCAACGGCCAGCAATGACCACAGCCGTCGCCCCGGCAGATCGGTGCGTTCGGTCAACCACGCTAGCGTGGTGCCGAGCACGATGCAGATCGGCAGCGTGATCAGCACCAGCAGCACGGTGTTGATCAGCAGCTCGGCGACCCGAGGGCGAAAGACCAAGGCTTCGATGGTCGACCACCCGGTGTACCACGACACGCCGATCACAAAGCCGATCGGCACCAATGACAGCAGCGACACCGCGATGGCCAGCACGACCACCCACGGACTTCCGCGCCCATTGAGGGCGCGGGTCCGGCGTGACAAATGGGCGGAGGGCGCCGCAGCGATCCCCGCCGGCAGAGTTTCAGGCATCAATTACAGCAGTCCTGCCTGGGTCATCAGTTCGACGGCTTTCTTGCTGTCGAGCTTCGATGCATCGACTTTCGGCGCGTCCAGATCCTTCAACGGCACCAGTTTGGGGTTGGAGGCCGAGTCCTTGCCCACGGCGTATTCAAAGGAATTGCCGGTGCGCAGGACTTCCTGGCCTTGTTTGCCGGTGATGTACTGGAGGAATTTCTGCGCGTCCTCCTGGTGTTTGCTGGAAGCCAGCACGCCACCACCGGAAATGCTCACGAACGCCCCCGGATCCTGATGCTTGAAGTAGTGCAGGGCAGTGTTCTTGCTGTTTTCGCCGGTCTTGGCCTGATCGACGAACGCGTAATAGTGATAGATCACGCCGCTGTCGACTTGCCCGGCATTCACCGCTTTGAGCACCGAACTGTTGCCCCGGTAGGCGGTGAAATTGGCTTTCATGCCCTTGAGCCATTCGAGGGTGGCGGCTTCGCCTTTCTGTTCCAGCACGGCGGCGACGATGGCCTGGAAATCCGCACCGGCAGGCGACGCGGCCCAGCGACCTTTCCAGGCCGGGGTCGCGAGGTCCATCAGGGATTTGGGCAGGTCCTTTTCCGGCAGTTTGGCCGGGTTATAGACGAACACCGTCGAGCGCGCGGCGATGCCGACCCACTGACCGTGGGCCGGTCGATAAGCCGCATCGACTTGCTCAAGGGTTGCCGGAGCCACCGGCGCGAACAGCTTGGCGTTGTCCACCAGGACCATGGCCGGGGAGTTTTCCGTCAGGAACACATCCGCCGGCGACGCCGCACCTTCCTGCACGATCTGATTGCCCATTTCCGTGTCGTCGCCGTTGCGCACGGTGACCGGGATCCCGGTTTCCTCGGTGAAGCCGGCGACCCAGGCCTTGGTCAGGGTTTCGTGCTGGGCGTTGTAGACCACAAGGCCGACGGAGTCGGCGGCAAACACCTGACCGGCCGCGAGCAGCGCAGTCGCCAGCGCGGCCTGTTTCAGAAAGGACGGAAGGGATGGACTCATGGCGGGGGCAGCTCCTGTTTTTAGACGTTATGGGCAAGCATTCGCGGGAGTTTCAATGCGAATGATTTGCATATGTTGGCTGGCTGGCAATGTAGAGAGGCAAATGAGAAAAAAACGTCAAAACAACCGTTAATACATGTCATTGCCATTCAGGTTAGCAGTCACTTGGCGGGGACGCCGGGCGAACCCGGCGCTGTCTTTCAGGAGCCTTGGGGCAGGTAGGCGACGCTTTGATCCTCGCGACCGTGGAACAACTGTTCGCCGCGGGTGGGCGTGGTGGTAATGACCTGATGATCGCGGCTGAGGTGACTCAGCGGAACGGGATCGCCGGTGCGGTACTGGGCGACAAAGAGGGTCCGTTGCGGATCCCACTGCTGACCGCTGGTGCGTTCCAGCCAGGCGATCATGGCTGCGGTATCGCCGTCGCGCGGGAAATCCCGGCTCTGCGGCACGTAGTAGAACGGCGCACCGCCGGTCTGCAGGTACATCGGCACTTTATTGTCGACCTCGACCATTACCACATGCCATTGACTCAAGGGAGCGCGTTGGCTGGCTTGCAGGCGCACGGTTTCGCCGAAACGGATTGCGCCGCCTCCGCTGTTGGTCCACGGGTAAAGCACACCGAGTATGCCGAGCAGCAGGACAGTGGCCACGCCGAAACCGATTTTCAGGCCACGCCCGCCGAACGGGCCTTCGGCATTTCGAGCCGCCAGGCGCCGGGTAATCCACCACGCCCCGAGCAGTTGCGCGAACGGCACCAGTGGCAGCACGTAATAACTGCGCCGGCTGCCGCTGGCGGTGAAGAACAGCATCAACAACCCCAGGCCCTGAATCAGCCAGCGGGTGTCCGGTTCGATGCGTTTCCAGTTCCGCACCGCGACCCACAAGGCAATGATCCAGCACGGCGCCCAGGGCAAGGTATAAATCGGCAGGTACAGCAAATAGGTGTAGATCGGGCCAATGTTGTCGAATGGCTGGAAAAACCGCACGACGTTTTCCCGCAAGACCAGCCCGAGGCCGCTTTCCCCGTAATTCGGCGCGCCGTAGAGGTGGGACAGCAGGAACGGCGTCATGTAGAACGCACCGGCAATCACCAGCGCGGCGAGTAGTCTCAGATTGAGATGACGCTTCCAGCGGCCTTCATGCAACAGATGCGGCAGCAGCACCAGCCCCGGCAGGATAAAGCCGATCAGCCCCTTGAACAGTGAGGTCAGGGCCAGCAAACCGCAGAACACCACGTAGCGCGAAAACCGGGTGTCTTCAGGACCGCGCCAATACCACCAGACCGCTGCCAGTACCCCGCACACGGTCAGAATGTCGGCCGTGGCGACCCGCGCCCAGAACACGAAATAGAAGGTGGTCGCCAGCATCCAGCCGGCGATCAGTCCCGTGCCCTTGCGAAACCGCTGCTCGCCCAGTTGATACACCAGCCACACGCTCAACCATGCGGACACCACCGAAGACAGGCGCAGCGACCAGTGATCGAGACTGCCGGTCAGCCAGGCGGTCGCGGTGATCATCCAGTACGACAAAAGCGGCTTGTCGTAGTAGGGATCGCCCTTGAGGTACGGATCGAAGTAATCGCCGCTTTGCAGCATCTGCAACGCGATGTTGGCCCAGCGGGTTTCCGCGCCCCACAGTTCGCGGCTGCCAAGGCCGAGCAGCAACATCAGGGCGCTGGCCGCCAGCAGGAGCAACAGGGCGGCGCGGTCGTTGTTGCGCACCGTCATGGCTGTTTCTGCGCAAAGATGAAAATGTGCAGATTGCCGCGCCGATAATGCTTGCCGTCCACGGGCAGCAATTCAACTTCCTGTTCTTCCTGCGTACTGTTGACGCGCAAGACCACACCGACGGCGCCTTTTTTCCGCGCTTCGGTCATCCACTGGCCGACGCCGTCCATAGTGACTTTACGTGCTTCCATGGCCGGGTCTTCGAGGCCGTACTTCAGCTCACCGATGGTGTTGAACAGATCCACCTGCGGACGCTTCAGGCGCCATGCCAGCGCGGAGGCCGCCCCCAGGTCGTTGCTCAGCAGCGACGCGGTTTCACTCAGTTCCCGTTGATGCTCGGCAATGAACTGATCCGGCATCTTGCTGTTGACGATCTGCGCCGGCATGGCGGCGGGCAGCAACGCCACGAGCAGGCCGATGCCCAGCGCCGGCATTGCCCACAATGTCAGTGGCCGCAGCACTTGCAAGGCGTTGGCGATGATCCAGCCCACCACCACGATATAGGCCAGCGACAGGCTGAACATCTCAGTGTTTTCGTAGATTTCCTTCGTGGCCTGAAGATAGAGCAGGGCCACCAGCGCAACACTGGCGAGTACCGTGTTGAACACACCGTTCAGGCGCAGGAATCGGCCACTGCGTTGATCCAGCCACTTGACTACGGTCTGTCCCATCAACAGCGCGACGGGCAGCAGGCACGGCATGATGTACGTAGGAAGTTTGCCGCTGCTCAGACTGAAAAAGGCCAGTGGCAGCAGGAACCACAGTGCCAGGTAAGCCATTTTTGCCTCACGCTTTTCGCGCCACATGCGCAGCAAGGTCGAAGGCAGAAGCAGCGCCCACGGCAGGGTCGAGGCAAACAGCAACGGCAGGTAGAACCACCACGGGCGGGCATGTTGCGCGTCGTCACCGGCGGCAAAACGACGGATGTGTTCGTGCCAGAAGAAGAACCGCCAGAAGTCCGGTTCCCGGTAATGGACCGCCAATACCCACGGCAGGCTGACGAGGGCGCAGACCACGACGGCGACCAGCCCGTAACGCACCAGCTCACCGAACCGCCGTTGCCAGACCATGTAGGGCAGGGCGATCAGCACCGGCAACAGCAGGGCCAGGAACCCTTTGGTCATCAGCCCCATGCCGCAAGCAACACCGAGCAGCGCCCAGCCACCCAGGCGAGCGCGGGGCGTACGGCTGTCGATGGCAAACCACGCAGCCACCATGCTCAGGTTGACCCACAAGGTGAATTGCGGATCGAGGTTGGCATAGCCGGCTTGACCTGCGATCAGCCCGAAACTCATGTACAGCAGGGCGCTTGCGAGGCTGATGCGCGGGTTGTTCCAGAGCCGACGGGCCAGCAGGTAGGTCAGCCAGACACTCACGCCGGTACTCAGTGCCGAAGCAATGCGCACGCCGAACAGGTTGTCACCGAAAATTGCCTGGCCGATGGCAATCATCCAGTAGCCGGCAATCGGTTTCTCGAAATAACGGATGCCCATGAAGTGCGGGGCTACCCAATTGCCACTCAGCAGCATTTCCTGGCTGATCTGGCCGTAGCGGGTTTCATCGGGGATCCACAGGCCGTGGCTCATCAATGGCAGCAGGTAAAACATCACGAACGCCAGAATAAGGCCGGGGATGGCCCAGCGTTCGACCGCAGTCGTCGAAGGGAAAAGGGCAGTGTGTCGCAGCGGGTTGTTTTCAGACGTCATGACAAAGCCTTGGTACCGTACGAAGTTCTGATGTCGATGACCTGCCCGGCGTGTTCCTGAGCGGGCGCGTCATCGTGTTGAATGAATGCAGGTGTCGGGCATTTCCTGTATCCAGAGAACTGTCGTACCTCCAGGCCGAAGTTCTCGCGATAAAGCCAAGTCTAAAAAAACCAGCTGTCCAGTAAGTCGGAGGGCAGATACATCTCTCATTACAATTTAATGAAGTGTGCTTTGTTTAATTAAAAACAGCTCAGAACTGTCAATTAGCTGTAACCAGGACGTTAATCGCTATTGAGTTGTGACCAGGCCTCGGCATTCAGAATGCCCAGCACTTCAAGTTGCCCCTTGGCATCAATGCGAACAAACAGCGTGCTTCCATAATCAGCGGCGATCGCATGGGGAAAACCGGTCTGTTTTTCAAAGTCGCTGATGCAGCCGCTATGGGTGACCAGCACCAGATTGCGCTGTGCAACTTTGTGCGCCACCACCTCGTTACGCAGCGACGAACCGCAGGATTCAAGCCAGGGCTGGGCAGTAGCGTCCTGCCCGAACATGGCACGCGCCGTTTGCACGGTTCGGGTCAGCGGGCTGGTGAACACCTGTGCCTGCTGCATGCCCAAGCTCTTGAAACCCTTGCCCACCCGCACAGCCGAGTCATTGCCTACCTGAGTGATGCCGTCTTCCGGGCCCAGACAAAGATGGTCGGAGCGGTCGCAACGTTCAGCATGGCGCACCAGTGCCACCACTTCGCCCGCCTGCCAGGCCCTGGTCCAGTCAGCCCTTGAGGCCTTCCCCGCGTGGCCCAGATCAATGGGGGAGCGGGTTACCCAGACAAAGCCGCTGACCAGTGCAATCGCCACCCCTGCACCGATGACTGTCAGCAGTTTTCCAGGTCGCAATATTCGACGTTGTTTATAGACTGCCGTTAATTGCATCTGTCGCTCCACGCCATGCCCCTTAACTTCGCAGGCGCAACTGGCCCGCGATTTAATCAACTTTATGGTTGCGTACTTGAATGCTGGCTGAATGTTGGGGCTATTCACGTCGGGCCGCAGTGAAGAACATGTGAAAAATTTGCGGGCGTTGAAAATGTGCAATTTATCAAGTTTCTGATAACCAGACTCAAATACGCTTTTTTTACCGGGCTGGCTTAACAACTGTTGCTGTTTGAGGTGAAGCTGAATCCGTTCGGTCCATCTATTGAGTACACACCTGATGTTGACCGCCGAGTCTGATAACTGAGGTGGAGTCCTCCAGCCGAATGGATTTCAAGCAAAGCCTGACGAAACGGATCGTCATCGTATTCGCCTCGATGAGTGCGCTGGTGGCCGGCGTATTTGCGCTGGGAATCGTAGCCACCGTGCATGTGGTGGAACACAAGTTGACGGCCACGACCTTGATGGGCGGTCTGCATCGTTTGCTGGCAATGGATGACATCAGTCGCTGGAGCCATCGACCGGAAAAGAGCGAGCTGTTTTTCTTCGAAGGCGGACCGGGCGCCATGGCGCTCGTCCCGTCACTGGCGGCTCTGTCGCCGGGGTTTCAGGAGGTCATGTTCGAGGGCGATGGCTTTTTCGCCATGGTCGAGATGGTGGGCGGACGCAAGTACGTGCTGTTGCGTGACCAGGAAAGTCTCGAACAGCGAGAGCGTCTGTTGTTCATCGTGGTCGCGGTCGGGTTCATCCTGAGCATTCTGCTGGCGATTGTGCTCGGCCGATTGCTGGCACGACGGGTAATGGCTCCGGTCATCCGTCTGGCGCGCCAGGTGCGTCACCGCGACCAGTTACTGGTGCTGGCGCCGCCTCTGCATCCGGACTACGCGGCGGACGAAGTCGGAGAACTGGCACTCTCGTTCGATCAGACGCTGGGTCGCCTGCGCGAAACGCTGAGCCGGGAAAAACTGTTCACCAGCGACGTGAGTCATGAACTTCGCACACCGTTGATGGTGCTCGGCGGCGCCTGCGAGTTGCTGCTCGCCAATCCGTCGCTCGATACCCGCTCGGCCGCGCAGGTCAACCGCATCGCACGGGCCAGTCATGAAATGCGTCAATTGGTGGATACCTTCCTGATGCTCGCCCGCGCCCAGGAAGATACCGGTGGCGACATTTGCGTTTCCCTTGGGGAAGTTGCACGCGTTCAGGCGGAGATCTGGGGGCGGCTGATCCGCGAAAAAGGGCTGGAATTTTTCTGCGACATCAATCCGGCCGGCACGGCTCGCTACAACCAGACCTTCCTGCAGTCAGTGATGGGTAACCTGCTGCGCAATGCCTGGCATTACACCGATCAGGGCTTTGTCAGGCTGACCGTCGGGGAATGCGGATTTGTGGTTGAAGACAGTGGCATCGGCATTCCCGAAGAACGCCGACAAGCGATGTTCCAGCCATTCGTGCGTGGTGACGAGCGTCGAGGCGAGGGGCTTGGGCTGGGATTGTCACTGGTGCAGCGGATTTGCAATCGCGAGCACTGGCAGGTCGACCTGACAACCCGTGAGCCCCACGGTTGTCGTTTTACCGTCCTTTTGAAGACGGACGCTCAGGACGCCGGTGGACAGCCCCGCGCAGTGCCCGCCGCCTGACCGATCAACGCGGCCAGACGCTTGACGTTGTTCTGCTGGGCCACCACCAGATCGTCGATGGTCGGCCCGGACGGGGTCTGTAGCAGCGACCGGCAGGCGATCAGGGCATCGTCCCCGGCGTTGGCTTGGCGCAGGCGCCATTTGACGTCGATCAGCCCGTATTGCCCGGGTATCGAATCGAAGCGTTGCACATCAATGCGCACCGAGGTTTTGCGCGGACCGCCGGCATTGCTCAGTTGATCCACCAGCGCGCTGCGCAATTCATCACTGAGGCTCGCGCCCCACCATTCGGTCTCAAGGATCGCCAGGCCGCTGTTGCCCTGGCGGATCACGATTTGCGGCCGGTCGACCTGGGGCGGCACGCTGATGCCTTCGATGGTGATTTCCGAGCCGGCGCGGCCGGTCATCGGTTGCGTCGGTGTCAGGGTGTGAAAGCTGATCGGAGCGCTTTTACAGGCGCCCAGCAGCAGGCCGATCGCGAGCACGGTGAACTTCAGCTTTAAAGCCATGGGACAGCTCCTGTGCTCAGTTGCGCGGCGGCCCTTTGAGGTCCAGCGGCGCGGCGTTGTCGGGGCGGCCGCGAATCAACGATTCCGGATGACGGCCCAGATAATCGGACAGCTCACGCAGCGAACGGGACATGCGCCCGAGCTCGTCGAGGGTCTCGGTCAGTTGCTCGCGTTGCGGCGAGTCTTCGGCCAGGGTCGAGCTGGCCGACTGCAACGTCTTGCTCAGGTCGGCGAGGGTGTTCTGTACGCCGGGCAGGGTCCTGGCGTTGAACTGGCTCAGGCCTTTGCGCAATTCCACGAGGTTGCTGTCGAGGTTGCCGGCAATCCGCTCCACCGGCAACTTGTTGAGCTTGTCGATCATCGCTTCGAGTTTTTCCTGCAACTGTTCGAGGCTGCCGGGGACGGTCGGAACGCTGATCGGGCGAGCGGTGGGGTCAAACGCGACTTTTTCGGCCTTGGGGAAGAAATCCAGCGCGATGTACAGCTGGCCGGTCAGCAGGTTGCCGCTGCGGGCCTGGGCACGCAGACCGTTGTCGATAAAGGTGCCGATCAGGCGCACGGCAGCGGCTTCATCGTCCGGATTGTGCTCGAGTACCTTAAGCATCTTGACGTGAGCCTGACCGAGGCGTTGCGGGTAGATCACGATCCCGACGTTGAGCGGGAAACTGCGTTTTTTTGCGTCGAAGTCCAGGTTGACGCTCACTACCCGGCCGATTTCGATGCCGAGAAACTCCACCGGTGCGCCGACTTTCAACCCGCGCAGGGCCTGATCGAAACGCAGGGTCAGGTATTGCGCTTTGCCGTTGGGCGGGGCGAGGGCGGTTTGCTGGTCTTCAAACAGGTCGTAGGTTCTTTCTTCGGCAGCGGCAACGTCGTTGGGGCTGTACTCCGGTGCTCGGAAGGCGATGCCGCCCACCAGCAAGGTCGACAGCGATTCGGTTTTCACCGCAAAACCGTTGGCGCCGACGTTGACATCAATCCCGCTGGCGTTCCAGAACCGGGTGTTTTCGGTGACGTAGGCGTCGTTCGGCGCATGGATGAACACCTCGATGTTCACTCCTTTGCCATCGGCGTCCAGCGCATAGGCCACGACTTGGCCGACCGGGATCTTGCGGTAATAGACCGGCGAGCCGATGTCCAGCGAGCCGAGATCCGAAGCGTGCAGGTTGAAGCGTTTGCCCGGTTCGCCGTAGGTGATCGGCGGCGGGTTCTCCAGGCCCTTGAAATGCTTCGAACGCGAGTTGGACTGACCGATGTCGGCGCCGATGTAGTCACCGGAAAGCAACGTATCGATGCCCGAGACACCGCCCGCACCGATGCGCGGGCGCACGACCCAGAACTGCGAATCTTCGCGGGTGAAGGTTTCGGCCTGCTTGGCCAGTTTGATCGTGGCGTAGACGCTTTTCTGGTCGTCGCTCAGCTCGACGTCGGTGACCTGGCCAATCACCACGTTGCGGTATTTGACTTCGGTCTTGTTGGCGGTCAGGCCGCTGCCGGTCTTGAAGGTGACGGTGATGGTCGGGCCTTCCTGCATCAGGTTGTGCACCACCAGCGAGAGGCCCACCAGCACCGCGACGATCGGCACGATCCACACCAGCGAAATGCTGAAACGCCGAGTCTTGACCGGCGCCTGGCCGGGCGCTCGCGGTTGATCGGCGGCTGACGACTCCATCCATGACCTCCAGGGTGTGTTGGGCACTGAGCGTCAGGAACGCAAAAGCACTTCATCAATATAGAAGTGCTTCGCGATAGAGCAAATGTGCAGGATGCTTTAACCGCGAAGCGTCATCCCAGCAGCTCCCGCAGGCGATACCAGAACATGCCCAGTGCCAGCAGTGGCGAACGCAGCGCCGGGCCGCCGGGGAATGTCATGTGCGGCACGTTGCTGAACACATCCATGCCCTGACTGTGGCCGGCATGAATCGCTTCGCCCAGCAGCCTGGCGCACCAGTGGGTGACGTTCAGGCCGTGGCCGGAATAGCCCTGGGCGTAGAACACGTTCGGGTGCTGCTTCAGGCGGCCGACCTGCGGGAAGCGGTTGGCGGTGATGCCGATCTTGCCGCCCCACTGATAGTCGATGCGCACATCTGCCAGTTGCGGGAACACCTTGAGCATCTTCGGTCGCATGTACGCGGCGATGTCCGCCGGATCCCGCCCCGAATAGTGGCAGGCGCCGCCGAACAGCAAGCGCCGGTCCGCCGAGAGCCGGTAGTAGTCGAGGCCGACTTTCTGATCGCACAGCGCCAGGTTCTGCGGAATCAGTTCGGCGGCGCGTTCCGCCGGCAGCGGTTCGGTGGCGATGATGTAACTGCCGGCGGGCAGCACCTTGCCGCTGAGTTGCTGTTCGAGTTCATCCAGGTGCGCGTTGCAGCCGAGCACCAGACTGCCGGCGCGCACCGTGCCGCTCTGGGTGCGTACCTGGACGGTCGGGCCGTGGAGGATTTCCAGCACCGGGCTCTGCTCGAAAATCCGCACCCCGAGGGAGGCAGCCAGTCGGGCTTCGCCCTGGACCAGGTCGAGCGGGTGCAGATGCCCTGAGCCCATGTCGATCAGGCCGCCCTTGTAGACGCCCGCGTTCACCACTTGCTGACGAATCAGCTCAGGGGCGACCAGCCGCGTTTCATGGCGGTAACCCAGCTGCGCCAGGCTGTCCTGCTCGGCCTTGAAGGCGTCGAACTGTGCCGGGGTGTTGGCCAGCTCGCAGAAGCCCCAGCGCAGGTCGCACTCGATGGCGTTGTCGGTGATGCGCTGGCGCACCAGCTCCACCGAATCGATCCCGGCCCGGTGCAGGTAGCGCACGCCTTCGCTGCCGACATGCCGTGAGAAACCTTCGACGTCATGGCCGATCCCGCGAATCAGCTGCCCGCCATTGCGCCCGCTGGCGCCCCAGCCGATGCGCCGGGCTTCAAGCAGAATCACCGAGAGTCCGCGCTGCGCCAGTTCAATCGCCGTATTGACGCCGGTGAACCCGCCACCGATCACGCAGACGTCGGCGATCAGATCACCCGTCAGCTCCGGATAGGGTGTGCTGGCCCGGGCCGACGCGGCGTAATAGGACTGGGCGTGTTCCTGGGTGTACTGATTCATTTGTTCGACTTCACTTTGCTCCAGGACCGGGTCATCAGACGCATGATCGACTGGGGCGGGGTAGAGGAGATGTAGAGCTTGTCGAGGACTTCCTGGGACGGATAGACCTCGGGATTGTTGACCAGCTCGGGATCCATATATTGCTTGGCCGCCGGGTTCGGGTTGGCGTAACCCACCGAGGCGCTGACCTTGGCGATCACTTGCGGATCGAGCAGGTAATTGATGAAGGCGTGGGCTTCCTTGGTGTTGCCGGCATCGGCGGGAATCGCCAGCAGGTCGAACCACAGGTTCGCGCCTTCCTTGGGAATCGAATAGGCGATGTTCACGCCGTTCTTGGCTTCCTTGGCGCGATTGGCGGCCTGGAACACGTCGCCGGAGTAACCGAAGGCCACGCAGATGTCACCGTTGGCCAGGTCGGACACGTATTTCGAGGAATGGAAATAGGTGATGTACGGCCGGATGCTAAGCAGTTTCTCTTCGGCCTTCTTGTAGTCTTCGGGTTTCTCGCTGCGCGGGTCCATGCCCATGTAGTTGAGGATGGCCGGGAACACTTCATCGGCCGAGTCCATCATCGACACACCGCACTGGGTGAGTTTCTTCAGGTTTTCCGGTTCGAACAGCACGGCCCAGGAATCGATGTGATCGATGCCCAGCACTTGCTTGACCTTGTCGACGTTGTAGCCGATGCCGTTGGTGCCCCACAGGTACGGCACCGAGTGCTCGTTGCCCGGATCGTTTTTCTCAAGCAGGGCCAGCAGTTTCGGGTCGAGGTTTTTCCAGTTCGGCAGTTGCGAGCGGTCCAGTTTGAGGAACGCACCGGCCTTTACCTGACGGGCGAGGAAGTGGTTGGACGGCACCACCACGTCGTAACCGGTGCGACCGGCGAGCAGTTTGCCTTCGAGGGTTTCGTTGGAGTCGAAGACGTCGTAGATCACCTTGATCCCGCTGGAGGACTGGAAGTCGGCGAGGGTGGTTTCGCCAATGTAATCGGTCCAGTTGTAGACGCTGACCTGGGGTTGGGCGAGGGCACCGGCACTGCACGCCAGGGCCAGCGCGGCGGGGATCATGGATTTCAACAGACGCATATCGACACCTCTTCGAATTATTGGATTTTTCAGGTGAGCACGTTCCCCTGTGGGAACTGGCAAGCCAGGTCCCACAGGGCCGTGGGTGTTGGTTACACGCTCAGCAACAGGAACTCCCGCTCCCAGGAACTGATCACGCGCTTGAAGTTTTCGTGCTCGGCGCGTTTCACCGCGACGTAGCCGCGTACGAACTTGCTGCCCAGGTATTGCGCGACGGTGTCGCACTCTTCCATCTGGGTCAGGGCTTCTTCGATGGTGATCGGCAGGCGCAGGTTGCGGCGCTCGTAAGCCCGGCCTTCGACGGCGGCGCTCGGTTCGACGCCTTCGACCATACCGATGTAGCCGCACAGCAGGCTCGCGGCGATGGCCAGGTACGGGTTGGCGTCGGCGCCGGGCAGACGGTTCTCAACCCGCATCGCCTCAGGCCCGGAGGTTGGCACCCGCAGGCCGACGGTGCGGTTTTCTTCGCCCCATTCGACGTTGACCGGTGCCGAGGTGTCCGGCAGGAAGCGGCGGAACGAGTTCACGTTCGGCGCGAACATCGGCAGCACCTTCGGAATGTACTTCTGCAGGCCGCCGATGTGATGGCGGAACAGGTCGCTCATGCTGCCGTCGGCATTGGCGAAAATTGGCTGGCCGCTGGCGATCTCGACCACGCTCTGATGCAGGTGCATGGCGCTGCCGGGCTCGTCGCCGATCGGCTTGGCCATGAAAGTCGCGGTCACGTTGTGCTTGAGGGCGGCTTCACGCAGGGTACGCTTGAACACGGTGATCTGGTCGGCCAGATCGAGCGCGTCGCCGTGGCGGAAGTTGATTTCCATCTGCGCCGGGCCGTCTTCGTGGATCAGCGTGTCCAGATCCAGGCCTTGCAGTTCGCACCAGTCGTAGACGTCTTCGAACAATGGATCGAATTCGTTGGCGGCGTCGATGGAGAACGACTGCCGACCGCTTTCGGCGCGACCGGAGCGGCCCAGGGGTGCCTTTAGCGGTAAGTCCGGGTCTTCGCAGCGCTGGGTCAGGTAGAACTCCATTTCCGGCGCCACGATCGGCTTCCAGCCTTTGTCGGTGTACAGCTGCAGGACTTTCTTCAGCACGTTGCGCGGCGACAGTTCGATCGGGTTGCCGAACTTGTCGAAGGTGTCGTGGATGACGATGGCAGTCGGCTCGATGGCCCACGGGATCACGTACACCGCGTCGCTCACCGGTTTGCAGACCATGTCGATGTCGGCCGGGTCGAGCAGGTCGTAGTAGATGTCGTCGTCGACAAAATCCCCGGTTACCGTTTGCAGCAGCACACTTTCCGGCAGGCGCATGCCTCGCTCATGCAGGAACTTGTTGGTCGGTGCGATCTTGCCGCGGGCGATGCCGGTCAGGTCGCTGACCACGCATTCCACTTCGGTAATCTTGTGATCTTTCAGCCACGTGAACAGCTGATCGAAAGGGGCATTCATAAAGACCTCGTCGTTGGTTTTGTTGACGCGGGGGAACGCGATTTCATCTTTCGCAGGCTTCCCCTGTGGCGCGTTGACGACTATCTTGGGCGGGCCTTGCCGTTCCATCTATCCACTTTCAGCAGCACCAAAGCGCACCAAAAGAGTGCGCAAGGTTCCCCATGACGACGTGCAATCCGCTTCAGGTTCAAGCGTTCAACACCGCCGATGTCACCGAACAGATCCGCGCCACGCCGGGTTGGGTTCAGCATTACCAGCAGATGTCGCCGGGGCATTTCGCCGGGCAGATCCGCTATCTGGATTTGCAGGGTGTGGAGGTTTACGAAGAACAGATGAACACTCGGGTCGAGCAGAATTTCAGTGCGCCGGAAGGGGCGCTGGCGTTCTGTTTCGATCGCAGCGACAACGCGCTCTATCTGCTCAATGAAGAGAGCCGCAACATCTGGATCACCCCGGAGAACTACCAGGAAATCGCCGTGGTGTTCGGCCCGGATTTCGTCCAGCGCAATGGCCTGGACGTGGCCAGGCTGGAAGGTCTGTTCATGGCGCCGCTCAATGGCGCGCAGAATGGATTGTTCAGCCGCTGGTTAAGCTCCACTCTCACGAAGTTGTCGCAAACCCTTGATCAGCCAAGCAAAGAAGCACTGACTCAACAGTTGCTGGAGGACTGCCTGTTCATCCTCGACAACGCGAGCGTGTGCCTGGACGGCGGTGGCTTGCAGCGGCGCGCCGAAGAGCGAATCACCCTCAAACGCGTGGGCGAGTGGGCAGCGGATTCGCCGGAAGAAACCGTCAATCTGCTTGAGTTATCGCGGGTCGCCGGGGTTTCCCTGCGCCAGTTGCAGCAGACCTTCAAGGCTTACACGGGGATGTCGCCGAGCCACTGGCTGCGGTTGCGCAGGCTCAACAGTGCGCGGCGCGAATTGCTCAAGCGTTCACCCGCGGAGACCACCGTGGCGGAAGTAGCGATGAATTGGTCGTTCTGGCATTTAGGCCGTTTTTCAAGCAGTTATCGAGCATTGTTCAAGGAGTTACCGAGCGAGACGTTGAAGCGTTCATCGTCCTTGTGACGGGCGCTCTGCGCCACAAACAAAAAAAGGCGGGAGAGGTTTCGGTATTCACCGAAGCCTCTCCCGCCTTTTTCATCTGCCGATATTGCCAAGCCTGTTGCGTTACCGACTAACCAACTCTGAGACGCTTGAAGGAGGACGAAAGGGATCTTTTCATCAGCCTGGCCATCGGGGTTTCTATTTCTTTATGGATGACATGGGACGCACCTATCATCAAAGCGATGGTGCCCCAGAGCAGGACGTGTGGATTCATGGCCGGATAAGCGACATTGAAGATCATGAAACCGATCATTTGATGCAGCAGGTAAAGCGGGTACGTCAGGGCGCCCAACGCTGTCCAGTCGATCCTCCCGATGGCTGACGTTTTATGCGTCGAGATAAAAAGAAACGTCATGAAAAACAGGGCAATGACACCGCAGATGATCAACGAATCGTATTCGGTCGAATATTTCAGTTCGATCGATTCGGCCCACTTGATCGCGTTGAAGCTGGCCAATGCCTGCGCAGCGGCCAACAGGGAAATACGGGACTTGGTAAAACCCTTGTCCCAAATGATGTAGAACGTCGCGCCGGCGATGAAATAGGCCGCGTAGTCGGTGATCAGTACCGAGCGCAGCTTTTCGAAAGCAAAGACTTCCGCTGCGGCCGAGATCAGCAGCCAGAGTACGAGGAAGGTTTCTATTTTCTCTATTTTCTTGAAAGCCAACAGAATGGCGATCATGAAGTAGAACTTTATCTCGACGAACAGCGACCAGTAGAC
This sequence comes from Pseudomonas sp. FG35, assembly GCF_057809295.1. NCBI lineage: Bacteria > Pseudomonadati > Pseudomonadota > Gammaproteobacteria > Pseudomonadales > Pseudomonadaceae > Pseudomonas > Pseudomonas sp. FG35. The sequence goes on along the minus strand of NZ_JBMDJR010000001.1, from coordinate 710,284 downwards.
CCCGTCTATGGGTGGCACACCGATCACGTCGCCCAGAAATGTCAGGTTGATCACGTATTGATAAAGGTCAGCCGAAAATCTCGGCTGCCCAATGGCCAGCGTGACGAGAAAAGTGATCGTGCAGCACACCCAGAACGCCGGGCAGAGGCGAATGACGCGGGAAATGAAGAACGCTTTGAGGTCGTTGCTCGAAGCGGTCATCAGGATCACGAATCCGCTGATCATGAAAAACAGCTCGACGCCCAGATAACCGTATTTGGCTACGTCAGCCAGCATGGGGTAGGGCATCACGGACATGTCCCCCCTCGCATACCCGCGAAATGCATAGTGAAAAATCACCACGGCGAACGCCGCAAGGAAGCGCAGCAAATCCAGCTCGTTCAGTCGCCGGTTGTTCATGTACAGGCGCTCCAGACTCGTCAGCGCGGATCGAAAACTGAGGACTGTGTCGTATGACATCCGACTCAAGGCCAAAGCGGCGTAGGGTGCTCAAGGACTGCGTAGCCACATGCGGATGTAATCGACTTCGAACGTGGAGGGCAGGTCAGCATCGTCGACCACACCGAACCATTTCCACATGGCCTCACTGTCAAAGACGATCTGCATGGGGTAGAAAAAGTGGTTGTTCTTCGACTCCCTGACCAGAACGCCATCGACGTACCAGCGCAGGGTGTCGGGTTGCCAGTCGAAGCCGTAGACATGAAAGTCGCCAGCCAGCCGCCAGGGGCTGGTCCAGGTGCTGCCGTCGGCGATATGTTCGGTGCTCTGTGGCGTGGCCCAGAGGTGGGCGTTCATGTTGTAGGCGCGGTCCGAGGCCGCCTCTTTGGTCTTGCCGCCGATTTCAAAGATATCGATTTCGGTGGCGTTGTCGGCCATGCCTGTCCACGCCAGCCAGAACGCGCTGGAAGCCGCAGAGTTCATGGGTTTGGCCCGTGTTTCGTAATAGCCGTAGAAGCCACGTTCGAGGGTACGAACCATCGCCGAGGTGTAATTCTTGAAACCTAGCTGCACGTATTTCGGCGGCAGGGTTTCCTTGCGAAAGACAATCTTCAGATAGCCGTTGCTGACGCTGGCATTGCGCTCGGTGAACAACGCCGGCTTGCGTCCCAGCGATTCGTTCCCGATAGCATTGTTGACGTGCCAGCGCGTGCGGTCGAGGGTGGTGCCATCGAACTCGTCGGACAGCGTGGTGTTGAGCAACCACCGGCCGGCATTGGCCTGATCGGACAATGGCAGATCGGCATGGATGTGGGATGGCAGAGCGTCCAGCGGGCCGACACGTGTCCAGGTATCGGCCTGAACCGGCATGGCCACGGACCACTTGTCTGCCAGGTAGCGAAATACGCGCTGGCGCTCCGCGAGCGAGGCAAACGGCCGGTCATACACCAGGACTTCGGCGATGTCGCCGCGAAAGTTTTCGGCATTGCCGACGGCATTGCGCCCCACGCCATACGGTCCCAGTGGGACGTCCTGCAGCTCAAGGACAGAAACCGTCGGCTCATAAGCACCGGTTTGCGCAAGGCTCACGGCGAAATTCGGCAGCACGTTATCGTTGCTGGCGGCCTGCGGCCTTGAACTGAACAACCGTTGCCAGGGATCGACCCCGGCCTGTTCCGGCAGCCGACGGGACACGATCAGTACGGTCGCCGATCCTTTAACCGTGCGCAGGGTCCGGCCGAGTAATCCCGAGTTACCGCTCAAGCGCACCACCGCCTGGCCATTGAGGCTGTTCTCCATCCGTTGTGGCGGCGAAGAAGCGCCATCGACGGTCGCATCATTGGCCTTGCCTGATTTGTCGCTCCAGCGCTGGAGTCGGTTCTGCGCATCCAGGCTCATCGTCGAGGCGTCGGCAGCGTCCAGCCACAACACGAGGCCGGTGGTCGGCACCGCAGGAGGCGCCTGCGCTGCGTTGCTTGGCAGCGCAACCGAAAACAGCACGGCCAGCAGACATTCCTTGAACATCGGCATCACTTCACCGCAACGGGTGCCGGAATCTTGAATGAAGATTGATACCCCTGCGGATTGCACGACTGCCAGCGCCAGGTATCGGTGATCATTTGTTCCAGGCCGCGCTGTGCGCTCCAGCCCAATTCGCGTCCTGCCTTGCCCGGATCGGCCCAGCATTTGGCGATGTCACCGAGACGTCGAGGGGCGAAGCGGTAGGGAATGCTGATGCCGGTGATGTCCTCGAAACTGTGGATGATCTGCAGCACGCTGTAGCCAACGCCCGTGCCGAGGTTCCAGAAGTGAATCCCGTTGTTGTGCTGCAGCACTTGCAGTGCCTTGAGGTGACCGATGGCCAGGTCGACCACGTGGATGTAGTCGCGCACGCAGGTCCCGTCGACGGTGGGATAGTCGCTGCCGTACACCGTGAGTTCGGGTATCCGGCCTATGGCGACCTGCGTCAGGCACGGCAACAGGTTGTTGGGGCGGCCCCTCGGGTCTTCGCCGATCATTCCGCTTTCGTGGGCGCCGATCGGGTTGAAGTAACGCAATAACCCGATGCTCCAGCGCGGATCGGAGTTGCACAGATCCGTCAGCAACTCTTCGATCATCAGCTTGGTGCGGCCATAGGGGTTGACCGGTTTGCCGGTGCCGAAATCCTCGGCAATCGGCGTATTTGCCGGTTCTCCGTACACCGTGGCCGATGAGCTGAACACCAGTTGGAAAACGTTGTTGCGGGCCATTGCCTGGCACAGTTCGAGCGTACCGGCAACATTGTTGGCGTAGTAGTCCAGCGGCTTGCGCACGCTTTCTTCGACGGATTTGAGACTGGCAAAGTGCACCACGGCCTCGATGTCGTACCGGCTGAAGATATCGTCGAGCAGGACCGGATCGCGAATATCGCCCTTGATGAAGTCGACGCGGGTCAGGGTCAGTTGCTCGAGGCGCCGGATGCACTCTCGACAGCTGTTGCACAGGTTGTCGAGCACCAGCACCTTGTGGCCGGCGTTAATGAGGGCCAGAGCCGTATGCGAGCCGATGTAGCCGGCTCCGCCAGTAATCAACGTGGTTTTGCGCATGGTGAGGCCTTCCTGTCTCAGGGCTGAACTCAGCGGGAGGTGAAAACCGATTTGAATTCCTGTGGCCAGTGCGGGTGCAGGGCGCTGTAACCCACGGCATAACTCAGTGCGCCGAGCACGACGCTGCCGATCAAATGCAGGTAACCCTGGAGACCCAGCTGCGGTAGCACCAGCAGCACGGTTGCCGCCATGACCAGGGAAGCGATCATGCTGCGGTAACTGGCTTCGAAAAAGCCGCGCCAGCTGTAGCCGATCGCCGTGTTCAGGCCGCGGATTTGCAACGGCGTGATGACCAGCATGCGCGCCAGCAGAGCGACGGCTGCGGCCATGCCGCCATACAGGTTGCCCAGGGCGTAGACCAGCGCCAGGGCCAGAGCGGTGGTCAGCACTTCGGCCTTGATCGTGAGGTGGCTGCGGTTGACCGCCACCAGTGCGGTGGTGGCGTACATGGCGGTGTTGCCGATGGCTGCCGTGCAGGCCAGCACTTGCAGCAGAGGAATGGCTTCAGCCCATTTGGCGCCGAATATCAAAAGGATCAGGTCGTTTGCCGTGAGTGCGATGCCGATGAACAACGGCGTCAGCAGAAAACCGCTGACGGCGGTTGAATCGCCAATGATCCCGATCAATCGTCTGGGCTCTGCGCTGCGCCGGGAGAACGCCGGCAGCGCATAGCTCAGCAGGCCGTTGTAGATCGCGGTGCGTGGCAGTTCGATGATGCGCATCGCCATGTTGAACATGCCGACCGCGTTCGCGCCGGCGGTGATGCCCAGAACCACATTGACCCCGCGCTGCAGGGTTTGCGAGCTCAGCGCGTTGACGGCAACCGGTGCGCCTGACCTCAACAACTCGCGCAGGGTCGGGCCGTCGATGTGAAAGGGGATGCGCCGCGGGTCCGCGCGCATCAACACAATGATCGACACCAGTTCCATGATCAGCGCCTGGGCAATGACCGCCCACGCACCCAGCCCCCAAAGCGCAACGGCAATCCCGCCGACGCCGCCCGCCACTTTGCCCAGCAGCGTGCGCGACGCCAGCATCCTGAAGTTGCTGCTGCGGCGCATCTGCGCCACATAGACCCGCGCCATCATGGTGAACAGGATCTTTATCGAGGCTATCGCCGTCATCCATTGCAGCAGCGGGTCGGGGGTGTACAGCATGACCGCGCCCGAAATGACGCCGATGCTCGCCAGGCTGACGAGCACCGCCGCCCAGTAGGCTGTGCTGATGTGCTTGTCTTCCAGCCGCTCAAGCCGTACCAGCGGGTCTTCGAGCACCGACGAGTACACCAGACCGATCAGTTCGACGATGGCAATGATCACCGTGCCCACACCCAGCTCGGCTGGCGACAGCAACCTGGCGTAGGCGACGAAGGTAATCATCGACAGCAGGATCAGGCCGAATTTCTCGGTGAAGATCCAGGTCAATGTCATCAGGCGGTGGTTGGCCATGGCGGGTACCGGATCAATGGGCGGTGGTTGACGCCGTAGCCTTGCGCAAGGTTCTGGCGCGGGCATAGAGGTAGCGCAAGGTTGGTTTGCCGTTGGCGAAGATCAGCGTTTGCCATGAGCAATCCAGCATTCGCCGGTACACGCCGAGGACCTGGTCATGCTCGCCACGTCGGGAAAACGCCTCGAGAAAATCGGTGTGATTACCCAGCACGAAATCGATCCGCTGCTGCCGGGTCAACTGCGCGCCGTAGCGGGCGAGGTACACCTCGATGAAGCGGATTTTGTTCTGGTAGTACTTTTTCGGATTCGCGGTCATGTTGCCGCCATTGACCGTGCGCTCCAGCAGCACCTCCGGCACCGTGTGGATCTCCCAGTGCTCGGCGATCCGGGTCCACATGAAGCGGTCTTCGGAATAGCGCAGGCTGGCATCGAAGCCGCCGAGTTGCATGATCACGTCACGTTTGACCAGCGCGGTGGAGACGCCATTGACGACATTGGCGTGGATGAAATCGTAGAAGTGCCTGCCGTTCTTCAACCGGTCGTCCAGCTGACGTCTGCCATCGCTGTAATTGACCTGCGCATAGCAGTCGATCAGCCCCACCGGCCGGCCCTGGCGGGTGAGTTCGTCATACAGTGCCAGCTGTAACTCCAGCTTTCGCGGATGCCATTGGTCATCGGCATCGAGCATTGCCACAAACGTTTCTTCGGAGTGCCGCATCCCATGATTACGGGCGCTGGCCTGGCCTTCGTTGGGTTGCTGTAACAGCGTCAAGCGAAACGGCGCGACAAAGTCTCTGACCCGCTGTGGTCCGTCATCGGTGGATCCGTCGTCGATGACGATGACGTGATCGGGCAGTCGGGTTTGCCGGGCCAGGGACGTCAGTGTCTGCTCGATGCTGTCGGCGCCGTTGTACATCGGAATGATGACGCACACTGAATCTGCTGAACGGGGAGCTTGGTTTGGCACGGTGATTCTCCTTGGGTTACGCGCGGGCGGAATCGCGCGGTAGTGCGCTGCCCGACGAACGCTGACGCAGCGCTGCCGGTGAGGATTCGGGGGAGGTCGCGTGGTGGTGCCGGAAGGTCAGGGCCAGGGTGCAGAACACCAGAAACTCGGCGGAGCGGTAGTTGGGGATCACGTACGCCACATAATTGGTGACGGCGAACAGGCCGATGATGACCAGCGCACTGGCACGAAATCGAGCGGCCTGATTCGCCGTCACCGCGCGGTATTGCTTGAACAGTGCCTCACCCAACATCAATGCCAGCGCCGTCAACTGGATGAGGCCGCCGTTGAGCAAGGTCTCCATGTAGCCACTGTGGGCGTTACCGATGTAACCCCAGCGGGTGATGAACGCATCGGCATCGGGACTTGCCCAGAAGGCGCCGAAGCCGTAGCCCTTGAGTAACTGGCTGTCGATGAAAGGCGCGAGCAGTTCCCAGATCAGGGTCCGATCGGTCAGTGACGGATCGCGCCCGGCCATTTCCAGCAGCACCGCAAAGTTGCTGTACAGAAACAGGCAAACCAGCAGGTAAAGGAGGGTGCACCCGAGGAACATCAGCTGCGAGCGATTGATCCCCAAACGGATCATTGTGAGGAAGTACCAGTAGCTGATCGTGCCGGAAATGATCAGCGCCACGCCGGTGGCTGACTGGGCAAGCAGGATCGCGACCAGCGAAAAGAACGAACAGAAGAGCGCCCAGCGATTGCGCTGCCGGATCATCGGCAGCAACAGCATGATGGCGATCGCATTGAGTCGGGCGCCGGCATTCTTTTCGGCGAAAACACCTTTGAACGCGCCGTCGCGAATGCCCCCGGAGAGAAACGCCACTTCAGGCATGACCACCGCGAGCAACAACCCGATCAGCGCCGCGATGCCGATGGCGCAGCCGAGCATGAAGGCGATTCTTTCAAGGGAGTAGTTATAGGCAATGAAGCCTGCAAAAAACACCACCCCGAGCAGGGCGATGAACCGCTTGAGGCTGAGCATCGGGTCGTGGGACCAACCGATTGACGCGATGACACAGAGCAGGAACACCAGCAGGAAGAAGTTGCTGCGATAAAAGGTCTTGCTGAGGAATACCTTGTTGCGGATGAAAAAGAACAACGGTACCAGCAGCGTGATGAGGCCGCAGACCTGATTGGCGACATTGCCTTCGAGGTCTTTGTTGATATCGCCGAAGCTCGCGGCACTGCCCAGACCGAGGACAAAGGTAATCACCTGGATGTAGAACAGGATGCCGAACAGGGTGAAGGCGTCGCGCATTGTCGAATAGCGGATCGTCAGGGGGCTCATGGTGACGGGTCTCCAACCAGTGCTTTGAGGTAGGTCTGCACTGCACTGGCACTCATGAATCGCGCGGCCGCATCGAGGCGTGATTGACGCTGCAGATCGCGCGGTATGGACAATTGCTCGACGATGGCCTGTGCCAGGGCGATCGGATCATCGACAGCAACCAGCGGCGCCACCAGACCGCCGACGAGGATGTCTTGCGGACCATGGGGGCAGCGGGTCGCCACCACCGGCGTGCCGGTGGATAACGCCTCGACCAGCGCGTTTGGGCTGCCCTCGAAACGCGACGACAACACGAAGCAATCGGCTGCGGCTACTTCTACCAGGGGATCGTTGGTATAGCCCGGCAGATCGAAGCGCTCCGCGACCCCCAGCTGTTTCGCCTGCTGAAGCAGTTCGGCCCGGAGGGCGCCTTCGCCAAAAATGATCAGGCGGGCATCGCGATCCGGCAGTGCGGCGAATGCTGTGATCAGCGTGTCGAAACCTTTTTGCGGCGCCAGGCGCCCCACGGCGACAATCACTGTGCCGGACTTATCCAGCAGCCAGCGGTGGCGGGGCAGTCCCGGCGTCTTCTCGCGAAAGTCGTTGTCGAGCACCGGGTTGTCGGCAATGGTCACGTCCCGGCGTCGGGCGAGGGTGGTATCGACCAGATCCTGGGCGACGCCGCGCGAAACACAGATCACCGGATTGGGAATCAGCCGATACAGCAGCGGTGCCACCCGATATGCCATGCGCACCATGAAATCGGGGTTCACGTGCCGGTCATGGGAAAAGGCATTGCGCTCGCTGACGTGCAGTCGGGCCAGCGTACCGGACAGTGCCGCCGCGACGATCGCCACCACGTTGACGTGGGTGAGGGCCGCCAGCTGGGCGTCAAAGCGATTGTCACGCAGGAATCGCGTCAGTGCCGGCACCGCACGGACGCTGCGCGGGCTGTGCAATTCAACCTTTTTCACGCGCGGGTCTAGATGGGCTGCGTGAGTGCCGCCACCGGTGAGCATCAGCAACGTCACGTCATTGCCCGCATCCACCAGCGCCTTGGCCAGGCGCGCCATCATTTTTTCAGCACCGCCGGCGCTGAGGTCGTGGAGGATGATCAGTAATTTTTTCATTGATTCCAGACCTGGTAGTACGCCTGCGCCGCGTGCTGGCTGGTGTACGGGCGCAGGGTGTCAGTGAGCGCCTTTTCGCCGGGAGCGACGGCATGACCTGAGGTCAGGTTGCACAGCATTCCCTCGGCCAGTGCCTGTACGTCGTTGACGATCACCAGTTGACCGAGTCGGCCGTGGTCCAGCAGTTCTCTGGGCCCGGTCTCGCAATCGCACGCAAGCACCGGCGTGCCCAGTGCCAACGCCTCGATCAGCACGGTCGGCATGCCTTCTTGCAGGGAACTCAGAATGAACAGCCGGGCGTGCCTGAGCACGGGATAGGGATTGCTCATAAAACCGCTGAAATGCACCCGTTGCGCGATACCCAATTGCCTGGCCTGGGTGACCAAGGCTTCGCGCAACGGGCCATCACCGACGATCACCAGATCCGGTAGCGCCGCGCTGCGCAGCGCCAAGGCGTAGGCATCGAGCAGCAGATGAAACCCCTTGGGTTCGACCAGACGCCCCAGGCTCAGCCAGTAGTTGCGGGGCAATCCGGCCGGCCTGGGCGCCTGGGCGGCTTGAAACAGTTGATCGGTGACGACCGCGTTGGGGCAATAACGAATGCGCTGCCGCCCCCAGGGCACGGCATCGGCGAGGGTCTGGCGCAAAGCCGACGAAACCGTCACCACCTTGCCACTGCCACACAGGTACAAGGCGTAGAGCAGACGCAGGCTTGAGGGGCCGGTTTTCTGTTCGCTGCAGTCGAGGGTCGCATGGCGGCTGTAGATGACTTTGCAGGCACTGCCCAGGGTGGCGAACCACGTGCAGAGGTTGGCCTGCTCCTTGGCGGAAATGAGATGGGTGACACCTTCGTGCCGTATGAGCCGGCGCAGCAAAACGATGGACTTGAACAGGCCGAGGAGGCCGTTGCCGCCACCGCTGTAGCATTGAATGCCCCGGGTGTCGGGCATGTCTGCGTTCATGACGAAAAAACTCACGCGCCGACCGTCCTTGAGAAACTGCTCGGACAGCCGCTGCTGAACGCGCTCGACGCCACCGCCCGGCTTGAAATCCTTGAGAGTAAACAGGATGTGCATGGTCATTCCCCAACGCTGATGGCGACTTTGTGTCGAACGATCATGTTCAGCAGGTGCAGGAAGTTGCTCGGGTAATCGATGAGGTAGCGTTTGATCGTGTGGGGCTCGCGGTACATGCGATAGAACGCGCGCAGGTGCAGACGATTGATCAGCGCCGGGTAGTACTGCCGCGTCGCCAGGGCTTCTTGCCGGATGAAACCGCCACAGGTGAAGGCGACTCCGCGAAAGCCTGCGCGCAGGGCATCCTGCTCGAACTGCTCTTGCCGTCCGGCGCCCAGGCCGACGATCAGAATGTCCGCTGCGCTGCGACAGATGTCGTACCGAATGTCTTCGGCCTGGGCAGCGTCGAAATAGCCGTTGTGATAGCCGGCGATGCTCAGTTGCGGATAAAGGGCCTTGATCTTGCTGATGAACAGATCCAGCTCGGCTTGCCGAGCGCCGACGAAATAGACGCGTTTGCCCTGTTGCTCGGCGCTGCGCAGCACGACGTCGGCTATCGAGGTAAAGTCGAAGCTGACCCGACCAATCGGTCTGCCGGTAATGCGAGACATGAAGGTTGACATCAGCATGCCGTCGCAAAAATAGGCAACGCTGCTCGGATTTTGCTCGAAAAAACTGCCGATCGAGGCAAAGTTGATGAAGGAATAGGCCTGGTTGGCCTCCAGTAATTTCGCCGAGTACTGCCCGACTATTTCCAGTTTGAACATGGCGCCGCTCCTTTCAGAGGACTGAAGGGGTCTGCCGACCCACGGAGACGTAGGTGAAACCGCGTTTGCTCAAACGCTGCGGATCGAACAGATTGCGCCCGTCGAAAATCAACGGCTGTTTGAGCAACCGGCTGAGCTGGTCGAAGTCCGGTGCCCGAAAGGATTGCCACTCGGTGACGATGATCAGGGCGTCGGCATTTTTCAGCGCCGCTTCCTTGGTGCCTGTCAGCGTCAGGTCGTCGCGCGAGCCGTAAAGGCGCTGGGCCTCTTCCATGGCTTTGGGATCAAACGCCTGCACGCTGGCGCCGGCTTGCCACAAAGCCTCCATCAGTACCCGGCTGGGGGCTTCGCGCATGTCGTCGGTATTGGGTTTGAAACTCAGCCCCCACAGGGCAAACGTCTTGCCGCGAAGGTGGCCGTCGAAGTGATCGAATACCTTGCGGTAGAGGCTGGCTTTCTGTTGCTGGTTGCGCGCCTCCACGGCCTTGAGCACCCGGGCGTCGATGTCGACACCGTCGGCCGCCTGTATCAGCGCCTTCACGTCCTTGGGAAAACACGAGCCGCCGTAGCCCAGACCTGGGTAGATAAACTGGTAACCGATGCGCGGGTCGGCACCGATGCCGTGGCGCACCTTTTCGATGTCGGCGCCGAGCTTTTCAGCGAGGCAGGCCATTTCGTTCATGAAGCTGATCTTGGTTGCCAGCATGCAATTGGCGGCGTACTTGGTCAGTTCAGCGCTGCGAACGTCCATGACAATGATTTTTTCGCGGCTGCGATTGAACGGCTCATACAGTTCGCGCATGACCTCTTCGGCACGCGGGCTGTCGGTGCCGATGATGATCCGGTCCGGGCGCATGCAGTCCTCGACCGCGCAGCCTTCCTTGAGAAATTCCGGGTTTGAAACCACGTCGAACGTCAGATCGCCGCGACCGTTGTCGGCCAATACTTGCTCGATACAGGCTCGCACCCGATCGCCGGTACCGACGGGCACGGTGGATTTGTCGACGATGATCTGGTGCCGGTCCAGGTTCAGCGCGATGGTCCGCGCCACGCTCAACACGTATTGGAGATCCGCCGAACCGTCTTCGTCGGGCGGTGTGCCGACGGCGATCAACAGCACATCGCCATGGTGAACGGCGTCCACCAGGTCTGTGCCGAACCGCAGTCGGCCGCTTTGGTAGTTGTCGCGCACCAGGATTTTCAGGCCCGGCTCGTAGAGCGGCAGCGTGCCCTCTTTCAATGCCTCGACCCTGCCGGCGTCGACGTCGACGCAGAGCACGTTGTGCCCGACCTCGGCCAATGCAGCACCCTGGACAAGGCCTACGTAACCAATACCGAATACGCTCACATTCATGGTCGAACCTCAGGTCGTCGTGACGGTTATCAACGGTTGGGCAGGAGAGCGGCAGACGCGGGAAAGGGGCTCAGTAGATGTTTTTCGAGAACAGCGTGAAGGGCGTCTTGATGAGGATTTTGATGTCGAGCCACAGCGACCACTGGTTGATGTAGTTGAGGTCCTGGGCGACGCGCAGCTGCATCTTTTCCACGGTCTCGGTTTCGCCACGATGGCCAGTGATCTGGGCCAGCCCGGTGATACCCGGCTTGAGGCGATGCCGGGCCATGTAGGTGCGCACCTTGCCGGTGTAATAAAGGTTGTGGGTGACGGCATGCGGACGCGGGCCGACCAGGGCCATCCGGCCGGACAGGACATTGAACAGCTGTGGCAATTCGTCGATGGAACTGCGGCGCAGGAAACCGCCGATCGGCGTGAGGCGGTCATCGTTGCGGGTGGCCTGCCGTACCTCGCGGTCGTCGTGGACGTGCATCGAGCGAAACTTCCAGACCTTGATCACTTCGCCGTTGCAACCGTGACGGTTCTGCTTGAACAGCACTGGCCCTGCAGAGGTCAGCTTGACGGCAACGGCGACCACCAGCAGCACGGGGCTGAGCAGAAAAATGGCCAGGGCGGCGAGGCTTCGCTCAAACAGATCCTTGCAAAACAGGCTGGCGGGGTGCGAACTGATCAGGCTCTCGTTGAGGTAGATGGCCGGCATTCGCTCGATTTCCGAGATCGAATGGTTGAGCAACACCATGCTGCCAAAATCCGGGATCCACACCACGTCGACATTCATGTCCAGCAGGTCGATATAAAGCGCTTCGATGGTTGCTGCATGGGCCATCGGCAGCACGATATAGACGCGACGCACTTCCAGGCCCGTGATGATCTCGCGGATAGCGGAAACGTGGCCGAGCAACGGCAGAATGCTGGGGGCAGGGCCGCAGCTGTCCTCGGCGGCAATGAAACCCAGCACCAGCGCGCGGTTCGGTCGGGACAGTTTTTTCGCCAGTTCATGGGCCGTCGGGCAGGTACCGATGATCACCGAACGACGTCCGTTGCAGACCTTGCGCGAGTACAGGCGGGCCAGGTAATGCAGGGGCAGAAAGCTCAAGGCCTGCACCACGAAACCCAGCACCGCCCAGACCATGATCACCTGGCGTGAATAAATGGCGCTGGTCTGGGTGAAGAACGCAATCGCCGCCAGTACGGCCAGCAGGGTCAACCACCCGGCCAGCAACCTGCCAAGCCCGACCAGCAAGCCATGGCGTTTGTGGTAGACCTGCATCACGCTGTAGATCGGTATCGAGCCGAGCACCGTCAGAATGATCAGGATGCGGTATTCGCTGGTCAGACTGCCGACGCGCCAGTGCACGAGCAATATCAACAGCGCGGTGACCAGCGACAGCGCGCACAGCCACTGGCCCCAGAACGTCAGGCCTCGGCGGTGTGTCATGTGAGCGGTATAGAGCGAAGTCATAGGCTTAACCTCAAGACAGCATTCATGCATCAGCGCGAATCGAGCGGGCACGGCGTGCCTCCCGATGGCTTTTCCGTAGCTCGGCGGAGGTGAAGCGAGTGGTGCGTTGGCAGAAGAGGGCGTAGCGGCGGGCGTATCCGCCCGATGGTTACCTGGGCGCGAAATCGTAGTTATAGAACGCCCGGGAATGGTGGTAGCCGTACTTGCGCGCCTTGCGCAGGTCGACCTGGTTGAGCACCGTGCCAAAGACCGGCACATGGCTTTGTTGCAACATGGCAATCCCTCGCTGAACCTGGCTGATCGAGGTGCTGTCAGCCTTGACGACATAGATCACCGCATCGGAATGTCTGGCCAGCAACAGCGCGTCACTGATCATCTCCGCAGGGGGAGAGTCGATAATGATGTGGCGATAGCGTGATCTGAGCGCCTCGAGCATGCGCGCCATGCGTGGCGAGCTGAGCAAGTCCTGTGGCGGTGGCTGGACCGGGTTGAGCGGGTCGCCAGGGGATGGCAGGCGCGGCGCAACGAACATATCCAGTGACGGCGGCAAGACCTTCCCGGCCGGCAGCATGTCCAGATTGCCCACTGAAACAATGCAGTCTTCAAGCCTGGCCGTGCCGGCAATGACATTCGCCAGTCCCGGGCTGTCCGGTGGGAAATCGAAGTTCAGCGACAGGGTTGGCTGACGCATGTCGGCATCGATCAGCAGCACGCGCTCCAGCGGCGTCAGTGAACTGGCCAGATTGGTGGCGATGGTGCTTTTACCCTCGCCGGCAACCGTGGAGGTCACGAGCACCACCTGTGAGGGCTTTTCGCTGCTTTGCAGCATCAGCCAGGTACGCAGGTTGCGAATGGTCTCGGAAAAACGCGGGTTGTCGTTGTCTTCGAAAAGGCGCGCCAGTTGCCGGCGACTTTTTTTCACCACCAACGGCACGACGCTGAGCAGTGGAACATTCAACACGCTCTCGACCGTCTCATCGGTTTTGAAGGTATTGCTCAGACTCTCGAAGAGCAGTGCCAGCCCGACGCCGATGACCGCAGCGATCAGCCCGACGATCCCGACAATCAATGTCTTGCGGGGCTTGCTGGCGTCGACAGGCACAATGGCCGGGTCGACGATGCGCACTTTCGTCGAGTCCATGTCGGCGGTGGCCGTGGTTTCTTTCAGGCGGGTGACGAAGGTTTCATACAGTGCGCGCGTGCTGTCGACTTCACGCTGGAACTCACGCAACTGGAACTCTTTGCGCGCGATGTCCTGGATTTGCGCCTTGTTGCTGTTGAAGGATTGACGCAGCGACGCTTCGCTCGCCGTGGCGAGCTGGTATTGCCGCTCGATACCGGCCACCACTTGCTGCACCTGCAATTGCAGGCTGGTGGTGGCGGTGCGCAACTCGGTTTGTGCGGAAATCAGGCTGGGGTGCTTTGGACCATAGCGGCCCGCCAGTTCATCAACCTTGGCCTGAGCCACAGCGCGATCGGCCTGGAATTTCTGCACCAGGGGATTGCTCAAGACCGCAGGCACGCTGGAGAGCCGGCTCAGATCGCCGTTGCCCAGGGCCTTGGCCTGGCGGTACTCGCTCTCGGCTTCAGCACGGTTGCGCCGGGCATCGACCATGCGGTTACCGGTCATTTCCAGTTCGTTGGCGCTGATGGTGGCAACACCGCCAACATCCACCAGACCTTGTTCTTCGCGGTAACCCTGAAGCTTTTTCTCGGCCGCACGCAGGTTGTCGCGCAGCTTGATCAGACGCGTGTTCATCCAGGCTGTGGTGGTTTGCGACGATTTCTCGCTGGTATCGAGCTGGCTGTCGGTGAAGCCCTGAGCCAGCGCGTTGGCCGCCGCCGCTGCCAGAACAGGGTCTGGCAGTTCGACTTCGATTTCGAGCAACTGGCTTTTGCCAACGAACTTGACGCTGGTGTGCAGCATGAGGTTCTGCGTGACCTGATTGAAGACGTCCGCTTCCGTGAGCTGCTCTTCCTTTTGCGGCAAATATCGACCGAGTCCCGGGATCCATTGATCAAGGTCCAGGTTGGCCAGCCATTGGCGCGGAGCAAACCAGGGTTGGGGCTGCTGGCGTGGATCGGTGACCGGGTGGGTCGTCAGGCCGAGTTTTTTCACCGCGCGTTCGGCAAGGTCCCGCGATTGCAGGAGCGCCTGCTGAGTCTGCAAGTAATCTGTGGCGTTGCCGCCTGAGTCCTTGACTTGCTGGAACGACATCAGCGGAGGTGTTTTGTCGTTGAACAGCAGGGTGGTGCCGCCAATGTATTGCGGCGTGATATTGGAGACCACCACGGCCGCCAATACGCAACTCAGCAGAACCAGCCAGCCGATGCGCCACTTGGCGCGCCAGATAATCCTCCACAGATTGAGCAGATCCAGGGTGTCCTTGTCGTCGCCGTGCTGCGGATGCAGATGCGCTTGAAGAGGACGTTCGACGTAGTTGCTGGGGCTGTTGTCCATGATCAGAAAAAGCCTTGTGCAATGGAAATGGTATCGCCGGGGGCAATCGTGGTGCTGCGCGTGACGTTATCGGTCACGGTCGCGCCACCATCACCGCGCAAGATGGTCACTCGCTTCATCGAGGCGCGCTCGGTCAGGCCGCCGCCCAGTGCAATGGCTTTTTCCAGTGTCAGTCCGGGCACGAACGGGTAGCTGCCGGGCTTTTTCACTTCGCCGTTGATGTAGAACGAGCGGTATTCGATCTGGCTGAGACTGACTTTCGGGTCGATCAGATAACCCTGCTTGAGCCCGTCGACGATGATTTTCTCGACCTGGCCGGGGGTCAGTCCTTTCGCGGAAATCTCTCCCAGAAACGGATAGGAGAAGGTGCCTGCATCGCTGAGTCGGATCTTTTTGATGCTCAACTCCGGTTCACCGAAAACGATGATTCGCAACACGTCGCCGGCGGCGAGTTTGTATTGCGTGGCAGGATCTGCCGCATGGACGTGAGGCAAGAGAAACAACGCGAACAAAAGGACAAGTGTGCGAGCGTTCATGTCGAGACCCTCTTAAAGGCTGACGTTGAAGCTGATCTGGAACACGTTGCGGGTGAAGCTTTCATTGTCGGCATCGGAATCGTTGTCGCGATATCGATAACCCAGTTCGATATCCAGCCAACGGCGCATGGCGTACACCACGGCCAGGTTGTAGTCCTGAAGATTGTCGGTACGGCTTTGGCCTTCGTAGACATAACGCCCGTAACCGGCTTGCGCCACTGTCGTAATCCGTTCGGTCCAGCCGTGGCGCCATCCCACCTGGGTGAACGTTGACTTCACGGCATCAGCGCCGTCATCGCCCTCGGCGAGGGCCTGGCGCGCGACGAAGGTGAACGTCGAATAGGTTCGCGGTTTCCATTGCAAATCCACTTGCCAGGTCGGGTTGTCGAGGTCTTTGGATTCGCTGTTGTCGAAGTTCTTTTTTTCGTAACCGATACGGACCTTGCCCGTCGTGCGTGCCGTGAAATCCCATACGGCACCGGCCATGACAGCATCGGATTTACTGCTGCGCGGGCTGTTGGCTTGCTGGTAATCAAAATCGGTGTGGTTATATTCCACCAGCCCTCGGGTATTACTGCCGATGCGGTGATACCAGGTGCTGGTGAGGGCCGTGGTATTGCGTTCCTTGTCGTCGTTGATGCCATCGGCGTTGTCGTAGCGAAGTTCTGCGTAACTGGCCCCGAGATCGATCTGATTGTCAGCGCTTTTCGCACCGAAGGTGTAGATACCACCTACGCGTTTGTTATTGAGTTTGTCGTTGATGCCTTCGACCGCCGTGGATTCCGTGCGCTCCCATTTGCGGTATTCGGCGTCGAGCTTCAGACGATGCCGGTCGGTGAACTCCATGATGCTGTCCGCTCGTACGCGTTGGGCCGTGTTCGAGGCATCCGACTCGTCGTGATAAATGTAGCGAGTGGGTTGCCAGATCAGCCGGGTGGCGCTGTTGCGATCCTCGGCCTTGAGCTCGAAAGAGGGTGCCAACTTGGTGACCATGGAGGACTGCTTGCTGTTTTCCAACTCGCGAAAGTTGTCGTCATAACTTTCTGAAAACAGGAAAGATGGCGTGAAGTCGAATCCGTAAACATCAATGGCTTGCGGATTGATGCTCCAGGCCATTTCCGGATAAAGACAGGCCATCATCAGTGCGACAGGGCATCGTGACTTCAAAGCCATGTTATAGCTCCTGAGCTAGGGCATATAAGGCAAGTCGTTAGTTGTAGGGGTGAAAACCAGGTTGTTGACGTTCAATCACGCTGAGTGGCAGGCAGACCGGCTGCTCACGGTTAAGAAACTGCAGGAGGATCATCACGCGGTCGGTTCCGTGTAACCCCAGGAATACGCCCTCCAATGGCGCGAGCGGGCCGCTGACGATCTGCAGGTTCTCTCCGGGTTTCAGCGCTTCATCCGGCTCCGATAACGTTGATTCAAGGCAACGTGCACGCAAGTGTTCGATGACGTGCTCGGCCACTGTTGCGGGACCATGGTTGAATTCGACGAAACGACTGACCCCTCGAGTGGAGCGCAAGGGTGCCCAGTTGTCGTCGCGACTGAGTTGGATGAACAAGTACCCGGGGAAGAGGGATTCCTGCACTCGCTGTCGTTTCCCGCGAATGACGCGCTCACTGACGAGTTGAGGGTGAAAGACCACGTAGTTCTGTTGAAGCAGATTGAGGTGGGCACGCTCATCCTGACGTGGCTTGCATTGTAAAAGGTACCAATTAGGTTGGTCCGAGCTGATGACTGGCATGCTTGTAAACTCTTTGATGATCGAAAGTTTATGGCAGGCAGAAGCTCTAATGAGGGCTAAGTAATGGCAGGCAGTGAAAGTGTATTTTTATTATTGGAAGGGTGAAGTGTTTCAATCATGAATCACAAAGTGTTTCATTGATGTACGTGTTGTCGGCTTAACTTTTTACAAGGCAAAGCTACCGCACGGTCTGTTCGTCGCAGCCTTAAAGTTAGGTAACTAAGTAGTTGCCCCTGAAGCGAAAGGGCGCGAGTAAGTGATTGCTCGCGCCCTGTAAAAAAATAACCTTGGTAGTTATCGGACAGTCTTTGCGGTCTGTCAAACGTTACCAGTCAAAAAACACGCCATCCATCCAGTAATGATTTTGCCAAGATTCAAATCGTTGTTTTTTAATGGTTTTCCCTTTTGTCTGAAAGGAAGAAACTTTTTCTGCCTACTATGGTCGCGGCTTTCATTTAGATCAGAAACTGTCCCCAATATTGGGTGCTGTTATAAAGCCTGTACTCAATAAGTCGTCCGGCGCGATAACTAATCGACCATCGGCTCGAGTGGAACAGGGGTTATGACCGGTTTTGTTATAGATGGGTCTTATCATGAGCCGTAACCCGCCCGATTATTGCGCATGATCGAGAAATTCAGCGCCACGGCGACACACAGCCAGGCCAGATAAGGAAACAGGATCAACCCGGTGATCACATCCAGGCGTAACGCCAGAACCACCATCACTGCGACGACAAGCCACAGCAGGACGAGAATGAGCATCGCCGCAACAATCCGCTGCGCACCGAAAAACACCGGCGTCCACAGCGTGTTCAGGGCAATTTGCGCTGCCCACAATGCCAGGACCATTTCGCTGCCGGGAATCATCGTCAAACGATAGCCAACCCAGGCGAGCAGCAGATAGATCGTCGTCCATGCCACCGGAAACACCCAGTTCGGTGGTGTGAATTTCGGTTTGTTGAGCTGCGCGTACCATTGGCCGGGCTGGAAAACCATGCCGGTGGTGGCCGCCGCACCGCAGGCGATCAGGAAAATCAGGAAAGTCACCATTTCTTACTCCTTGGCCGCAGCCAGTCTGCCTCAGTTACTCCGCCGCAGCGGTCGTTCATTCCGATCTTGAGCACATCAATTCACTGACCCGCGCTACCAGTGTGTCGACCGCGAAGGGCTTGGTCAGCACCTGCATGCCAGGGCCAAGTTGACCGGCGCCGATCACTGCGTTCTCCGCATATCCGGTAATGAAGAGCGTGGTCAGGTTCGGGCGGATCTCCCGGCCGGCATCCGCCAGCTGCCGGCCGTTCATGCCACCCGGCAGGCCGACATCGGTGATCAGCAGGTCGATGCGCACGTTCGATTGCAACACCTTCAGTCCGGCAACGCTGTCGCCCGCCTCAAGCAGGTTGTAGCCGAGATCGCCGAGCACATCGGTCAGCAGCGCGCGCACGGTGGGTTCATCGTCGACCACCAGAATGGTCTCGCTGGCCTTGGGCACCAGCGCCGGTGCGATGTGCTTGTCATCGTGGCTCTGCACGGGATCGCCACGGTGACGAGGCAGGTAGATGCACATCGTGGTGCCCCGATCGACCTGCGAGTGCACGCGCACCTGACCGCCGGACTGTTTGGCAAAACCGTAGATCATCGACAACCCCAGCCCGGTGCCCTGGCCTAGCGGTTTGGTGGTGAAGAACGGGTCAAAGGCCTTGGCGATGACATCGGCCGACATGCCAGTGCCGGTATCGGTGACACACAGGCACACATACTCGCCTTCGGGCATGTCCAGCGCGCCGGCGGTCTCGGCGTCCATGATGCGATTGGCGGTCTCGATGGTGATGCGTCCGCCGTCGGGCATTGCATCGCGGGCGTTGATACACAGGTTGAGCAGGGCGTTTTCCAGTTGACTGGCATCGACCAGTGTCGGCCAGAGCACCGACGAGCCAATGGTTTCCAGGAGAATGCTCGGGCCCACCGTGCGCTGGATCAGTTCGGTCATGCCGGTCATCAGCGTATTGACGTCGGTGGGCCGCGGATCGAGGGTCTGGCGTCTGGAGAAGGCCAGCAGGCGGTGGGTGAGGGCGGCGGCACGCTTGACCGCGCCTTGTGCAGTCACCATGTACTTGTCGACTTCGTTCAAGCGGCCCTGATTGATCCGTGCGCCCATCAACTCCAGCGCGCCGGAAATGCCGGCCAGCAAGTTGTTGAAATCGTGAGCGAGGCCTCCCGTCAGTTGGCCGACCGCTTCCATCTTCTGCGATTGACGCAGTTTCTCCTCTGCCTGCATCAACTCGGCGGTGCGCGATGACACCCGTTGTTCGAGGGTGTCGTTGAGCGAACGCAACGCGGCAATAGCCCGGTCGCGCTCCGCCTCGACGGTGCGGCGCTCCTCGACATCAATCAGCACGCCGGGAAAGCGCAGCGGCGTTGCGTCCTCTGCACATTCAACACGCCCGTTCGCCTCGATCCACTGGTATCTGCCGTCCTCGCGCCGTACACGGTACTGATGGGAATAAGCGCCTCCACGACTAATGGCTTCGTCGATTGCCGTGGTCAGGCTATCGCGGTCGTCGGGGTGCACGCTGGTGATCACTTGTTCGAGGCTGAGGCCTTCGCGCCCCAGTGCCGGGTCGAGATTGAACACCTGGGCGAAGCCTTCGTCGATGGCAAAGCGGTCGGTCAGCAGGTCCCAGTGCCAGGTGCCGATGATGGCGCCGGCGGCAAGGGCCAGTTGCACACGTTCGACGTTTTCACGGGCGATCGCCTCACTGGCTCGCAAGCGGTCTTCTGCCGCGCGCCGCTCGGTGACGTCGTTGAACAGGATCGCGATCTGCCGGTCGGCCGGGTCACCGACCCGCACCGCGCGCACATCGAACCAGCGCTCAAAGGTATTGGCGTAGTTCTCGAAATTCGCCGGCTCCCCGGTCTTGGCCACGTGGCCGTAGGTTTCGAACCAGAAGCGTTCAAGATTGGGCGCGAATTCGGTCACCCATTTACCGCGCAGGTTGACCCCGCACTGGCGCTCGAACGCCGGGTTGGCCTCGACGAAGTAGTAGTCGACAGGCTCGTCGTTGGCGTCGAATTTGACTTTGACGATGGCAAACGCCGACTCGATGGTTTCCAGAATGGTACTGAAACGCTCTTCACTCCGGCGCAACGCCGTTTCGGCACTGCGCGAGCGCGTGAGGTCAAGCATCGCGCCGATCATGCGTTCGGCCTGGCCGGATTGATTGCGGATCAAGTGCCCGCGATCGAGCACCTCGGCATAGGAACCGTCCTGACAGCAGAACCGATACTCCGCACTCCATGTCGTGCCGTCGCCCTCGATGGCGGCGTGGATCGATGCCTGCACCCGCGCCTGATCCTGAGGATGGATCCGCGCGAACCGCCAGTCGCCACTGGGATCAACGTTCTCCAGCGCGAAACCGTACGCCTGTTGCAACGCCTGGTTCCAGATGATCTGGTTGGTTTGCAGGTCCCAGTCCCACACCGCATCACTGGTGGCCATGACGGCCAGTCGATAGCGTTCCTTGGTTTCGATTATGGCGCGCCCGTACAGATGCTCCTGAGTACGGTCGCGGAGAATTTTCACGAAGCCCAAATGAGTCTGGTCTTCATCGTAGAGCGGCATCAGCTCGCCAGAGGCCCAGAATCGCTCGCCGTCCTTGCGCAAATGCCATCGCTCATCGTAGGCACGGCCTTCGACAAGGGCGCGCTGCATTTCCTGTTCGACCCGGCCGGCGGCGCGGTCCTCAGGTGTGAAAAAGCAGGCCGCGCTCTGGCCGCGAACCTCTTCGGCGGACCAGCCCAGCACGTTGGTTGCGCCGCAGTTCCATTCCGTGATGTATCCGCCGAGGTCAGTGACGACCATCGCGAAATCCACTGCACTCTCGAAAACCGCGCGCTGCCGCGCCTCACTACGAGCGAGCGCGGCCTGACTGGCTTGCAGTCGCGCCGTGATGTCGCGCTCATCGTCGGCTACAGTGCTCTGCAAGGCGGCGCGTAATCGCTTGACCTCGGACTCGAGCGCTTCGCGACTAAGGTGTTTGAGGGTGTCCATCTCGCCTTCTTGGTTGAATTTTTCAGGGGCCGATTCAGAGGGGCGGGCATGCCCGACAGGTGCCGTCAATATCGGGAAGCGTTGTGGCTGCTGATCCGTTGACAGGTTGCTTCGTCGTTAAGTTTCACTGATGGAGCAAGGTCGTTCGGGCGAGCACTGATTTCAAAATGATTCGCCGTTATCCAGGCGCGCCAACAGTGCCTGGCCGCGTCGCCACAGTGCGTCTTGCTTGGCCTGCGGCATGCGGTCGAGGTTCTTGTACATCATGCTCATGCGCTGATTGCCGCGCAGCAGCTCGCCGTGGCGCATCAGGAAATGCCAATACAGCGCATTGAACGGGCAGGCATTGTCCGCCGTGCTTTCGCTGACCTTGTACGCGCAACCGCGGCAGTAATCGGACATGCGATTGATGTACTGGCCGCTGGCGCAATAGGGTTTGGAACCGAGATAACCGCCATCGGCGTGCATGACCATGCCCAGCGTGTTGGGCAGCTCGACCCAATCGAAGGCGTCCATGTAGATCGCCAGATACCACTCGCAGATCTGACTCGGCGCGATACCGGCGAGCAGGGCGAAGTTGCCGGTGACCATCAGTCGCTGAATGTGATGCGCGTAGGCGTGTTGCAAGCTTTGCCCGATGGCGTGGCGCATGCAGTTCATCTGGGTGTCACCCGTCCAGTAGAACTCGGGCAATGCCCGGGTGTTGCCGAACGAGTTGCCATGCGCGTAATCCGGCATCTTCAGCCAGTACACGCCGCGCACATATTCACGCCAGCCAATCAGCTGCCTAATGAAGCCTTCGGCGGCATTGAGCGCAACGCTGCCGGCCCAGTATGCCGACTCCACATCGCTGCACAGCTGACGCAGATCCAGCAGGCCGATGTTGAGCGCTGCACTGATGCGCGCATGAAACAGGAACGGCTCGTCACTGGCCATGGCGTCCTGGTAATCGCCAAACCCCGCCAGGCCATAATCAAGAAAATACGCCCAGAGTGCCTGCGCATCGGCATGGGTGACGGGATAGTTGAAGTCATCGAGCGCGCCGTAGTGCTGGCTGAAGCGCGCCTTGACCAGTGCCAGTACATCGCGGGTGATGGCGTCGTTTTCGAAGCGTGCCGGGTAGGGCGCTTTGACGCCCTTGGGCAGGGCCTTGCGATTCTCGGCATCGAAGTTCCACGCGCCGCCCACTGGCGAGCCGTCACCATTGAGCAGCAAGCGGCTCTTGCGACGCATCTCACGGTAGAAAAACTCCATGCGCAGCTGTTTCTTGCCCTCGGCCCATGCGGCAAATTCTTCGCGACTGCACAGAAAACGCGTATCGGCGTGCCAGTGGATGGGCAAACCGCATTCGTTGATCGAGTGCTCCAGTCGCCAGTCGCCACACTCGGTGATGTGCACTTGCTCGGCCTGTAACAACGCTTGCCAGCGTTTCAGCTCACCGGGCACCGAACCGCTGTTATCGGGATCATCCAGGGTCACGTATTCAACCCGCGTACCCTGATCCCGCAACGCCTGGGCGAAATGGCGCATGGCGCTGAAGATCAGGGCAATCTTTTGTGGATGGTGGGGCACATGGCTGGCTTCTTCCATGACTTCAACCAGCAACACCGTGTCGCGCTCGGCATCGAGTGCCTGTAAGGAAGCCAGGTCGAAGGACAACTGGTCGCCCAGTACCAGACACAAGCGGCGGGTAACGTTCATTCAATGGAGCTCTGCGTTTTACGGTTCATTGGCTTGATTCGGCGCCCTGGCGACGGAAGAACAAAGTCACCTGACCGACTTCGACCCCGAACTTGGACATGCTGGTGCGGTTGATCAACGTGTCCTCGTCCATCAAGTACATCCAGTCGTCCATGCTCATTTCATAGGTCGAGTCGTCGACCGGTACGTTCAGCCGATAACGCCAGTGAAGTGTGTTGCCCGCCACCTGGCCTTGGGCAACCCCTACGACATCACCGGCGCGGCCGCTCCAGCGTCCCTGGCCCTCGGGCGTCAATGTCCATACACGGTGTTGGCGGGTGCCATCGCTGTACAGGAAGCGCTCGTCGAGAATCAGGTTGTTGCCTTCGCGGCGGCTGACAATGTTGACTTCGAAACGCTTGGTCACTTCGCCGCCGCGCTTCTGAAACATCCCCCAGGCTTTGACGGGCTGGCTGAAAAAACGCTGCAGATCGAGCGCCGGTTGTTGATCGGCATAGCGAGTGACATCCACGCTGGTGCAGCTTGCGATGCTGAGTATCAGTGTCAGTAACAGCACTAATCGAGTCATTGCTTTACTCCCTGATGGCAGAGGGGGTCGAGGGACCGCGCTGGAAATGCTTTCTTGTACGCCATGAAGCGCGCGTACAGGGTTGCGGCCGTCTAATTTCGTTTTTCCGCGCTAGGTTTGCGCGGCATGGCGGATCAGTACCCAAAATAATTGTACGAAGATGGTAATTATGTATAGGTTTTGTTCAAGATAGGCGGAAAAAAGCCACCTGACAATCAAGCGGCAATTTTTTCGCGCAAATGCGCAGAACCGACATCACAAGCTGAAGGCTTGCCTGGGTAGCGGGGAGAGGGCGCGAATAGTGTTCACTGTGGTTTGCGGTGCTGTCGCCAGCAGGCGGAAAAAGGCCCGGATTACTCCGGGCCAGTCATGCACATCAGTGCGAATCCGCCTCGCTCGCAGCCTCGGCAGCGGATCTTTCCCTGCGCCTCTGGAGCCAACTGTAGAACGCATGCACGGGATGAAGGACGGCGGTGAGTACGCCGAGCAGCAGGATGGTGAAAAGGATGATCAGCGGGATGCTTTCGTGCGAGAACATGGTGGGTTACTCCTGTAGTCACTATGTCGTAACCCGCAGACTAGACGCATCGAACCCTGTTTTCGATGAATGAATGTTCATCCTTGAACGCTTCGGGTGTGTTACGGCGAATCCTCCGGACGCATGGTCAGGATGATTTTTCCGACATTCCCTGACGACTCCATTCGCCGGTGAGCATCGGCAGCCCGCGCGAGCGCAAATGTGCTGTCCACCACCGGTTCCAGGCTCCCTGCGCCGTCGAAGCGATCGAGCCAATGCTCACGGAAGCGCTGGATCATGGCGTGCTTTTCCGGTTGGGTGCGGGATTTCATTACCGTGCCGATGATTTGCAGATGCCGATAGAGGATGTGTTCGAGCTCCACGCTTACCTGGCCGCCACCGCCCAGAATCCCGACCTGCACCAGTCGGCCACCGTGAGCAAGCGAGGCAATGTTGCGTGCGAAGTAGGGTTGGCCGATGAAGTCGATGACCACATCGACCCCTCGACCCTCGGTCTTGTCGGCAATGACTTGGGCGAAGTCCTGGGTCTTGTAGTCAATCGCGACGTCAGCCCCCAGATGTTCGACACGCGATAACTTGCTGCCCTCTGTGGTGGCATACACGGTGGCGCCGGTGGCGTAGGCCAGTTGCACGGCGGCGGAGCCGACACCGCCGGCCGCCGCATGAATCAACACCGAGTCGCCGGACTTGAGGCGAGCCAGGTGCATCATCGCTTCATGGGCGGTGACGAACACCTCCGGGATAGCCGCTGCGTGTACATAATCCAGCTGCGCGGGGATCGGCATGGCCATGCGGTAGTCGATGCGCGCCAGTTCGGCATAGGCGCCACCACCAACGACGCCCATCACTCGGTCTCCTGCGGCGTAGCCGGTCACTTCGCTGCCTGTCTCGATCACCTCGCCAGCGATCTCCAGTCCGATGATCAGCGAGTCACCGAAATTCGGATGCCCATAACCACCGGTGCGATGGGTCAGGTCGGCACGGTTCACGCCAGCGGCGTAAACCCGCACCAGAAGGTCGGTGGGGCGGACTTCGGGGTCGGGCGCATCGACGAGCTCCAGGACATCTGCGGCGCCGAATTCTCTGATGTTGATCGCTTTCATTGCGGGTTCTTCTCCGAGTCGGAAAACGTGGCATTGGCGATGGCCGATGCAGTGATGGCGCCGGGAAAGCCCACATAAAACGCCAGGTGGGTAATCGCTGCGGCAATTTCGTCCAGGCTGACGCCGTTGGTGATTGCCCGGCGCAAGTGAGCGGGCAATTCTTCTGAGTGCCCCCCGGCAATCAATGCAGCGACGGTAATCAGGCTGCGGTCGCGAAGTGACAATCCAGGATCGGCCCAGATTTGCGGATAAAGCGTTGCGTCGACGAAATCCGACAGCTTGGGTGTGAACGCCCGGGCCGCTTCGCGAGGACTGCTGAAATTGATCGTGGACATGGGAGCTCCCTTAAACCTGGCTGATGAATTTGTGGGTGAGGTAGTGCTCGATGCCTTCAACGCCGCCTTCGGAGCCGTGACCACTTTCTTTCATGCCGCCGAACGGAAGCTCGGTGGCGACGATGCGGTACTGGTTTATCCCGATCATTCCGGCTTCCAGTCCGTCGGCCACGTCGATGGCTGTTCGTGCATTGGAAGTGAACGCGTAGGCCGAAAGGCCATACGGCAATCGATTCGCTTCTTGCAGGCCGTCGGCCAGCTCGTCGAAAGGCATCAACACGGCGATGGGGCCGAAAGGTTCTTCGTGCATGATGCGGGCGTTCATGGGCACGTCTGCCAAAACGGTGGGCTGGAAGAAAAAGCCGTCTCCGGGAAGCGCCTCGCCACCGACCAAGACCCGTGCGCCTTTCTCGACGGCATCGGCTATCAATTGCTCCATCTTGACCAACTGCCTTGGGTTGGCGAGCGGTCCGACCTGAGTCTGTGGATCGAAGCCGTCGCCGATTTTCAGGGCTTTGGTGGCCGCGACAAAGTGATCGACAAACGCTTGATAGGCGCCACGCTGAACGATGAACCGGGTCGACGAGATGCACACCTGGCCGGTACCGCGAAAGCGGTTTGCGACCCCCTCTACTGCGGCTTTCTCAACATCAGCGTCGGCGAATACCAACACCGGGCCGTGGCCTCCCAGTTCCAGGGTGATGGGTTTCACGCCCTCGGCGGCGCGGGCCGACAATAGCCGTCCAATGGGCACCGAGCCGGTGAACGTCACCTTGCGGATGATCGCAGACGCAATGAGCTGGCTGGACACCTGATCCGGTACGCCGAAGACCACCTGCAGCACGCCTTTGGGCAGGCCTGCGTCGTCCAGCGCCCGTGCCAGGGCCAGCGCGGTGGAGGGACTTTCTTCTCCGGGTTTGAGAATCACGCTGCAACCCGCCGCCAGGGCCGCCGACAGTTTGCGTGCAGGCGTGATAGCCGGAAAATTCCACGGCGTGAAAGCTGCGACCGGGCCAATGGCCTGGCGTTTGACCAGTTGCAGTACACCGGGGCGGTTGGCAGGTACAACACGGCCGTCGATGCGCCGAGCGCTTTCGGCGAACCATTCGAAATACTCTGCGGCTCGCACCACTTCATCCATGCTTTCGCTCAGTGGCTTGCCTTCTTCCAGGGTCATCTGCGCTGCAATGTGCGGGGCTCGTTCCAGGATCAGATCGGCGGCGCGTTTGAGGATTTTCGCGCGCTGGTCCGGCACCGTTTGCCGCCATTGTTCGAAGCCCACTCGGGACACTTCCAGGGCGCGGTCAAGGTCGCCGGCAGTGGCGAGGGGAACACGTCCGATTTCACGCCCGGTCGCAGGGTTGACGACGGCTGCCGTAGAGCGACCTTGCGCATCGATCCATTCACCACCGATGAAAAGATAAAGCTGATCGTAGGAGTTGTTCATGGTGTGGCCTTTGGTTGGTTGTCAGGGACGGGCAAGCGCTCCGTGAAGCCAAGTCTATGGAAGGTAAGTCGCTTGATTTAGCTGGCCACGAGGGAATCATTGTTGTCCCCAGAGGTAATATCGGGGGGCCGGGGGAGGGTGTAGCATCCGCACTTGTCTCAAGCGGATTGCAGGTCTGAAGGACGATCAGGATGGATAAACTTTCAAATATGTCGGTGTACGTAAAAGTGGTCGAGATGGGCAGTTTCACGGCCGTTGCGAACCATCTGGACTCCACTGTCGGCAATGTCTCGCGCGCCGTCTCGGCACTTGAAAATGTGCTCGATGCGCGTCTGTTGCAACGATCTACCCGACGTCTTTCGGTGACCGACGCGGGTCGTCGGTTCTACGAGCGATGCATCAAGATCCTGGCTGACCTGGAAAGTGCAGAAGCAGAAGCGAGCAATGCAGCCTTGAAGCCCAGGGGAACCTTGCGCGTGCACTGCGTACCTGGACTTGCTCGGCACCTGGTGACCGGCGCAGTGCTGGCGTACCGCAATGAATTTCCGGACGTCACCGTGGATCTGATGCTCTCGCAACGCATGCCCAACCTGCTCGAGGACCAGTTGGATGTCTCGATCCTGATTGCCCGTACGCTGCCGGATTCAGCGTATGTCAGTCAGAAGATCGGCGTCAGTCATTGCGTTCTGGCCGCGTCGCCCGACTATCTGGAACGACACGGAACCCCGACCACGCCTGACGAACTCAGCGCTCATCAATGCTTGCTGCTCGGAACGGTGGACTATGTGCGGGATGAGTGGCAGCTCAAGAGCAAAGCAGGTGACGCGACCTTCGTTCCCACCGGACCGAGCTTCAGCGTGAATGACATGGACGCGATGGCGGTCGCCATTCGGCAAGGGGCCGGTATCGGCTTGCTGGCTGGATTTACCGCTATCGATGATTTTCGCTCTGGCCAACTGGTTCGGGTTCTGCCTGACTACCATACGTATGAGCGAAACGTGTATGCGGTCTACACGTCTCGACAGTTCGTCGATGCCAAGATCACACGCTTTATCGACAGTTTGAAGGACCGTGTGGGGAGTCAGCTGGCAGCAACGGCTCAGGCACTTATCGATTGAAAGCCCCAGGCCGCATCGGTGAGGCAGGGGACTGCAAGGATTGAATGCCGCGCATCCCCGGTTGCGCGGCAAGATAGTGTTTCGAGACTCAGCAAGCGATCAAGAGCACAACGGCGTGCTCACAATGCAAACGTAGTCCCGCGAGTATTCACAAAAAGCGAGTAGATCGAGTGACTGCTTGCCATGAACAGCCTGTTCCCTTCGCGCCCCCCGAAGCACAGGTTCGGGCAGCGCTCTGGCAGCGAAATATGGCCGATGGCCTTGCCCTGTGGATTGAAAACCCGCACGCCGTCGAGTTTTTCCAGGTCGGCCCTGGGATCTCCATTGCCGCCCCAGCCGCACCACAGGTTGCCCGTTTCGTCGCACTTGATACCGTCGATTGCCGCATAGTCCAGCCCCTCGATGTGCTTGCGGCGCTCGCCCAGTGTGCCGTCGTCCTTCACGGCAATTGCCCAGATCAAGCGATTGGGTTTGGCGCGGCCTTCGACGACATACAGGGTCTTCTCGTCGGGAGAAAAGCACAGACCATTGGGGCCGTTCAGGTCGTCGATGACCCGAGTGACCTTTCTGCTCTCACCGTCGATGCGGTAAACGGCGTGGGGTTGGCTCGGGGTGATTTTGTGGCCTTCGTAGTTGTTGCCGGTCTGGAATGGCGGATCGGTAAACCAGATCGATCCGTCACTTTTGCAGACGATGTCGTTGGGCGAGTTGAAGGGCTTGCCCTCGAAGCTGTCGGCCAGCACGGTGGTCGTGCCGTTGTATTCGGTGCGCGTGATGCGGCGGCCTTCGCTGGTGGTGGTAGAGCCTTCGCAGACGATAAGCCGCCCTTGGCGATCCCGGCACATCCCGTTGGAGAAGTTCGAGTGCTCACGGTAGACGGTGAAGGTCTCGGTGATTTCATCCCAGCGCATGATGCGATTATTGGGGATGTCGCTGACCAGCAGATAGCGGCCATCGCCGATCCAGACCGGTCCTTCGGCCCAGCGCATGCCGGTGGCAAGTTTTTCCACACTGGCGTTGAAAATACGCAAGTCGAGGAAGCTGTCGTCGAGGATGTGAATCAGGGGATCCGGGTAGCGTTGACTCAACGGTTCGGCGGCTTCAGCGAGACTGGGCAGCAAGGTGCTGCCGGTGGCGAGAGTGGCAGAAACAGCGAGGGATTTTTTCAGGAAGCTGCGGCGGGTATTGCCCTTTACCTGTTCGAGGCTTTCAGGCTTGGCGGCCAGGGATGAGTCCATGTAGCGATCTCCGTGGTTTTATTTTTTTTGAGGAGACTTAGTAATATCCTGTGATAGGACATCGTACAAGTTAATCATTTTCCAACCCCGACAGGACTTGGCGTTGGAGGCGCGTCGGTTAAGGCTGAGGGCCAGGATTCCATATAGCCCAAGCGCAGCTTTTTATTCCCAAAACGAAGTTCATATTAATTTTATAGTGCGTTTTAATCTAATCAGGTTTTTCCTGATTGGAGCATTCGCACTTGAAGATCCCGACACATTTGACACTTGGCCTGGCGCTCGCCGTCAGTTGCTCTGCAGCATTCGCGGGGCCCACCCTTGATCGCGTGACGCAAAAAGGTGAACTCACCGGTGTCCTGATGGAGAGTTACCCGCCGTTCTCTTTTCTCAATGACCAGAACCAGCTCGACGGCTTTGATGTGGATGTCGCTAAAGCAGTGGCCGAGCGCCTTGGGGTCAAGCTGAAACTTGAAACGCCTTCCTGGGACGTGATTGCCGCGGGGCACTGGAACGGTCGATATGACATCTGCGTGTGCTCGATGACACCGAGCAAGGCGCGGGCCGAAGTGTTCGACTTCCCCGTGGAGTATTACCAGTCGCCGGCGGTGATCGTGGTCAATGCAAAGGACAAGGAGATTGCCACTGGCAAGGACTTGTCCGGCAAAAAAGTCGGTGTGATCAGTGCGTCGACTTATGAGGCCTATCTGAACAAGGATCTGGTCATTGAAGGGGCCGAGGACAAACCGTTGAGCTATCCGTTCGACAATGTCCAGATCGCCCCTTACGACAACGAAACCGTTGCCTTCCAGGATCTCGCACTGGGTACCGGCGTGCGCCTGGATGCCATGGTCACCAACCTGATCACCGCGCGTGAACGCATCACTCAGGATCCGCGCTTCAAGATTGCCGGAGATCCACTGTATGCCGAACCGAACGTCGTGGCGGTCGAAAAAGGCGATCCGCAATGGAATGCGAAAGTCACCGAAGTCATCGCACAACTCAAGACTGACGGCACGCTGAGCAAAATATCCCGCAAGTGGATCGGTTCTGATATCAGCCAATGACAGCCATCAATCCGCATCCGGCCAAAGCGGCTGTCAGCTCGCAAAAGCAGCCGCCACTGACACGTCAGCTATTCGGCTTTCGCACGCGCCTGTACCTGACGTGGGCGGCGCTGTCGGGTCTGGGCGTGTGGTTTTTCATGCGCTTCGATCTGAAGTTTTCGATCATTCTGGAGAAGTTGCCCAACCTGGTCGGCCTGCATCTGGGCCCGAACGGGTTCTTGCAGGGCGCTGCGCTGACGATATTCCTGTGTTTCTGCTCGATCTGGTTTTCGTTATTGCTGGGCTTTGTCACCGCGCTGGCCAGGCTGTCGAGCAGTGCCGTGGCGTTTGGTATCGCCAGCTTCTACGCCTCGTTCTTTCGCGGCACGCCGCTGTTGATCCAGATCCTGTTGATCTATCTGGGGCTGCCGCAGTTGGGCGTGGTGCCGGGTGCAATCAGCGCCGGGATCATCGCGCTGTCGCTCAACTACGGGGCTTATCTGAGTGAGATTTTTCGTGCCGGCATTCTCGCGGTTGCCCCTGGTCAGCGCGAAGCAGCAGCCGCACTGGGCCTGAGACCGGCCGCGACGTTCATCCATATCATCCTGCCGCAAGCCATGCGCACGATCATTCCGCCGACCACCAGCCAGTTCATCTCGATGCTCAAGGATTCTTCCCTGATTTCGGTCATGGGGGTCTGGGAAGTGATGTTTCTGGCGCAGTCGTACGGGCGTTCGTCCTACCGTTACATTGAAATGCTGACCACCGCAGCCGCCATCTATTGGCTGTTATCCATCGGTCTCGAACTGATCCAGCATCGCCTCGAACGCCATTACGGCAGAGGCTTCAAGCATCAGCGCTGAGCCATTCCGTTAAATGATCTCTTGCAGGAACCCAGATGTCCGATCCTAAACCTCTGCTGTTTGCACTTTATGAACAAGCCAGCGTCGGGTGCGGCGGTGCGCCGAGTCTGTGGACGCACCCGGCTGACGAACGCCTGGCGATCAATTCGCTGGGCTACTGGTCAAACCTGGCGCGGATTGCCGATCAGGCGCACCTCGATATGTTGTTCTTTGGTGATGTGCTGGGCTTCTACGATGTGCTGGGTGGCAACGCCGATGCGGCAGTGAAATGGGCGGTGGAGGCACCGGCCAACGATCCGTTGATGATCATTCCGGCGTTGGCGGCCGTGACGGAAAACCTGGCGTTTGGTGTCACGGTGACCACCAGTTATGAGCACCCGTTTACCCACGCCCGGCGCTTCAGCACGCTTGATCACCTCACCAATGGGCGAGTGGGGTGGAATATCGTCACCTCTTACCTTTCCAGCGCCGCCCGCAATTTCGGGCTGGAGCAAATGATCAAGCATGACGATCGCTATGAGCGTGCCGAGGAGTTTCTCGATGTGGTGTACAAACTCTGGGAAGGCAGTTGGGCCGACGACGCCGTGGTGGCCGACAAGGCCCGCCAGCTGTATGCCAGAGGCGACCGGGTGCGACCGATCAATCACGAGGGTGCGCACTATCGCGTCGCCGGGCCGCACCTGACCGCTCCGTCTCCGCAGCGCACCCCGTTGCTGATTCAGGCGGGCTGGTCGGGACGCGGTCGAGAGTTCGCCGCCAAGCATGCGGAACTGATCTTCATCGCCAAATCCAACCCGCAGGAAATCCGTCAGGGCCTGGAAGACATCTGGGCCCAGGCTCAGGCGCGTGGGCGTCAACGTGAAGACGTTAAATCGCTGACGGTATTGCGCATCGTCACGGCCAAAACCGAAATCGAAGCCCAGCGCAAATACGACGAGCTGCAAAGCAACTATCACTTGCAGGCACAACTGGTCAGTTACGCCGGCGACACCGGCATCGACATCAGCCGCTACGCCGACAGCGATGCGCTATCGACGCACACCGAAGGCCTGACCTCATACGTCATGCGCCCCGATGGCAGTGGCAAGCCGCTGACGGCGGGTGATGTGAAAAAGCGCTTCGCCAGCGTTACCCGTGGCAGCGACCTGATTCTCGTCGGAACACCGCAGCAAGTCGCCGATCGCATCGAAGAGCACGCGCGAATTTCCGGCACCAGCGGCTACATGCTCAACCCGTTGATCAGCCCAGGCAGCCTTGAGGACTTTGTCGAACTGGTGATTCCCGAACTGCAAAAGCGTGGGCTGTACCGGACTCAACCGCAGAGTGGCACTTTCCGTTCGCGGTTGCGGGAAGACCGCTCCAGTCACCTGCCTGAGTCGGCCTATGGGGCTTCGTTCCGCTTCGACTAGGCGCTTTAGGGTAGGGGGGAGTCACGCGTCGTGGCGGGCGCAGTGACTCTCATAGAGCTTGCTTGACGTAGGCTTTGCCGGGCGATGGATCACCATTCGTCAGCAAGAGGCCGTGCATCTTCTTGACAGTCAAGTCGTCGGAGGAAATACTCACCAAAAATTCATATAGATGACTAGATAACAAGGTAAATAAAGTCGATGAATTCTCTTTCCAGCGATGTTCGCCTGCCGCTTTACCAACGTTTGCGTGACCACCTCGCTGAGCAGATTGCCAATAATCGCTGGCGCCCGGGGGAGGCCATTCCCACCGAAGCCGCGCTTTCTGCGGAATACCAGCTGTCCACCGGTACCGTGCGTAAAGCGGTCGACGCGCTGGTCAGTGAAGGCATTCTGGAGCGTCAGCAAGGTCGAGGCACCTTCGTTCGCCGGCCTCAATTTCAATCTTCGTTATTCCGTTTCTTCCGTTTTCAGACTGCTGCTGGTGAACGTCAGGTACCCGAGAGTCGCATCCTGTCGATCGAACCGATGATCGCGCCGTCGGCGGTGGCGCAGGCGCTAGGACTGCCACCTGACGCGCCGGTCATTCGCATTGTCCGAGTACGTCTGCTCGATGTTCAGCCGGTGCTCGCCGAAGAAATCTGGCTGCCGCGCAGCCGCTTCCAGCCGCTGCTGGAGATTGACTTGAGTCGCCAAGGGCCGCTGCTGTATCCGATCTACGAAGAGGTTTGCGGTCAGGTCGTCGCCTATGCCGAAGAAACACTCACCGCTGAATCAGTGAATGAGGTGCACGCGCGATTGCTGCAAGTACCGATCAGCAGCCCCGTGGTGGTGATCGAGCGTCTGGCGCGCGATTACGCGGGTACGCCCCTGGAGTGGCGCCGCTCCCGAGGGCATGCCGAACACTTTCGCTACAGCGTGGATATTCGCTAACCCCGTGCCTGGTTAGCGGATCGTTCAGCGGCGAGTCGGTCGCCGCTGGTTTGATCGTTTTGTTTGAGATGACTGGCCCCGAAGCGGCGCGGTTCGCGCTCGGCTGCCTCACGTTCCGCCTATAAGGATAAGAATCATGTTCAGCTGGTATCGCCAAATCACTCCTCGGGAGCGCAAAACGTTTTGGGCCTGCTTCGGCGGATGGTCCCTCGACGCACTGGAAGTACAAATGTTTGGCCTGGCGATTCCGGCTTTGATCGCCGCGTTCGCCTTGACCAAGGGCGATGCGGGGTTGATCAGCGGAGTGACTCTGGTCACGTCAGCTATCGGCGGTTGGGTAGGGGGGACATTGTCCGACCGCTACGGCCGGGTGCGTACGCTGCAGTGGATGATTGTGTGGTTCTCCTTTTTTACTTTTCTCTCCGCGTTTGTCACCGGTTTTAACCAGCTCTTGATCGTCAAGGCGCTCCAGGGTTTCGGCATCGGCGGCGAGTGGGCAGCGGGTGCAGTATTGATGGCCGAAACCATCAATCCGCAGTATCGCGGCAAAGTGATGGGCACCGTACAAAGTGCCTGGGCCGTGGGTTGGGGGCTGGCGGTCGGAGTGTTCACACTGATTTATTCCCTCGTGCCGCAGGACATGGCGTGGCGCGTGATGTTCCTGGTCGGGCTGCTACCGTCGTTTCTGATTATCTGGGTGCGTCGTAATGTCGAGGAGCCCGACAGCTTCCAGCGTCTGCAAAAAGAAAACGCCATCCCGCAAAGTTTCTTCAAATCCCTGGCCGGCATCTTCCGCCCCGATTTGATCCGCGTAACGCTGTTCGGCGGTCTATTGGGGCTGGGTGCGCACGGTGGTTATCACGCGGTGATGACCTGGCTGCCCACGTTTCTCAAGACTGAGCGCAATCTGTCCGTACTGAATTCTGGTGGCTACCTGGCGGTGATCATTTTTGCGTTCTGGTGCGGATGTGTCGTCAGTGGCTTTTTGATCGATCGGATTGGCCGGCGCAAAAACATCGTCCTGTTCGCGCTTTGCTGTGTCGTCACGGTGCAGAGTTATGTGTTCTTGCCGCTGACCAATACCCAGATGCTGTTCCTGGGGTTCCCGCTCGGCTTTTTTGCGGCCGGTATTCCCGCAAGCCTTGGCGCGTTATTCAACGAGCTATACCCGGCAGACGTGCGCGGTGCCGGCGTCGGCTTCTGCTACAACTTTGGCCGAGTGCTTTCCGCGGTGTTCCCGTTCCTCGTCGGTCACATGAGCGACTCCATGTCCCTTGGATCTGCGATTGGTATCGACGCAGGGATTGCCTATGGCGTTGCGGTGATTGCGGCACTTTGTCTGCCGGAAACCCGTGGACGCAGCCTCGAAGCTTCGAATAGATCTGTGGCGGTAACGATCAACGGTAACGAGAGTGCGCGGGCCTGATGCCCATTACCTTCTATTAGATGAACGCTATGACTGATACCTGCTCTATACCAATCACTGGCATCGACTCCCATGCTCATGTGTTCAGCCGTGATCTGAATTTGATCGGTGAACGGCGCTATACCCCTGATTACGACGCCACGCTTGAGCAGTATCTGACGCACTTGCACGCTCATGGCCTGAGTCATGGCGTATTGGTGCAACCGAGCTTTCTAGGCACCGACAATAGCTACTTGTTGGCGGCGTTGAGGCAGGCGCCACAGCAGTTGCGAGGGGTCGTGGTGCTGGAGCCAGGCGTCAGTCGCGTCATGTTGAATGAGATGGATCAGTTGGGTGTGGTCGGCGTCCGCTTGAACCTGGTGGGTAAGGCGCTACCTGATTTTCGTAACAGTGCCTGGAGAGCGTTTTTCAGCCACATTGCTGATCTTGACTGGCATGTCGAGTTGCATCGGGAGGTAAAGGATCTGCCGGGGCTGATCCATCAATTGACGCCGTACGGTTTGAAGTTGGTGATCGATCACTTCGGCCGGCCGGATGCCAATTCAGGCGTCGATCAGCCCGGGTTTTGCGAGTTACTGGAGTTGGGGTCGAAAGGTTCGATCTGGATGAAAGTATCGGGAATCTATCGTTTGGGAGGTACGCCGCAACAGAACATCAATTTCGCTCGAATGGCATTACCCCTGCTGGAACAAAGTTTTGGCCTTCGCCAGTTGGTGTGGGGCAGCGACTGGCCGCATACGCAGCATGAGCAAAGCATCGGTTTTCGCACCGTAGTCGATCAGTTAAAGGCCTTGGAGTGTTCGACGCAGGTTAGCGATTCGCTGCTGGTACAAGTCCCTCGAAGGTTATTCGGTTTTGCAAAAGGCCAGAGCTGAGACTTGCGCGTGCATTCGCAGATGTCCATTCATCTCACCCATTTAAATGAATACCTACAGAACGTTCGACGTACGACGTTGCAGTAAAACCTATCGTGCCTCATCGAGAAGTTCTGTGCAGTAGCAGCAAATTCCAATTACAACAGAGCAGATTCCATGGACACGTCATCCAATGCCGAAGTTGAAAGCACCCAAACGATGTTTGGTTTATCGCGTGCAACGACAGGCGTTACGGTTTCAAACTTCTCTTTCAAATCTGACTGCAGTTTGAGCGTCAGCCCAACCGAGATCCTTTCATGACTCCCTTAGATATAGACCTCTTACTGACCGCATTGGTGAGCGTCCTGGTGCTGGTGGGGCTCATCGTGTCGCGTCTCAAAATGCACCCGCTCCTGGCCTTGTTAGTGGTGTCCGTGGGCGTTGGCTTTGCAACCGGTATGGAGCCGGAAGCCATCGTCTCCCACGTGATGACCGGCGCCGGAAAGACACTGGGGGCAGTAGGGGTCGTCATCGCACTTGGAGCGATGCTGGGCAAAATTCTTGCTGACGCAGGCGTCACAGAGCAGATCGCCGAGGTCATCCTCAAGCGAACATCCGATCGGATGATTCCTTGGGCCATGATGATGGTTGCATTTGTAATTGGCATTCCCATGTTTTTCGAGGTGGGCCTGGTGATCATGCTGCCGCTGATCTTCAGCGTGGCGCGAAAGCTGGAAAGCCAGGCTCGCTTCAAAGGTTCAGCGTATGTGTATGTAGGTGTTCCGGTGATTGCGGCACTTGCAGCCATGCACGGGATGGTACCGCCGCACCCTGGCCCCTTGACGGCCATCGCTGCGCTCAAAACCTCGGTTGGGCCCACAATGCTCTATGGTTTCCTTGCGGCAATTCCTGCAATGATCTTAGGAGGCCCGCTTTATGGCGCATTCATTTCGCCGCGTATGAGCACTCGGCCGGATCAGGTTTTGCTGGATCAGTTCACCCTCGCCGAAAAAGCCGACGATCAACCTAGCACCAGCGTGTGCCTTGGTGTGCTGGCAGCCTTGCTACCGGCGATCCTGATGCTGATTCATGCCGTCGCTGAGATGCTATTACCCAAGGGCAATGCGATCCTGAAGATGGCTAGTTTCTTGGGCAATCCCCTGATAGCGATGCTTCTGGGCGTTCTGTTCGCAGGGGCGAGTCTGGTACTCGTGCGGGGTGGCGATGCGGGGCAATTGCGCGAATCTCTGGGCAAGAGTCTCAAGCCAATCGCTTCAATCATCATGATCATCGCCGGCGGTGGTGCCTTTCAGGAGTTGCTGACCAGCGCCAAGGTGGGCGATGCCATTGTGCACCTGACTCAACAGTCTGCGTTCCCTCCGCTGATCCTGGGCTGGTTGATTGCGATGCTGCTCTCGGTATCTACCGGTTCAGCCACTGTAGGTATCGTTGGTGCTGCTGGCTTGCTGGCGCCGCTTGCAGGTGCTGATCCAGGCCTCAACCTGCCTCTGCTTGCCTTGTCCATCGGCTGCGGCTCGCTGTTCTTCAACTATGCGAACCATGCGGGCTTCTGGATGGTGAAGGAATCCTTCGGCATGACGATGGGCGAAGCAACCAAGACCATTTCGGTGGTTCAATCCATCGTAGCCGTGGTCGGTTTGATTGTGGTGTTGATGTTGAATGCGGTTGTCACAGTGACTTGATTCAGAATCTGTTCGCAGGTAGTGAGTCTGCCCGGGCGTGTTAGCCGAGTGTGGGAAATAGAGTACGCTCCGGTTTTGACTCCACCCAGGTCAGTTGATCCGCTCGTCTCATCAATAGTCGCTCTGCACCTGATAAAGCAAAGAGGAGACCCGCTATCACATTGCTGCTAAAGCAGCGCCTCACGCGTGCTCTTCAAGCCTGCGCACATCACCCAACGAATCACGTTGCATCGACTGCAAATTCTTTTCAATGGTTTCGCACAGTGCTTCCATTTGAATCTGGTGTTCGCTGTGGCGAAACGGGCTTTGCAGATCGGTGCCGATGCGTTCGATGGCCAGCAGCATGAATCCCACCACGGTCGACGCCAGCGGCGTGAACCAGCCCAGGGATTCGACCAGTCCCACCGGCACGATCAAGCAGAACAGCGAAATAAACAGCCGCGGAAAATAGACGTAAGGGTAGGGCAGCGGGGTATTGGCGATCCGCTCCATGCCGCCCTGACTGTTGGACAGGTCGACCAGCGTCGACTCAAGCCGCGCCAGGCGAATACTGTCCAGATGCCCGGCCTTGTATTCCTTGGCGAGCAAAGTCGCGGAGCCGGTGAGGATATCGTTGGCAAAGTTATTGGTCGTGCCACTGCGGGCGAACTCTTCGGCGGGAATAAACGCCCGCACCTCGTCAGGACAAGGCTGACCTTGCAGATGCGCGGCGAGGCAGTTCACATACGCGACGTGGCGGCGCAGCAGAGTGGATTTGACCGGATTCACCTCGCCGCCGACGTCGTCCAGCAGCGTCAGCACCTGCCGGGCGAAGCTGCGGGAGTTGTTGATCATCGCCCCCCACAACGTCCGCGCTTCCCACCAGCGGTTGTAGGCGCTGCTGTTGCGAAAACTGATCAATACGATCAACGCCGAGCCCAGCAAGGTCAGCGGCATCAGCGGCAGGTTCAGCTTGGCGTTGAGGAACAGCATGAAGTCGACGGTGACGGCGATGTCCCACAGCAGCAACCAGAACAGAGACCAGCCCACGTAGCCCAAGGTCTTGATGATCAGGCGGTATTTTTTGACGATGGCAGCTTTCAAACGGAAACCTCGTGGCGAGCAGTTTGCTTAAACGCTTAAGCTCGGACGACGCCTGGCATCGGCAGTTCCCTGGTGAAGCAGCCAACCGTCAGTCAATCTGCGAAGCCCGGCCATCTGAATGGCCAATGCTTGCGAGAAAAATCCTCGTATTCCGATTGGGCCGCAGATGAACCACGCGGCAAGCTGATGCCGGCGTCGGCGCCATGGCGCCTCGTTCCGTTTCGGCAACGCTGTTTGACGGGGACGGGAAGATTCGCCGCGAGCGCCGCGTGCCACGGGCGCGGAACACTCCATCAAAACCGGGCTGAGTCTGCTGCTGGACGTCAGCCCGTTGATGAGTCGATCAAGCGTTGACAGGCACGGCTCTGGGCCTGCGATACAGGATCGTTGTCGGTGTGCAGCACGTCCAGCCGTCGGCACGCAGCAAAACAAAGTCGCTTTGAAAAGCACCTCCGGAAAACCGGGCGGGAAGGCCTAAGCTCATTCCAAAAAGATATTTATTTAATCTTTTTAAGATCGTTTAGCTTTTAACAAAAGAAACGTGCGGCGCCTCGCTTGCTGCGTTTTTTCGCTTCAGGTCAACCCTCTTCGAGGTCATTGCCTAAAGCTCCCAGTCCATTTTTTCTACCCTTGATCGGCCACCCATAAGGCCGTCAGCGGTTCGTTGCCCGGAGCCCTCGTGACACTTATTCAAACCTCTTTGGCAACGGTACAGGTCGACTTGCCTGAACGATTGGCCCCACCCATCGACGATAGCGCCGAGGAGGGCGATGTTGTCCTCGAACTGCGAGGCGTCACTAAAGCTTATCTGCGCAAAGGCGGATCGCCGTTGCCGGCTGTCAACCATGTCAGCTTGAAGGTCCGGCGCGGCGAAGTGCTGTGCCTGATGGGCACCTCCGGCAGTGGCAAATCGACCTTGCTTCGCCATATCAATCGTTTGATCGAACCCACCAGCGGTGAGGTCTTGATTGAAGGTCAGGCTATCAGCGGCTTGAGCCACAAAGCGTTGCGGGATTTGCGCTCGCGGCGAATCGGCATGGTGTTCCAGCATTTCGGTCTTTTGCCCCATCGCACGGTGCTGGACAACGTTGCGTTGCCTCTTGAGTTACGCGGCGAATCCGAGGCCGTTCGGCATACAGCGGCCACGCGACAGTTGCAGGCGATGGGCCTGGAGGGATGGGGCGAGCATTATCCCCACGAGTTGTCCGGCGGTATGCAGCAACGGGTCGGTCTTGCGCGGGCATTGGTGACTGATCCGGATATTCTCCTGATGGACGAGCCTTTCAGCGCACTGGATCCGACCATCCGGCGCGACCTGCAAAGCCACTTTCTGGCTTTGGTACGCGAGCGCGGGATCACCACGTTGCTGGTCACCCACGATCCTGCCGAAGCGGTCCGTCTCGCTGACCGGATAGCGGTATTGCGCCAGGGACGTCTGGTGCAGTCGGGCACCCCGAAACAGCTGCTCGAGACGCCGGCCGATGCCGAGGTCGCGGATTTTTTCCGCGATTGCCTTCCTGCCGCACCGGTATTGCACGATGCCGGTGGCGCGGTACGTCAGGCTCCCGAAACGGCACCGAAGGAGCAACCGGTTCAGCCGGGCTTGCGCGGCTGGCAAGCCCTGTTGCTCGGGCCGGCAGCGCTGGCGGCGCGGGGCCGAGGCGGGTTGTTCTGGCTCGGGTTCGCCGCAGAACTCGCGGCCCTGGCCACTGCGGTGCAAGGCATTGCGAGCGCATCCTGGATATCGGTCGTGGCGGGATTGGCCGTGCTGGCGGCCAGCCGTTTCACCGCGTATTCGCTGGGCCGTCAACCGGTGCGGCGCGCCGTTTCGAGTTGGGCGTTGCCGCTGGCGGTGCTGCTGGTCAGTCAGGCATTGGTGATCTGGCGGGTGTTGACGCCCGATACCACCCAGGCGCTTTTGCAGTTCCCAGCCAGTCGCCAGGCGCTATTACTGACTGCACAGAGCGTGGATGACTTTATCGGTTGGTCACAGGTGACGTTCGAGAGCGCTTTTGTCGGCGTGATCGTTGCGGTTCGCACGGTCATTGAAGGAATCGAATCCCTGCTCGGTTGGCTGCCCTGGCCGGTTTGCGCCTTGGCGCTGGTATTGCTGGCATGGCGCTCGGCGGGCCTGGCCCTGGCGCTCACCAGCAGCGCAGCGTTGTTGTATATCGGCCTGTTCGGGTTCTGGGAGCGGACAATTGCCACGCTCGCGCTGGTTGGCTCGTCGGTGCTGATCGCACTGGTGATCGGCGTACCCACCGGTATTTTGCTGGCGAAGCGGCCGTTTGCCCGCAGGCTGCTCACGCCCTTGCTGGATGTCATGCAGACCCTGCCGACCTTTGTCTACCTGATTCCCGCTGTGGCGTTCTTCTCGGTGGGCAAGACTCCGGCAGTCATTGCGACGGTGATTTTCGCCCTGGCTCCGATGATTCGTCTGACGTCCCTGGGCATTCAGGAGGTCCCGAAGGATGCCGTGGAAGCGGCAATCGCCCATGGAGCAAACCCCTGGCAGACCCTGATCAAGGTGCAATTGCCGCTGGCGCGGCGATCCCTGTTGCTGGGGATCAATCAGACCATCGTCATGAGCCTGTCGATGGTGGTGGTTGCTGCCCTGATCGGCGCTGGAGGGTTGGGTTACGACGTCATGACGGCGTTGCGCAATATCAAGGGCGGCGAGGGCGTGTTGGCCGGCGTGGCGATCGTGCTGTGTGCATTGATCCCCGATCGAATCATTCAATCGAGCTTGCGCAAGCAAGACCATCTGCATAACTGAACAGTGAGACTTATCGTGGCAAAACATCTATTGCGTAACTTGAGTGCGGCTGCAGTTTTGACCTCCCTGATCGTGCCGGCCAGCGTGATGGCCAAGGACAAAATTGTCATTGGCGAGCAGAACTGGACAGGGGCCATCGCCATTCAACACATTCTGGGTGAGGTGATCAAAACCCGTCTGGACGGTGATGTGTCGTATCTGGCCGGGGACGTGCCGGTGCTGTTCAGTGCGGCGGCCAAGGGCGACGGTTCTGTGGATGTGCTGACGGACATCTGGCTGCCCAATCAGTCCGCGGCTTGGGCCAAGTACGTCACCGGCGGCACACGCTCACTGGTACCCAATGCTCATCCTTATACCGGCGAACAAGGCTTCTACATTCCCGGTTATCTGCAGGACAAATACGGCGTCAAATCGATCTACGACCTGAAAAAACCGGAAGTGGCCAAGCTCTTCGAGCCAGTGGGCGGCGGCAAGGCCGAACTGCTGGTGGGGCCGGCGGGCTGGGAGTCGACGTATATCGGCCAGATCAAGGCCAAGGATTATGGCTTCGCCGATAAATTCGAATCCGTGTCGACGGAAGCCTCGGTGACCTACGCCAAACTGGCCTCGGCTTACAAGGCGCAACGCGGCGTGGTGTTCTACGCCTACACCCCTGACTGGATTTTCTCGGCCTATGATCTGCGTCGCCTGGAAGAACCCGCGTTCGATGGATACGCCCAGGACAACAAAAAAGAAGATCCTCTCTACAAGGCAGATGGCTGCTGGAAATTCGTCAGCCCGACCGTCGATCCTGACTGGCTGAACAAGAGCCACATCACCTGCGCCTTCCCGGATGCCAAGGTGTACGTCCTGGCTTCCACCGCACTGCAAAAGCGCGCGCCGAAAATTGCCGAGTTTCTGCAAAATTTCGCTATCGACCCAGCACAGTTGAACGGTTTGATCCAGAAGATCGAAAAGGAGAAACAGCCAGCAGACGTCGCCGCCAAGGCCTGGGTTCAAGCCAATCCTTCTACTGTTGACCAGTGGGTTGCAGGGCAGGCGCAGCAAGTGAGTTCAGCCCAATGACCAGAGCGAACGTACGTGTGCTCGATGGCGGCATGGGGCGCGAGTTGAAGCGAATCGGCGCACCGTTCCGTCAACCGGAGTGGTCGGCCCTCGCGCTGATCGAAGCGCCTGAGTATGTACTGCAGGCGCATCAGGCGTTCGTGACAGCGGGCGCGCGGATCATCACCACCAACAGCTATGCGGTGGTGCCTTTTCATATTGGCGACGAGCGATTTGCCGAGCAGGGAAGAGCGCTGGCTGAGCGCGCCGGACGACTGGCGCGGCAGGCCGCCGGCGAAAGTACCGATCCGGTCACCGTGGCCGGGTCGTTGCCGCCGGCACTGGGGTCGTACCGGCCGGATCTGTTCGATCATCAGCGTTCAGTAGCTATTCACCGCGAACTGATTGCCGGATTGCAGGCGCACGTCGATGTGTGGCTGGCCGAAACGCAAAGCTCCATTGCTGAAGTGCGTGCGGTGGTCGAAGCCCTCGGAACGAATCCCGCGCCACTCTGGGTGTCATTCACGCTGTTGGACGAAGAGGGCCGGGAACCGCGATTACGCTCAAACGAGGCCGTTGCCGATGCGGTTCGCGTGGCGGCTGAGCTGGGGGCCAAGGCGGTGCTCTTCAATTGCAGCCAGCCGGAAGTGATGGCCGCGGCCTTGATTGAGGCACGCGCTGTGATTGAAAACCTGGATCATCCTGTCGAACTGGGGGTTTATGCCAATGCTTTCCCCCCTGTCAGTGCCAAAGCCGAGGCCAATAGCGATTTGTTGGACATTCGGCGCGATCTGGGCCCCGAGTCCTATCTGG
Organism: Pseudomonas sp. FG35; assembly: GCF_057809295.1. NCBI lineage: Bacteria > Pseudomonadati > Pseudomonadota > Gammaproteobacteria > Pseudomonadales > Pseudomonadaceae > Pseudomonas > Pseudomonas sp. FG35. Next base: position 667,021 of record NZ_JBMDJR010000001.1, on the reverse strand, counting down.
ACTGGTCGAAATCATGGGTTGCCGCAGGGGCCAGCATTGTCGGCGGATGCTGTGGGATCGGCCCGGAGCATATCGCCCAGTTGCATTTGCACCTGCAGTATCTAAAGGGTGAGGAGGCCGCGCATGAGTGATTTTTCAGGCGAGATTCTGTCAGAGCAGGCGACATTCGGTGCCGGCTGCTTCTGGGGGGCGGAAGCCTCATTCCGGGCATTGCCGGGTGTGCTCGACACCCGCGTCGGGTTCGCACGGTCAGACTTGGGCGACGCCACCCTGATCGAAGTCGTGCAAGTCGACTTCGACCCCCGACTCATTTCCTACAGCCGTCTCGTCGAGCACTTCTGGACACTGCACGATCCCACGTCAGTCGACCGGCAGGGGGCGGACGTCGGGGCGAAATACCGTTCCGCGCTGTTTTTCAACAGTGCCGAGCAGTCCCGACTGGCGCTTGTCGCCAGGCAGCAGCTGGATGCCAGTGGCCAGTTGGGCAAGCCAGTGGCTACGGTGATCCTGCCACTGGGTGAGTTTCAAAAGGCAGATGAAGAACATCAGCGCTACCTTGAAAAGCATGGTGGCAGCGCCTGTTCCATTTGATGCATAGGCAACGCTTTTGCCGTCTGGGCCGGGGCGTTGCAATTGCTCGGCGAGGTACAGGTCACTGGGACGCGGATCGATCTGCGGAAAAGGTGCCGTTTCAGCATTGCCGATTCTGGCGACCAGGTTGTCGGCTTGACGGCCGCTTTGGAGCCAGATGGCGTAACCGTCGAGAAAGCCAGAATCGCCTCGCAATAGAAAGCCTGGATCGCTCGCAGGTGCGCCACAGCCATGTTGTACGCAGGGTGCCTGAGGCGGCCGAATCTCGCTTGGCTGACCTGGACCTTCTGTTGGTGCAGCGGCAGGCCCAGATTGAGGAGCTCCAGCAACAGCGTGATTTCTTTAAGCGTGAACGGCACGATGCCCAGGGGCAAAATCAAATTCTCCAACAGGAACTCCACTTGCTACGACTCAAGGCCGAGCAGGAGCGAATCACACAGGAGAACTATTTGCGTGGCGTTGAGGATCGGGCTCACCGCGAGGTTGATCGGGCCCGGGAGGAGGGGACAGCCGCAGTAAGCCAATCAAAAGTAGCCAGCCGCAGGTGCGACGACTTGCGACGTAGGTTGGAGTCGGCCCAGAGCGAGCTCAGCCAAGCGGAGCAACGTACTGCGGCGCAGTTGGCCCGCGCAGAAACTTTAGAACAACAGTTGATTCAGATACGCCAGCTGTCAGAGATCAAGCGCAAGCCGCGAGTCAGAAAAAACCGACATCAAGCAACCCTAAAGACTAACCGCAGGTGTCAGCTAGCGGCCATTAGAGAACCCTCAAAAGCGACCGCTATCGGCCATAAGCGGACGCTCGGAAGCGACTGCTATCGGCCAATAGGAGACACTCAGTCACTAACAGCCAAGTTTTCTGGCTCGCCAGAACGCCGTTAGAAAGTGAAAAATGGAGGTCAGTAAGATGGATCTATTAAGCCAGCCTGGCCCAGAATTCTTCTGCAGATAAGCTAATGGGGGCTTTAGGTCGAGTGAGGTGAATCTCTAACGGTATATCCCAGCTTTCGTCGAGAGCTCTGACCAGCCGCCCATCAGCCATTTCCTGCTCGGTCAGGCTTTTTGGTAACCACGCTACGCCCTTGCTTTCCAGTGCCATGGACATCAGAACCGCCGCAAGATGGCTGCTAAAAAGCGGCTTGAGGTGAAGGTAGTCTTCCTTGCCGTGGAGTCGGTGAGCGACGATACGGCCTAGACCGGATTCCTGGGTATATGCCAAATAAGGCAGTGTTTCCGGGGACGTACCCAACGTGGCAGAGGCACTCGCCAAGGGTATGAGCACATCCTCTCCGACCTTTTTCCCGGTGAACTGATCAGGGGCCAGCAGGGGTGGAACGTCGGGGTGGCGATGGCAAAGCAGAAATTGAACCTGGCCGTGTATCAGCATCTGCTCGCAAACAGCCATGCTGTCTGAATGCAGACGTACGGCATCTATCGGCGCGCCATTTTCTGCACTTCTCAACCACCTTGGGAAGAAGGTAAATGACAACGAATGAGTGGCTGCAAACTGCAGCGTTTTGGCGGCCATCCCAGCCACTTCCTGTGCCTCGGAGCGCATCCGGTACAAGCGTCTGGCAGCCTCTTGGGCGCTAGGCAAAATCTGTCTTCCAGCCTCGGTCAACGTCGCCCCCTGGGGGGTGCGTATGAACAATTCGACACCCATCCAATTCTCAAGAGCGCGGACTCTGCGACTGAAGGCAGGTTGAGTAACGTGGCGCGCTTCAGCCGCCCGCACAAAGCTGCCGTACTCCGCAAGCGCTGAAAAATCCTCAAGCCAAACGAGTTCCAAGGGCAATGCCTCCTGTGCATAGGGCGCGGCATTAATAGCATTGGGCGGGTGTCATCGCAAAGCATAACGTGGGGCCACCAACAACAAGAGGAACCCGTCATGCGTATCGTAGACATCCGCGAAAAAACTGTTTCTATCGCTTCTCCCATTGCCAATGCCTACATCGATTTTTCGAAAATGACCTGCTCGGTCGTTGCTGTTGTCACGGATGTGATTCGCGATGGTAAACCTGTCATTGGCTACGGCTTCAACTCCAACGGTCGCTATGGTCAAGGCGCGTTGATGCGTGATCGCTTCCTCGCGCGAATCATGGAAGCTGATCCGGATACTCTTATCGACCATGAGAACAACAACCTGGATCCGTTCGCCATCTGGAAGACCCTGATGACCAACGAAAAGCCAGGTGGTCACGGCGAACGTTCAGTTGCAGTCGGCACCATTGATATGGCCGTGTGGGATGCCGTTGCCAAGATCGAAGGCAAGCCTCTCTATCGTCTGCTGGCTGATCGGTACCGTAACGGCGTGGCCGATGACAAAGTCTGGGTCTACGCAGCAGGTGGCTACTACTACCCAGGCAAAGACCAGACCAAACTCAAAGCAGAAATGCAGAGCTACCTAGATCGTGGCTACGACGTTGTCAAAATGAAGATCGGTGCAGTGCCACTGGACGAAGATATTCGTCGCATCGAAGCGGTACTCGAAGTGGTTGGGGACGGTCGTCGACTGGCGGTCGATGCCAACGGTCGCTTCGATCTTCAGACCGGTATTGCTTATGCGGAAGCCATCAAGAAGTACAACCTCTTCTGGTACGAAGAAATCGGCGACCCGCTGGACTATGCACTCCAGGCTGAGCTTGCCAATCACTACGAGCTGCCGATGGCTACCGGGGAAAACCTGTTCTCCCATCAGGACGCTCGTAACCTTCTGCGCCACGGTGGCATGCGCCCTGATCGCGACTTTCTGCAGTTCGACTGCGCGCTGTCTTACGGACTCGTTGAGTACATGCGCACACTGAAAGTGATGGACGAAATGGGATGGTCTTCCCGTCGCGTGGTTCCGCACGGCGGCCACCAGATGTCCCTCAATATCGCAGCAGGCCTGCACTTGGGCGGCAACGAGTCTTACCCCGATGTGTTCCAGCCTTTCGGCGGCTTCGCTGACGGAATCAAGGTGGAAAATGGTTATGTCGGTCTGCCTGATATTCCAGGTGTTGGCTTCGAAGCCAAATCCGCTTTGTACGCAGTCATGCGTGAGCTAGGCGAAGGCTGATTTCCCTCTATCTGTGGCCTCCTTCAGGGAGGCCGCAGAGTCAGGCGTCACCCACTGACGCCAAGCCACATGCCCATCACAAAAATAAAATGAGGTGCTTCCGTGGAAACTTCCAAGTCCCGCTGGTATAGCCAGCTGTATGTGCAGGTGCTGATCGGCATCGTGATCGGTGCAGCAATCGGTTACTTCGTGCCTGATATTGGAGCCAAGCTCCAACCCTTCGCCGATGGTTTCATCAAGCTGATAAAAATGCTGCTGGCCCCCATTATCTTCGGTACGGTCGTCGTCGGTATCGCGAAAATGGGCAGTATCAAGGAGGTCGGACGGATTGGCGTAAAAGCGCTGATCTACTTTGAAATTCTATCGACTATCGCCCTGGTCGTAGGCCTTATCGTGGTGAACATCGTCAAGCCTGGCGTCGGGATGAACATTAACGTCAACGCGCTCGATGGAAATGCTATCAGCAAGTACAGCCAGGCCGCGAGTGAACAAGGCGGTACAATTGATTTCTTCCTTAATATCATTCCCCACACGTTCCTCGGCGCATTCTCCAACGGCGTCATGCTGCAGGTCATTCTGCTTTCGGTCTTGATGGGAGTTGCCCTGGTTCAGATGGGCGAAACCAGCAAGCCGTTGATCAACACTATTGATTTGTTCCTGCAAGGCCTGTTCAAGATCGTTGCAATGGTCATGCGCTTGGCGCCGATTGGTGCGGGTGCAGGTATGGCGTTCACTATCGGCAAGTACGGGATTGGCACCTTGCTGTCACTCGGTCAGTTGCTGATCGCGCTCTACATCACAACCTTGATTTTCATTGTGGTGGTGCTAGGCACGGTGGCCAGATGGTCAGGCATGCCACTCATGCAGTTTCTCCGTTATTTCAAGGACGAAATTCTCATCACCCTCGGCACCTGCTCAACCGAAGCAGTGCTACCACGCATGATGGTGAAACTTGAAAAACTTGGCTGCAAGAAATCTGTAGTGGGCATGGTGCTGCCAACGGGATACACCTTCAACGCAGACGGCACCTGCATCTACCTCACCATGGCCGCGATCTTCATCGCCCAGGCGACCAACACGCCACTGACCTTCGTTGATCAGATGATCCTGCTAGGCGTATTCCTGCTGACATCCAAAGGGTCGGCTGGTGTCGCGGGTGCGGGGTTTGTCACGCTGGCTGCAACACTCACGACCATCCACTCCATCCCTCTGGTCGGACTCGTTTTGCTTTTGGGCATTGATCGTTTCTTGAACGAAGCGCGGGCCGTGACCAACCTGATCGGCAATGGCATCGGCACCATCGCCATTGCCAAGTGGGACAACTCGTTCGATGTCGAGGCTTGCGAACGTGAGATCGCCGCAATGAAGCAAGAAAAGGCGGCAAGCAAGGCATCGCTGGCGCATAAATAAACTACAAAGCGATCCGGTCATTCCCATCTAAACGGTTATGACCGGTAGTGTTTTGCATGCCTTCTTCCGCGTGGAGAGACCTGATTGGAAAGATTGATGGAGCCAACATGATAGAGCGATCACATCATGATTTACGCAAGGTGTTTGGTGAGTTACTCCAGGGAGACACCTGCAAATTTGCAGCTTCCGTATTCGATCCGATCTCAGTTCGGATGGCATACGACCTTGGCTTTGACGTTGCCATTCAAGGCGGCTCCGTTGCGTCGCTTCAGGTGCTCGGCGCACCTGACATTGCATTACTCACGCTGGATGAATATGTCGAGCAGGTTTCCAGGGTCGGACGGGCAAGCCAGATTCCGATCATTGGGGATGCTGACCATGGCTTTGGAAACGCGCTGAATGTGATGCGAACAGTCACAGAGTTACAGAAGGCCGGCGTTGCAGCCCTGACATTGGAAGACACCCATCTACCGGCCAAGTACGACGAGCAGTCGCATGTGCTTATTGAGAGGGAAGAAGCCGCAGCCAAAATCTATGCCGCGCGATTTGCCCGGTCGGATGATGCACTCAGCATCATCGCCCGTACGAATGTGGCTGTGACCACTTTGGACGACTCCATCGCTCGCACTGCGGCTTATCAGAAGGCTGGAGCAGATGCTATTTGCCTGGTCGGTGTTAAGGACTTCCAGCACCTAGAAGCACTTACGGCACATCTCAGAGTGCCGATCATGCTGATCAACTATGGAAATCCTGCTCTGAGCAATGTTGAAAAATTGAGTGCTGCCAATGTGCGGATCGTGGTCAATGGGCATGCCCCCTATTTGTCCGCAATCAAAGCAACCTACGAGGCGCTACGCGAACAAAGCGGCACGGAGGGGAGCGAGCTATCCCTTCCTGAGCTGCTTTCTAAATACACACTCTCGGACAGTTATCGTGAGTGGGCAAAAACCTTTTTGAAGTCAGAGCACGATTCAAATTGATATTGGAACAGGTGGAATACGCCGTCATGAAAAAGACAATCTTGGCCTTCAGCCGGGTCTCCCCCAGCCTGCTTGAACCTTACAAAGACGACTACGAAGTCATCATCATTAGTCCTGAGCTTGGTGATATGGACGCCCAGTTCGAGGCCGCTATTTCGAACGCTCACGGGCTGATTGGTGGAAGTCGTCGTCTGGGTGAAGCTGAGCTGGCTGCGGCTGTAAATCTTGAGATCGTCTCAAGCATATCGGTTGGCTACGACAACTATGACCTCGACTACCTCAACCGCCGAGGGATCATGTTGACGAATACGCCAGATGTGTTGAACGAAACCACTGCTGACCTGGCTTTGGCCCTGATCCTCGCCACAGCAAGACGCATTCCTGAGCTTGATTCCTGGACTAAAGAGGGTAACTGGACACAAACCATCGATGCATCCCAATTTGGGTGCGACGTTCATGGAAAGACGTTGGGCATTATCGGTCTGGGAAAAATCGGAGAAGCCATCGCACGCAGAGGCCGCTTTGGTTTTGGCATGACCATTTTGTATAGCGGCAACAGTCGTAAACCAAAGCTTGAACAGGAACTTGGTGCGAGGTTTGTACCGCAGGAAGAGCTTTTAAGCGCGTCTGACTTTGTTTGTCCGGTCGTGCCATTGACGGACGCCACGAGGAATCTTATCGGACGCAAAGAACTCGCTTTGATGGGCCCGGAAAGTATTTTGATCAATATCTCGCGTGGGCCTGTCGTGGATCAGGACGCACTCATCGAGGCTCTGCAAGAAAAGACAATCCGGGCGGCTGGTTTGGACGTTTATGTGAAGGAGCCCCTGACGAACTCCGAGCTTTTTAACCTGAGAAACGTCGTCACCGTACCTCACATTGGCTCTGCGACGACTGACACCCGCAACGCAATGGCCAAGCGAGCCCTGGAAAATTTGCTTGCGGGTCTGGAAGGTCGCCAGCCGAGAGATCTTGTGCACTTCAAGAAGTAAGAAGAAGTAGGGCGGATTGAGCTCAAAATCGCCGGCAATATGGCTGCTCTCCGGGTGACGTACATAGTTGGGGTGGCAAGCGTTTTCTGACGCAAGCCAGCTTTGCGCGACATTTGCTTCTGGTAAACGCGATCTGTCCCCAATTAGCTCTGACCCTCTTTTCCAGTTGGGTATTAGACCTTGTTTTTCAGGCTTTCAGGGCTCCCAAAACATAGGCCATCCATCACCAGGTTCATCAATCTGGACAAGCGAGATCGCCATTCGCTCTGAGTATCCATTTGCCAGATGCCGGCGATGGCTAGAAAAAAGTCATCGTTAGTGATCCCGGTACGAATCGTCCCCGCGTTTTCGTTCGCTCTTAAAAGCAACTCGGCTGCATCTTGAACTGGAGCGTAACCCGACTTGCCAGGGAAGTCGTAAACGGAGGCCGCTTGTTGGATTGCTGTAGCGAGTCCTGCCTTTGTCATTGCATATTCGGCAAGGCTATCCATCCACTCTCGGAGGGCTTCCTTCGGGGGTCTTGTTGCGAGCAGCTCTTGTGCCAACAAGGCGATCTGCTGCATTTCGAACTGATAGACCTCGAATACCAGCTTCTCTCTGGTAGGGAAATGGCGATAAAAAGTTCCCTGTCCTACTCCAGCCTTTTTCGCAATCGTACTCAGCGGAACTGCAGGATCGCTGGTCAGTTCAACCACTGCGACCTCCAGAATCCGCTCCCGATTTTTCTTGGCGTCAGAACGCATCACCAACTCGTCAGGCATGAATAATTTTCCCTCATTGCATTGCTAAGCGGACAACTGTCCGGTACGGTTTGCAAGTGGACACTTGTCCGCTTAAATATCGTTTCTGGAGTTTACTATGAACAGCACTGGCAACACGATTCTGGTTACAGGCGGCACCTCAGGCATAGGCCTCGGGCTTGCGCTACGGCTTCATAAAGCGGGCAACAACGTCATCATCGCGGGACGTCGCAAGGCTCTGCTCGACAAAATCGTGTCGGAAAATCCTGGCATTGAATCAGTATTGCTGGACGTTTCTGATGCTCATTCCATCCAGCGCACCAGCGAAGCGCTTGCGATCAGCCATCCAAATCTTAACGTTCTCATCAACAACGCAGGGATCATGCATTGGGAGGATCTGACTGATCCGGGATACTTGAGTACAGCGGAAGATATCGTGACAACGAACCTGCTAGGCACGATTCGTATGGTGTATGCGTTTACTCCCCAACTAATCAAGCAGCCTGGCGCGACAGTGATCAATGTCAGTTCATCTTTGGCATTTGTCCCGCTGCCAGCCACGCCCACCTACAGCGCAACCAAAGCGGCAGTTCACTCGTTCACTCAAAGTCTTCGAGTGCAGCTGGAAGCCTCGCCAGTTGAGGTTATCGAACTTGCGCCACCGGGTGTGCGTACCACATTGCTCGGCCAGGAAAACGACGAGCATGCGATGCCGTTGGAGGAGTTTTTGGATGAAGTCTTCGAACTGCTAAAGATTTCTCCCACTCCACCTGAACTCGTCGTTGAGCGGGCTAAGCCCCTGCGGTTTGCTGAGGCAAGTGGGTCACATGATGACGTGCTGAAAATGCTTGCGGGATACAAACCACCGGCAGAATGAGTCATTGCTCTGAAGCGCGCCCTGTGTCCAGGTGAGCAGATTGCATCTGCTTACCTGCAGGCCGAATCGCTCAATCGGTGTGTCCACAATTCCGCTGCCTGATCCAGGGCATTTCATCTGAAAAAAGATTGGAAGCTTCAGAAGCTGTTGACACCTGTAGGAGTCGAGAATAATTTATGTAGCACACTACATAATAGCAGGCGATATATATGAGTTCGACGCAACGAAGCGTAGCCACAGAACTTTCCTTCGCGCTTAACGCTGCCGCGAACCGGATGGTTCGATTGCACAAGCCGTTCCTCGAACCACTGGGCCTAACTTTTTCGCAGTACCTGGTCACGCTTGAGCTCTTGAACGGGTCGCCTCGATCTGTGAGCGACTTGTGTGAACGTCTCGACATGGAGACCGGCACGCTTACACCGTTACTCAAAAGGCTGGAAGCTGCCGGGGTGATTACACGCACACGTGATGCCGTCGATGAACGCCGAGTGCTTATAGACCTCACGGCGTCTGCCCGCGGCATGGAGGATGAACTTCGTAGCATCACTGACAAGATCAGAACGGCGTGCCAGCTCACGCCCGAAGACCTTCAGGAGCTTCATCGCACGCTTGAGGGTTTAGCGCGACCGGCTATCAGTTAATACCTGCCTCAGAAGCAGCTGACAGAGGCATAGCTTTTAAGGTGATGCCACAAACAAATGAAACACCGGCTCTCCGAGCCGCGATGCATTTGTAGAACAGATCGTGTAGGGAGAGGCTCTGTTTGTTAGCACTCGCTGAGGCTTATGTTGTGAACATCCAGCTCCAAAGATGAGGAATCTCTATGAACGTCGGAATTATCGGTAGCGGATTTATCGGGGGAACGCTTGCAAGACTGCTAAGCACTGCTGGCCATACAGTAAGAGTTTCAAATTCACGCGGGCCGCATACAATTGATCCTGACGTGCTCTCCACGGGTGCAATTGCAGTCACGAAAGAAGAGGCTTTGGTGGGTGCTGACGTCGTAATTCTCTCGATACCTTTTGTACGAATTCCAGATCTTAAAGCGCTTCTCGAAGGCCTTCCTGAAGACAGCGTGATCATCGACACATCCAACTATATACCTGCGCGGGACGATCGATTGGATGCAATCGAGAATGGGCAGCCCGACAGTGTATGGGCATCCGAACAAGTTGGCCGTCCCCTCGCAAAAGCCTGGAATACAATTTACTCCGCCTCGCTAAATGAAGCTGGCAGGCCAGCTGGCGATCCGGAGCGCATTGCCGTCCCTGTCGCGGCTGATCGTGATCATGACCGCGTTGTGACAATGGCACTCGTCGAGGATTCCGGATTCGACGCCTACTATGCTGGTTCGTTGGCTGAATCCTGGAAGCAACAGTGCGGCACGCCCTGCTATTGCACTGAGGTGACGCTTGAGTCTCTGCCCCAGGCACTGGCTGACGCGGATCTGGCGCGCTCGCGAAAGCGCCAAGATCTCTTCTTTTCGGTATATAACGAGAGATTCGGCAATATTGGAACAAACCCAAGCCGCAACTACATTGTTCAGCTTTCCAAGCTAATTTATGCGTGAGCTCGTTATGATGACACATGGATGACGATCTGCAAGGTCGCCATGCATATCAAGTTTCTAAATCATTATGCAGACTAACAATGTCTCAGGCGCATATGCTTTTTAATAAAATAAGCGCGCCGTGTTTTTTCTGATGGTGCTTGATAGTCGAATACAAACCAATCAAACAGTACTCGGCCAGAACTTTTTTCAATTTCACATGAGTGCGAGGAGTTATTTAAATGAAAATCGGAATTATTGGCGCAGGTAACATTGGCTCTACTTTGGCCCGAAAGCTCGCTGCATGTGGACACGAAGTTAAACTGGCGAATTCGAAAGGCCCTCAGAGCATTCAAAGCCTTGCCAATGAAATCGGCGTGCATGCGGTGACCAGGGAAGAAGCGGTTTCCGGGGTAGAGGTGATTATCCTCTCGATTCCCTTTGCAAATTATCCTGATCTCGAACCGATCATGAGCAAGGTGCCGGAGAAGACAGTTGTCATTGATACATCAAATTATTATCCGGGGCGTGACGGGGTAATCAAGGAGGTCGAAGATGGCATGCCAGAAAGCATCTGGGTAAGTGAGCAGATTGGCCACCCGGTTGTTAAGGCGTGGAACGCCGTCCTCGCCGCGACCCTCGCAGACAAAGGTCAGCCGGTCGGCTCCCCAACGCGCCTCGCCATACCTGTGGCTGGAGGAAACACATACGCGGAAACCATCGCGCAGGATCTTGTTGAGGATACTGGCTTTATCGCGCTTGCCGCTGGCAGCCTTGAAGAATCGTGGCGCCAGCAACCAGGTACACCAGCGTACTGTACCGAATTGACATTGCCGGAATTGAAATTGGCGCTGAACGCGGCAGACAAGGTACGGGCGCCTCAAAACCGCGACGCACTGATCGCCAGGTTTATGGCTCCCGGGAGTCAGTTTACGCACGAGCAAATAGTTGCCACCAATCGTGCCATGACAGCCTGAGCGGGTTTCTTCCAATGCCATGCCCCGTACGCCAATTCTCTATGCTGCACTAATGCTTAGGCTATTTGGCACTTCAGACGGATAGGTTGAACTGTTGTTTACTACCGCCTAGTCTGAACGAATGTTGGTCGGGAGCGGAATAAATTGAACGTCCGCTTCTGGCTGTGGATTCAACCGGTCGACGCAACACAACTAAATTCTGTGTAAGCAGAAGGAGTGTTGCAGATGAAGCAGAGACCTCGAATCTATTACACCGAAATCCAGAAAAAACTGATGTGGGATCACTGGCAGAAAGGCGACTCTCTCCAGCACATAGCCCAACTATTTGATCGAAACCATTCATCGATACAGCGCATTTTGGCGGAAACAGGCGGTATCAGACCCTCTGTACGCCGCAGATCCAGATTGGCGCTGACGTTGGCTGAGCGCGAAGAGATTTCGCGTGCAGTGGTGGCAGGAAACTCGATCCGCTCCATGGCCGCGCTGCTAGGGCGAGCAGCCTCTACGATCAGTCGGGAGATCAGACGCAACGGTGGCCAAGGATGCTACCGGGCTAATCAAGCTGATCAGGCTGCCTGGGATCGCGCGCATCGACCTAAGGTTTGCAAGCTTGTTGAGAACCGAACAGTGGCGCAAATTGTTGCAGACAAGCTTCAATTACAGTGGTCTCCGGAACAAATTGCCGGTTGGTTGAAGCGTACCTACCCGGACGATGCGAGCTATCAGGTGTCACACGAAACGATCTATCGCACGCTCTTCATACAGGCTCGCGGGGCTCTGAAGAAGGAGTTGCTTGAGCATTTACGGCGCACGCGGGCCATGCGTCGCTCGCGCCATCACACGCAGAAGAAAGAAAATCACGGTCGAATTACTGACGCGGTATCGATCCGCGAACGCCCAGCCGCGGCTAAGGATCGGGCGGTTCCGGGTCACTGGGAAGGCGACCTGCTGTGCGGTAGCAGGAACAGCCAAATTGCCACTCTTGTTGAGCGACATACCCGCTACGTAATGCTGGTGAAATTGGACGGAAAGGATAGCGAGACGGTCATCAGCGCCCTAATTGAAAACGCCCGTAACTTGCCCCAAGAACTCTACAAATCGCTGACCTGGGATCGCGGCAAAGAGATGGCTGACCATAAACGCTTTACGGTGGCTACCGACATCAAGGTCTACTTCTGCGATCCTCATCGTCCTTGGCAACGAGGATCAAATGAGAACACCAACGGGTTGTTAAGGCAGTACTTCCTGAAAGGAACCGACCTTGCGGAGCACTCGCAAGCCACGCTCAATGAAGTGGCAAGGCAGCTAAATAGCCGCCCTCGGAAAACGCTAGACTACGAAACACCGGCAGAACGATTTAGCCAATCTGTTGCGTCGACCGGTTGAATCCACAGCCAGAAGCGGACATCGTCTAAAGGAAGCCTTTGGACTAAAAGAAGGACTTTGTCTTAAAAAGCCGATAGGCTCATGTACTTGTTATCAGTAAAAATCCAGGCGAAGGTACATGGCACTGTCTAAAGGCGATTTCATAAAACTAATCAGCGCTGACCAAGCGAAAATAGTTTTAACTGATTGGATTAACTCCCGCGAGGCAGCGCCAGGAGATATCGCTTTGGTGGAAGAAGTCTATGTCGGAGAGGATGGGCAGATCGTTCGTCTTCTGTGCGAATACCGTCCGGGTTTTCTAGAGTGGCGAACGGTGTTTTATGAGGCAGGCTTGACTTATGAGCTTCTTCCTTCCCGCGCTGACGTCACCACTTAAATTTTTGCCTCCGACAATTAATGCCCCCCCAAGAGCTGCTTATGGAACCTAGTTCACCCGAAAGCAAATCAAAAAGAATAGTTCTAACAGTGGTAGTATTTTTGCTTTTTGGCGCATGGCTTTATTATGTAGGTTGGGCTTCTAAAATTTCAGCAAGAACAGTTTTGATGCCCGAGATCCCCGAATGGAGTACATACCTGTTGATCAGCTCCATTACTGGGCTTACCGCTGCAATTCGAACATTCTACCAGCGGCCTGGGCGCAAGACAGCAGTACAGGCTCTAAACTCTTTCACTGGATGGTTCTGTTTAGGATTTATTCTATCTCTGAATGGTTATGCCACCGCGGCCTATCTTTTGCCCGGCGAGATTGTTAGTTATAAATCTTCATATGAGCTGAGATACCCCGGACCTCCCAGGGGTAAGTTTGGTCGTTGCGAGGCAGGTCTATGGATCGAGGATCAAAGTACAAATCGCTGGATTGAGCTTTGCACGAACAAAATGGATTTGGATAAAAATATACAACAGGGAATGCAGTTCGTGTGGGTGAGTGCCCGCACGAATAAAATAGGTAGCTACATTATGAAATATAATTTCATCTATAATTAAATCCAACAGAATAAAATCTTGCTTTCGTGAGCACCATCGAACCTGAGCGAGAAACCGAATCAAGACCTAACCGTCTTCAACAATGATCTGAAGGATGAAGATCGTTGTTTAGGCACATTTAAGACGAGCGGGAAATCTTGCTACGAAACAAGTTCCCGATTCGAGTGTGGACACCACGCTCAGGTTGCCTCCGTGCGCAGTGGTAATTTGGGAGGCGATATAGAGTCCCAAGCCCAAGCCTTCACCACGTTGTCCAGCCTCCGATCGGGTGAAAGGTTCAAACAGCAAGGGCGACAAGTGCGGCGGTATCGGGGGGCCTTGGTTGGTCACAGATATAACAATTTCGTCCACTTCAGTGTCGGCCTTAACAGTGATAGGCGACGCTAATGAGCCGTGGGTGACTGCGTTTCCCAACAAGTTGGAAAGCAACTGGCTGATACGCAGAGGGTCACAATAGACACCGGCCGGTATGTCTACCAACTCAATAAATGTAGCTCGAGGGTGCGAGATTTGAACCTCATTCAGAGTCAAACGTAGTGTGTTGCCCAGATCATCGACAAGTTGGCGTTTGATTGGAATTCCGCTCCCCATTCGACCCCGTGCAAAATCCAGCACGTTTTCGATCAGGTTTCCCATGCGTGTGGAGCTAGTACGAATGGCTGAAATTAAGCTAAGCGATCTTTTGTCCGTTGTTTTGGTTTCCAGCAGATCGGCGCTCATACGAATGGCGCTCAATGGCGTGCGCAGATCATGCCCGAGTACGGCGACGAATTGCTCGCGCAACCTTCCGTGCTCCTGGGCATTAACTAACTCCGCTTGGGCAATCTCGAGATTATTCTGGGCATCGAGGCTCAACGCTATCAATTGGGCGAAAAGCGTAAGTGTGTTGGCAATGGCCGGGTCATCGAGATGAGCAGGCACAGAGTCGATGGCACACAGTGTCCCAAAAAACTCGCCGTTTGCCTTTATGATCGGAATAGAAATATAGCTTTCCAATCCATAGGTACTGGGCGTGTGATGCAGGGAAAAAACGGGATGTTCACTGGCGTGGCCAAAAATGACCGGTTTTCTGTGCTGCCGAATTTCATGGCAGATCGTTGACTCAAGCACCAGCTCGTCGCCAGGTTTCAAGCCGAACTCAATGGAGTCATCTACTGCGCACGCCACCCAGTTTTTTTCAGTGACCCTGGCGACAGCGGCGAACCGCATTCCAGTGACGTGCTTGACCATGCTCAATATCACCGGCACAGCTTTGATGCGGTGGATAGCATTAATGTCTTGAGAGAACTCTTGGCTGGTCATAGATCTGCGGTTCAAATGAGTGCGTTCAGAGAATATTCCTAATTATCTAACGTTTCCAATAAGCTATTTCATCAAGCTTCACGTCACTAGGGCCAAAACCAGCGAGTGTCATAACGGCCGCCTCCGGCGGTCGATGAAATGGACATCGACTTCGTGTTGACATTCCTCCAACGACTATTTTTTGCCGCTTTCTACCCGCTTTCTACCCGTTACCGTGGCAGCTTTTGGTCGGTTGCTGCCGGAGGCCGCTATTGGCCGATAGCTTCTCCCAGGAGAAAGGGCGACTGTTGGTCGGATGCGGTACATTCTCAACGGTGGCTCGTGTTCAATTGCTTCCTGTCACAAGCGTCCATTTTTTGCCGATAACTCCTCCTAACTGCAATCAACTTGCTACAAGTGCTCACTTCCAATACGAAACAGTTCCAGTTTCAATACGCTCAAGGTCGCTCTTTCGCTCGATTTCGAAGCAGCAAGGGCTGTCTGTTCACACCGAATTGCCTGCACCACTCCAGCACCGACACCCCAAACCATCGATGAAAAGCCCGCGAGAATGTACTGACATCGGCGTAGCCCAGCAGGTGCGCTACCTGCGGCAGACTGATCGTCGGGACCTGCAGGTATTTGCGCGCCAACTGCTGGCGCGTCTCGTCCAGCAACTGCTGAAAAGAGGTGTTTTCCTCAGCCAGGTGGCGCTGCAAGGATCTCGGGGTGACGGCCATGCAATCGGCCACTCTGTCGATCGTCGCGCGTCCGCTGGGCAACAGATTGCGCAGCAATTGCCTGACGTATCCCGGCATGGCATCGGTGGACAGACGTTCAATACCTGCCAAATGTTCAGCGATGAGCTGATGCAAGACTTCACTGGCGCAATCCAGCGGCTGCGCGAGCACACTGGCATTGAAGAGCAATCCCGTGTGGGCGGCTGAAAACGTCGGCGTGATGTTTAGCGCCTGCCGATAGAGGCCTTCATCCGCCAAAGGCGCATGGCGGAGCATGATTGCCTCGGGTTGCCATGGTGCACTGGCCAGGGTTTGCATCAGGCGCAGACCGACCCCGCACGCCAGCTCTTCGGCCTGAGCGAGGCCGTCGATCTCCTGCTCATCGGCTCGATAACCCAGTAACGCGATGCCATCGGCCACCTCCAGATAGAGATGCGCCGCGCCGTTGTAGAGGGCGAAATTGGCGCGCAGTTCGCGCAGCGCGTCGCCGACGGTACGGGTGTTGTGAATCAGGAAAAACATGTCACCGAAGACGTCGACTCCCTGATGGAGGCCGAACTCCAAACCGAACAATGCGTTGTTCGAGCGCTGCCGGCACAGTGTCAACAAGCGGCAGTAATTGCGAAAGGACAGGATGTCTTCCGGGCGCTGCAGTGACGCTACGGACAGACACGCTTGGCGCAGCATCCGGTTCGGCTCCAGTCCCTGACGCCGGGCAAATGGATCGAAACCTGTCAGGCTGATGGCGCGAATGAACGGGTTGCAAGCCATGTCGATTTACCGAGGTAAGTGTTGCATGCGTTGTTTCCACTGCTGCGGGCTGACCCCGTTCCAGCGCGTGAATGCCCGGGAAAACGCGCTCAGGTCGGCGTAACCCAACAGACCCGCCACTTGCGTCAGGCTGAGCGAAGAATCGCAGAGGTAGCGCGCGGCCATCGACCGGCGTGTCTGGTCCAGCAGCGCCTGAAATCCAGAGCCCTGCGCTCGAAGATAGCGCTGCAAGGTGCGTGGACTGATCATCATGTACTCGGCCATGTCGCGCAGCGTGACCGGGCCGTGGGCCAGTTCATTGCGCAGCCTTTTTTGCAGGTAAGACGGCAATTCCTCCAGCGTCACGCGGGCCAGTTCGTCGATATGTTGCCGGGCCAATTGTTGGTATCTGGCGTCCGTCGTGCTCAGCGGTGTCGTCAGTAATGACTCATCAAACACCCAGGCATTGACCGGGCTGTCGAAACGCGGCGCTACCCCGAGCAAGGCGCGATAGGCCAGGCGGTTGGCCGGAGCACTGTGGCGCAACAGCAGCGATTTTGGTTGCCAGGCGTGCCCGAGCAGTTCGCGCAGCAGGCAATTGGCGATACCCATCGCCAGTTCCACGGTCTGGCGGACCGAAATAAAGGTGCCATCCGTGACGTCGTATAGCAGCAGGGCGTTACCGGCCTGACGCTCAAGCTGCACGAGCGCGCCGTCGCTATGGATATGGAAATAACGTGTCAGCAGGTTCAGCGCCTCGCCGACCGTGCCTGAACTGCGCATGGCGTAAAGCAGGGTGCCGAGACTTTGCGTGCCCTGGCGCAAGCCGAACTGCACGCCGAATAGCGGGTTGTGCGAACGCTGGGCGCACAAGTCAATCAAGGCATTGAACTGCGCGCCGGACAGTCGAGCATCCAGAGGGTCTTCAGGCAGCTCAACCGCGGCCAGCGCCGAAGCCGGGTCGATGCCCTGACTGGCACAAAACGCCTTGAACCCCAACAGCGCAGTACTTCGAACCGTGGACATCCGCTCAACCCTCAGAATGACCGGCCGCCGCTGGCCGGAAAGAACTGGCACGATTTGCAAAATCGCTGGCGCGATCTGCAAAGCTTTCACCTCGCTCGGAGGGCCAGACTCGAAGCACCCATAACAATAAAACTGCGTTCGGCCCGCGGCCGGACGATGGAGGTGTTCGATGCGTCGGTTCCTGTTTGCTTTGCTCGCGGTCGCATTGGTTTCGGGTGCGCTGTATTCGCAGCACCGGCCAGCTGGCCACACCGTTGTCCATCATTCCAGTCACCCTCCGGTCGCCAGCATCAGCGATGCCTTCACCCATTTTTGAGCGTTAGAGCATTTTTTCCGGCAAGCAGGCGTCCTCGCGCAATTGACTACCAGCCAGCGCGCCATGCAGGAACATTTGCTCAAGGGTGCGTGCCGAATCGGCGTTGGCGGCTCGCCCGCGCTGTTCGGCATCCACCAGGCCATACACCAGAGTGATGAACAGCTCGGTGAAAATCGCGGCGGTGATGTCGATGCGAAACAACCCTTGTTGCTGGCCTCTCAGAAAAAATCCGTCCAGCGCCTCCAGGTAAAACTGCCAGCGTGTGTCGCCCCGTTCGAAATCGAGAAAGTCGGGGCGGTAATGTGCCATCAGAAACGCCAACAACTCGCGATGGGCGAGGTGTTCGCGGATCAATCGACGTAACGCGTCCAGCGCCTGCAAATGCTGCAAACCGGCACGGCGGATAATCAAATTGAGCGTTGCTTCGGCGTGTTCTTCCAGTTTTTGCACCAGGTTTTCCCGTGTCCCGCAATAGCGATGCAGGGTGGCCTTGCTCACGCCTGCCAATTGCGCCAGCTCTTTCATGGTTGCCCTCGGCCGGTTGACGACCGCCACGGTCAACGATTTGAGCAGGTGTTCTTCATGGAAAATCAGGTTCATCACCAAGCCTCAAGCGACCGTAATGTAAGATTCATATATTTCTCACATGAGACAATATTGACTCATTAGGATTTGAAAAGTAGCATTCGCACCAAATTCAATCAAGCCTCGGGTGAGTTATGGGCAATTTGCGTGCAGTAGGGATGGCGGGGTCGTTGGCAGTTGCCATTGCGCTGGCCGGGTGTGGACCAGCGAATGAACAGGCGGATATGGCTGAAGTGGCGCGTCCGGTAGAGGTGCTTGCAGTGAAGACTGAGCCACTGGCACTGACGTCAGAGCTGCCGGGCCGGGTGGAACCGATGCGCGTTGCGGAAGTGCGTGCGCGGGTGCCGGGCATCGTGATGCAGAAGCGTTTTGAAGAGGGCGCTGATGTCAAAGCCGGCGACCTGCTGTTCCAGATCGACCCGGCACCGCTGAAAGCAGCCTTGTCTCGCGCCGAGGGTGAACTGGCCCGTGCGCAATCCGTTGCCCTTGAGGCTCAGGCGCGGGTCAAGCGTTATGAACCGTTGGTGAAGATCGAAGCGGTCAGCCAGCAGGACTACGACAGCGCCATGGCCGATTTGCGCAGTGCTCAGGCGGCCACGCGTTCAGCCCAGGCTGATCTGCAAAGCGCCCGGTTGAACCTGGGTTATGCCTCGGTGACCGCGCCGATTTCCGGGCGTGTCGGCCGCGCACTGGTCACAGAAGGCGCCTTGGTCGGTCAGGGTGACGCAACGTTGATGGCGCGGATTCAGCAGCTGGATCCGGTGTATGTCGACTTCACCCAATCGGCCGCTGACGCGCTGCGTCTGCGCGAATCACTCAAGGGCGGCAAACTCTCCGCCGACGACAACAAGGCGTTGTCGATTCGTGTCGACGGCACTGCTTACGAGCGTCAGGGCGCCCTGATGTTTACCGATGTCGCCGTTGACCGTGGCACCGGCCAGGTGTCGTTGCGTGGCAAGTTCGCCAACAGTGACGGTGTGTTGCTGCCGGGCATGTTCGTGCGCGTGCGCACACCTCAAGGCACCGACAATCAGGCCATTCTCGTGCCACAGCGCTCGGTGCAGCGCGGCAGCGATGGCGGGGCGCAAGTCATGGTGGTCGGCGCCGACGGCCGCGCCGAAGCGCGCACTGTGGTGACCGGTTCCATGCAGGGTTCGCGCTGGCAGATCAGTGAAGGCCTGAAGGCTGGCGATCAGGTGATTGTCAGCGGCCTGAGTGGCCTGCAGGCAGGCGCCAAGGTCGCGCCTGCTCAGCCTCAAGCCCAGGCGCTGACGCCTGAGTCGAAACAGTAAGGGCGCCGTCGCCGCGAGGATATTCCGATGTCTCAGTTTTTCATCAAACGCCCGAACTTCGCCTGGGTGGTGGCGTTGTTCATCTCTCTGGCCGGTCTGCTGGTCATTCCGATGCTGCCGGTGGCGCAATACCCCAACGTCGCGCCGCCGCAGATCAAGGTGACGGCAACCTATCCCGGCGCCTCCGCGAAGGTGCTGGTGGACTCGGTCACCAGCGTGATCGAAGAGTCGCTCAACGGTGCCAAGAACCTGCTGTATTTCGAGTCGACCAACAACTCCAACGGTATCGCCGAGATCGCAGTGACGTTCCAGCCGGGCACCGACCCGCAGCTCGCTCAGGTTGACGTGCAAAACCGTCTGAAAAAAGCTGAAGCGCGGATGCCGCAAGCCGTGCTCACCCAAGGTCTGGAAGTGGAGCAGACCAGTGCCGGGTTCTTGCTGATCTATGCGCTGAACTATAAGGAGGGCACCCAGCACAGCGACACCACCGCACTGGGCGACTACGCCGCGCGCAATATCAACAACGAGCTGCGCCGGGTTCCGGGTGTCGGCAAGCTGCAGTTCTTCTCCTCCGAAGCGGCGATGCGCGTCTGGCTCGACCCACAGAAACTGGTGGGCTACGGGCTGTCCATCGACGACGTCAGCGCGGCCATCCGCGGCCAGAACGTACAAGTGCCGGCCGGCAGCTTCGGCAGTACGCCGACCAGCAGCCAGCAGGAACTGACCGCCACCCTGGCGGTGAAAGGTACGCTGGACAATCCGGAAGAATTCTCACGCATTGTCCTGCGTGCCAACGAGGACGGTTCCACGGTCAAACTGGGCGACGTCGCCCGCGTGGAAATCGGTCAGGAAAGTTACAACTTCAACTCGCGTCTCAATGGCAGACCTGCCGTGGCAGCGGCGATCCAGTTGTCGCCCGGCGCCAACGCAATCCAGACCGCAACCGCAGTCAAGCAGCGCCTGGCCGAACTGTCGGCGTACTTCCCGGATGACGTGGAATATTCCGTTCCTTACGACACCTCGCGTTTCGTTGATGTCGCGATCGAGAAGGTGATTCATACCCTGATCGAAGCGATGGTCCTGGTATTTCTGGTGATGTTCCTGTTCCTCCAGAACATCCGCTACACCCTGATTCCGTCGATCGTGGTTCCAGTGTGTCTGTTGGGCACGCTGATGATGATGTACCTGATGGGCTTCTCGGTGAACATGATGACCATGTTCGGCATGGTGCTCGCGATCGGCATTCTGGTGGACGACGCAATTGTTGTGGTGGAGAACGTCGAGCGGATCATGGCCGAGGAGGGCTTGTCGCCGGTTGATGCCACGGTGAAAGCCATGGGGCAGGTATCGGGCGCGATCATCGGTATCACCCTGGTGTTATCGGCGGTGTTCATGCCGCTGGCGTTCATGTCCGGCTCGGTCGGTGTGATCTACCAGCAGTTCTCGGTATCGCTGGCGGTGTCGATTCTGTTCTCCGGTTTCCTTGCCCTGACGTTCACCCCGGCGCTATGCGCCACGCTGCTCAAGCCGATTCCACAAGGGCACCATGAAAAGCGTGGCTTCTTCGGCGCTTTCAACCGTGGCTTCGCCAAGCTCACCGATCGCTATTCGGTGCTGAACAACGGGCTGGTGGCGCGCGCCGGCCGGATGATGTTGGTGTATTTGGGCATTATCGCCATGCTCGGCTTCTTCTACCTGCGCCTGCCGGAATCCTTCGTGCCGGTGGAGGATCAGGGCTACATGATCGTCGACGTCCAGTTGCCACCGGGCGCGACTCGCACCCGTACCGAAGCGACCGGCGAACAACTGGAGCGCTACCTGGCTACCCGCGACGGGGTTCAGTCGACGTTCCTGGTGTCCGGCTTCAGCTTTTCCGGGATGGGCGATAACGCAGCGCTGGCATTCCCGGTGTTCAAGGACTGGTCGGAGCGTGGCGAAGATCAATCGGCCATGGCGGAAGTCAATGCGCTGAACGAGCAATTTGCCGTGACCAACGACGGTGCGGTGATGGCCGTGCCACCGCCGCCGATTGACGGGCTGGGCAACTCCGGTGGTTTCGCCTTGCGCCTGCAGGATCGTGCCGGTCTGGGCCGCGAAGCATTGCTCGCTGCCCGTGACCAGGTGCTCGGTCAGGCCAACGGCAACCCGAAAATCCTCTACGCCATGATGGAAGGCCTGGCCGAGTCGCCGCAATTGCGCGTGGTGATCGACCGTGACAAGGCACGCACCCTGGGGGTGAGTTTTGAATCAATCAGCAGTGCGTTGTCTGCCGCGTTTGGTTCGGAGGTGATCAACGACTTCACCAACGCCGGCCGCCAGCAGCGCGTGGTGGTGCAGGCCGAGCAGGGCGACCGGATGACTCCGGAAAGCGTGCTCAAGCTTTATGTACACAACACCGCGGGTGATCTGGTGCCGCTCAGTGCTTTCGTCACCACGCATTGGGAGGAAGGTCCGGTGCAGGTGGTGCGCTACAACGGTTATCCGTCGGTGCGCATCGTCGGTGATGCGGGGCCGGGCTACAGCACCGGTGAAGCCATGGCGGAAATGGAGCGTATCGCTGCGCAATTGCCGGCCGGCTTCAGCTACGAGTGGACCGGTCTGTCCTATCAGGAGAAGGTCTCCAGCGGTCAGGCCACGCAGCTGTTCGCGCTGGCCATTCTGGTGGTGTTCCTGCTGCTGGTGGCGCTGTACGAGAGCTGGGCGATTCCGCTGACCGTAATGCTGATCGTGCCGATCGGCGCCATCGGTGCGGTGCTCGCGGTGATGGTCGCCGGCATGCCCAACGACGTGTACTTCAAGGTCGGTTTGATCACCATCATCGGTCTGGCGGCGAAAAACGCGATTCTGATCGTCGAGTTCGCCAAGGAGCTTTGGGAGAAAGGTTACAGCCTGCGCGACGCCGCGATCGAGGCCGCACGGCTGCGCTTCCGGCCAATCGTGATGACGTCTATGGCGTTCATTCTCGGCGTAGTGCCGCTGGCACTGGCGACCGGGGCAGGTGCCGCAAGTCAGCGGGCGATCGGTACCGGGGTGATCGGCGGCATGCTCAGCGCGACGCTGCTGGGGGTGTTGTTTGTACCGATCTGTTTTGTCTGGGTGCTGTCGATGCTGCGCAGTAAACCTGCGCCCATTGAACAACCCGCTTTGACTCAGGAGTGACACATGCGTATTTCAGGATTTTCTACGCTGGTGATCGCCATGCTGCTGGCCGGTTGCTCGTTGGCGCCGACCTATGAGCGGCCCGTTGCACCGGTCGCGGACAACTGGGCGGGCGAGTCGCTGAAACAAGGCGCTCCGATCAACCAATTGGCGTGGCAGGCGTTCATCGTCGATCCCGATCTGCGCCGTCTGGTGGAGGTTGCGCTGGATAACAATCGCTCATTGCGCCAGACCCTTCTGGACATCGAGCAGGCTCGGGCGCAGTACCGAATTCAGCGGGCTGATCGGGTTCCCGGGCTGAATGCAAGCGCGTCCGGCAATCGCCAGCGCTTGCCGTCGGACTTGGCCAGCGACGGCCGGGCAGGGGTGGCCAGCCAGTATCAAGTCGGCCTGTCGCTGCCCGAATACGAGCTGGATCTGTTTGGCCGGGTCAAAAGCCTCAGCGACTCTGCGCTGCAGGAATATCTGGCTACCGAAGAAGCCGCCCGCGCCGCGCAGATCGCGCTGATCGCCGAAGTCAGTCAGGCCTATCTGGTTCATGACGGCGCCCAGCGTCGTCTGGATTTGACTCAACAAACCCTGAGCAGCCGCGAATACTCGTTCGCGCTGATCAGCCAGCGCCGCTCCAGCGGCACGGCGACTGCGCTGGATTATCAGGAAGCACTGGGGCTGGTGGAGCAGGCGCGGGCCGAGCAGGAACGCAATCTGCGCGAGAAGCAGCAGGCGTTCAACGCGCTGGTTTTGCTGCTGGGGACAAAGGATGCAGGGAAAGTGATTCCCGAGCGGCTGACGACGCAGCCGATGCTGGTGCAGGACATCGCCCCGGATACCACCTCGACGCTGATCGAGCGCCGGCCGGACATTCTTGCGGCCGAGCATCGACTGCAAGCGCGCAATGCCGACATCGGCGCGGCACGGGCGGCGTTCTTTCCGCGTATCAGCCTGACCGGCAGCTTTGGTACTTCCAGCGCGCAGATGTCCGGTCTGTTCGACGGTGGCTCGCGCTCCTGGAGTTTCGTGCCGAACCTTTCGCTGCCGTTGTTCGATGCCGGTCGCAACAGTGCCGGGCTGAGTCTGGCCGAAGCCCGCAAGGATTCAGCCGTGGCGGCCTATGAAGGCACGATTCAGACGGCGTTCCGCGAGGTCGCCGATGCATTGGCCGCCACCGACACCTTGCGCCGGGAGGAAGCCGCGCGCCGCGCACTGGCCAACACCAGCACTGAAACCCTGAGTCTGGCCAAGGCCCGTTATGAAGGCGGTATCGACAGCCACCTGCGTTATCTCGATGCCCAGCGCACCAGTTTCGTCAACGAAACGGCGTTTATCGAAGTCAGCACTCAGCGCCAGATTGCCCTGGTCGATCTGTTCCGTTCGCTGGGTGGAGGATGGTCATCACAAACAAACGTCAGATAAATCCTGGCAAGAGCTCCTTTGGGTTGGCGCATCCAACCTTTTGCCCCGTAGACCGAGAGGTCACGGGGCTTTTTTGCAGGAGGATAGAGTGTGGATTATTGGGGTTTTACGTTAGCGGCACCGTGCAGGAACATCTGTTCCAGCACATTGGCCGAGTTGGCGCTGGCCGCGCGCCCACGGCGCTCGGCATCGACCATTCCGAAGATCATGGTCAGGAACAGCTCTGTGAAAACGGCTGCCGTGATATCGATGCGAAATGCGCCCAATTGCTGGCCGCGCAGAAAAAAAGCATCCAGGGCATCGGCATAAGATTGCCAACGGTCGCCCTCACCGTTGACTGGAAAAGTGTCGGGTCGGTACTGAAAGAGCAGGAAAACCAGCATTTCACGATGCGCCAAATGCTCATTGATCAAACTGCGCAACGCCTGCACCGGCTCTCCGTGCAGCAGGTCGGTTGTGGTGGTGATCTGGTTCAGCACCGTCTCACCGTGGCTTTCCATTATCTGCACCAAGTTGTCGCGGGTGCCGCAAAAGCGATGCAGCGTAGCCTTGCTCACGCCTGCCGCTTCAGCCAGTTCCTTGAGCGTCGCACGGGGGCGATCAACGATGGCCAGGGCAAGCGCCTTGATGAGTCGTTCGTCTTGAGGAGTCAGGGACATCAGTCGGTCTCGAATCGTATTTCAGTCCTCGGAATTGTGCAGGAAAAGCTCATTACTGCAATGAAAACCACAGAACTTGAGCAACTTACTTCATCTGAGACGAAATAAGCTCAACGCCCGGCTCACAAAGCTGAACGGATTTCGGGGTATTTGCATGTCATGAACTGCAAAATACCTGGCGTGATCTGCCAAGCTTTTGCATCGGTCGTTATCCAGAATCGAAACCCTCAATAACAAAAGACACTGCATTTGGCTCCCGCCAGATGACGGAGGTTTGCGATGCGCCCGATTCTATTTTCCTGCCTGGCCCTGACTCTCGTCTCCCTCGCCATCTACTCGATTCATAGCTTCTACTCAGTGGGCTCATACGGTGTGTTCAGCCCGGTCAGCTGGAACCCGACAGCACAGTCGCAGCCAGCCTATCCCGTTGCCAGCATCGGTGATGTTTTCCGGAAATTTTAAAACGCCGCGGATATTCGATCTTCAATCACGCCCTCTCAACACCCTGAATACGTCAGTAAGGGACACTCCATGTGTGACCTGATCCATTACCGCGTCGTAGATGGCCTGGCGCTGATCGGTCTTGACCGTGCGCCGGTCAACGCACTCGACCAGACCCTACGTGCAGCCCTCATTGATGCCTGTGAGCGTGCCGCTACGGACATAGCGGTGGGTGCCGTCATTCTCTATGGGGTGCAGGGACTGTTCAGTGCTGGTACCGACATCAAAGAATTCGGGACCGAAGCGTGCTTCGCTGAACCTGACTTGCCTGGCATCCTGACTCGCTTGAGCGCGCTTCATAAACCACTGATTGCGGCGATCGGTACGTTTGCGTTAGGAGGAGGGCTAGAGCTGGCCCTGGCCTGCGGATACCGGATTGGTGCGCCAGATGCACGGCTAGGGTTGTCGGAAATCAATCTTGGTCTGATGCCTGGCGCCGGCGGTACGCAACGCTTGCCCAGGCTGATAGGCGCCGAATCGGCTTTGAACCTCATTCTTTCAGGTGAGCAGATCGATGCCGAGCGTGCTCGAATGCTCGGCATTCTTGACCGTATCTCCTCCAGCACCGAACAGTTGCTGGAAGAGGCGCGCGCTTATGCCAATGAGTTGATCGAATGTTGTGCTCCTGCGCGGCCAGCCGAAGCATGGCCAAACCCCGCCGAGGACTTGCCCGATGATTTCCTGGCGCGTTATCGCGTGGAGCATGAGCCGCGCTGGAAAAGTCGACTGGCGCCCAGGTTGGTGCTTTCTGCGCTGGAGGCCGCCTGCCTGTTGCCGTTGGAAGAGGGACTGGTGCGGGAATTGACGCTGTTCAAGCAGGCTGAAGCATCACGTCAGTCGAAAGCATTGCGGCATGTTTTCTTCGCAGAACAAGACGCGCGGCGAACGCCCCGGATCGATACGGCTGATCCGTCGCGCAAGATCAACAAGGTTGCCGTGATCGGTGCAGGCACCTTGGGTGGAGGCATCGCGATGAGCTTTGCCGATGTCGGTATTCCCGTTGCGCTGATGGATCTTGATGGGCGCACGCTTGATCGCGGTCTCAAACGTGTTCGTGAAAACTATCAACTCAGCGTCAAGCGCGGAAAACTCAGTGCCGTGCAAATGCAGCAGCGGATGGAACTGCTGTTTGGCACGCTCGACTACGCAGACCTTTCAGATGCCGACCTGATCATTGAGGCGGTATGCGAAAAGATGGAGAGCAAGCATCAGGTGTTCCTCGCTCTGGAGAGCGTGTGTAAGCCAGGTGCCATTCTTGCGACCAATACGTCGTCGCTGGATATCGATGCGCTCGCGAAGATGGTCTCTCGTCCGCAGGATGTCATTGGCATGCATTTCTTTAGTCCGGCCAACGTCATGCGATTGGTGGAAATTGTGCTTTGTCAGACGACAGCGCCGGACGTCGTAACCGCTGTCATGGACATCGCCAGACGTATCGGCAAACTTCCGGTCATCTCCGGTAACAGCGCCGGCTCCATCGGTAATCGCATGCTCGAACCCTATGCCCGCGAAGCTCACCGTCTGGTACTGGAGGGGGCGACGCCGGTCCAGGTTGATGCAGTGCTGACCAGTCTGGATTTGAATATGGGCGTATTCAGCATGCTGGATCTGGCAGGTATCGATGTGAGCTTTCTAATGCGCGACGCCAAGCGTGAAGCCATCGCCCATGACCAGAGCTACTGCTGCCTTGCCGAGGAACTGTATGCCTTGGGACGGTACGGGCAAAAGACCGGACGTGGCTTTTACCTCTACGAGGGACGTAGTCCAAGGGAAGACCGGGAAGTCATCATGCTGGCAGAGCAGCTTGCCCGTGAACACAACGTTACGCGTCGCAACATCGAAGATTTGGAAATTCACGATCGCTGCCTGTTTGTAATGATCAACGAAGGCATTCGCTTGCTGGACGAAGGTATTGCCCTGCGTGCCAGTGACATCGATCTGGTGTGGATCAACGGCTATGGCTTTCCCGCGCATCTCGGAGGCCCCATGCATTACGCCGAGCAGTTGGGCCTGGAAACGGTGCTCAGCCGCATCCATCACTATCGCAGCGCGCTTGGCGAATACGGTGAGATGTGGTTTCGCCCAGCGGCGCTTCTGGAACGTCTGGTAGCCGCCGGCAGATCTCGCATCGAAATATTCTGAAAATTCCCTTTCTCCGGACGAGAGCGAGTCATGAGGACGACCACGCATCTGCCTCATGCTCGCCCGATTTCGGAGAAAGGGACCTGTTACCCGTAGAGCGCGCCAGCGCGATTCATTTCGAGGTGTGTTGATGACTCAAGATTTCATTCAGAATTTTTCGCTTGCCGGCCGAACTGTATTGATCACCGGCGCCTCCAGCGGCATTGGAGCTCACCTGGCAAGGGTCGCTGGGCATGCCGGCGCCCGGGTTGTGCTGACTGCACGACGCGTCGAAAGACTCGCACAGGTGGCAAAGGACATTGAATGGGATTGCGGGCAAGCGCTGTCCGTCGAACTCGATGTGACTGACCGGAACAGTGTCGAAGCGGCGTTCGATGCGGCCGAAGCACATTTTGGCGTGGTTGACGTGGTACTCAACAACGCAGGTATCGGTAACGGCCAGCGTCCACTCGAAATCAGTGAAGAGCAGTGGCGTGAGATGCTTTCAACCAATCTGGATGGCGTCTGGCGTGTCGCCCAGGTTGCTGCACAAAGGCTGGCAAAGGCCGGACGTAAGGGCAGCATCGTCAACGTGGCCTCGATACTCGGACTGCGCGTTAGCACCGGTTACAGCCATTACTGCGCTGCAAAAGCCGGGGTGGTTCAGCTGACCAAGTCACTGGCGCTGGAGCTGGCGCGGTACAACATCAGGGTCAACGCCATCGCGCCAGGTTATTTCAAGACTGAAATGAACGAAGCTTTTTTTGAGGGTGACAAGGGCAACAGCTACATCCGCGATAGGGTGCCCATGCGTCGACTGGGTCAGTTACACGAACTGGCCGGTCCCTTTTTGCTGTTAGCGAGTGACGCCGGTGCATTCATGACTGGCAGCGTACTGACCGTGGATGGAGGCCATCTGGTCAGCAGCATGTGATCGGCTCAGTGACTGGCCACCAGCAGGGCCAGTGCGGCGCAAGCCGTCTCGGTTTCGGCCCTCAATCTATGCAGGTCTCCATGGGCGGACCACGCGATAGTCAACCCGTCAACCAGTTGGACCAGAAGCCGACTTGCGGCCTTTAAAAACTTTTCCCCCAGCTCTGCGCCTACAGCTCGCTCCAGTGCCTGCTCAGTCGCTTCAATGGCTACTGAGTAAATCTTGCTTGCCATTTCGGGGTCATTGCGCAGTGCCCAAAAAAACAACTCACTCTGCGCCTTGGCCGCGTCCGGATGATCGATGAACCAAGTGATCAACTGTCGCAGGACTTCGGCAGTCGTATCAGCGGCAGTTGTCCCGGCAGGGACGTGTTCCAACGCTTGATGAGGCAGGTTAAACAGTGACTCATAGACGGCATAGAAGAGGTCGTTCTTGGTATGGAACACGTAATGCAACGATGCCAACGGACAACCGGCCGCCGCCGCAATCCGTCGGGTCGTTGCATTGGCGACACCGTGCTCGGCAATCACTTTGATCGTTGCCTCGACGAAATCCTGCCGGCGTAATTCAGCGCCCATTCTGGCCATAGGTCAGCAATCTCCAATATTCCTGGCGCCCTTTATCGGTAAGGGCGCTGTCGACGCTTGCGGATGCTACAGCAACGAATCGCCTTGCGTCAGGGAAGAAACGGTGGTCTGAAACTGTCGCACCATTATTGGTAACGACTGTTTCGCAAATTCCCGATTTGGTGCGAACCGAAGAAACACTCGGAAATGTTTAACGAAACTCTCGTGGCTCGAATCTATCCCGCGTCTCTGTAATCGATTGATTAAACGTGACTATTTCCCGCGCTTCAGACATTGGCACCAGCCTTGCTTTGATCAAGCGACTTGGTCAATTGATCAAGTCAGTTGATTAGGTTAGCGCAGGCAACGTGTTACTGCCGTCAAAGTGGTCACGGTGCCGATCAAGACCCACGAGGATCCTCCAATGAACACAGTGATTGAGCGCCCCAATAACAATGTTTCTAAAGGCGTCGTACGCAGATGTTTGATCGCGGCCGTCGCCGCATCAACCTTCATCTGCACGGCGCAGGCGGCAGATAAGGATCCTGCATTGCTCGGCACAAAACTGACCCCGCTGGGAGGTGAGGCGGCGGCCAGCGCCGATGGTGTCATTCCTGCCTGGACACCACCCGGACCACAAGGTGGCGGTTGGAGCCACGGCCAGGTGCGAGGTCAGCAGTGGAAGTTCAAGGATGACAAACCGCTGTTCAGTATCGACTCAGGCAACGTCGCGAAGTACACCGGCAAGCTTTCCCCTGGCCAAGTGGAAATGTTCAAGAAGATACCGGGGTACCGGATGGATGTGTATCCGACACGGCGCAGCTGTGGCGTACCGGATTTCGTCGCGGAAAACACGAAGAAGAATGTCGGTTTCGCGAAACTCGACGGCGACGGTCTGGCACTGCAGGAGGCTTACGTCCCCGGTATCCCATTTCCGTTTCCAACCTCGGGTGCCGAGGTTATGTGGAACATGAAAATGCGTTATCGCGGTGTCGGCTTCGATATGTCGAAAACCGTTTCCGGAATTTCGCCGCGAAAAGGGAGTGAAGACTGGCTGCGAACCTCCACTGACTGGTTCATGTACACACCATGGGGCGTGAAGGGCAGTGCGTTGTTTTCTTCATTCGATCGACTCGAAGTTGCGACCTACTTCAGCTACTCCGACCCCGCAGCCCTTGCCGGGCAGGCCGGCGTGGTGACGACCAAAGCTGGCGAGCAAGCCACTACGTTCTATTACTTCCCGGGCCAGCGCCGGGTACGTCGCATGCCGGCGTACTCCTACGACGCACCGCAAATCGGTCTGGACAATCAGTACACCATTGATGAGTCCAACGTGTTCTTTGGTCCGATGGATCGCTTCGACTGGAAGTTGGTCGGCAAGCAGGAAATGCTTGTGCCCTACAACTCGTTCGGCGCCTACGACAACTCGGCGAAGATTGAGGATGTGGCCAAGCGCGACTTCATCGCCCCCGAATCGCGTCGCTATGAGTTGCACCGCGTCTGGGTGGTAGAAGCAACCGTTCGCCAGGGCATGCGTCATCAGGCTCCGAAACGTCTGTTTTACATCGATGAGGACAGTTGGAACGCGCTGATGGCGGTGGACTACGACAAACAAGGGCAAATCTGGAAAGTCCGCGAAGGCTACACAATCCCGGTCTACGAGACTGGCACCTGCGATATGGAAGCCCAGGCGCAATACAACCTCGTTGATGGTCGCTACCTCTACGACATGACCTCCATTGGTACCGGCAAGAACGACCATCGCTGGCTCACCGATAGCGCCAACAACCCTCGTTTGAAACGCGACTTCTACACCTCAGACAATCTGCGCGCCACCAGCGAACGCTAACAGCGGCTTTCGGGAACAGACATGAAAAAAATAATCAGTAAAACCTCAGGTCTTGTCATCGCGTGTGCAACCCCATTTGCCATGGCGTTCACTTTTGAAACCGAAAACATCCGAGGCTCATTCGATTCCACTCTCGCTGTGGGCATGGGGTTACGGACCGAATCTCGCGGATGCAATCTCATCACCAGCAGTCCAGGCGGTCACAATCCTCCCAGCGGTTGTCTGGCTCCCAGCGCCAATATTGGTGACCAGGGCGACTTGAACTACGACCGGGGGGATCTGTTCACCAACTACATAAAAGGTACCCATGAACTGGTGCTTAAATTTCCCGAGGACTACACGTTCATGGCACGCGGGAGTTGGATACGCGACTTTGCCGCGACCGACACCAGCGGTGCGCTATCGGCCAACCGGCCTGAAGGTGTCGGGAGCGACGGCCTCACCAGCAGCGCCCGGGACGATCTGGAGTTCAAAGCGCGCCTGCTGGACCTGTGGGTGAGCAAGAGTTTCGATGTCGGTGAACAGCGTGTTCGTGCTCGTCTGGGTAATCAGGTCATCAACTGGGGCGAGAGCCTGTTCGCTGCCGGCGGCATCAACAATACCAACGCCTACGATGTCATGGCGTTGTCGCGTCCCGGCACCCAGCTCAAGGAAGCCCTGTTGCCAGCGCCGATGTTGAGCCTTGCGTCAGGACTGGGTGCCGGCGTCAACATCGAGGCGTACTGGCAGTTCAACTGGAACAAAAGCGAACTGCCTCCCGTGGGCAGTTATTGGTCCACCACCCATGCACTGGGCGAGGGCAGGGGAGCCTACGGTTACGACGAAAAGGACGCACGCAATGGAGGCCAATGGGGGGTGTCGCTGCGCTGGCAGCCTGACAACACCGATCTCAACCTCGGCCTGTACGTGATGCGTTATCACGACAAACTGCCGTCGTTGAGCATGCAGGTACTGGATCCGGAAACCTTCGCTTTGGCGCAAACCTGGAAGTATCCGGAGGACCGCATGATGTACGGCATCAGTGCCAACATGCCGGTCGGCGACTGGGCATTGGGTACGGAGCTTTCATATCGCCCAAAGGATGCGGTGCCGCTTAATCCAGTCATCGACGCCTGTGCCAGCAACGGTGGCAAGTGCTGGACGGATGAAAAGAAACTGCAATGGCACCTGACCGGCATTTACAGCATGACCCCGTCCAACTCGCCGACGTTGCTCGACCTCACCGGTGCCAGCACCGGTACGCTGCTGAGCGAACTCGTGGTCGTGAAATACCCGGGGCTGCATAACGAGTACGCCGGTGAACCGATTGCCGCCGGTCTCAATACCTGGCAACTGGATCCGTCCATCCCGCCGAGCGCCAAGGGCAACAAAACCTCTTCCGGAATCAGCCTCGATTTCAGCCTGACGTATGACAACACGCTGATCCCTGGCTGGCAGGTGACGCCGGGAGTGTTCTATTCGCAATCCATCAAGGGACGCACACCCAACCTGTCGGCGACGTTCACCGAGGATGCCAGCAGTATGAACCTGTACCTCAACTTCGTGCGCAATCCTGCGAGCTGGCAGATCTCGGCCAACTACGCCAAGTTCATGGGCGGCAAGACCCCTTACGATCAACTGCTGCGTGATCGCGATTACGTCGGCCTTGTGGTCTCCCGAACCCTATGAGGCACGCCGTGAATAGTTCTCTGAAAATGAAGGAAACCAAAGTGCGCGGTGTATTGCCGCGCATCGAACAGTGGTTGTTCACTCATCGCCTGCTGACGTTGTTGAGTTTGGCGGTGTTCACAGCGGGCATGGCCTGGTTTGCCGTCCAGTTACGCATGGAAGCAGGATTCGAAAAGCAGCTACCCATTGGCCACGAGTACATCTCAACCTTTGAGACGTATCGCAACGACTTGCTCGGTGCGAACCGGCTGACCGTGGTGGTAAAGGCTCGTCAGGGGACGATCTGGAGCCAGGCAGGGCTCAAGCGCCTTTATGACGTCACTCAGGCGCTGATTTTCCTGCCGAACGTATCGCGCAGCAGTGTGCGTTCGTTGTGGACGCCTAACGCGTTCGTCAACGAAATCACCGAAGAAGGTTTTCGTGCCGATCCGCTGGTGCCGGGTACGGTGACGCCCGAAAGTCTCGATGAAACGAGCATGGCGATGATCGCCAACTCGACGGCGCAGGGTGGCTTTATCGGAACGCTGGTCGCTCGCGACCAAAGCAGCGCAATGATCACTGTCGATCTCAACGAATTCGATGCTGACGGCCAGCGCCTCGACTATGTGGCCTACAACCATGTGCTTGAGGAGAAAATTCGCAATCAGTTCGAGGATAAGGACTTCGAGATCCAAATCATCGGTTTCGCCAAGCAGATCGGTGACATTGCAGTAGGTGCCTCGGCGGTGCTGGAGTTCTGCCTATTGGCATTGCTGCTGACGGCCGCTGCGGTGTACTGGTATTGCCATTCGCTTCGTTTCACCTTGCTGGCGGTGGGTTGCTCGCTGGTGTCACTGATCTGGCAGTTCGGCGCCTTGCGTTTGCTCGGCTATGGACTGGATCCGCTGGCAGTGCTGGTGCCCTTTCTGGTGTTTGCCATCGGGGTCTCCCATGGCGTACAGCAAATCAACTTCATCATTCGCGAGATCGCCTGCGGCAAGTCGGTGGAAGGAGCGGCACGCGCCAGTTTCAGCGGCTTGCTGATTCCCGGCACGCTGGCGTTAGTCACTGCATTTGTTTCGTTCGTAACGCTATTGTTGATCCCGATTCCAATGGTTCGGGAGCTGGCAATCACTGCCTCGCTCGGGGTGGCGTTCAAGATCGTCACCAACCTGGTGATGCTGCCGATCGTGGCATCAATGCTACGGGTAGATGCCGGTTACGCCGCTGCCGAGGAAATTTCTCGCCAGCGCCGGGCTCGTTGGTTACGCGGTTTTGCCCGATTGACCGAATGGCACAACGTCCGGTGGGTGCTGGGTATGGCCGTGCTGATATTTGTCACCGCGGCCTGGCAAAGCCACGATCGGGTGGTTGGCTCCCTGCAGGCCGGGGCGCCTGAACTGCGCGAGGATGCGCGCTTCAATCGTGATGCGGTATCCATTGCCGGCAATTACGACATCGGGCTGGATTGGCTCAGTGTGGTCTTCGAAGCCCAAACTGACGCCGGCGCAAACGCTTGTGAAGACGTTGCCCTTGGTCAGTATCAGGATCGATTTGTATGGGCTATGCAAGGTGTACCAGGTGTGGTGTCGGTCACCTCGTTCTCTAACAGCCTGCGGCAGTTTAACGAGGGCTATAACGAGGGCAACCCGAAAATGAACGCAGTGCCCATCGACCCGACCAACTACTCGTCGATGGCCGCCGAAGTAGCTCGAGTGCCAGGGATGATGCGTCCCGATTGCAGCATGACGGCGGTGCATCTGTTCCTAGCCGATCATAAAGCGACGACCACTCACCGCGTGATTGCCGCCGCCAAGGCATTCCGTTCTCAGTTCATTCAGCCGGGCGTGAGCATACGCCTGGCTTCCGGTAACGCTGGCGTGATTGCGGCGATCAACGAAGAGGTGGAACGCAGCGAGCTGCCCATGATGCTTTATGTCTATGCAGCGATCGCTCTGTTGGTGTTTGTCGTCTATCGAGACTGGCGCGCGGTGTTGGTCTGTTGCCTACCGCTGACACTGGGCACCTTCATCGGCTACTGGTTCATGAAAGAGCTGCAAATCGGTCTGACCATCGCCACCTTGCCAGTCATGGTGCTGGCCGTCGGCATCGGCGTGGATTACGCCTTTTATATCTACAACCGTCTGCAACTGCACCAGGCTCTCGGGCAGCCAATTACCAAAGCGGTCGAGCACGCGTTGCTGGAGGTAGGCGTCGCTACGATCTTTACCGCCATCACCTTGGCGGTGGGCGTCGCCACCTGGGCGTTTTCCGATCTTAAGTTCCAGGCCGACATGGGCAAGCTGCTGGCCTTCATGTTCCTGGTCAACATGATCATGGCCATGACAGTTCTGCCTGCATTCGCCGTCTGGCTTGAACGAATGTTCCCACGGCGTCGTCCAGTGCGCTTGATTGGCTCTCTGGTGCATTGAGGAGATCCCGATGCGAAATCTGATTGCTTTACTCGTTCTAATGTTATCGGCGTTATCGCAGGCTTCGCCCTTGCCGACCGTACCTGCAGCAAAAACTGCCAACGCCAGTGCCGCCACGCTGTTGAGTGTTGCCTGGGCTGGGGAGCGGACCGTTGCCGTCGGCGATCACGGGGTGGTGTTGCTGTCGGACGACCGAGGCCAGCATTTCCGTCAAGCGACATCCGTACCGGTGTCCACGCCTTTGACCGGTGTGTCCTTCGTCGATGCCAGACAGGGCTGGGCTGTCGGTCACTGGGGTGCAATTCTCGCCACCAGGGACGGAGGTGAGAATTGGCAAGTTCAACGCTTGTCCAGTGCAGAAGATCGGCCATTGTTTGCGGTGCACTTTTTCAACCCGACCCAAGGTGTCGCGGTAGGGCTGTGGTCGCTGGTGCTGACAACCGATGACGGCGGAAAGACCTGGATCGAGCAAAAAATCGATGCGCCTCCCGGAGCGAGTCGTGCCGACTTGAATCTGATGGGACTGTTTGCCGATGGAGCAGGGCATTTGTACGCAACTGCGGAACGCGGCCAGGTATTGCGCTCCGATGACCAGGGCAAACACTGGCGCTATCTGGATACGGGCTACAGCGGCACGTTGTGGACAGGGGCCGTGCTTGGCGACGGTTCACTGCTGGTGGGCGGGCAACGCGGCACCTTGTTGCACAGCTCTGCAGACGGTTCGAACTGGCAGCGCGTACCGTTGCAAAGCAAGAGTTCAGTCACAGCCATAGATGTTTCCGGGCGAGCAGTGATTGCGGTAGGACTCGACGGTTTGATGGTTCGCAGTGACGACGGTGGGAGCAGTTTTCACGAGCAACCCAGCAGCGACGGTGTTTCTCTCACCGCGATCCTGCTCAACAGTGACACTTCACCGATTCTGTTTTCACGGCGAGGCGTCGTCCCTCAACGCTGATGCCATCGATATGTCGGAAGACAGGTGCCAGCCCGCTTTCCGGCATTTCAGCGCGAAAAAACATCTAGAACCCTGCTGATTTTCGGCCGGATTTTCCGTGCCTGGAAGGCTGCCATTTACGTTTCGAACAATAAACATAACAAGTGTTGCGTTAAATAATTTTGCTTGTTAGAGTCGATTGCAAATAACAAGACGCAGAACGCTGCAAAGCGCAGCGACCTGCGATTTCGATGGAGGTACTCTGATGATCTCGCTCAAGTCGACACTTACCCTGCCAGCCGCCGGACTCTCCGGATTCGAAACACCGCTGACAGAAGAGGAGGCTGCAATACAGGCCTCCGTCCACCGCTTCGCCAAAGAGGTGTTACGCCCGCTGGGTCGAGAGCTGGACCGGATGACCCCGGAAGAAGTCGTTGCCCCGGGCTCGCCTTACTATTCGTTGTTCGGCGAATTCGCCAAGCTCGGTCTTGACCCGGCACTGTTGGCGCAGTTACCGCCGGAAATGGCAGTGCGGATCGAATCTCTGATAGGCGAAGAACTCGGCTGGGGCGATGCAGGCCTGGCTGTCTCGCTGGGTTGCGCCGACTTCCCTCTGCAAATGGCCATCGCCGCTGGCAATGCCGAGTTGGTCGAACTCTGCCAAGGCCGGATCGGCTGCTGGATGGCCACTCAACCTGATCGTGGCAGCGACAACCAGATCTTCGACATGGCGCGAGACTGGCCGGCAGGTAAGCTCGGCAATATCGGCAATCTGACCGCTAAAGTGGTCGGCGATGAAGTGATCCTCAATGGCCAAAGCTCCGCGTGGGTCTCCAACGGAGCCATTGCACAGGTTGCACTGGGCTTGATGTGCGCTGATTACGGCGACGGTTTCTACGATGAGAACGGCCGGCCGCACGGTATTGCGCTGATTATCCCCCTCGACCTCAAAGGCGTGTCCAAAGGCAAGCCCCTGGACAAGATCGGGCAGCGTTCCTTGCCCCAAGGCGAAATCTACTTCGACAGTGTACGAGTGCCACGTCGCTTCGCTATTGCCGAGCGCGACCAGTACTACGGTGCTGTCAGCTCCTCCTGGTCCTTCGCCGGCACCCACATGAGTCAGGTGTTCACCGGTGTCGCACGTGCCGCCTTCGAGATGGCGCTGCAGTACTGCCATGAGCGCCGCCAGGGCGGTCATCCATTGATCGATCACCAGATGACCCGTCTGCGCCTCGGCGAAATGTTGCGTCGGGTCGAGGCAGCGCGTGCGGTTGCCCGACGTTCGTTGAGCTTCGCGCGCCTGTCGCCGCAAACCCACCCGTACGCCACAGCCTCCGCCAAGGTCACGGTGACCGAAGAGGCAATGGCCGTTGTGCAAGAGGCTTTCCGCCTGTTCGGCGGCAATGGCACCACGCGCGAATACCCGATCGAAAAACTGCTGCGCGACACCCAGTCGTCATTGATCGAGGACGGCGAAAACCGGGTCCTGACCATGCGACTGGGGCTGCTTGCCCAGCAGCTGTATGCCGAAGGCTGGGCGAACAACTGACTCTGCAGATTCACCCGACATCACTCATCCAAAAACAACAAATGAGGTAAATCCCGATGGCCAAATATCCAGTAGTTGTCTACGGCGCCAGTGGTTACACCGGCATGCTGATCATGGATTGGTTGATCGACCAGCACATCCCGTTCACCGCCGTAGCTCGTAACGCTGCTCGTGCTCAGGAAATGATGGCGCAACGCGTTGTCGGTCTGGAGTCGGCGACCTACGAAATCATCGAGTGCCCACATGAGGTCGAGGCTTTGGTTTCGGTATTCAAAGGCGCGCGCGTGGTTTGCAACACAGTCGGCCCATTCATCAATTTTGGCCTGACCGCCGTTGAGGCGGCCTTGAAGGCTGGCTGCCATTATCTGGATCCGGCCGGAGAGCAGGCGCACATTCGCGCCTTGCGCGATCAGTTCGGCGAGCTGTATCGCCAGGCCGGTCTGCTGCTGTCGCCATCGCTGGCATATATGTACACCTACGCCGAAATAGCCGCCGAGCTGGCCCTGGAAACTCCGGGCGTCGATTCGCTGGAAACCGCCACACTGACTCGTGGCCCACGCACCGGTGCCGCCGGGGTGACCGTCGGTTCAACGGCGACCATCTTCGAAGGCGTCCGCTATCCCGGGGCCTACCTGTGGGAAAAGGAACTCGTGCCTTATGCACCGAACGCCAGCTTCAATGTGGTTTGTCCCGATCTGCTGGAAGCGGTGTTTTGCCTGCCTTGGGGCGGCACCTCATTGCCGGTGTTCTTTGAGGATGATGGCCGTGTCCGCAGTTGCATGTCCTGTGTCGGCTTCTACGACAACCCGGTAATGAAAATGGTCCACGGCCTGGGTGAGAAGTGGGAAGCGGAATACAAGCACTTGCCTAAGGAGCAGCAGGACGCGGTGATTCAAAGCCTCGTTCAATCGACCACTCCAAGCATGCCACCGCGTGAACGCAGCACCTTGCAACGCACCGTCGACTTCGCTATCGGTCGCGGTCAACTGACGGCCGTGCGTGCAACCGTGCATGGCATCACGCCTTACATCGCCACTGGCGCCTTGCACGCTGCGGCCGTGGTCAAGCTGTTGAATAACGACACCGCCAAGACAGGTTTCGCTTCGGCCTCCAAAGCCTTCGGTCATCGCTATCTGCTGGGCTTCCTCGAGCAACGTGGTCTGGCCCGCGCAACCGTTACTCAACTGTGAAGTGACTGACATGGCGATTATTGATTTCTTTGACCGTGGCTGGCGGATCAATCCGCATGGCGCGGCGTATATCCAGGACGATCGGGTGTTCACTTTTACCGAAGTCCGCAACCTGTCATGCCGGATCGCCAACGCACTGTTGGCAGCCGGTTTGCCCAGCGGCACCAAGGGCGCCATCTGGTCTGCCAATGATGCAGTGGCGTGGACCTGCACCTTGGGGTTATGGCGCGCCAACCTTTGCTGGATTCCTGTTGGTGCACGCAACAGCGCCGAAGAGAACCGTCACGTGCTCGACGCGTTCGACTGCGAAGTGCTGTTTTTCCAGAAAGAGTTCGCGCCGATCATCGACGCGTTGCGTCCTGGCCTGCCGAAAATTCGTCTGTGGATCTGTATCGACGAGCACCTGCCGGGGGCACCGTCGCTCAAGTCCTGGATCGATGGTCAGCCGGTCACGGCACCGGAGGTCGAGTATCAACTGGACGATGTCGTGGCACTCTCGCCAACCGGCGGCACCACCGGGCTGCCGAAGGGGGTGATGAACACTCATCGCAGCATCCAGACGTTCTGCGCACACTTCATGATCAATTTCCCTTACGGGGATGACCATCCGCCAGTCAACCTGGCGGCGGCGCCGATGACCCACACCGCTGGCACGCTGTCGCTGCCGTGCACCTCGCGGGGCGGCACGGTGGTGATCATTACCAAACCGGATCCGGCGCTGATGCTGGCAATGATCCCGAAGTACAAGGTCACCGAAACCTTTTTGCCGCCGACCGTGATCTATCGACTGCTGGATGTGCCGGATCTGGCGCAGAAGGTCGATTTCAGTTCGCTGAAGTATTTCCTGTACGGCGCGGCGCCGATGTCGGTGGACAAACTCAAGCAAGCCATCGAGACCTTCGGCCCGGTCATGGCCGGTGGTTACGGCCAGACTGAAGCCCCAGCCTCGATCTCCAACCTGCCGCCCGCCGAGCATCTGCACGGTGGACGCCTGGCATCGGACGAGCGTCTGTCTTCGGTGGGCCGGCCCAATCCGCTGGTGCGCGTGGAAATCCTCAGCGACGCCGGGGACATCCTCGGCCAGGGGCAAACCGGCGAAATCTGTGTGCGCGGCGATCTGGTAATGAAGGGGTACTACAAGGACCCGCAGAAAACTGCAGAAACCATCATTGATGGCTGGCTGCACACCGGCGACATCGGCCACGTGGATGCGCACGGCTACCTGCACATTACCGACCGCAAGAAAGACATGATCATCTCCGGCGGATTCAACGTTTATCCCAGCGAAGTCGAGCAAGTGCTGTGGAGTCATCCTGCGGTGCAGGACTGCGCGGTCATCGGTGTGCCGGATGAGCAATGGGGCGAGGGCGTGAAAGCCGTGGTTGAGTTGAGCGCCGGGCTTACCGTCACCGCCGAGGAGTTGATCGAGCTGTGCAAGAGCCGGCTCGGCTCGGTCAAGTCGCCGAAAACCGTGGATTTCATTGATGCATTGCCGCGCAGCCCGGTCGGCAAGGTGCTGAAGAAAGATCTGCGTGCCCATTACTGGCAAAACGTTGACCGGCGTATCTGAGGGGAACGATCTGATGGAACCTATTTACATCGCCGGCATTGCCATGACCGAGTTCGGTCGCCACCTGGAACGCAGTCTCCAGGATCTAGCGCTGGAAGCTTTGCAGGGCGCACTCGCTGACTCCGGCGCCTTGCGCGCTGATATCGGTGCGGTGTTCTACGCCGGCATCACCAACGGTCATCTGCAAGGACAACTGTCGATTCCCGGGCAGGTGCTGTGCAGCAAGATCGGCCTCGAAGGGGTGCCGGTGTACAACGTCGAAAACGCCTGCGCCTCGGGCAGTACTGCGGTTCATCTGGCAGTGCAGAGCTTGCGCTCGGGGGCTACCGACGTGGCCCTGGCGTTGGGCGCGGAGAAAATGAACGTGCCGGACAAGGCGCGGGCGCTGGCCCTGTTCGAAACCGGCTGGGACGTTTCCACCGCCGAGGAAAACTACGCGACGCTGGTGAAAATGGGCGAGGGCATCGTGGTGCCGCCAGGCTCGGAATCCGATCGTCCGTACAGTAAATTCATGGCCATTTATGCTGCCATGTGTCGCTGGCATATGAAGACCTATGGCACCACTCAGCGGCAGATTGCGGCGGTGTGTGCCAAGAACCATCAACACTCGGTGCACAACCCTTATTCGCAATTTCGCAAGACCTTCACCATAGAAGAAGTTCTGGCGGCGCCTCCAATTACCTATCCGATCACATTGCCCATGTGCGCGCCGTTGTCCGACGGTGCGGCCGCCGCGATCCTTTGCACCGAGGCGGGACTCAAACGCATTGGTGCCGATCCAAAACGTTGTGTGCGAATCGCCGCCAGCGTGATCCGCAGCTTCACCCTGCGCGGGCTCGACGAGCCGCACAAGCACGTCAGCCTGCTGGCGGCGCGTGAAGCCTACGAAATCGCCGGCCTCGGCCCGCAGGACATGCACGTGGCCGAGGTACACGACGCCTCGGCAATGGGGGAAATCATCCAGTCGGAAAATCTCGGACTTGCACCGCTGGGAGAGGGTGGGGTTTGTGCAGAACGGGGCGATTTCACTCTCGGTGGCCGTCTTCCGATCAATACCTCCGGCGGCCTGGAATCCAAAGGTCATCCACTTGGCGCGACGGGGATCGGGCAGTTGTACGAGTTGGTCACCCAATTGCGCGGGGAGGCCGGGCCGCGTCAAGTCCACGGCGCGCGGCATGCCATCCAGGAAAACGGTGGCGGTCTTCAAGGTGTCGAGGAAGCAGCAGTCGCTATTCACATCCTGAGTCGATAGGAGCGCATCACATGTCCATGGCCTATCAAGCACAAGAGTTGGAACGCCATTTTGCAGGCGGACATTTCCGTCGGTTGGGTGGCTGGGTCGAAAGTCCGGTTGATCTGCAGCCAGAGCTCGAAGGCGATGTAAGCGCGGACGTCATCGTGATCGGTGCCGGTTTCGCCGGGCTGTCCACCGCCCTGGAGCTTACGGCGCTGGGAGCGAAGGTAATTATTCTCGAGCAGGAGTTTGCCGGTTTCGGTGCCAGCGGTCGGAATGCCGGTTATCTGGGCGGGAGCATCGGCATTGAGTTCGAGTTGTTCTTGAAACGTGTCGGCAAGGAAAAAGCGCAAAATATCGTCA
Source organism: Pseudomonas sp. FG35 (assembly GCF_057809295.1). NCBI lineage: Bacteria > Pseudomonadati > Pseudomonadota > Gammaproteobacteria > Pseudomonadales > Pseudomonadaceae > Pseudomonas > Pseudomonas sp. FG35. The sequence goes on along the minus strand of NZ_JBMDJR010000001.1, from coordinate 625,367 downwards.
GGTTCTATGACGAAGCGGTCGCCTACGTCGAAGGTCGACTGCGCGAACTGGGGATCGACTGCGACTACAACGCCTCGGGCATCATCAGGGCGGGGATCCATCCGTCGCAAGAAAAGAGGCTGCGCAAAAGCATGGCCGTGGGCCACGAATTGGGTTCGCAAACCGAGTTTCTGGATCAGGCACAAATGCGCGCGCGGGGGATTCCACCGGCCTTTCTGTTTGGCTGTCTGCAACGCCACGGCGGTACCCTTGACCCTGGCAAATACGTAATGGGCCTGCGCCGCGCTGCACTCCAGGCGGGTGTGAGGCTGTATGAAAACACCACGCTTGAGTCGTACTCCGACGGGCCGACGATCACCTGCCGGACGCCACGCGGGCGGGCGAGCGCGCCAATAGTGGTGCTGGCCACCAATGCCTATACGCCGCAGCTCGGTCTTTTGCGCGACAAAGTCGTACCGTTTCGGGTTTCGGCGGTCGAAACCGAGCCATTGACACCACAGCAGTTGGCATCGCTGGGCTGGGCAGGGCGGGAAGGGTTGACCACGCCGCACCTGGTGATGGAAAGCCATCGCCTGACCGCACGCAATACACTGCTGATGACCACCAAACGGCTGGGTTATGCCTACGGCTCGAAAACCCCGAACATTCCCGATGAGGTGACCTACCGCGCGTTGCAAGACAACCTTGGCGTGCGTTTCCCGACGTTACGCGGTGTCGGCATTCAAGCGTGCTGGAGTGGTTACGTCAGCATGGCCTACGACGCGTTGCCGGTGGTGGGCGAAACCGGGTCCCACCACAACATTCTCTACACCGCGGGTTGCTCCGGACACGGTGTCGCCTCGCAGTCGCTGATCGGCCATTTGCTGGCAGAAAGAATCGGCGGTATCGAGCATCCGCTGCTCGCCGCGCTGCGGCATAAAACTCCGAAAACCCTGCCCGAACCGCTGCAGTGGTGCGCCGTGAATGTGGCGCTGGAGGGAGCACATCTGCTGGACGAATACACCAACCGCAAAGTTGTGCACCCTCATGTCTGACGGTTGAGGTTATAGAACCAACACGCTGATTTTCCGTGGTGAAGCTGACCTTGGAGTCCTGGGGCCGGCAGGCGTTCGCCTGCAGAAAGACAAACGAATGTTTGCGTTCTCGTCACCACTTTTTTACTGCCGCACCCACGCTCGGCCACGGGCGTTCAATCCAACAATAACGTGATGTGAGGCATCGAACATGAGTACTGACGCCCCTCCCGATCTGAAGCGAAGACAATTACTCAAACTGGCCGGTGCAACCGCCGCCGTAGGATCGATCGGTTTGAACCTTGGCCTGGCCAATGCCGCCGATGCGCTGCAAAAGGACAGCTCGGACGATGTATTTGATGTGGTGATCATTGGTGCCGGCCTGGCTGGTTTGACCGCCGCCCGTGATCTGCATCTGGCAGGCTGTGAGTCGCTGCTGGTGCTTGAAGCGCGTGATCGTGTCGGCGGCCGCACCCTCAATCATGACTTGGGCTCCGGCTACATCTCCGAAGCCGGAGGTCAGTGGATCGGTCCAGGACAAACCGCCGTAGCGGATCTGGCCCGTGAGCTTGAGGTCGGCACCTTTCCCAGTTTCTATGACGGGGAAACCGTGATCCTCGGGGGCGATGGACGTGTCGCTGTCGATTTGAAAGGCACCTTCGGTACCGACGAAAGCGTCTCGGCAAAACTCAGCGAGCTGTCGCGTGATGTGCCGTGCGGTGCGCCATGGAAATCCCCCAAGGTGGCCGAACTGGACAAGCTCTCGGCGGGCGACTGGCTCGCTCAGCAAAACATCAAGCCGGAAGATCGCGCAGGGTGGAATGCCAGCTTCCTCCTGACCTGCGGTGTCACGCCGGCGAAGATGGGCTTCTTGCATTTTCTGTCGATGATCAATTCGGCCGGCAGCGAATACATGCGGCTCGATTCGATCAAGGATAGCGCGCAAGGCACGCGGATCGTCGGCGGTTCACAGGTTCTCAGCAGCAAAATGGCGCAATTGTTGGGCGACAAGGTTCGCTTGTCGTGCCCAGTGCGCAAAATTGCTGACTGGAACCGCGACATCGTCAGACTGCAAACGGATCAGGGCGAGATCCGCGCCCGCCGGGTGATCATGGCGATTCATCCCGCGCTGTGCCAACGCCTGCAATTCGATCCACCGCTGCCCGAAGCTCGCGCCGCCCTGCAGCGGGCCTGGCCAGCGCACTCGCCGGCACGCAAGACCGCAATGGTTTACCCGCGGCCTTTCTGGCGTGACAAGGGCTTGAACGGCCACATCATTCAGGTCGGTGGGCCAGTCATCTGGGCTTACGACAACTCGCCGCCAAACGGCGAAATCGGCGTGATCAATGCATTCATTTTGAATGCCGCAGCCCCCACCGACCCCGAAGCCGCGAAGCGTGTGCAGACCGAAATCTATGCACGCGCCCTGGGGGACGCAGCGCTTGAGCCGGTTTCCTACCACGATCACGACTGGGCGCATTTCGACCCGTGGACCATCACGTGCGTGTCGCCGATTCCTCCCGGTTTCTGGTCGACACATGGCGAGGCACTGCGTCCGCCGTGCGGCAATCTGTTCTGGTCGGGCACCGAAACCGCTGACATCTGGGCAGGTTACATGGACGGCGCCGTGCGCGCCGGACGCCATAGCGCCTTGCAGGTGCTCAACGCGTTACGTCGGGCATAGGAGGCGGCAATGAAAAAAAACATAGCGCTTGGCGTCATCGCGCTCATTGCGGTGCTGGTGGTGGTTTTCGGCCGTGATCTGCTCGACTTATATCGGCTGCAGACTTACATCACGACCTCCACGGAGGCCTATCAGGCCGAACGCGGAAACTGGCCACACCTGACCGATGCCTGCACCGGTTGCCATGGCAGCCACGGTAACTCGCTGAACCCGACGTATCCGAGCTTGGCCGGGCAACCCGCCGCGTACCTGTCTGCCCAGTTGCGCAACTTTGCAAGTGGGCAACGGCTCGCTCCCAACATGGGGCCGCTGGCGATGACCCTGAGCCCGGATGAAGTTGATCTGCTGGCGAAGTTCTACGCCCGGCAATCGGTCGTTGCTCATGCGGCTGTCAGCCCTGACGAGGGGCTGAAGGACCAGGGCAAACAACTGGTGCAAACCCGAGGTTGCACCGCCTGTCATGGTGCCCAACTGATGGGCCACGACACCTTCCCGCGCCTGGCTGCACAAGGTCAGGACTACCTTTTGGCCCAGCTCAACGCTTTTGCCAGCAGCGAGCGCATTGAGCCAAGTGGCGCGATGCAAGCCATGGCAGCGGCGCTGTCTGCGCAGGAGCGCCAGGCGATTGCTGCTTACCTGGCTGCACTGGTTCCTCAATCCCGTTAACCCATCAAATTTTCTGTCAGCTGTACCGAGGCTATCGTTATGGAACCGAGAAATATTGTGCTGTGCCTTGCCTGTTTCTTGCTGCTTGCCAATGGTCTGACCTTTGGCATCAGGTTTCTGAAGAAGAGAAACCTGCTACTGGCTCTGGAGTGGTTTGTGGTTGCCTTTTCCGCGACAAACTTCCTGATCTTTTTCCTGACAGGATCGGAGCATGCGTACCTGATTTCATACTTCTGCGACGCGTTCTCCAGAGCCTTCGGGATTCCGATTATTACGGTGCTCGGGCTGATGGCGGTAACGCATGCCTACAAGCCCTCGATGGGCAAGGAGCTCATGATGTTTGCCGGCGCTCTGCTGGGCACACTCGCGTTGATCTCGACCAAGGTTCTGGTCACGCTCCTGCCGTATTTCTACGTGCTGATGTGGGTGATGTTTTCGGTCTACCTGGTGTATTTCGCAGTACGCCTTGCAAATGTCGGAGAGTCGCTACACGCGATCGGTGTGATGATTGGCATGCTCGCCTCACTGACCATTGCGTGCATCTACGATTTCTACAAGATCCCCGGCGACGACAGCAATGTGCTGCTCAACTTCTACGTGCTAGCACTGACGACCTGGGCTTATCTGCTGGTGCACCTGTATTACGCGTATTGCGCGCTGGAGCGCGCGAAGGGCGCAATGGCAGTTCTGCAAACGCGCTGAGGAGGATAGTTGAAGTGCTCGAAGCCGCCGTTTTGGCGGCTTTTTTGCGTAATGCAGGGTAGGGCGGTGGGCATCCTTGCCCGGGCAGGATCAAGGGTTCAGCTTGGCCAGATACTGCGCCACGGCCTTGATGTCCTCATCTGACAGGGTGCCCGCCATGGCATTCATGGCCTGCGTCGGATCGATGCGTTGGCCACGTTTGAAAGCGCTCAGTTGATCGATCAGATAAAGCTGCCCTTGTCCGGCGATACGCGGAGCCTGGGGGCCGCCAGAGAGTTTTTCACCGTGGCAGGCTGCACACCCATTGGCGGCGACCACACGCTGACCGCGCTGGTCCAGCGCATCATCGTTGGCCGGGACTTCAGTCACGCCTGGTCGCTGTTCGGCAAAATAACTGGCCAGGCGCTTGATCTGCTCGTCGGTCAGATTGGCCGCCAGCGGCTGCATCTGGGCACTGTGGCGACGCCCTTCGGCAAACGCGCGCAACTGGTTTTCGATGTATGCCGCAGGCTGCCCTGCAAGCGCTGCGTATTGAGCATCGCGGGGTTGACCGTTGGCGCCATGGCAAAGTGCGCAGGTGTCCTGCAGCTGTGGCCACGCACCGCCGTTGGCCTGATATGCAGCGTCGTGCTGATCCACGGCCTGCATGAAACGATAGCCCGCCCACAGTTCCGGCCCGTAAATCGCTATTGATCCAGCCAACGCCGCGCTCACGGTGATGACTCCAAACACCATAGTCCGCTTCATCAGGCGCTCCTCCGTGGTTGAAGCAACGCCTGCAGCGCTTCCATTGCCGCGCGATGTCCGGCGCGGACCGCACCGTCCATTGCCCCGGCCCAGATTTCCGCAGTCTCGGTACCCGACCAGATCAGGCGACCGACCGCCGGCGTCAGGTACTCGCCCCATTGCGTCCAGAAACCGGGGGGCATAGGGGAAATACAACTCAAACTCCACGGGTCGATCTTGCCCCAGTCCAGATCATGAAACTGAATCGGGTGCAGGGCTTGTTCGCCCATGGCGCTGGCGTAAATCGCCGACAGGATGTCCTGCGCCGTTTTCGGGTCATGGGGTAATTGGCCGGTCCTGACGAAGCCGCTGAGCACACCCAGGCTGCCGTCCGCCGGGGAGTTGTCAAAGGCCCAGATCAGCGGACCTTCCACTGGCACAATCTGCCCGTTGAGGCCTTGGTCGCGCCAGAACGGGCGCTCATAGACGTGCACGGTCTTGCGCATCGGTGCATGGGCCGGCCAATGCCGCTGCAGCTCGGCACGCCCGGACGGCAGGGGCGGATCGAAGAGGATCTGATTGCACAACGCCGGGCTCAGCGCAGCAATTACCTGCCGCGTGCGGATGATGCCCTGATCGGTGTGCAACTCGACGACATCACGATCCCAACCGACAATCTTGCGCACCGGGCACGCCAACCGGATTTTATCTCCCAGCGCCTGAGCCATCTTCAAACTGAGAATTTGCGAGCCGCCAGCCAGGCGAGATTCCTGCGCACCGCCCTGGACCCCTTCGAGCTTTTCGAGGCGGCAGTCCGACGAGTTGATCATCGCCAGGTAATGCAGGAGTCCCATGCCGGCCGGCGTGGTACCGAAGGTGAGGCTCACGGACATGTTGAAGCCGATCTTGTCGACGTTGCTGATGCCTTGACCGGCCAGCCACTGGCCGATCGACAGTTTGTCCAGCTCAGCCGCGTCCTTGGCTTTCCACGGCGCTTTGCTGGGGACGCCTTCGGCGAGCTTGTTCAGTTTTGCGACGACTTCTGTATTGGAATTCGGCCCGTCGCTGAGATCTTCCTGGATGTTGACCTCGTCCATCAGATACACCGCCTTGCCCTTGTAGTAGGTGGGGAAGGTGGCGACATCGAGCTGTCTGGCCAGGTCGGCGATCGACGTTTGCCCCGGGCCGATCCATTGGCCACCGGCTTCGGAGATCACGCCATTGCCCAGATCATGGTTAAGCGTGCGACCACCGACGCGGTCGCGGGCTTCAAGCACGGCAAACGACTCGCAGCCAGCGGCCTGGAGGTCTCTGGCGGAGGTTAGCCCGGAAAGCCCTGCGCCAATGATCACCACATCCAGTATCGAGGTATCTACAGGTTCGATTTGCGCCATCGCACGCCCGGTGACACCCAGCCCTCCGGCGAGGGCTGCGCCTCCGATCGCTTGCAATAACAACCGTCGCTGTCGTGATTGCGTCGACAGTTGATCGAGATCCGCACTCATCTTCACCTCCGTTTTCTATTTATAATCACAGATGTTATGTGAATATATGACGGATCAGGAATTCAGCAAAGTGAAATCGGCGCGATGTCGGTTAACCGTGGGTATGAGCGTAACGCGGGCGTGACCAAGCAGGGTTCGCTGCGTAAATGAAGCGAACCTTGTTGATGCTGGAGGGCAGGGTTTAGCGAGCGGGGCTGATCAGCGTGATGACCGCATCCATCAAGGCCTTGCTGCGCTTGGCTTCAAATCGCTCTGGCTCGATTGGCAGCATCATCATCCAGCCGTCACTCAGCGCGCTGAGCTGATCGGCAAGCAGATCGGCAGCAATGTCCTTGCGGATGATGCCTTGGCTTTGTCCCTTGCGCAGAATGCTGGCGAGATCCTCGCGGAAGCGCGAATAACGTTTCTGGATCACGTCGGCAAATACCGGTTCGTGCCGAGCGTGGGCAAGCATCTGAAACAAGGCCAGCCAGCGCGCCGAGTCGTTGGCTTGAGTCAGGTTCAACCACTGCTCGATCATTGCCCTGACATCGACTTTTTCCTGACCGGCATCCAGCAAATGGTCGAACTCGTCGAACAGACTCTGCGCCGCCGCCGTGATCATTTCTTCTTTGTTGGCAAAGTAATAGGTCACGGCCCCAGTGGTGCACCCGGCATGACTGGCGACCTTGCGCAGAGACGTCCCGGCATAACCTTCCTGGGCAATGACTTCGATGGCTGCGGTCAACAGTTCACCGCGTTTTTCCAGACGATTACCTACCGGACGACCGCGACGTGGAGCGGGCGCGGAATCACTGTCAATGGAGTGCTGACTATCCGTGGAAGGCGCTTGAGCATCATGCATGAGAGAAAGTGATTCCGTTGGTTGAAGGCGTTGAGTCGACAGTGGCTGCGAACGCCATTTTGGCTTGGCACGTCGCGATCATGCAATCGTTCAGATTCGACCGCTGCCAATCACCGCGACGGCCCGGACTTCCACGCGCAAGCCCGGCATTGCCAGTTGGGAAATGCCGACAGCGGTCCAGGCTGGATAACGTTCAGGGAAATATTCGTCCTTTACCTGTCCAAAGGCGTGCACTTCGGCCTGCAGGTCGGTATGAAACGTCATCAGCTCGACCACGTCGGCCAGGCTTGCGCCCGCAGCTTCGAGGATGGTCCGCAAGGATTGAAATGCCAGATGGGATTGCGCCTGGATGCCGTCGGCCGGAACCATGGCCTCGTCGATACCGACCTGACCGGACACCCAGATCATGTTGCCGACGCGTGTAGCCTGGGAAAAGTGGAAGTTGTCGTAGATCGCCTGGGTGTGACCAGGGTTGAAGGACTGACGCTGCAGGTCTTGAGTGCTCATGGCGGTGCTCCTCTTATATTAATTGGCGGAACGTTGGGTGGCGGAAGGCGTCTCCCGCTTTCAGCGTCGACAGCTCTTCAGTGAACAGCACGCCTTGCTGCGGATAACCGCCGGCGCTGTGTTCTGGCAAGGGATGGAAGGTGGCGTCGTCGCCAAAGAAACGGAAAACGAAGGTGTGACGGTCCGGGAAGGCTTCATCCACCGGAGCGCCGCCATGCAGCGAACCCGGATGCAGCAGGAGGATATCGCCAGGCTCGGTGGCCCACGAAATGATCTCGAATGCCTCAGGATCGTTTTGCCGCAAAGCCTCGATGTCCGGCAGGCGTGGCAATGCATCGCCGCCATGCAGCGGTTGAGTCGGATCATTCGGATCGCGAAACGTGGTGCCGTCGTAGCGTAGTCCTTTGTGCGAACCTCGCACGACTTCCAAAGCGTTTTTCTTCGGCACTGATTCAAAGCTGATCCAGGCATTCGCCCAATGGTTTCCGGCCCAAGGCAGATAGGACGTGTCCTGATGCCAAAGCGTGCGAGAACCGCGTCCACCTGCTTTGAGAAACACTTCTTCGGCGAAGTACCACACATTCTCCGAACCCCAGAGCTCGGCAAATAGCTCGCCAAAGGGGAGGGAAGCCACCAGTTCTTCGAGACGGGCCTTTGCAACGGGATTGGCGTTGTCGACGTGCGACTGTTGCTCCGTTCCGTCGAACATTCGAGTCGCATGAGGGCCATGATTCTCAACAGCCCAGTCGTAGGCTGCACGGCACTCGGCCAATTGATTTTTGCTCAGAAAACCTTTGATCAGGACGGCCCCGTCTTCCAGGAACGCCTTTCGCACAGAGAGTTGCATGAGAGCTTTCTCCTCGAAAATGCCACTTGGCGATTTCGATGCTAGCAGGCGATAAGATTAAACACAACAGTCGTTATCTTAATAATGTTATCATCAATGGAGGCCTAAGCAGATGCTCTGCGGCGGGGCCCCGGTGATCACTCGCTGATGATCGGTCGCTCAACCGCACCGTGGGTCTGAGGCTGCACACACTTAATCAAGGTCCTAATGCTGAGCTTTTATGGAAAACCCAGGTCTCGTTAAAACACTGCTAGTTGAGGACGATCAGAGGCTGGCGAAACTCATCACTAAATTCCTGGCCCGGCATGGTTTTGCGGTGCAAGTGGTTCGCCGGGGTGACCAGGCATTGGCGGCCATCGCTGAACTCAAGCCACATATCGTCGTACTTGAGCTCCTGCTGCCAGATCAGAACGGACTGCACCTGTGCCGTCGGATTCGTGATGGTTTCGATATCCCCATCATCATCTTGACTGCCAAGGGAGATGACAGGGATCAGGTTCTCGGCCTGGAATCCGGTGCCGACGACTATGTAGTCAAACCTGTCAAACCATCGGTATTCCTGGCTCGGTTGCGCGCTTTACTGCGACGCCATATCCCCACGAAGCAACCGACAGCGCTCGACATCCTCGAATTCGGTCAGCTGTCGATCGATCGCAGTGGCCGGGTAGTGAGCCTGGCCGATCAGAGAATCGATCTGACAACAATGGAGTTCGAACTACTGTCCTTGCTGGCCAGTGCGGCGGGCACACTTTTTTCTCGCGACGAAATCCTCAACCGTATCCGCGGTATTCCTTTCGACGGGATCAACCGCAGCGTCGATGTTCACATCAGTAAATTGCGCGGAAAGCTCAATGACAACCCTCGAAATCCAGAGCTCATCAAGACGATCTGGGGCAGGGGCTACCTTTTTAATCCGTTTGCTTGGGAGGCATAGATAAGTATGAAAAAGGACGTGCTGATAACAGGAGAGCCAGTTAAAACATACTTATTAAAAAATATCACACTGACTGCCAGTGATACCGCGACGTTCTCGTGCACGGTAAAAAAATTCACACGAAATAGAAACGCGGATGTATAAAATGCAGGAGGGCCGCTCTATATGTTAGGGGCAGACTGGGAATCCCGAGCCCCCGCGCTAATCTTCCCGGAAAGCGGGCGTGAGCAGCCGCGAATGGAAGCTTGATCTTCATGTGTACTCGCCCCACGGTCGAGTTACTTAATGCCGTGAAAGTTATGCCTGAAAACGCAGTTCTAATCCGGACTGAGGAGCGTAAGCGATCATTGAAAGCTCATGCGCAACGGGAAAGTTAAGCATTAATGATGTACACGGATAGTTATGTTTTAGGCAGAGAGGAAGCATGCCTCAGCTTTAATAGAAACTAACTCGACTAAATGACCGTTTAGTCGAGTTATTACAGAATGTATTGAAAATCAATGGAGCAGGCCATGAATCCGAGTCAGATCAGTGCGTCGAACCTGATTGCATCACTGGACCTTGAACCTCATGTTGAGGGCGGCTATTTCCGCAGGACATACCAGGCTGATCACCGGGACATGCTTGAAACCACGAGCGGCTCACGCTTTCTGATGACGTCGATTTACTACCTGCTGACCGAAGATTCACCGGTCGGCCAGTTTCATTTCAACCATTCGGACATCCTGCATTATTTCCATCTGGGCGATGCCATTGAGTACAGCTTGATCCTTGAAGACGGTTCACTGCAGACGTTGGTGATGGGCAGCGATGTTCTAGCCGGACAACATTTGCAATTGCACGTACCGGGCGGAATCTGGAAAGCCTCCAGACTGCTGAATGGCGAGAACGGATTTGGTTTGATCAGCGAAGCGGTTTCACCAGGATTCGATTTCGCGGATATGGAAATGGGGAACTGGCAGAAACTCACAGCGCGGTATCCGCAGCATCGAGCGCTGATTGAAAAGCTGACGCGTGCCGAGGATTGAGAGCGGCACATTTTAAATAGAGGGATCTACAGCCAACAAAGATCAGGTCGTTTGAAAGCGATGCTGGAGATCGAAATGGCGTGCGCAACCGGGCTGGCTCCGTAATACTTTGTTACGTGTAATGTATATTATGTTAAATAGTGTTTCTGATCGGAACTTCCTCGGTTCACCTTTGCCGCCAGAACGCCCTGGCTCCCCGGCGTCCTGGTGATATGCAGATTGAAAACCAAGCCATCGTCACGAAACTCTTCGCGGGTCTTACCGTCACTACTTGCGCTTCCCGGGCAATACCGTCCCCAATACCTGTTTAGCCGTTTGCACGATGACGCCCGCTTCGTCCGGATCACCCTTGAGCAACGTGCTGGCGAATTTCTTTGCCTGTTCCAGCTTGATATGCGGCGGCAACGGCGGCACATTCGGGTCGGTCTTGAATTCAATGACGACCGGTACTTCGGAAGCTAACGCCTGCTGTCCGACAATCGCCAGCACCGGCATGTGGTCCAGCCGAGCGTCGTACAGTCCGGTGATCAGGTGCGAGGCGCCGGGGCCGGATGTCGCGATGCACACACCCAGTTCACCAGTGAATTTGGCATGGGCGGACGCCATGAACGCCGCCATTTCCTCGTGACGCGACTGGACGAATTCGATCTTGCCGCCCGCCCGGCTCAACGCACCGAAGACGCCGTTGATACCGTCGCCGGGATAACCAAAAATTCGCGTCACACCCCATTGGCTCAGGCGTTCGACCAGAAAATCACCCACTGTCACCGTCATGTCCGACCTCATCTTTTCATTGCGTATGACATCCCGGTGCACCGACATCCACAGCACGCTCGGGAGATGTAAAGGTCTGGACCGCCCGGCGGACAGCGAAGTTTCGATTAATTGCGGATCACGACGGAGACGCAAGACAGAGTTATATGGCGTTCTTCATTGTGAGGATGCAAGCGCCCACCACCGCCAGTCACTTCCCCCGCCTTTCATTATGAACTTACGCTCTCCGTGTGCCCTCTCCCACTTACATCCAGTGAAAGTCACAGGTAGGACGCCATGAGAGCACTTACGTATCACGGCGCGCACAGCGTCAAAGTCGACAACGTTCCGGATCCAGTCATCCAGGACAGCGATGACATCATTCTTCGAGTGACGGCAACCGCGATTTGCGGATCTGACCTTCACCTTTATCGAGGAAAGATTCCAACCGTCGAGCATGGCGATATTTTCGGTCATGAGTTCATGGGGATCGTCGAGGAGGCAGGTTCAGCGGTGACCGCCGTGCAGCCGGGCGATCGGGTTGTCATTCCCTTCGTTATTGCCTGCGGCAGCTGTTTCTTCTGCGCAATGGATCTGTTTATGAGTCATCGGTGGGTCTTTGATTCGGGCCAGGGACTGATCGGCCGGGACGAAATTTTCCCCGTCCCGACCTGTCTGTCGCCGTTATATCTGACCACCATTGCGCGCAGCGACGGCAACGGTGGTCGGTGAATCGGACAGTGGAACGAAGCGTCGAGTGGCTCCATCCAGCGCATCGATGCAACCCGCTTCGATGTCATAGACCCAGCCATGCAAATTCAAGCGTCCTTGCTCAAGTGCAAGCGCCACCGATGGATGAGTCCGCAGGTTCGCCAGTTGGGCGATCACGTTTTCACGAACGAGGCCATCGAGCTTGTCGCGTGGCGTATCGAACTCATGCGCCGCGTTGATCGCTTTCGCGGCGTCCGAGTGGCGAAGCCAGTTGGCAACGGCCGGAAGATGATCCAGACACGTGCAGCGTGAAATCGCGCCCATCGCTCCGCAATCCGAGTGGCCGCAGATCACGATGTCCCGTACGCCAAGCACTGCAACCGCATATTCGACGGTGGCCGAAACACCACCGGGTTCAGGGCCATACGATGGCACAATGTTGCCGGCGTTGCGGATCACGAACAGCTCACCCGGCTCCCGCTGTGTGAGCAGTTCAGGCACTACACGACTATCCGAGCACGTGACAAACAACGCCTTTGGGTTTTGCTCGGTCGCGAGCTGCCTGAAAAGCTCTACGCGTTGTGGATACACCTCGCGCTGAAACCGCAGAAAGCCATCAATAATGTCACGCATAAAGTCCTCCAAAGCCTGATTCCGGATGCCGAGACGAGCACTCGATGCCTTCGCGCCTCAGTGGGGCGTCATTATTGCAGACGTCGCATGCGAGTGCGCGGCCTCACATCACTCGAGCTTCGTTTCAAAACCTGTTACGACCAAAACCCCCTGTGCGGTTCAGCCGCCTCCCCCTCCAGCATCGGCCCCAACACGCTGACCCTGCGTTGCCCCTTGGCGAACACTTCGCGGCACGGCAGCGAGAACGTCGGATTCTCCGGATGGCCCCCCGTCAGTCCCAGCAAGGCATGCTCCGACAAGGCATAGACCACACGTCCGATCCCCGTCCAATACACCGCGCCGGCGCACATGCAGCAAGGCTCGGCGCTGGTGTACAGCGTGCACAGTTCCAACTCCTGCGGCGACAGCAGTTTTGCCGCTGCCGCCGCTGCCACCAACTCGGCATGCTGCGTTGGATCACCTTCCGGGGGCATCGAGTTGTTCCCCGCTTCGACAATCACCTTGCCGTTGCGGTCGGCCACCAATGCCGCGAACGGATGGCGACCGCGTTGTTTCGATGCCTCGGACAAGGCAATGGTCTGGCGCAGTAATTTCAGATCAAGCGCGCTGATGCCAGCCGGGATGAGTTCAGTCAATTGATTCATGGGTAACTCCAGGGCAGTGGAAAACAACATTCAGTCGGCCAGTTCAACCGATGTAGCGCCGATGGTTTCGGTCGATTTTTTTTCATCGTTGAGCAGAACGTTGAGGACGATGGCGGTGATCGCTCCGAGGAAAATCCCGCTGTCGAGCACCAGTTTCAGGGTAGGGCCGACGTGTTCGAACAGCGCCGGAAAGGACATCGGCAGCACCCCGACACTCACTGACACGGCGACGATAATGCCGTTGCGCGTGCCCTCGAATTGCACCCGTGACAGTTCCTGAATCCCCGCCACCGTGGTCATGCCGAACATCACAATCGCGCAGCCACCGAGCACCGGCGTCGGCACCGCGGCGATCAATGCGCCGAGTTTCGGGAACAGGCCCATCAGCACCATGATTGCCCCGGCAGCGGCCACGACGAAGCGGCTTTTAACGTTGGAAAGCGCAATCAAACCGGTGTTCTGGGTGAAGGCGTTGTAAGGAAAGCTGTTGAACAAGCCGCCGAGCATGGTCGACAAGCCATCGGCGCGAAATGCATTGCCGAGGGTCTGTTGCGTGGTCGGTTTGCCGGTCAATTTGCCGATCGCCAGACAGTTGCCGGTGGTCTCGGCCATGATGACCAGCATCGCCAGGGTCATGATCAGAATCGGCACCGGCGCGAACTCCGGCGCGCCGAAAGCCATCGGCGCACTCAGCTCAAACCATGCCGCTTCGCTGACCCGATTGAAGTGAGTCATGCCGCAAGCCGCTGCGATCAGGCTGCCGACAAAGAGGCCAATCAGCACGCTGAGGTTGCCGATGAAGCCCTTGAATTTGGCGTAGATCACCAGCGTCACGCTGACCGTGGCCAAACCGAGCAACAGGTTGGCGGGATTGCCAAAATCTGCCGCATCGGGATTGCCACCGCCCAGCCAGATCGCCGCCGCCGGCATCAGCGAGATGCCGATAATGGTGATCAGGCTGCCAATCACCACCGGCGGAAAAAACCGCAGCAAGCGGCTGAACACCGGTGCCAGCGCAACGGTGATAAATCCCGCCGCGATCACCGCACCGAAAATCTGACTGAGGCCGAACTCCTTGCCAATCATGATCATCGGCGCCAGGGCAATGAACGAGCAGCCCTGAATCAGCGGCAGGCGGGCGCCGAACTTCCAGAAACCGAGGGTTTGAATCAGCGTAGCCACACCAGAGGTCAACAGGTTCGCGTTGATCAGCAACACCACCTGCGCCGAGGTCAGCCCCATCGCACTGCCAAGAATCAGCGGTACCGCCACCGCTCCCGCGTACATCACCAGAACATGCTGCAGGCCAAACGTGAACAACTGTCGCAGTGGCAAAACCTCGTCCACCGGATGAATGCGTTGTGTGGTCATTTCACACGCTCCTGAAGGTGCGGCATCTCTTGAGATTGCGGGCATGCCCAAGGCGTTTGAAAGGTGCATCCGCCCCGGAGATCGTTTGAAGCGCGGCCATATTTGAACGTTTATTGCGATGAAACAAATTAGCAACCATCGCTTTTTCCGATGGCACGAATCTGGCTTCCGTTAGCCGCTCCAAACCTTCATTTTCGAACCGGGAGTTCTACGCTTGCGCTTCTCACTCGATCAACTGCTGATGTTCGTCCAAGTGGTCAAAAGCGGATCGTTTTCCGCCGCCGGGCGCAAACTGGGCAAGACCCAATCAACCATCAGCGCAGCGATTGCCAACCTGGAAACCGATCTTGGCGTCGACCTGTTCGACCGCAGCAACCGCAGCCCTGCCCTCACCGCCAGCGGCCACAAATTGCTGTTGCAGGCCGACGCCGTGCTCGAACGCTGCATGACCTTCGAAGCCCACGCCGACTGCCTCTCGGACAACGTAGAACCCAGCCTGACACTGGCCATTGAAACGCCGTACGGCCCGATCATGTCGGTGCTCAAAGCCTTCGAGGCAGCGTTTCCCTTCGTCGACCTGATCATCCGTCATCCGGTCCATGGCGACGTCAGCGAACTGGTCAGCAGCGGCGAAGCGGTACTCGGTGTGGCGTTCTCGCAGCCCGGCTACCCCAAGGAGCTGGCGTTTCAGCAACTGGGCAAACTGATCATGCTGCACGTCTGCCATCCCCAGCACCCATTGGCGCAACTCGAAAACGTTACGTTCGAGGACCTGCACGTCCATCGCCGCCTGGCCTTCAGCGCCCACGCGAGCAAACTGCCGAGCAGCGAATACCTGCGTTCGACCCAGCTGTGGCAGGCGGAAAGTTATCTGGCGTTATTGGAGATGGTCCGCGCCGGACTCGGCTGGGCCACCCTGCCCCGCCAACTCATTCAGCGTGAACTGGCCAAGGGTGAGCTGGTGGAACTGCAGCTCTCGGCGTATCCGCATACGGACTGGCAGATTGGTGTGGATTTGCTCTGGGCGCGGCAGCGGCCGCTGGGTAAGGCGGAGCGATGGCTGAAGGAGAAGTTGCAGGGCAACAAGGTGTATGAACTGGATCGCAACGGGCAGACCACCACGCTTTGAGGTCAATGCAGATGGAACAAGTCGCCTTACGCCTGCCCGAAGCTTTACCAATCCCCTGCTTCAGATTTGCGATAAACCACCATCGACCATCAGCTCCACGCCGTTCACGTATCTGGCGTCGTCCGAGGCGAGAAACAGTGCCGCGCTGGCGATTTCTTCGGGTTGCGCCATGTAGCCCAATGGCGTGATTTGCTCGACGTGCTGGCGCAGCGCGGCGATGTCGCTCTCGCTCATTTTCAGCCCGTTGTCCATCAGCGGTGTGCGGGTGAAGCCAGGGCTCAACACGTTTGCGCGGATTTTGCGGTCCTTGAGCTCATTGGCCCACGTGCGTGCAAACGATCGCACCGCCGCCTTCGACGCGTTGTACAGACTCAATCCTTCCATGCCGTTGCTCGAACAGATCGAGGCGGTCAAAACGATGGACGAAGCGTCATTCATCAAGGGAAGAAGCGTTTGAACGCTGAAGAAAACGCCTTTGACGTTCACGTCGAACATGGCGTAGTAAGCAGCCTCGCTGGTCTCTCCGAGCGGATTTTTCTCACAGATCCCGGCATTTGCGAACACCGCGTCCAGCCGGTCGTCGCGCGTTTGGATGGTCGCTTTGAGCGTGTCGAGATCGGCCTGAAGCGAGACATCGGAAACCACCGCGACAGCTTTGTCGCCGAGTCTGGCAACTGCCGCCTCCAGCCTGTCCGCTGCCCGTCCAGTGATGTAAACGCGTTTGGCGCCCTCGGCGATCAAGGCTTGCGCGATGGAAAACCCGATCCCTGTGGAACCGCCGGTCACGACGGCAACCTGATCACTGAATTTACCTGACATGTCTGACTCCTCGGTCGTTGATGAAGGGAATGTCTGAAGCGACCTGCCCATGGTGAGCGCCATCGCAGCGGAGCGGCACTGACAGGAATGAACGTTGGCCGTGCAGTTTTGTAAGGCGAAAACGCAGGAGCGATTCCCTAAATTGGGACCCGGCGACCTGGTCCAAGCAGGCGCGAAGCCTTGCCCTTCAGTCGTCGTCAAACCTGAGTTCCCTACAGGATGCCTGTCATGTCTCGAATCGAAATCGAAGTGCCCGAACCCCGGCGCTGGTTGATGTTTGCCATATTGCTCGTCGGAGCGTTTCTGCCGCCCCTGGATTTTTTTATCGTCAACGTTGCCCTGCCCTCGATACAGGAGGATCTGGGGACAGGCTCCTCTGCCGAGCAAATGGTGATTTCCTCCTATGCAACGCTCTATGCCGTGACGCTGATTACCGGCGGACGACTCGGCGATCTGTACGGCCGCGGGCGGATGTTTTTCCTTGGCCTGCTGGGCTTCGCTGCCGCGTCGCTGATGTGCGGCCTGGCGGTTTCGCCGTGGATCCTCATCCTCGGACGCGCCTTGCAGGGTGTGACCGCCGCCGTCATGGCCCCTCAGGCACTTGCATCGGTGCAGGCGATTTTCTCAGTGTCGGAAAGACCATTGGCATTGAGCATTTACGGGGCCGTATTTGGACTGGCGTCTGTGATCGGTCAGGCACTGGGCGGCTTTTTGATTGAAGTTGATGTGCTGGGCATGGGATGGCGCGCGATCTTCCTGGTCAACCTGCCGATCGCGTTGCTGGTGATTGCGTTCGGCATCCGTGTGCTCAAAGAAACCCGTGCGCAGCACGCGAGCAAGCTGGATCTGGTGGGCACCGCGTTGTCGATGCTGACCCTGACCACCCTTGTGGTGCCGTTGATTGAAGGCCGCGAGGCGGGATGGCCGTGGTGGGCATGGCTGTCGCTGGCCGCCAGCCCTGTGCTGGCGGTAGTGTTCTGGCGCTACGAGAGCCGCTTGCACCGGGCCGGAGGAACTCCCATCCTCGCCCCGGCCGCACTGAATGCACCGGGCCTGGGGCGAGCGCTTCTGGTCGCGCTTTGCTTCTATTCAATCGGTGTGTTTTTTCTGATGTTTTCGATGTACATGCAAAGCGCATTGCATATGAGCGCACTGCACGCCGGCCTGATTTTTCTGCCGTTTGGTGCAGGATTTCTGCTCGGCCCCCTGTCGGTTCCGCTCCTCTGGCGCGTCCTCGGGGGTTACGTGAACCCGGTAGGCATGGGGCTGGAAGTCGTCGGATTACTATGGCTGGGCTGGCTCGTGTCAGTGACACCGACTACCCTCGCCCCGCCCTTCACTTCCATGACGGTCATCCTGTTCCTGATCGGTCTGGGACAGGGGCTCGGCCTGCCGACGTTGATGCGCATGGTCACGGGCCGGGTAGCGCCAGCGTATGCCGGGATGATTGCAGGCATTACCAGCGCCACGCTGCAGATCAGCACATCGCTGAGCGTCGCACTGATTGGCGGTGTGTTTTATACCTTGCTGGGTGAACCGGCGACGGCGGTCAGCATCACTCATGCGTTCACGATCGCTGTTCTGTGCATCGCCGTTTGCCTGGCCGTAGGGGCAGCGATAAGCCTGACGTTAGCGCGCGAGCCAGCGACGGTAGCGCAAGCCTCGGCTGTTCGCCCGACCTGAGGCGCGCTACCCCGCACCGATCATGTTGGAGGCAAGGTCAGCCAGTGCGCGTAGCCGGTCCATCTGGCGCATGTCCTGGTGATACCCCATCCAGATGTCCCGCCCTGGCGGTGGCTCGTCCTCATCCAGCAGTCGCAGTCCCGACACGGAGTCACCGAGGACGCGGGGCAAAACGGCAACGCCCAGCCCCTTTGCGCACATCTGTGCCTGAACCGTACGGCTGCTGCTGGTGAACACGGTGCGGGCCAACGGATAGCGTTGCTGCAGCCATTGCACGTCCGGGTAATGGGCCTGGGCGATGTTCATCAGAATCAGGCCCAACCCCTCGCCGTCCGGCTGCGGCGCCGGGGCATGCAATGCGGCGTAGAGCCCGTATGGCAGGGTCGTCAGCTTGCGGTGGACGATGTCAGGTTCGGTGAAAGGCACGATCCGGAAGGCGATGTCGGCATCCCGCCGGGCAAGGTCGAACAGCCGATGACCGGCTATGACTTCGGGCACGATCAACGGATAGCGCTGAACCAGTTCGCTGAGGACCGGCGACAACACATGACAGGCGAACCAGTCGGCTGAGGATATCCGCAACAGGCCTTCAGGCTGATCACCATGCCCCGCCAGACGCCGCTCGATGGCCAACGCGCTGTGTTCCATGTCCTGCGCCAGACCGAGAATCCTCTCGCCACTGTCCGTGAGCACCAGCCCTTGAGCGGTCCGCAGGAAAAAGGCTTGCCCACTGGTTTGTTCAAGCACCTGCAAGCGCCGCCCGACCGTCGGGTGACTGACCCCCAACTCCCTGGCGGCTCCGCCCAGCGAGCCGCTGCGGGCAATCGCCAGGAAGATCCGCATGTCACTCCAGTCCATGCCCTCGCCCCGTACAAATGAACATTGAGTGGTCAGCTTATAGTTCAAGTAGATGGCTGTTCATGAATATCGATTCAATCAGCCGATCTGATCAGCCGATCTGATCAGCCTCGCGACAATGACTTCAAACGCTCCACCAGCGCGGCTTCGAAAATGATGTACAGCCTCTCGGCATCGCCGGCACGCAAGGCCCCGCCGGTTTCCAGTCCCAGCACGAAACCATCCGCCCGCGCTCCTGCCTTGACAGCAATGATCATCGAGTCTGCCCGGACAATCTGCGCCAGCAGTCGATCCGCTTCTCGCTGAATCTTGTCGCCCAGCACCACGCCTTCCACATTGCCACCCAATACGTTCAATTAGACATCCAGTACATGACCGCGATAACCGCTGAAACCCAGATGATGGTCAATACAATCGAGTAACCAGCCAGTTGCTTGTCCATTTTCATCACGGCATCAATATGAATTTGAATGATGGGTCAGGATCGTCCGGCTCGCAACGTCAGCTCGTCCCCTTCATCTATCGCACTCCGGGTAAATGTCCGGACTCCGATTCGTAACAGAACCCCTTTCAACAACAAGGGTCTGCTCTCTTAACAGTCCTCGGGAATCTATCCAATGTCCGCTCAACGCAGTCTCGTCATACTCGCTCGGGGCGGATACGCCGCTCGCGGAGTGCTTTATTTGATTATCGGCATATTCGCGTTATTGGCAGCCCATGATTCGACAAAACCCAAAGACAGTCACAAGAGCCTGGAGGCGTTGCTAAGCCAGCCGTTCGGCTATTTTCTGGTGGGCCTTGTGGTGGCGGGTCTGCTTGCGTTTGCAGCCTGGCGTGTCCTGCAAGCGATACGCGATGTCGATCATCACGGCACGCAGCTCAAAGGTCTGGTGATTCGTGCAGGCCTGTTTGCAGGAGGTCTGGTCAACGGTGCTCTGGCGTTTTTTGCATTGGGACTGCTTGTGAGCGGTAGCCGCCGTTCGAGCCATTCCGCAGAGCAAACCAAAGACTGGCTGGCGCATCTTTTGTCGTGGGAACACTCGAATCTGTTGTTGTACCTGATTGCGCTCATACCGCTGGGCGTTGGCATTGCTCACATCATCAAGGGCTGGCAGGCCTCGTTCGAGAAGTATTTCGAGGCCGACGAAGAGGTCATGCGCTATGTCCGTCCGGTATCTCGATTCGGCCTGATCGCCCGCGGCATCGTGTTTATGGAAATTGCTTTGCTGCTGGCCGTCAGCGGTTCCGCTTATCAAGCCATGGACCCGCCTGGCATGAAGGAAGCGCTGGACGCGCTGCAGAATCTACCCGCTGGATGGCTTGTGTTGATGGTGATGGCCCTGGGGCTGATTGCGTTCTCGGTTTACAGTTTCTCGGAAGCGTGTTGGCGCAAGATCAATATGGATGTGCTTCAGTAACTGAAGTCATGCCCCAACTCACGCTGCATCCATTCCAGAAAACGCCTCACCCGGGGAAACCCCGCATGCGCCCTCGGAAAAACCAGGTGGTGCGCGGTAATCGGGGCACTCAGCCCGGGAATGACTTCGACCAACTCGCCGCGCGTCAGGTAGTCCTGCGCCAGCAGCGTGCTTTCCAATGCAAAACCAAGCCCGTGGCTGGCGGCTTCGAGGGTCATGTAGGAGCGGTCAAAGCTCAAGGTATACGGGCTTTCAGGGCGCGACAGCCCGTGTTGAGCAAACAGTTGCGGCCACTTGATCAGCGTCGCCTCCGACAGGATCAGGTTGCAGTCCAGCAAGTCAGCGACGGCGCGGATGGGGCGTTTTTCCAGAAGCTTGGGCGATGCGAGGACCGCGATTTTTTCGTTGCGCAGCGTACGCACTTCGAAACTTGGCCAGTTCGGCATGCCGTGGCGGATGTCCACATCGATCTTGTCCCGACTGAAGTGCAGCGACTCATAGGAGCATGAGAGATTGAGCTGAATGTCGGGATGGCTCTCGCGAAACTGTTCCAGGCGCGGCATCAGCCACAGCAGGCCGAAGCTGGGTGACGAATGTAGTCGCAGGCAGTCGAGGCTGACATCACTGGTCGCGCGCTCTGTTGCCACCGCCAGGCTGTGCAGGATGCCGGAAATCTCGGAGAGGTATTGCTCGCCTACCGGCGTCAACGTCACCCCTCTGGCCGTTCTGAGGAACAACTGCCGCCCGATCATCGCCTCGAGTTTGGCCAATTGGTGACTGACTGCCGAGGGCGTCAGGTCCAGCACTTCGGCCGCTCGCGCGACGTTGCCAAAGCGCGCAGTTTGCTCAAAGGCCTGAATGGCTTTCAGGGGTGGCAGGATTGGCGGTGTTTCGCCAGATGAACTCATGATGAGGGTTGTTCCGCTGCAAGTGGCTGAGGCCGGGCGTTCGGCTATTCAAACACCGCAATCGCATGTTGGCGAGTGCTGAATTTTTTTCAGCATCCAGTGAAGTTTGCGTTATTGCTCAGGCTCGTTATGGGAGACAAGCTGAGTCATCGGTTCTGCACGGACCCACTCAATAACAACAATCAGAGGTTTCTCCCATGCTTCTTCAAGGCAAAGTCGCGATCATCACAGGTGCTGCCTCCGCACGTGGTATCGGCCGCGCGACAGCTACGACCTTCGCTCAACATGGCGCCCGGGTGGTGATTCTGGATCTGGACGCATCCGCTGCCCGCGATGCCGCTGCCTCTTTGGGCGAGGGTCATCTCGGCCTGGCTGCCAACGTCGCCGACGAGTCTCAGGTGCAGCAGGCTGTCGCGACCGTCATCGAACACTTTGGCCGTATCGACATACTGGTCAACAATGCCGGCATCACCCAACCCCTCAAGACCCTCGATATCCGCCCCGGTGATTACGACAAGGTGCTGGACGTCAGCCTGCGCGGTACGTTGCTGATGTCCCAGGCGGTGATTCCGCTGATGCGCCAGCAAGCCAGCGGCAGCATTGTGTGCATGTCTTCGGTTTCCGCGCAGCGCGGCGGCGGCATTTTTGGCGGGCCTCATTACAGCGCCGCCAAGGCCGGTGTGCTGGGCCTGGCCAAGGCCATGGCGCGTGAGCTGGGGCCGGACAACGTGCGCGTCAACTCCATCGCCCCCGGCCTGATTCACACCGACATTACGGGCGGCCTGATGCAGGACGAACGCCGCCACGCGATCATCGACGGCATTCCGCTGGGGCGTCTGGGCGAGGCGCAGGATGTGGCCAATGCGGCGCTGTTCCTGGCCAGCGACCTGTCCTCCTATCTGACTGGCATCACCCTGGATGTGAACGGCGGCATGCTGATTCACTGACACACGTGGCGGGCCTCGCGGCCCGTGCGGTTCTGGATCGATGATACGGCCGGGCAGACTTGCCCGGCGGTCAATAAAAACAAGAGATCAGACCATGACTACCCTGTCGCTCGAAGCCGTTTCGGCGGTGCGTTCCAACGCCTACCGTAAAACCGCCTGGCGCCTGATGCCGTTCCTGATGCTGTGCTACCTGTGCGCCTACCTCGATCGCGTCAACGTCGGCTTTGCCAAACTGCAAATGATGAACGATCTGGCGCTCAGCGAAACAGTCTACGGGCTGGGCGCCGGCATGTTCTTCATCGGCTACTTTCTCTGCGAAGTGCCCAGCAACATCATCCTGCACAAGGTCGGCGCGCGGGTCTGGATCGCGCGCATCATGATCACCTGGGGCATTGTCTCCGCCCTCTTCGCCTTCGTCGAAACCGCCTGGCAGTTCTACGCCCTGCGCTTTCTGCTGGGCATTGCCGAAGCCGGCCTGGCGCCGGGTCTGCTGTTGTACCTCACCTACTGGTTTCCGTCCTACCGGCGTGCGCGCATGACGGTGTTGTGGTTCATCGCCATCCCGTTGTCGGGCATGGTCGGCGGTCCGCTCTCCGGGTGGATCATGAACCACTTCGCCGGCATGCACGGCTGGGCCGGCTGGCAATGGATGTTTGTGCTGGAGGCTGTGCCTACGGTGGTTGTCGGACTGTTGGTGCTCAGCTATCTCAAGGATGGCGTGCATCAGGCCAGTTGGCTCAACGACGACGAAAAAGCCTTGATCGCTCGTGAGCTGGCGGAGGATGACCAGCAGAAAGTGACGCATGCGTCCGTGGGCGAATTCATTCGTGATCGTCGCCTCTGGCTGCTCGCGGGGATCTATTTCTGTGTGGTGATGGGGCAGTACGCAATTACCTTCTGGCTGCCGACCCTTGTGCGTAATGCCGGGGTCTCCGATCCGATGAAGATCGGTTTGCTGACCAGCCTGCCCTACCTCTGTGCCATCGCCGCCATGTTGCTGGTCGGACGCAGTGGCGACAAACATCGCGAACGCCGCTGGCATCTCATCGTCCCGATGATCGCCGGGGCCATCGGCCTGACCCTCGCGGCGCTGATGGGAGGCAACGTGATGCTGTCCATTCTCAGTCTGTGCCTGGCGGCTTCCGGCATCCTGTCCGCGACCTCGCTGTTCTGGATGCTCCCGACCACGCTGCTCGGCGGTGTCTCCGCTGCGGCCGGCATCGCCGCCGTCAACAGCTTCGCCAACCTTGCCGGCTTCTGCTCGCCCTACCTGATTGGCTGGATAACCACACTCACTGGCTCCAGCGCTATCGGCATGTATCTGATCACTGGCGTATTGCTGGTCGGCGCCTCGCTGGTCCTGCGCATTCCCGCTGCCTTGGTCAATCGTTGATTCACAGGAGAATTCACCATGACTGCCAACCTTTCATTCACAACACCCCAGACGCTGGCCGAGCGCGCCCACAACATTCGCCGCCATGCCTTGCGCATGGGGCAGGTGCAAGGCCAGGGCTACGTCGGCCAGGCCCTCGGTGCGGCGGACCTGCTCGCGGTCGCCTACTTCCATGCGCTGAGCTATCGCCCCGAAGACCCGGCGTGGGAGCCGCGCGATCGGTTCTATCTGTCGATCGGTCACTACGCGATTGCGCTGTACGCGGCGCTGATCGAAGCCGAGATCATTCCGCTCGATGAGCTTGAAACCTACGGCTCGGATGACAGCCGATTGCCGATGTCGGGCATGGCCGCCTACACGCCGGGCATGGAAATCACCGGTGGCTCGCTGGGTCAGGGGCTGGGTATCGCCGTCGGGGCTTGCCTGGGTCTGAAGCGCAAGGGCTCGACATCGTTCGTCTACAACCTGCTGTCGGACGGCGAGCTGAACGAAGGCTCGACCTGGGAAGCCGTGATGTCGGCCTCGCACTGGAAGCTCGACAACCTGATCGCCATCGTCGACGTCAACAATCAGCAAGCGGACGGCCATTCCAGCGAGATCCTGTCGTTCGAACCCATCGTGGATCGCTGGCAAGCGTTTGGCTGGTACACCCAGCGCGTCGACGGCAACGACCTGGACGCACTGGTCAAAGCCTTCGATGCCGCCCGCCACCACCCCGGTACTCAGCCACGGGTGATCATCTGCGACACCACCATGGGCAAAGGTGTGCCCTTCCTCGAAAACCGCGAAAAGACCCATTTCATCCGCGTGGATGAACACGAATGGGATCTGGCACTGACCACGCTTGAAGAAGGAAAAAACCAATGAGCAACGCCGCCAACACACCGACCTCGACTGGCGAACCGATCAAGAAGCGTCTGACCACCTCGGCGATGATTGCCTCGATTGCCTCTGAAGGCCAAGCCACCCGCTCAGCACCTTTCGGACATGCATTGGCTGCACTGGCGGATCAGCGTCCGGACATCGTCGGCCTCTCCGCTGACCTGTCCAAGTACACCGACCTGCACATTTTCGCCAAGGCCCACCCGGATCGTTTCTATCAGATGGGCATGGCCGAACAACTGTTGATGAGCGCTGCCGCAGGCATGGCCCGCGAAGGCTTCGTGCCGTTCGCCACCACGTATGCGGTGTTCGCCTCGCGTCGCGCCTACGACTTCATCTGCATGGCGATTGCCGAGGAAAACCTCAACGTCAAAATCGTTTGCGGATTGCCCGGCCTCACCACCGGCTACGGCCCCAGCCACCAGGCCACCGATGACCTGGCGATCTTCCGGGCGATGCCCAACCTGATGATCGTCGACCCTTGTGACGCGCTGGAAATCGAACAGGCCGTGCCTGCCATTGCCGCGCATCAGGGCCCGGTCTACATGCGCCTGCTGCGCGGCAACGTGCCGCTGGTGCTGGATGAATACGGGTATCAATTCGAGATCGGCAAGGCCAAGACCCTGCGCACCGGTAACGATGTCCTGATCATCTCGACCGGTTTGATGACCATGCGTGCATTGGAGGCCGCCAAGGCGTTGCAGACCGATGGCGTCGATGTCGCGGTGCTGCATGTGCCGACGATCAAACCGCTGGATGAACAGACCATTCTCGCCGAGGCCCGCAAGTCTGGCCGGCTGGTGGTTACCGCAGAAAACAGCTCGATTATTGGCGGGCTGGGTGAAGCGGTTGCCGGGGTACTGCTGCGCAACGGAGTGACGCCGACGTTCAGGCAGATCGCGTTGCCCGACGCGTTCCTCGACGCCGGCGCACTGCCGACACTGCATGATCGCTACGGCATTTCCACCGACGCCGTCTGCGCGCAAATCAAGTCCTGGCTTTGACTGCTGGCTGATCGGGGTGCATAGGGACAAGCGCTCCGATCAGACGTATTGCCTTAGCCAATCCGCCTGGCATCTCGTCGAACCGCCTGTGGCGGAACGCCAAACCCTCGCATGAATACTTCGCGCATGTGGCGACGGTCTCGAAACCCCGTTTCCTTCGCCACGCGATCAAGGCTGTGACGACTTTGCTCGATCATCACGCGAGCGGCCTCCAGACGCAGGCTTTCCACGGCTTTGGCCGGTGACTGGCCCGTCTCGGCGGTAAATACCCGGGTGAATTGTCTGGGACTCAAGTGCACGACATCGGCAAGTTCCTCCACGCTGAGCGGGCGGCTCAGGTGCGTACGCGCATACTCCAGCGCACTCTGAATACGGTCCGACTTTGGAGCAAGCGTGAGCAGTTCCGAATGCTGGGACTGCCCACCCGAGCGCCGTTGATGCATGACCAGTTTGTGCGCCACCGACCGGGCCATGTCCGTGCCCAGATCCTTTTCCACCATGCCCAGCGCCATGTCCAGCGCGGCCGTCATGCCCGCCGAGGTCCAGACGGGACCGTCGACGATGAAGATCCGGTCTTCCTCGACCTCGATTCTTGGATGCAGCTCACGGAGCTTGTTCGCATAGGACCAGTGGGTGGTCGCCCTTCGATCGTCCAGAACCCCAGCCTGTGCCAGAACGAAAGAGCCGGTGCACAGACCTGCTGTGCGTCGGGCTCCATCGACGAAGGCGCGCACGCTGGCCAGCACCTCTTCACCTGGCGGGTTCAAGGGGGTCAGCGTACCGGTAATCATCCATGTGTCGGCCAATCCCGGGGCGCCCAGAGGGAGCGTGTCGATGTACATGCCCAATGAAGAACGCACGGTCCCACCGCCGATCGAGAAGTTCTGGACCTTGTAGATCTCTTCCCCCGCGACGATGTTGGCGAACTCGAATACAGCCTGGGTTGCCAGGGACATCACCTGAAAACCCTCGGTAATCAGATAGCCGACACGATGCATGACTGAACTCCTTTTTGAATGTCCTTAAACACTACCATATACGTCGTTTAAGACATCAGTCCCCTCCTTCATCATCATGGCTCCACACACAACCCACGGAGCTTGATCATGACGCAACAATACAAAGGCACTGCGCTCATCACCGGCGCGTCCACCGGCATCGGCTCGATTTACGCCGAACACCTTGCCCGCCGGGGTTACGACTTGGTGCTGGTGGCGCGCAACCGCGAACGTCTGAACGCACTGGCCAGCCGCCTGACCAGCGAAACCCGGCAGAACATCGAAGTGTTGCAGGCCGATCTTGGCCGCCCCGAGGACCTCGCCAAGGTAGAACGCAAGTTGCGTGAGGACGCCAGCATCACTTTGCTGGTCAACAACGCCGGCATCGGCACCCATACCGGCCTGCTGGAGAGTGATGTCGAGCGGATGGCCGAGATGATCACGCTGAACGTCACCGCCCTTACCCGCCTGACCTACGCCGCGATTCCAGGTTTTGTCGCCCGCGAACAAGGCGCCGTGATCAATATCTCCTCGATCGTCAGCCTGGCGCCGGAGCTGCTCAACGGCGTGTATGGCGGGAGTAAGGCCTACGTCACCGCGTTCACCCAGTCCCTGCACAAGGAACTCTCGGATAAAGGCATCCGGATTCAGGCCGTCCTGCCCGGCGCGACCGCAACAGACTTCTGGCAGATCGGTGGATTGCCTGTCGAGCATCTGGATCCGGGCATCGTGATGTCGGCCCAGGACCTGGTCGCCGGCGCTCTGCAGGATTTCGACAACGGCGTGCTGATCTCCATCCCCTCAATGCACGACCTGCAAGGTTACGAGCGTTACGAAGCGAGCCGCCAGGCCTTGTTCTCCGAGCTTTCGAGCAACCGGCTCGCGCCGCGCTACAACGCCAACTGATCGCTAAAGCCATCTGTCGTCAAGCCGCCAGCCCTCCCTGATGGAGGGCTGGCAGCTTTGTATTTTCCGCAAAATGCGGAAAGTCTTCCTGCGATTTGCTTCTGTCTGGAGAAGGTCGTCGCGCATAGCCTGTCACTGCCTTCTCGTGCTCACTGATTTATCGCGACTCGTGCTTGAAGGCTCCTCACATCACTGGCGCTCAAGGACTTGAA
Organism: Pseudomonas sp. FG35; assembly: GCF_057809295.1. Taxonomy (NCBI): domain Bacteria; kingdom Pseudomonadati; phylum Pseudomonadota; class Gammaproteobacteria; order Pseudomonadales; family Pseudomonadaceae; genus Pseudomonas; species Pseudomonas sp. FG35. The sequence goes on along the minus strand of NZ_JBMDJR010000001.1, from coordinate 597,642 downwards.
CATGAACAGATTATTTAAAATCGCAGGCCTGGCCCTTGCGGTATCCGTAAGCGGCCTGGCCGTCGCGCAAAGTGATACGGGCAAAGGCGCCGCCATCGAACGTGTTTACGCGTTCAACGGGGCCATGCCGACAGGCGTGACGGTAACCGAAACCGGCCGTATCTTCGTGAACTTCCCCCGGTGGGGTGATGACGTGCCCTACACCGTTGCGGAAATTTCCAACGGTCAGCTTGTGCCCTACCCTGATCTGAGAACCAATGTCGCGGATCCGCAGAACCCGGCCAAGGGATTCATCAGCGTGCAAAGTGTGGTTGCCGACGGCAAAGGCCGCGTCTGGGTGCTCGACACGGCAGCACCGAAGTTTTCCGCGCCTCAGGCGGGCGGAGCCAAGCTGGTGGCGATCGACCTGACCTCCAACAAGATCACAAAAACGATTGTGTTCCCTGACGACGTCATCCTGCCGACCACCTATGTCAATGACGTGCGCTTTGACTTCCGTACAGGCAAGGAAGGGACCGCCTACATTACCGACTCTTCGGTCAGCGGCCCTGGCGGCATCATCGTGGTCGATCTCGCGAGTGGCCAGGCAAGCCGCAAACTGACTGGCGCCCAATCCACCTCGGCCGACCCGTCCTTTATCCCGAAGGTTGAAGGCAAGCCCGCCTTGGTGACGCGCAATGCTCAAGGCAAAACCGGCCTGTTGACGGTGGCATCTGACGGTATTGCCCTGTCCAGTGATGGCAAGACGCTCTACTTCTGCCCGTTATCGAGCAGGCATCTGTACGCCGTGCCGACTGCCCTGCTGCGTGATCCGGGTGTGAGCGATGCCGAACTGGAAAAAGCGGTCGTCGACCTCGGTGAAAAAGGTGCTTCCGACGGTCTTGAAGCCGATGCCGACGGTGCCGTGTACGCTGGTGACTACGAGCACAACGCGATTCGCAAACGCCTGCCGGACGGTCGCTGGCAGACGCTGGTCGAAGACTCGCGAGTGCTTTGGCCCGATACGTTGTCGATCGGCCCTGACGGCTACCTGTATTTCACCGCCAACCAGCTTCATCGCTCGGCAGGTTTTAATGACGGTCAGGACAAACGCGTCAAACCGTACAGCCTGATGCGTGTGAAGATCGGCGCCAAGCCTGCAGCGACGTACTAGAGAAACGTCAGAGCATTGAGGTCTGGCTCAAAGGCCTGAACCTGACGCGGCGCCCCAGCCTCGTCAGGTTCTCATTCAGCTACGTAACGTTCGAATCGTTGCGCCAGGAAAGTTCTCAAGGCCTGTACAGCCGGTGTGAGTGAGGTGCGATGGGGACACACGAGCTGAAGCGGCGCCGGCTGTCCGACGTCTGCCGGGAAAAGCTCCACCAGTCGACCGCTGCGCAAGTCATCCAGCACATCGATTTTCGACCTGTAGACGATTCCGAAACCGGCAACCGCCCAGCGCCGGACGATATCGGCATCATCACTGACCCGGTCGCCCGTCACCTGAACGGTCCTGACACCGTCGGCCGAATGAAAGCTCCAGCGTTCGTAGGTCTGCTCCCCCATCACAAACCGAAGGCAATTATGGTTGCCCAATTCTTCCGGTGCGGCAGGCCGGCCGTGGCGGGCCAGATAGTCCGGCGAGGCGCAGACCGTTCTTCTGTTCGTCGGCGCCAGGGCCAGAGAGACGAGGCTGGAATCGGCCAGCAAACCATAGCGGATACTGGCATCCAGTTGCTCGCCGACCAGGTCGGCAATCTGATCGCTGACCCGTAACTGCAACAGCACCTTCGGATGCAGTTGCTGAAACTCGTCGAGCCATCGCAACAGCACGTTTCGGCCGATATCCGACGGTATCGACAAGCGAATCGTGCCGGCGATTTCATCGCGACCTTCACTTAGTGCGATCTCGCCATTTTCAAGCGCTTCGAGTGCCTGCCGGGCATGGGAAAGGTAGCGTTCGCCATCGTCCGATAATCTCAAGCGCCGGGTCGAGCGAACGAACAACCTTGCTCCAAGACTGCCCTCAAGACGCTGAACCGCTCCGCTGGCCAAGGCTGGAGAAATGTCCAGCAATCGGGCAGCGGCGGAGAAACTGCCGGCCGCAGCCGTGGTGACGAATACCTGAAGGTCATCTACGCGGACTATTTTCTTCACGATCACGAAATTCTGTAGGGTGCGGACGAAGTTTTTCAGCGTAATAAGAAAAATGATCATTGCCCAGCCGTCGCTCAGACGTCGGGGCTGTTAGCCATTAGTCTAATCAGCCCAGGCACCGGCGTAATCACTGCGCGAGCCATGCCTGTCACAAATCCCACTTCCCCTGACAGAAAAGCGACTTTCAACCGCATTTCAATATCGCTTGCAGCCTAACAGGCGCAAACCGTTCTCTGATCCGACGCTCCGCTGAGCAGCAAACTACACTTCATTCTGATTTAGTGATTTAACTAGGTAGTTACCTAACTATATAATGCTCGCCTCATTTCAACGGGACATTCAACGTGAAGCAGAGTCAGCGCCTCTCGGGCATATCAACATTCATTCTGGTCGGGCTGGGCGTGATCATCGCCCTGCTCGGCCTGGCACTGGCCGCTGGCGGTGTGAAATTGGTCAGCCTGGGAGGCTCCTGGTACTTCCTGGTGGGTGGTCTGGTGATGGCCGTCTCCGGTCTGCTGATCGCGCGGCGCAAGCCTGCCGGTGCCTGGCTGTTCGCGGCGTTTCTGGTTGGAACCGCTATCTGGGCCGTGATCGATGCAGGGCTGGTGTTCTGGCCGGTGTTCTCGCGCCTGTTCATGTTCAGCGCCGTGGGTCTGGTGGTTGCGCTGGTCTATCCGCTGCTCAAACGCGCCAATGGTGACGTTGCAGGTCGCGGCGCTTACGGCGTTGCGGCTGTTCTGGCGGTTGGACTCGCGGTAGCTGCCGGCAACATGTTCGTCGCGCACCCGACCGTCGCCCCTACCGGCACTGGCCCGGGCCTGACGCCGGTCGAGCCGGAAAAGGCGCAGAAAGACTGGGCCCACTACGGTAATACCGAGGGTGGCAGCCGCTTCGCCGCGCTGGACCAGATCAACCGCAGCAACGTCGACAAATTGAAAGTCGCGTGGACCTACCACACCGGCGACATCGCCGAGAGCGATGGCAATGGTGCCGAAGACCAGCTGACTCCGCTGCAGATCGGCAATAAAGTCTTCATCTGCACCCCGCACAACAACCTGATTGCGCTGGATGCCGACACCGGTAAAGAACTCTGGAAAAACGCGATCAACGCTCAGTCCAAAGTCTGGCAGCGCTGCCGGGGCATGGCGTATTTCGACGCCAGCACCGCCGTCGCCAAACCGGCCAGCGCGCCAGTGAGCGAAACCCCGACCGCTCCAATCGCCAACTGCACACGTCGCTTGCTCACCAACACTATCGACGCCCGCCTGATCGCGGTCGATGCGGACACCGGCGAGTTCTGCCGGGGTTTCGGCAACAACGGCCAAGTGGATCTGAAGGCCGGTCTGGGTGATGTTCCGGACAGCTACTATCAACTGTCCTCCGCGCCGCTGATGGCCGGCACCACTGTGGTGGTTGGCGGTCGTGTGGCCGACAACGTGCAGACCGACATGCCGGGCGGCGTGATCCGTGGTTTCGACGTGATGACCGGTGCCATGCGCTGGGCATTCGACCCGGGCAATCCAACCGATCGCAAGGCACCCGCAGACGGCAGCACTTATGTGCGCAGCACGCCGAACAGCTGGGCGCCGATGTCCTACGACCCGGCGACCAACACCGTATTCCTGCCGATGGGCAGTTCGTCCACCGACATCTATGGTGTCGAGCGCAGCAAACTCGATCACACCTACGGTGCCTCCATCCTGGCGCTGGACGCCAACAGTGGCGAAGAAAAGTGGGTCTACCAGACCGTCCACAACGACCTCTGGGACTTCGACCTGCCGATGCAGCCAAGCTTGATCGACTTCACCAAGGACGGTAAAACCGTGCCGGCGCTGGTCATCGGCACCAAGGCCGGGCAGATTTACGTGCTCGACCGCGCCACCGGCAAACCGTTGACCGAAGTAAAAGAAGTGCCGGTCAAGGCAGCCAATATCCCCAACGAGCCGTACTCGCCTACCCAGCCTAAATCGGTCGGTATGCCGCAAATCGGTGCCCAGCACCTGACCGAATCGGACATGTGGGGCGCCACGCCTTACGACCAGCTGCTGTGCCGGATCGATTTCAAGTCGATGCGTTACGACGGCTTGTACACCGCGCCGGGCACTGACAAATCCCTGAGCTTCCCGGGTTCGCTGGGCGGCATGAACTGGGGCAGCATCTCCACTGACCCGGTGCACGGCTTCATCTTCGTCAACGACATGCGTCTGGGCCTGTGGATTCAGATGATTCCGTCGCAGAACAAAGGCCAGGCAACTTCCGGTGGCGAAGCGTTGAACACCGGCATGGGCGCCGTTCCGCTGAAAGGCACGCCTTACGCAGTGAACAAGAACCGCTTCCTGTCGGTTGCCGGCATTCCGTGCCAGGCCCCACCGTTCGGTACGCTGACCGCCATCGACATGAAAACCCAGAAAGTCGCCTGGCAAGTTCCGGTCGGCACCGTTGAAGACACAGGTCCCCTGGGCATCCGCATGCACCTGCCGATCAAGATCGGTCTGCCAACCCTCGGCGGCACCCTGTCGACCCAAGGTGGCCTGATCTTCATCGCCGGCACCCAGGACTTCTACCTGCGCGCGTTCAACAGCGGCAACGGTGAAGAAATCTGGAAAGCGCGTCTGCCGGTCGGCAGCCAGGGCGGCCCGATGACGTATGTGTCGCCGAAAACCGGCAAGCAATACGTGGTCATCACCGCCGGTGGTGCTCGCCAGTCGACCGACCGTGGCGACTACGTGATGGCGTACGCCCTGCCGTAAACCGCAGCGCCCTCCTTCACTTCACTTGTGCGCGGCACCTTCGGGTGCCGCGTCGTTTCATGTCCTTCGCTCTGGATTTCAGCAATGTCATTGGCTGTTCGCTTTTCCCACGCCGGGGTCTTCACCGGCATGCTGTTCGGTCTCACCTGCGGCGCTGCCCTGCCCGCTCTCGCCGATACCGATTCGAACGTGTTCACCCGCAATACCCTGACCGGCGACTGGGGCGGCCTGCGCCACCAGCTCGATAAAGACGGCATCAAGTTCACCGGCGATTACACCGGCGAAACCGCCTACAACGCCGACGGCGGTCTGCATCGCTCGGCGCGCTATTCGCAGAACATCAAGCTCGGCGCGCAGTTCGACCTGAGCAAACTGTACGGCGTCGATAACGCCGGCAAGATCCAACTGACCATCAACGACCGTCGCGGCAACAGTGCTTCTGAAGATCTGGTCGGCAACCGTTTGCCCATCCAGGAAAACTACGGCGGCCTCTACACCCGCCTGACCGAGCTGAGCTACGAGCGCAGCCTGTTTACCCCGGCGCTGAACGTCAAACTCGGCTACATGGCCATGGGCAACGACCTCGGCGGCCTCGACAGCGGCATTCTCTGCAATTTCATGAACGCCGGCTTCTGCGGCCATCCGCTGAACATGTCAGGTGGCAGCGGCTGGACCAACTACCCCAACGCCCACCTCGGTGTGCGGGTGAAATATGACCTCTCCCCGGCCTGGCAACTACGCGTAGCCGCGTTCAATGTCGATCCGGAAAGTAACGGCAACTCCAGCCGTGCCTGGCACTTGGGCCCGAAACACACCACCGGTACCGTGGTGCCGATTGAGCTGGTCTACAAGCAGGCCGGCAAACTGCCCGGCGAGTACAAGCTCGGTTATTACTACGACAGCTCCGACGTCAAACGCATCGGCAGTGACAAGGAAGTGTCCGGGCGCGGCGGCCATTACGTCCTGATCGACCAGGCCGTGTGGGCTTCGGACGTCTCCGAAGGCCGCAGCCTGCACGCCTTCGGCCAATACTCGGCGGCCAGCGAAGCGGCCTCGCCATTCAGCAAGTGGTACGGCACCGGCCTGGTTCTGTACAAACCCTTTGAAGGCCGCCCTCGCGACACCGTGGCGCTCGGTTACGGCCGCGCAGTGCCGAACCCGCGCAGCCGCGATGTGCTGCAGGACACCGCCACTGCCAATGGCGCCGCGTTCCCCAATCTGGACAGCGCCGAGCAATTGATCGAACTCGGCTACGGCTATCAAGCCACTCCATGGCTGACGCTGCGTCCGAATGTGCAGTACATCATCGAGCCAGGCGCGTTCTCCGGGCAGGACATCGACAATGCATTGGTGTTTGGATTGCAGGTGAAGGCCGCGCTCTGACACCATCATCTGCCGACCACAAAAAAAGCACCCGCGAAGGTGCTTTTTTTGTGCCTGCTGCCAACGGAATCAACCCGCGAAGTTGGCCCGCGCTGCGTGCAGTTTCTTGTAGCTCTCGATCAGGCGCAGGTGCCGATCCAGCCCTTCCAGCTTCATGCTGGTCGGCGTCAGGCCGTAGAAGCGCACGCTGCCGTTGACCGAACCGATCGCCGCATCCATGCGCTCGTCGCCGAACATGCGGCGGAAGTTGGCTTCGTAGTCTTCCAACTGCAGATCCTCGTCCAGCTCCATTTCCAGCACAACGTTGACCGCTTGATAGAACAAGCCGCGCTCGACGGTGTTGTCGTTGTATTGCAGGAAGGCTTCGACCAGATCCTTGGCCTGCTCGTACTTCTGCAAGGCGAGGTAGATCAGCAGGCGCAGTTCGAGAATGGTCAACTTGCCCCATGGGGTGTTGTCGTCAAACTCGATGCCGATCAGCGTGGTGATGTCGGTGTAATCGTCCAGCTCGCTGTGTTCCAGGCCTTTGACGAGGTTGCGCAGGCCGACCTTGCTCAGGTTGTGCAGGTTGAGGATGTCGGCACGGAATTGCAGTGCCTTGTTGGTGTTGTCCCAGATCAGGTCTTCTACCGGGTAGATCTCCGAATAGTCCGGCACCAGAATGCGGCACGCCTTGGCGCCGATGTGCTCGTAGACCGCCATGTAGACTTCCTTGCCCATGTCTTCAAGGATGCCGAACAGTGTCGCGGCCTCTTCGGCGTTGGAGTTTTCGCCGTTGCCGGAGAAATCCCACTCGACGAATTCGAAGTCGGCCTTGGCGCTGAAGAAACGCCACGACACCACGCCGCTGGAATCGATGAAGTGCTCCACAAAGTTGTTCGGCTCAGTCACGGCCTGGCCCGAGAAGGTCGGCTGCGGCAGATCGTTGAGGCCTTCGAAGCTGCGGCCCTGCAGCAACTCGGTGAGGCTGCGTTCCAGTGCCACTTCGAAGCTCGGATGGGCGCCGAACGAGGCGAACACGCCGCCAGTGCGTGGGTTCATCAGCGTCACGCACATCACCGGGAACTCACCGCCCAGCGACGCGTCCTTGACCAGCACCGGGAAACCCTGCTCTTCCAGCGCCTTGATCCCGGCGAGGATGCCCGGGTACTTCGCCAGCACCTCTTGCGGTACATCCGGCAGGGCCATTTCGCCTTCGAGGATTTCGCGTTTGACCGCCCGCTCGAAGATTTCCGACAGGCACTGCACCTGGGCTTCAGCCAGGGTGTTGCCGGCGCTCATGCCGTTGCTGAGAAACAGGTTTTCGATCAGGTTGGATGGAAAGTACACCACCTCGCCGTCAGACTGACGCACGAACTGCAGCGAGCAGATACCGCGCTGGGTGTTGCCGGAGTTGGTGTCGTACAGGTGCGAGCCGCGCAGTTCGCCGTCGCGGTTGTAAATGCCCAGGCAATATTCGTCGAGGATTTCCGCAGGCAACTCGTCTTTGGCGCCGGGCTTGAACCAGCGCTCGTCCGGGTAATGCACGAACTCGGCATTGGCGATCTCTTCGCCCCAGAACTGGTCGTTGTAGAAGAAGTTGCAGTTCAGCCGCTCGATGAACTCGCCCAGCGCCGAGGCCAGCGCGCTCTCTTTGGTCGCGCCCTTGCCGTTGGTAAAGCACATCGGCGACTGCGCATCGCGGATGTGCAGCGACCAGACATTGGGCACGATGTTGCGCCACGAAGCGATTTCGATCTTCATACCCAGGTCGGCCAGAATCCCCGACATATTGGCGATGGTCTGTTCCAGCGGCAGGTCCTTGCCGGCAATGCAGGTGCCCGCGCCGGACGTGGAAGCCGGCATCAGCAGGGCCTGGGCATCGGCGTCGAGGTTCTCGACTTCCTCGATCACGAACTCCGGCCCGGCCTGCACCACCTTCTTCACCGTGCAACGGTCGATCGAGCGCAGGATGCCCTGGCGATCCTTTTCGGAAATGTCCGCCGGCAGCTCGACCTGGATTTTGAAGATCTGGTTGTAGCGGTTTTCCGGATCGACAATGTTGTTCTGCGACAGACGAATGTTTTCGGTCGGGATATTGCGGGTGCTGCAGTACAACTTTACGAAGTAAGCCGCGCACAAGGCCGAAGACGCCAGGAAATAGTCGAACGGACCCGGAGCAGAGCCATCGCCCTTGTAACGGATCGGTTGGTCGGCCACCACCGTGAAGTCATCGAACTTGGCTTCGAGTCGGAGGTTGTCGAGAAAATTGACCTTGATTTCCATGCGGGTTACCAGAATAGCGGGCTAAACAAATTGGCCGCCATTATCCGGCTTTTGAGCGTGAAGTCTTGTGCTTTTGCGCAAGGGGACCTGAGCGGGCAGACACGCTTGGCGCAACTTCTGAACATCTCGAAGCCGAAGATGTTCTAGATTGAAGAAATACCGGATCAAGGACGAGCAAATGGACATCTCCAGCCGTGCGACGTCGTTACCCACCCTGCAGGGCTCTGTCACCCGGCGTCTGGCCGTCGCGGTGGGTGCGCTGTTCATTGCCGGAGTGATGGCGGCGACCGCTGCGTTGCTCGGCATTGCCACTCAACTGGATGAGGATGACGTCAATGACGTCCGGTTCTATTCGGCCCGGGCGCTGGAGAACCGAATCACGGCATCGAAGAACTACATCACTAGTTACGCCTACTGGACGACAGCCTATGAGCGTTTGAGCGGTACGGTCGACACGAACTGGGCCTACACCGAGCAGAACATGGGCAAGACCCTGTTTACCAGCGACGGCTATGACGGTCTGTTCGTGCTGGATCGAGAACGCACCAAATACGCCGTCGTTCGCGGGCAAATGCTCGATGCGCAACTGCCCCAGTTCCTTCAGCTTTCGGCGAACAGTCTGGTGGAGCAAGTGCAGAGTCAGCCCGACCTGACCAAGCCCGTCAGTACTTATTCATTGTTCGAAGACTGGCCGGCGCTGGTCACCGCGGCGGCGATCCTTCCCAACGATGAGCGCCCGGTAGGCGATCCACAAAAGACTTCGGTACTGGTATTCGTCGACAAACTGACACCCACCAAGTTGCGCAAGATCGGCAGCGGGTACGGGCTGAACAATCTGTCGCTGGCACCGGACGGCACCATCGACCCGGGCCAGCCTCGCGTCCCGCTGGACAGCACCGGATACAGCCTCGTTGCCGATCTGGAGCGACCGGGCCGGCATCTGCTCTGGTCGTTGCTGCCAACGCTCGGCCCCGCTTTGCTCGTGTTGATGGCCCTGACGGTCTGGTTCTTTCGCCATGCGCTACGTTCCTCGCGGTATGTCGACGACAGTTTTGAAGCGATGCAGGCGTCGAATCAGGCATTGCTGGCGTCCAACCGCGCACTGGAAGCCAGCGAGGAGCGCTTTCGGGCGGTGGCCGAAGCGGCGTCCGACTGGATCTGGGAGGTGGATGAAGCGTTGTCCATCACCTATCTGTCGACCCGGTTCAGTGCTGTCACCGGTTATCCGCAGGCCCAGTGGATCGGGAAACACATCGGACACTTGCTTGTCTGCGACACCACTCCGCTGGATCTGTGGCTGAAGAAACTCGATGAGGAAAGCAACGCCAGCGACCTGCGTTGCACCTACCGTGACCGCGAGGGGCAACAGCGCCACTGCCGTCTCTCGGCCAGGCCGATCGTGGAAAGTACGGCAGTGGTCGGCTATCGCGGCACGGCCAGCGACATCACCGATGAGGTCGCCGCCCATGCGCAGATCCAGCACCTGTCCTTGCATGACGCGCTGACGGGCCTGCCCAACCGCAACAAACTGTCGCGCTATCTGGACGACGCTCTGCTGCTCAAGGAGCACGCCCCGCCTTTATCGGTGCTGATGATTGACCTGGACAATTTCAAGCCGATCAACGATTCGCTCGGGCACCCCGCCGGCGATGCTGTGTTGCAAGAGGTTGCCGGCCGACTGCGCGAATGCACGCGCGACCACGATATCGTCGCCCGTCTGGGCGGTGACGAGTTCGTCGTGGTGCTCTGCGGCATGGACACGCATCAGGAGATCGACAGGTTCTGCACACGCCTGATCGGCAGCCTGCATCAACCCATCCTCTTCGAACAGCAACCGTTGCACATCGGCGCCAGTGTCGGCATCGCTCTGAGCCGGCGTCACGGGTACGTCGCCAGTGAGCTGATCCGTTGCGCAGACATTGCGCTGTACCAGGCCAAATCCGAAGGCAAAAACACCTGGTGCTATTTCGAAGCGCACATGAGCGATCAGATCCAAACCCGTCGGCAGATGGAGGACGACCTTCGAAGGGCCCTGACGAACAATGAGTTCGTGCTGCACTTTCAACCCCGATACAAGGTCGATGGCAAGGAAATCGTTTCGGTCGAGGCTCTGGTGCGCTGGCAGCATCCGGTAAAAGGGTTGCTCGGACCGGATTTATTCATTCCGCTGGCCGAACAGACCGACCTGATTGTTCCCCTCGGTCGCTGGGTCCTGCGTGAGGCTTGTGAAACGGCACTGACCTGGCCGGCGGATATTCTCCTGTCGGTCAACCTGTCACCTGCGCAGTTTGCGATCAGCGATGTGGTCGAAGATGTACGCGAAGTGCTGGTGGGTACTCGCTTCCCGGCCAGCCGGCTGGAGCTGGAAATCACCGAGAACGTAATGCTCAACGACACGGACGGCGCGTTGACCACCATGACCGCGCTCAAGGAACTGGGCGTGCGCCTGAACATGGATGACTTCGGCACCGGTTATTCCTCCCTTGGCTATCTGCGTGCCTACCCGTTCGATGGCATCAAGATCGACAAACGTTTCATTGCTTCAATCAGCACCGGCGCCAATGATCGGGCGGTGGTGCAGGCCATCATCGGACTGGGTAAAGCGATGGGGCTGACCGTGACCGCTGAAGGCGTTGAAACCGAGGAACAACTGGACATTCTGGGCAAGGATCAATGCAACGAAGTCCAGGGTTATTACATGAGTCGCCCGATCGACAGGGCGGCCTTCGCCAGTCTTTTGCAGGCATCAAGAGCCGCCGCTGTCGATCCTTCCAGGCAACGAAAAGGCCGGGTGACCTGAGGACGCTGACTCAGCACATCCGCTCAATCGCAGCACGACGGTTTGCTTCAGTATCCGGCAACTTCCATCACGGCCGGTCACTGACACATGAAAGGTTTCATGCAACCGCGTTTCGCCCTGGCACTGTTGTATTGCGCAATGGCCGACTCGGCATTTGCCAGCGGATTTCTCGACGACGCCAAGGCCGAAGTGCTCAGCCGCAACTTCTACCTGAGCAACGACTACCGCTCGCCCTCACCCGCCGGGAAAAACTACAAACAGGAGTGGGCTCAGGGGTTTATCGGCACTTTCGCATCCGGTTTCACTGAAGGAATCGTCGGGGTTGGTCTCGATGCCCACGCCTTTTATGGGCTGAAACTCGATGGCGGCAAGGGGCACTCCGGCACCGGACTTTTGCCGGTGGACAGTGATGGCCGTAGCGAAAGCGAATACTCCAGCGCCGGTGGTGCGCTGAAGTTGAAGACTTCGAAAACCACCCTCGCCTTCGGTGAAATGACCGTGGAAACGCCGGTCTTCGACACCTCGGACAAACGCCTGCAACCGGAATACGCCACGGGGTTGCTGCTCGACAGCCACGAGATCGAAAACGCACGCGTCGTGGCCGGGCGCTTCACGGCGTTCAAGAACCAGGACCGTTCCTCCGGCAAAGGCGACTTTCAAGGCTATGGCGCCAGCACCCAAGGCGAAAGCATCAGTTTTGTCGGCACCGATCTGTTCAGCGACAGCCCGGTCGGCGGCGCGCTGTATGCGTCCGATCTGAGCGACACTTGGCGCCAGTACTACGCCAACCTGCATTTCAAACAGTCCGGTCTATTGCTCGACGCCAACGTCTACCACACCCGCGACACCGGGCAGGCACTGGCCGGCGACATCGACAACACCGCGTTCAGCCTCTCGGGCAAATACACCTTCGGCGCCCACGCGGTGATGCTCGGCTGGCAACGCATCAATGGCGACACGCCGTTCGATTTTGTCGGTGGCGATTCCATCTACCTGGCCAACTCGATCAAATACGCCGACTTCAACGGCGCTCACGAGCGCTCCTGGCAAGCGCGTTATGACTTGGATCTCGGCGCCTTCGGCATTCCCGGGCTGAACTTCATGACCCGTTACGTTTCCGGCAGCCAAATCGACGGCACTCACGCGCCCAAGGGCGGCGCCTACAACCCGTTCGACGCGGACTCCGGTGAATATCAGCCTCAGCAAGGGGACGGCGGCAAACACTGGGAACGCGACATCGATCTGCGCTACATCGTCCAGTCCGGCGCGGCCAAGGATCTGTCGGTGCAGCTGTCTCACGTTTCGCACCGGGCCAACAGCGCCCAGGCCGGGGATGACATTGACCGGATCTATGTGGTGATCCAGTACCCGTTGGGCTTTTGAGGGAAATTGGCGGAAGGCAGCCGGAGTCGAACCTGCCCGGGAACGGATGCCGTCCCCAACCGGGTTTGAAGCCCGGCCGCGCCACCGGGCGCGATTGCCTTCCTTGAACTCAGTCCGCGCCGGGGTTGGCCAGCGCACTGTCGGTGCGGATTTGCCGGCCTTCGCCGACGCGCCGGGTCAGGCCCAGCCGGTCGAAGTATTCGAGGATCTGAATACTGCGCTTGCGTCCCAAGCCTAGCGCATCGCGGAAGGCCGTGACTTCGATCTGCGGATTTTCTTCGGCCAGACGCAGCAGCACCGCCACCATTTGCCGCAGCGTGATGTCGCTGACAAACAGGTCGCGCACCACTTGATGCATCACGCCGAGGCGCGCCAGTTTGCGCAGCAGCAAACGCACGGTCGCGTCTTCCTGACCGACGACTTTCGCCACGTCACGAACCCACGGAGGATCGAAACCGGCCTGCTCGAACAATGGCTGCAGCGCCTGCCACAGGGTTTCGTCGTCGGCACTCAGGCGCACTTGATGGTCGGGCAAATGCAGCCACGGGCCACTGGCGACCAGTGAACCGGCGCCGAGCAGTTCTTCCAGCAGGCTGATAAACGTTGCGCGTTCGAGGCTCAAACCGCTGAAACGCCGCAGACGGTCACGATCCGGGCCCATCTGATCGGGTTCCAGTTCATGAAAGCGCGCCAGTTGTTCCAGCAAGTTGAACTTGAGCATCCCCCAGCGCTGCGCATTGAACAGCACCGGCCCCTGACGGGTTTCGATCAGGCGGACGTTGTCCGGCAGCGTCCAGCCGTCACGCGGACGATTGAACTGACGTTCCAGGCGTTGCGGGTCGAGGCCGCTTGCGCTGTATTCCAGCAACGTCGGCAAGGCCTGTTCCAGCTCGCAGCTGATCGCCAGCACACGCAGTTGCGCCAGCCGTTCCGGGCTGCGCCGCTGGCGGGCCGGGGCGAAGGGATCAAGGACGCGCCCGCCACCGAGCGTGCGCTGGGCGCTGGCGTCACGCAGGATCAGCGGATCACCGTGGACGCCGTGCACCGGGACGTTCGTCAGCAGTTGTGCAAACATGCGCTCGCCAGGCGACAGGCTTGAACCCTCCAGCAAGGCGACTCGGGCGATCACGTCCTGAGTGCCGAGATGCAGATGCACCGGCTGGAAATGCTCGAAAACCCGCTCGCCCGGCAACAACCGGAATTCGATATCCAGCCGCTGGGTCGGTGCGTGCAGCCATTCGGCGAGCAACCATTGGCCGCGATGGATCTGCCCGAGTTCCAGACGATCCGCGCTGATGTTCAGGGCCACGCGCTGGCCGGCGAAGGCTTGTTCGGCGGCTTGATTCTGCGCGTGCAGGCCCCTGACCCGCACGGTTTTGCACGCCGGCCCGAGACTCAGCTTGTCACCCACGGCGACCGAGCCCGAAAGCGCCGTCCCCGTCACCACGATCCCGGCGCCGGCGACACTGAACGCCCGGTCGATGGCCAGGCGAAAACCGCCTTCGCGACTGCGCTCCTCGCCTTCTATCTGCCGCAACGCTTCGCGCAGCGCATCGACGCCCTCACCTGTCACGCTGGAAACCGTCAGCAGTGGCGCTTCGGCATAGGGCCCGGTTGCTAGCAGGCTTTCAACCTGTCGGCGAACTTCCTCCACTCTGCCCGCCTCGACCCGGTCGCACTTGGTGATCGCCACCAGCGCCCGTGGAATGCCCAGCAGTTCGACGATCGCCAGATGCTCGCGGGTCTGCGGCATCACGCCGTCATCCGCCGCCACCACCAGCAACACCAGATCGATGCCCTGCGCGCCGGCGAGCATGTTGTGGGTGAATTTCTCGTGCCCCGGTACGTCGATGAAACCGGTCAGCCCCGCGTCGGGCGCCAGTTCTGCGTACAGATAACCGAGGTCGATGGTCATCCCGCGCTCACGTTCCTGCGGGCGGCGGTCGCCGGTTTGCCCGGTCAGCGCTTGCAGCAGTGACGTCTTGCCGTGGTCGATGTGCCCTGCCGTGCCGACGATCACGTTTGCAACTGCCCGAGTTGTGCCAGCCACGCCGGTTCATCGTCGAGCTGCCGCAGATCCAGCCACAGCGCGTCGTCATCGATGCGCCCGAGCACCGGGATCGGCAAGGCGCGCAGCGCGGCTTCCAGATTCAACAGGCAACGTCCGCGCAGGCGTTTCGATACCTGTGGGCGCAGACACAGCGCTGCGCTCGGCAGGCGCGCCACCGGTTGGCTGCCGCTACCGATCATGCCCAGCGCTGGCTGCGCCGTGACGATCCAGCCCTCGCCCAGCAGTTCGGCCAAGGCCGGTTGCAGGCGTTCGGCCTGGGCCAGAATGTCGGCTTGCGGTCGGGTCAACAGGCGCAGGCTCGGCAAACGCTCGGCCAGACGATCCGGGTCGCGATAGAGCCCGAGTACCGCTTCGAGTGCGGCCAGCGTCAGTTTGTCGACCCGCAACGCGCGTTTCAGCGGGTTCTTCTTGATCTTCGCGATCAGGTCCTTGCGCCCGACGATCACCCCCGCCTGCGGCCCGCCAAGCAGTTTGTCGCCGCTGAAGGTGACGATGTCGGCGCCATCAAGCAACGCTTGACGCACCGTCGGTTCCGCCGGCAAACCCCAGCGGGTCAGGTCCAGCAGACTGCCGCTCCCAAGATCTTCCAGCAGCGGCAGGTCATGCCGATGGGCCAACGCCGCCAGTTCGGAGGTCGGCACCCGGGCGGTGAAGCCTTCGATGCTGTAGTTGCTCGCGTGCACGCGCATGATCAGGCCGCTGCGTGGGCTGATTGCCGCCTCGTAGTCGCGGGCATGGGTGCGATTGGTGGTGCCGACCTCGTGCAGGCGCACGCCGGCGCGGCTCATGATGTCGGGAATGCGAAACGCGCCGCCGATCTCGATCAGCTCGCCCCGGGAAATGATGCCTTCCTTGCGAGCGCCGAGGCTGTTGAGCGTCAGCAGCACGGCGGCGGCATTGTTGTTGACCACGGTCACGGCTTCGGCGCCGGTCAGCTCGCGGATCAGGCCTTCGATCAAGTCGTCGCGGTCACCGCGCTTGCCGCTGGCCAGATCGAATTCCAGGTTCAAGGGATAGCGCGCCGCCAGTTGCACGGCGTCAATGGCTTCTTCGGGCAACAAAGCCCGGCCGAGGTTGGTGTGCAGCACGGTGCCGGTCAGGTTGAACACCCGGCGCACCTGGCTGCGCTGCTTCAATGCCAGACGTTCGGCAACTCTTCCGGCCAGCGCTTCAGGGCTGATTTCAACGGCGGTCAGTTGCCCCGCCACCACCGCTTCGCGCAAGTCATCCAGTAACTGGCGAAACCCCGTCAACAGCGCCTCGCGTCCGTAACGCTCGGCCAATGGCTGGCACGCGGGGTGGCGTAACAGGCTGTCAATCGACGGTAACCGCAGGGCAACACTCACGGACATCAGGCACTCCCGAAATCGAACTACGCCTGATGATGTTAGACCACCCTGCTTCTAGCGCAGCGCGGCCCGCTGAATCGGCACATAGGTTTGACTCAAGTCCGTGGCCCAGCCATCGAGGACGGCTTTCACGTTATCGGGCGTCATGACCTGTTTGTCGTTTTCCAGCGGCACGCCCTTGCCCTTGCGCACCACTTCGGCCACGACTTCCCCGGTCGAGCCGTCCTCGAAGGACACTTCCGTGGCGATTTCACTGTCGCGGTCACGAATGCCGGTGGCGCTGCTCACGCCGGCCGCAACCAGCGTCACCGGCAGCCATTCATAAAAACGCAGGCCCTGAGTGCTGGCCGCGACCTGGGTGATGGCCGGTTTGACGATCAGTGTGTTCGGGCCGGGTTTCGACGCCAGCGGCAGCACTTTGCCCAGCTCCAGCCTGAGGGCTGCGTCGTAATAATGGGTTACGCCCGACAAAGTACTTTGGGGAATGCGCGGCGAAGGCTGGGGCCGTGGATAAAACTCGCTCGGCGCCAGGTAAACCCGGGTGTAACGGCCCCTCGCCAATGCCGGGCTGACCCAGCTCAGGATCGTCTGCCCCGAAGCGGTCTGCCCTTCCTTGAGCACGCTGTAATCCCGTAAAAACCCGGCCTGCGGCTCGGTCGGAAGCTTCTTGCTGCTGCACCCCGACAGGCTGAGGGTGGCGGCAAACAACACGGCCAGTGAGCGATGGCTACTCATCAATGGTGTTTCCTTGTTCAAGCGTGGACGTGGCTGTGCGGGGTGTTGTCGGAGCACTCGATGCGCAACTGGCCGTGAGTCATGATCCATTGAATGAATTCGGCGGTAGGAATCGTGTGCAGGTATTCGACCCAATGGGCCTCGGTCGGGCTGAACCGTTCGAAATAGCGGCGCAGGATCAACTGACTCTGATCGTTGGCCAGCCCCAGGCACGTCTCCTGGAACAGGATCGGCGTGTCCGGGCCCGGTGCGGTGGTGCGCTGGGTCAGGATCAACGGGCGCACGGCGCCATGGTCCCGGGTGATGTAGCCGCTGTTCATGTCCTTCATGTTGAGCCCCCTTGGTTGGAAGGCCTGCAGAGTGCCTGCGGATGTTTGCCCGACGATGTCCGGCTGATGTCCGCGCTGAAGGAATGTTGCAGGATTGAAATATATGACCGGCGCATCGAAATGGTTTTAGATGCGCTTCTTTTGGGTTCATGGATTGCGCAAACGTGAGCAGATTGCTGATCGTCGATGACGACGGGGAAATTCTGTCCTTGCTGAAGAAGTTCTTCGTTCAGCACGGCTATCAGGTCGATGTCGCCGCCCATGGCGAGGCCATGTGGGCGGCCATTGCCCAGGCGCGGCCGGACACGATCATCCTCGACCTGATGCTGCCCGGCGAGGGCGGCCTGAGCCTGTGCCAGAAGGTCCGGGCGCAGATGGGCATTCCGATCATCATGCTCACGGCGATGGCAGAGTTGAGCGACCGCATTGTCGGCCTGGAACTGGGCGCCGACGACTACCTGACCAAACCCTTTGCCCCGCAGGAATTGCTGGCCCGGGTGCGCGCGCTGCAACGTCGGGTCGGTGAGAACGCTCCGTCCGGCGCCGAGCCTTCACGGCCGGTCATGGCCTTCGCCGGTTGGCATCTGGACATCACCTGCCGCGAACTGCGCTCGCCCGAAGGCGTGATGATTCCGATGTCCGCCGGCGAATTCGACCTGCTGCTGGTGTTGCTTGAACATCCGCAACGCATCCTGACCCGCGAACAACTGATCGACCTGACCCACGGCCAGGGCCACGACGCCTATGACCGCAGCATCGACGTGCAGATCAGCCGGCTGCGGCGCAAGATCGAACCGGACAGCAAACGCCCGGACCTGATCCGCACGGTGCGCAACGGCGGCTACATGTTCACCGCCAAGGTCAGCCGCTCATGATCGGCCGGATGCTGCGGCGCGACACCCTCAGCCGGCGGATTGCCCTGACAATCGTCGCGGCGATGCTCGCTTCGCTGCTGCTCAATGCGCTGTTCGTTCAGGTCGCGGGGATCTGGGCCCGACCGCCGATCGAGCGCACCGGGCTGCTGGAACAGATCGCCGCCACCACCCGAGTGATCGAGGCAGCGCCGGCGACCTTGCGCCCGCAACTGGCCAGTGCCGCCAGCAGCCCGATGCTTGAAGTGCTGTGGAAACCTCGTCGGGTCGACTTCGGCCTGCCGGGGGAAGGCGAACAGGTCGAGGCCGGAAAAGTGCCGGCGCTGCGGCAATTGCTCGGCGATGACCGGCAGATCGACGTGTTCAACCCCGATGACTGGCCAGCCGGTAGCCCTCGCGCGCACTACATGGCGCTGGTACGGCTGGCCGATGACAGCTGGCTGTCGTTCACGCCGCCGGAGCGCAGTTGGGGCTTGAGCCTGAACGTGCGGATTGCCGTCATCGTTGCCCTGGGGCTGGTCGCCACCCTGTTGGTCGCCTGGCTCGCCACACGGCAACTGGCTCAGCCGTTGCAGCGCTTTGCCCATGCGGCGCGGCGTTTCGGCGGGGATCTGAAAGCGCCGCCGATTCATCTCGAAGGCCCGCACGAAATCCGTCAGGCCATCGTCGCGTTCAACACGATGCAGGCGCAGATCCAGCATTTCATCGGCGAGCGCACCCACATGCTCGCCGCCATCTCCCACGACTTGCGCGCCCCGCTGACCCGGATGCGCCTGCGCAGCGAGTTCATGGAGGATCTGGACCATCAGGGCAAACTGATCCGCGACATCGAGGAAATGCAATCGATGATCAACGCCGCCCTGGCGTTCTTCCGGGAAGACACCCACCTGGAGCAATCCACCGCGTTCGATCTGTCGGAGTTGCTGCAAACCATCGTCGATGACTACCGCGATCAGCACATCGACATCGACTTCAGCGGTCCGGCACATGTGGTGTACGACGGCCGGCCGCTGGGCATCAAACGGGTCATCGTCAATCTGTTGGATAACGCGGTGAAATACGCACAGCGCCCCAGCGTGGCGCTGAGCAGCGATGACACGTCGATCCGCATCGAGGTGATAGACGAGGGGCCGGGAATTCCTGAGGACGCACTGGAGCGGGTATTCGATCCGTTCTTCCGACTCGAGACCTCGCGCAACCGCGACACCGGCGGGGTCGGGCTCGGTCTTTCGGCGGCACGGGGAATCATTCGTGAACAGGGTGGCGAACTCAGTTTGCGTAACCGCCGCAGCGGCGGCTTACGCGCCCGGGTTGAATTGCCGCATCGCTGAGGCTTATTCGTCGCCGGGCGCCAGCAACAGATTCGGCGCCAGGCGCTGATAACCGTCCTGAGCCAGGCGCATGTCGAGCAGCAGACTACCCAGATCCGCCGACAGCGCCTCGCCCTCCCCGTCGTTCTCCAGATAAAGCAACTTCAGGTAGCTGTTGCAGCCCGGACAGACTTCGGCGCGCAACGGCGCCTGATTGGCGGCGTGACGGTCATCCTCAAGGCTCAGGTATTCAAGCCCTTTGCTCTGCTCGCAATACACGCACTTGACCCGCACCACATGCCATTCGCAGGCGCACAGCGAACACACCAGATAACGCAGGCCGTTGTGCTTGCCGCGATGGCGGATCACCCCGGCCATGGCCGGGGAGCCACAGGCCGGGCACTGGCTGAGGCTGTCGCCGGGCGTCAGTTGCAGATTTTGCGCACTGAGCAACCAATGACTCCACGCCGCTTGCAGCGCCGCCCCGAGAAACGGCACCAACGCCGCCGGCACCAGCGAATACTGGCCGCTGACCAGCGCCACGGCCCAGGCGCGCAACTGGCCGGGGCTGGCGATGCGCAGCATGGTCACGGCCTCGATCACGGCCGGTTGCTCGGGGGCGACATAACGCTGAAGCAAGGCCTCGAGATACAGCTGCCAAGTGTCCTCGCGAATCAAGGTGTCGGCGGCGAACGGTGGCATGCCGTGTTGCCGGCAGACTTCCAGCCGCTGTTCATCAAGCGGCGCGGTCGAGGGCGGATCATCGAGGATTTGCTGTTGGACACGGCACAAACCGGCGATCAAATGCAGGTAATCGGCCAGCGGATGTCCTTCGGCCAAACGTTCCAGACGCTGGGCTCGCAGCATGAACAGGTTGGGTGGCGGCAAATGCAGAAACGGCGGCGAACTGGCCGCCGCTTCGATTTCTCCGGGTTCGAGGATGGTTGGCAACTGTCAGCCCTTTTTCGTGACCGGTCGCTCCGGCGGATCCTGGCTTTCCACCTCGCGATACCAGAGTGCATGGTGTTTCCTGGCCCAGGCGCGGCTGACCCAGCCGTGCATCATCGCGTCCACCGAACCCTTGATCCAGATTCCGGCGTAGATGTGAACGATGATGCTCAGGATCAGCACAAACCCCGCCAGTGCGTGCAGCAACATCGCCCAGCGGATGGTGGTGATGCCGAAGTAATGACTGAAATACGCGCGCCAGATCACCAGTCCCGTGAACAGCAATCCGAGCATGCACAGCAGTAAAGTCCAGAACAGCAGCTTTTGCCCGGCGTTGTACTTGCCCACCGCCGGCACGGTTTCTTCATCGTTGACCATCACCCGGTCGATGCGCCGCAGCCATTTCCAGTCGTTGTCGATGAAGAAGTTCGAGCGCCAGAAGCGAAACACCAGGCCGAGGAAGAACACGAACATCAGCACGCCCATGAACGGGTGCAGGATTCGCGTCCACGGCCCGCCGCCGAACAGGTTTGTCAGCCAGAACATCGACGGATGAAACAGCGCCAGCCCCGACAGCCCGGCCATGAAGAACAGAATCGCCACCAGCCAGTGATTGGTGCGCTGGTTGGCGGTGTAGCGCAGGATCGTCTTGTTGCTCATGGCCGGCCCTCCCCGCGTGGGTCGAAGGTGTGCACTGCCGGATCGACGACGTGCACCGAGGTGTCGGGCGGATCGGGATGTTCATCTTCCTCGACCCGGTTCGGGCCGATCCGCACGTAATGGAAGAACCCGGCCAGCACCGCCGCGCCCATGGCCAGCAGACCCAACGGCTTGCTGATGCCTTTCCACAAACCCACCAGCGGACTGATCTCGGGGTTGTCCGGCAGGCCGGCGTAGATTTTCGGGGTGTCGGCGTGGTGCAGCACGTACATGACGTGGGTGCCGCCGACGCCTTGCGGGTCATACAGGCCGGCGTTGTCGAAGCCACGGCTTTTCAGGTCGACGATGCGCTCGGCGGCGTGGGTCTTCATGTCGTCCTTGGTGCCGAACACGATGGCGCCGGTCGGGCAGGTTTTCACGCAGGCCGGTTCCAGCCCTACCGCCACCCGGTCCGAACACAGCGTGCATTTGTAGGCCTTGTGATCCTTCTGCGAAATGCGCGGGATATTGAACGGACAACCGGTGATGCAATAACCGCAGCCGATGCAGTGGTCCTGATCGAAATCGACGATGCCGTTGGCGTGCTTGATGATCGCGCCGGGGCTGGGGCACGCCGCCAGGCAACCGGGCTCGGCGCAGTGCATGCAGCCGTCCTTGCGGATCAGCCATTCGAGGTTGCCGACGTCGGTTTCGTGCTCGGTGAAGCGCATCAGCGTCCATGAATCGGCGCTCAAGTCCTGCGGATTGTCGTAGGTGCCGTGGTTGTGGCCGACCTCGTCGCGCAGCTCGTTCCATTCCGAGCATGCGACCTGGCAGGCCTTGCAGCCGATGCACTTGGTGGTGTCGATCAGCTTGGCCACCTGTTCCTGGCCGCGTATCGAAGGCGCCGGGGTCGTGGTGGCCGAGCGGGCAATGATGTCTTGGCTGGCCATCTAAAGATTCTCCATCAGAGCTTCTCCACGTTGACCAGGAATGACTTGGATTCCGGGGTCTGTGTATTGCCATCGCCGAGGAACGGCACCAGGGTGTTGGTCAGGTAACCGTGGCGCGTCAGGCCGGTGAAACCCCAGTGCAGCGGAATGCCGATCTGGTGCACGACCTGGTTGTTGACCTGCAACGGCCGGATCCTTTTGGTCACCACCGCCACCGCTTCAATGAACCCGCGTTTGCTGCTCACGCGCACCCGATCGCCGGCAGCGATGCCCTTCTCTTTGGCCAGCACTTCGCCGATTTCCACGAACTGCTCGGGTTGAGCAATCGCGTTCAACTTGCAGTGCTTGCTCCAGAAGTGGAAGTGCTCGGTCAACCGGTAGCTGGTGGCGGCGTACGGGTAATCCTTGGCCACGCCGAGGCTGTCCCACACCGAATCGAAGATCCGCGCCGCCGGGTTGCTGGTGGCTTTCTTGTTTTCCGGGTGCAGCGGGTTGATGCCGATCGGCGTTTCGAACGGCTCGTAGTGCTCGGGGAATGGCCCTTCGTTCATCTTGTCGACGGCGAAGAACCGCGCCACGCCTTCGGGGTTCATGATGAACGGGTTCATCCCGGCTTCCGGCGGCACGTCGGCCTTGTAATCCGGCACATCGGTGCCGCCCCAGGCCTTGCCGTTCCACCAGACCAGGCGCTTTTTCGGATCCCACGGCTTGCCGGCGACGTCCGCCGAAGCGCGGTTATAGAGAATCCGCCGGTTGGCCGGCCAGGCCCATGCCCAGCCTTGATGCTGATGCATGCCGTAAGGGTCGTTGTTGTCGCGGCGGGCCATCTGGTTGCCGGCTTCGGTCCAGCTGCCGCAGAAAATCCAGCAGCCGGACGCGGTACTGCCGTCATCCTTGAGCTGGGCGAACCCGGCCAGTTGCGAATTGCCCTTGATCGCCGCACCCGTGGCGTCGGTGAAATCGGTGGTGGCGTAGCCGTTGACCTCTTTGGCGATCTCTTCCGGCGAGGGTTCTTCGGCGATCTTGTACGGCCACGACAGTTTCAACAGCGGGTCGGCGAATTTGCCGCCCTCCGCCTGATATCGCTCACGCAGACGCAGGAACAGCGCACTCATGATTTGCACGTCGGTGCGCGCCTCGCCGGGGCCGTCGGCGCCTTTCCAATGCCATTGCAGCCAGCGGCTGCTGTTGACCAGCGAGCCGTCCTCTTCGGCAAAACAGGTGGTTGGCAGGCGGATGACTTCGGTCTGGATGTCGGCGCTCTTCACATCGTTGAATGGCCCGACGTGTTCCCAGAACTGCGAAGTTTCGGTGGCCAGCGGGTCCATCACCACCAGCCATTTCAGTTTGGCCAGTGCCGCCATCACCCGGTTCTTGTCCGGCAGCGCGGCAATCGGGTTGAAGCCCTGACACATGTAGCCGTTGACCTTGCCCTGCCCCATCAGGTCGAACACCTTGAGGATGTCGTAGTTGGGGATGTCGAGTTTCGGCAAGTAGTGGTAGGCCCACTGATTCTCGGCGGTGGCATTGGCGCCGTACCAGGCTTTCATCAGGCTGACGTGGAATTTGCTGTAGTTCTGCCAGTAGGACAATTGCCCCGGCCGCAGCGGGACTTGCGTGCGTTTATGGATGAAGGCCGCGTAATCCTGCTCGGCGTCGGTCGGCAAGGTCAGGTAACCCGGCAGCGCGTTGGACAGCAGACCAAGGTCGGTCAGGCCCTGAATGTTCGAGTGCCCGCGCAAAGCATTGACCCCGCCGCCGGGCATGCCGACGTTACCCAGCAGCAGTTGCACCATCGCCGCGCTGCGAATGATCTGCGAGCCGATCGAGTGCTGGGTCCAGCCCAGTGCATAAAGAATCGTCATGGTCTTGCCCGGCGCCGAGCAAGTGGCGATTTCCTCCCAGATCTTTTTCATCGCATCGACCGGCATGCCGCAGATCTGGCTCGCCAGGTCGATGTTGTAGCGGCTGTAATGCTGCTTCATCAGTTGATAGACGCAGCGCGGGTCCTGCAGGGTCGGGTCGACTTTGACGAAGCCGTCCTCGCCCAGTTCGTAACCCCAGGTGGATTTGTCGGTGTAGCTGCGCTTGGCCGCGTCGTAACCGGTGAACAGCCCGTCCTCGAAGCCGAATCCGGCTCTGACAATGAACGATACGTCGGTGTAGTTGCGCACGTATTCGTGCTGGATCTTGTCCTCGGTCAGCAGGTAATTGATCAGCCCGCCCATGAACGCGATGTCGCTGCCGGTGCGAATCGGCGCGTAGTAATCGGCCACGGATGCGGTCCGGGTAAACCTCGGATCGACCACAATCAGCCGCGCGGCGTTGTGCGCCTTGGCTTCGGTCACCCATTTGAAGCCACAAGGGTGGGCTTCTGCTGCGTTGCCGCCCATCACCAGGATCAGATTCGCATTGGCGATATCGGTCCAGGTGTTGGTCATGGCTCCACGGCCGTACGTCGGGGCAAGACTTGCCACCGTCGGGCCGTGTCAGACACGCGCCTGGTTATCGAACCCCAGCATGCCGAGACTGCGCACCACCTTGTGGGTGATGTAACCCGCTTCGTTGGACGCCGCCGACGCCGCGAGGAATCCGGTGGTCAGCCAGCGATTGACCGTTTGGCCCTGGGCGTTCTGCTCGACGAAATTGGCATCGCGGTCGGCCTTCATCAGGTCGGCGACGCGGTCGAGGGCTTCGTCCCAGGTGATCCGGGTCCATTCGCTGCTGCCGGGCTTGCGCACCTGCGGGTACTGCAAGCGGCCGGGGCTGTGAATGAAATCCAGCAGGCCGGCGCCTTTCGGGCACAGGGTGCCGCGGTTGACCGGGTGGTCGGCGTCGCCCTCGATATGGATGATGTTTTGCGCAACATTCTTCGCGGCATCGCCCTGGCTGTACATGATCAAGCCGCAGCCGACCGAGCAATACGGGCAGGTGTTGCGGGTTTCATGGGTGTGGGCAAGCTTGAAATGGCGCACCTGCTCGGCGAAGGCCTGCGTCGGGGCCATGCCCAACGCGCCCAGGCTAGAGCCTGCAAGGCCGATACCGGCGACCTTGAAGAACTGACGACGGCTGAGATCCATCGTGCACTCCTGATCAGGTGGAACCCGGTACTGGTGCCGGGTTTGTTCTGGACAATCACGGTGGCGGCACACGAGTGCCGACTTTTTCACTGTAGACAACGCCCCCGCCGCCTGTGTGAAAACCGACCGTCGGCCATTCATCGGTCACAAGTTCGCGCCCACAGGGGATGGGGGTTTATCATCGCCGGCACGACCCATCTCCGCCTTCAGAGACCGCGCATGACTTTCGATTTTGATCAGGTATTCGACCGCCACGACACCGGCAGCACCAAGTGGAGCCGCTATCCGGCCGACGTGTTGCCGATGTGGGTCGCTGACATGGATTTCGCCGCGCCGCCGGTGGTCATCGAGGCGCTGCAACAACGCCTGCTGCACCCGTTGGTTGGCTACAGCGTGGCCCAGGACAATTTGCGCGAAGCCATCGTCGCCGACCTCTGGAACAAGTTCGCCTGGCGGGTCAAACCGCAAGAGCTGATCTTCCTGCCGGGCGTGGAGTCGGGTTTCAACATGGCGCTCAAGGCGCTGGTGCAACCGCAGCAGAACGTCGTGGTGCAAACCCCGAACTACCCGCCGCTGCGCCATGCACCGGGCCATTGGGGCCTGAACAAGGTCGAGCTGGAATTCAACGCCCAGGCCGACGGCACCTACGCTACCCCGCTGGACGCCTTGCGTGAATCCCTGCACGGCGGCGGCGCCCTGCTCCTGAGCAACCCGCACAACCCGATCGGCAAGGTCTTCGGCCGCGAAGAACTGCAAGCGGCGGCGGACATCTGCGTGGCCCAGGACGCCTGGATCATCTCCGACGAAATCCACGCCGAGCTGTGCTACGACGGTCGCGTACACATTCCGACCGCCTCCCTGAGCCCGGAAATCGCCCGCCGCACCATCACCCTGATGTCGGCGAGCAAGGCCTACAACATCGCCGGTCTCAAGACTTCGTTCATGATCATCCAGGACGCCGCCCTGCGCGAACGCGTCAACCACGCCCGTTGCGGCATGGTCGACAGCGTCAATCCGTTGGGCATGGAAGCTACCCGCGTGGCCTACAGCGAAGCCGGTCCGTGGCTCAAAGAACTCAAGCAGTACCTGCAAGCCAATCGTGACTGGCTGGTGGATGCGGTGCGCAACCGCTTGCCTGGCGTGACCATCAATGTGCCGCAAGGCACGTACCTGGCCTGGCTCGATTGCTCGGCGCTGGATCTGGACGATCCGCAGAAGTTCTTCCTGGACCACGCTCGCGTCGGCCTCAGCCCGGGTCTGGACTTTGGTGACCACAGCCAGCAATTCGTGCGCCTGAACTTCGGCTGCCCGCGTTCGATGCTGGAAGAAGGCATTGCCCGGATGGAGCGAGCCCTCAAGTCCCGCTAATCACGTCAGGGCAAACCCAAGCGTCAATCCGATCGAACTCAGCGCAAACGGGCCGGGTCAACCGGCCTACCTGCCCTGAGACCCGGAGATTGACGATGACCGACTATCCAAAACCCCCGTTCCCGAAACAGGCGCAACCGGTTCCCGGCTCCCAGCGCAAGATGGAGCCGTATCCTGATTGCGGCGAACAAAGCTACACCGGCTCCGGTCGGCTGGCCGGCAAGATCGCCTTGATCACCGGCGCCGACAGCGGCATCGGCCGGGCGGTGGCCATTGCCTTCGCCCGCGAAGGTGCCGACGTAGCCGTCGCCTATTTAAATGAACACGAAGACGCCAAGGAAACCGCGCGCTGGGTCGAACAGGCCGGTCGCCAGTGCCTGTTGCTGCCTGGTGACATTGCCCAGAAAGCCCAGTGCCAGGCGTTGGTGGACCAAACCGTCGAGCGCTTCGGCCGCATCGACGTGCTGGTTAACAACGCGGCCTTCCAGATGACCCATGAAACCTTCGAGGAGATTCCCGACGACGAATGGGTGATGACCTTCGACGTCAACATCACCGCGATCTTCCGCCTGTGTCAGGCCGCCATCAAACACATGGGACCTGGCTCCTCCATCATCAACACCAGTTCGATCAACTCGGACATGCCCAAGCCCACCCTGCTCGCCTACGCCACCACCAAAGGCGCGATCGCCAATTTCACCGGTGGTCTGGCGCAAATGCTCGGCCCGAAGGAAATCCGCGTGAATTGCGTGGCACCGGGGCCGATCTGGACGCCGCTGATCGTCTCGACCATGCCCGATGAGGAAGTGCAGCATTTTGGCGAGCAAACACCACTGGGGCGTCCCGGCCAGCCAGTGGAGGTCGCGCCGATCTATGTACTGCTGGCGTCTGACGAAGCCAGCTACATCACCGGCCAGCGCTATGGCGTGACCGGCGGCAAACCGATGCTCTGAACCACTTGCCAGAAAAAGTGAACCGCTGGACAAGGCGACCTCTCCATACCTTCATGGCCCGTTCGGGTTGCAAGAGATCAGGAGGTCGTCATGTCTGCGCCTATTATCAAACTCTTCACCCAGCCGAACTTCGCCTGGACTGACATCCGCCGCGAAGAAGAGGCTCATCCACGCCATTACCTTGCTCACCTGCTGTTGCTGGCCCTCGTCCCGGCGGTGTGCCTGTTCATTGGCACCACGTATGTCGGCTGGAGCCTGGCGGTGGGTGAAACCGTAAGGCTCAGCAGTGCCAGCGCCTTGCAACTGAGTGTCCTGCTTTACGTCACCATCGTGGTCGGCGTGGCGATCATCGGCGGATTCATTCGCTGGATGTCGCGCACCTTCGATGCGCGGCCGACGCTCAACCAGTGCATCGGTTTCGCGGCATACACCGTCACCCCGTTTTTCATCGCCGGGCTCGCTGGCCTGTATCCCAGCCGCTGGCTGGCGGTGCTGGTGCTCGGCGCGGCGTCGATCTATTCGACGTTTCTGCTGTTCGTTGGCCTGCCGACTTTCATGCACGAGCGCAAGGAACAGGGTTTGCTGTATTCGGCCAGCGTGTGGGGTGTCGCGCTGCTGGTGCTGGTGACGTTGTTGGTGTCGATGATTCTGCTGTGGTTCAACGTGCTGACGCCGGAATACCTGCGCACGACTGCGGGTTAGGCCGGTTATGTCGGGGCGGCATCGAACTGACCTTACAGGCCGCGCGTCATGAGCTTCATCATCTGGGTAGCGGTGCTCGGTGCCGTGCTGCTGACCCTGGCGCTGACATCGTCGTACCTGCGCTGGATGCCGGTCACGACCTCGGCTGTTTGTCTGCTGCTGGGCGTCGGCATCGGGCCGGCAAGCCTCGATCTGCTGAAACTGCCGTTGAATGAAGCCTCGTTGTGGATGGAGCACCTGACCGAAGTCGCGGTGCTGTTTTCCCTGTTCGTCTGCGGTTTGAAGTTGCGGTTGCCTTTGCGCGACAAACGCTGGCGGATTGCTTTCGGCCTGGCGGGCCCGGTGATGGTGCTGACGATCATTGGCGTCTGCCTGTTGCTGCATTTTGGCCTGGATCTGAATTGGGGCCCTTCGCTGTTGATCGGCGCGATTCTGGCACCGACCGACCCGGTGCTCGCGGCGCTGGTACAGGTCAACGATGCGCGGGACGTCGACAGCGTGCGCTTCGGCCTGTCCGGCGAGGCCGGGCTCAATGACGGCGTTGCATTTCCCTTCGTGATCTTCGGGCTGTTGCTACTGAACGGTGAAGGGTTTGCCGCCGAGTGGCCAGACTGGGTACTGCGCAGCCTTGTGTGGGCGGTTCCGGCCGGGTTGCTTTGTGGCTACTGGATGGGCCGTGGCATCGGTCGTCTGACCCTCTCGCTACGTATCCGCAACGATGACAGCACTCTGAGCCCGAATGACTATCTGGCCCTGGCGTTGATTGCGCTGGCGTATGTGGTGGCTGAATCCATCGGTGGCTACGGTTTTCTGTCGGTATTCGCCGCCGGCCTCGGCTTGCGACAGGAGGAAGTCAAATCCACCGGCGCCCATCAACCACCCGCCGAACACATGGTGCAACCGGTTGTCGGTCATCAGAATGTCGAGCCGCAGCAGGCGGTGCACGGCGATACCGAGCGGCTGGAAGACAGTCAGGTGGCCGCCGGCATCATGATGGGCGACATGCTCGCCTTCGGCGGTCTGGTCGAGCGGGCGATGGAAGTGTTTCTGGTCACGCTGCTGGGTGTGGTGCTGGTCAGTCACTGGGACTGGCGGGCGTTGCTGGTCGGCGGCGTGCTGTTCTGTGTCATTCGTCCCGTGTGCGTGGCGTTGATGCCGTGGGGATCGCTATTGGCAGGAGGCCAAAGATTGCTGATCGGCTGGTTCGGCATTCGTGGTATCGGCAGTCTGTTCTACCTCTTTTATGCGCTGAACCATGGGCTGGGCGACAGCGTGGGTACGCTGTGTACCGACCTGACCCTGTCGGTGGTGGCGCTGAGCATTCTGCTGCACGGTATCAGCACCCAGCCGATTCTCGCCCGCTACGAGCGGCGTAAAAAACCGGTCAATCCTAAACAGGACGGCCGTTGAACGCGGTGGTGCTTCAGCTTCCCGGGTTGGTCACCTGAATGTAGAAGGCATAACTGCCGAGCAACATCCAGAACGTGGCAAAGATCCACGGCGTACGAATGGAAAACAGCAGTGACTTGCGATAGCCCTTGTGGCTCGACTCCATTTCGCTGAACAGCGGCGATTCGTCATAAGCCAGGCCCATCAGGGGTTCGCTGCGCAGCAATTCACTCTGCTTGAAGTGCCAATGATCGATGATGTCATAGGCGGCACGAATTCCCGGCCAGGCGTTGAGCGAACTGAGCAGACCGAGCAGGGCCAGGAATGGTGGCACCACCAGGGTGAACAACTTGCCCCACTCGGGGTTGAGGTTGGCCATGCAGGAGGCGAAGGCAATCACCAGAAACGATTGCGCGGCCAGGTAGGCATCGGTGCGGTTGGCCAGGATGCTGGTTTCATACTGGATTTCCCGTCGGTAGAAATCCAGCCGTTCCTTGGGAGAACCGAACATCTTGGCGTTGTGCTCGGTCAAGACTTCTTCGGCGGTCGGTTGGGTCAGTATGCGTGGCACGGGAAACGCTCCGTAAACAAAGCGTTTGGAGGCGCCACGCTGCGGACAAGTTCAGCTGGATCGTGCGAGCCCCCCCGGTTCACTTCATCGACCGGGCAATGATCTCCACCAGATTCAGCTGATTGAACGGTTTCGACAGCCGCGGCAGCCCTGCTGCAAAACCCTCGAGGCGTTCGGCATAGCCGGTGGCGAGGATGATCGGCAGATCCGGCTTGAGCAGGCGCACGGCGTGAGCCAGTTGCGCGCCGCTCATCTGTGGCATGGCCATGTCGGTGATCATCAGATCGATGACCTCGCCTTGATCGAACAGCTCCAGCGCCTGGGCGCCGGAAGTGGCGCTGAGCACCCGATGGCCGAGGTCTTCCAGCAGCAGAACCGTGCTGGTGAGCACCAGACTGTCATCATCCACCACCAGCACGCTGAGGCGCGGCACCGAATCGGTGGACACCATCGGGCCAAGCGGTTTGGCGACAACACCGTCGATGGCCACCGGCAACCACAGCTCAGCGGTGGTGCCCTGCCCCTGGGTGCTTTTCAGAATGAAGCGGCCACCCAGTTGTTCGATGAAGCCATGGACCATCGACAACCCCAGACCCGTGCCCTTGCCCAAGCCTTTGGTGGTGAAAAACGGATCGGTTGCCGACGCCAGCGTTTCAGCGTCCATGCCCTCACCGGTATCGTTCACCCTCAGGCAGACATAGCGCCCTGCCGCCAGAGTTGAATCGTTCTGTTCGAGCACCACTTCGGGTTCGGCACTGATGGTGACGCTGCCGCCTTCGGGCATGGCGTCGCGGGCGTTGGTCGCCAGATTGAGTACCGCAAGCTCCAGTTGGTTGCTGTCGGCCAGCACCGCTTGCAGGTCTTCGGGAAACTGCGTTTCGATGCGGATCCCCGGCCCCAGTGAGCTGCGCAACAGCCCGGTGATGCCCTGCACCAGTTTCGGGATTTCGATCGGTTCGGTCTTGAGCTCCTGACGCCGGGCGAAGGCCAGCATGCGTTGGGTGAGCGACACGCCGCGCAATGCGCCCTGCGTGGCGTTCTCCAGCAGACGGCTGACTTTCGGGTCGTCGCCTACGCGTTTGCGCACGATTTCCAGGTTGCCGAGGATCACCGTCAGTAAATTGTTGAAGTCGTGGGCGATGCCGCCGCTGAGTTGGCCGATAGCCTGCATTTTCTGCGCCTGGAACAGCGCCTCACGGGTTTTCTCCAGGGCCTGTTGTGCCTGGGTAGCCTCGGTGACGTCGCGGGTAATCTTGGCAAAACCGAGCAAGGTGCCGGTGTCGCCGCGAATCGCATCGACCACCACATGGGCCAGAAACCGCGTGCCATCCTTGCGCAGGCGCCAGCTCTTGTTCTCGAAACGGCCCTCACGCACCGCGGTTTCCAGGGCCCGCTGGGGTTCACCGGCCTCACGGTCTTCCGGGGTGTAGAACATCGAGAAGTGCTGGCCGATGACCTCATCCGGCTTGTAACCCTTGATCCGCTGCGCGCCGGGGTTCCAGTTGGTCACCCGGCCTTCGGGGCTCAGCATGTAGATCGCATAGTCGGTGACGCCCTGCACCAGCAGGCGAAACTGCTGTTCGCTCTGCTTGAGGGTTTCTTCGGCCATCTTGCGGTCGGTCAGGTCGCGGGTAATCTTGGCAAACCCGAGCAGTTGCCCGCTCGGGCTGAAAATCGGGTCGATCACCACGTGGCACCAGAAATGCGTGCCGTCCTTGCGTACCCGCCAGCCTTCCCCCTCGAACCGGCCTTCACGAATTGCCGTGTCGAGTGCCCGCTGTGGCAAACCGTTGGCACGGTCTTCATCGGTGTAGAACCGGGAAAAGTGTTCGCCGAGGATCTCCGCCTCTTCATATCCCTTGAAGCGCTTGGCGCCGGAGTTCCAGCTGGTAATGATCCCCTCGGGGTCGATCATGTAGATCGCATAATCGACCACCGCATCGATCAGCAAACGAAAACGCATGTCTTCGATTGCAGCGGACTTCTTGTTCTCGCTCATCAGGCTTGGCTCAAAGCAAATTCTCAATGACAGGAGTATGCGTCAAACCGGTGGAATGGACAGCCGCTTCTGCTTGATCGATTTGCCACCAGCGCGGCAGCAACTGCCGAATCCGGCCCTCGGCAAAACGATCATCGATCAGCATCACCACGCCGCGATCCTGCTGGGTGCGGATCACCCGTCCGGCGGCCTGTACCACTTTCTGCACGCCGGGGAACAGATAGGTGTAGTCGTAGCCGGCGCCGAAGATCGCGGCCATACGGCGTTTCATCTGTTCATTGACCGGGTTGAGCTGAGCCAGCCCGAGGGTGGCGATGAACGCGCCGATCAGCCGCGCGCCGGGCAGATCGATGCCTTCGCCGAACGCGCCGCCGAGCACGGCGAAGCCGATTCCCTGGCTGTCGGCGGTGAATTGATCGAGAAACGCCTGACGCGCCCCTTCGGCCATGCCCCGGGATTGTTGCCACAGGGTGATCTGCGGGTGGCGCTCGGCCAGTAACTGCGCAACCTGTTGCAGGTAATCGAAGCTGCTGAAGAACGCCAGGTAGTTGCCCGGACGTTCACTGAACTGGCGGGCGATCAAATCGACGATCGGTTCAAGCGACGCCTGACGATGCGCGAAACGCGTGGAAATGCGGCTGACGATCTGCACCTGCAATTGGTCGGCGCTGAACGGCGACTCGACGTCGATCCAGACCGTGTCGGCCGGGGTGCCGAGTAAATCCGCGTAATAG
This sequence comes from Pseudomonas sp. FG35, assembly GCF_057809295.1. Classification (NCBI taxonomy): domain Bacteria; kingdom Pseudomonadati; phylum Pseudomonadota; class Gammaproteobacteria; order Pseudomonadales; family Pseudomonadaceae; genus Pseudomonas; species Pseudomonas sp. FG35. Next base: position 564,923 of record NZ_JBMDJR010000001.1, on the reverse strand, counting down.
TGGCGCGGGCTGAGGGTGGCGGAAAACAGCACGCTGCTGCGTGCCGCGCTCAGGCGCGGGCCGATGAACGCCGCCGGCACCACGTTGCGCAGGCACAGTTGCGATAACGGGCGTTTGCGTTCGAGATCGCGTTTGCTGATGTCGAACAGGTAATGCGCGTCGAACAGTTCCGCCACCCGACCGAACTGCAGCATCTCGAAGTAGAAGTTCTGCAATCCGCTGTCGAGCCCTTGCGGGTGATCGTTGAGGTAGTCGCCGATGCTCGCCGTGCAGGATGAGAGCGCCTGCAGCAGTTTTTCCGGCGCCTTGTCGTAGGCCTGATACGGCGCCAACTGGTCATTGTGCAGCGCGTTCCATTCACGATTGACCCGTTGCAACGACTTTTTCAGGACGTCGGGCGCGGTTTTGCGCACGCTGCCCAATGTCGCCTGATCGAGGGTGGCGCTGTACATCTGCCGCCCGCGCTCGACCAGGTTGTGCGACTCGTCCACCAGCACCGCAACGTTCCATTGATTGAACTGGGCCAGACCGAACAGCAGCGCGCTGAAATCGAAGTAATAGTTATAGTCCGCCACCACCACGTCGGCCCAGCGGGCCATTTCCTGGCTCAGGTAATACGGACACACCGCGTGTTGCGCCGCGACGTCTCGCAGCGCGGTCTGATCCAGCAGGCGCAATTGACTGGCAGCCTCACGGGCGGCGGGTAAACGGTCGTAAAAGCCTTGGGCCAACGGGCAGGATTCGCCGTGACAGGCCTTTTCCGGGTGTTCGCAGGCCTTGTCCCGGGCGACCATTTCCAGCACCCGCAGGGGCAAGGTTTCGCTGTGATCGAACAGCACTTGCGCCGCATCCAGCGCCAGTTTGCGTCCGGGTGTCTTGGCGGTGAGGAAGTAGACCTTGTCCAGTTGCTGCGGCGCCATCGCCTTGAGCATCGGAAACAGGGTGCCGAGGGTCTTGCCGATGCCGGTGGGAGCCTGGGCCATCAGGCAGCGGCCGGTGCTGACGGCCTTGAACACCGATTCGGCGAGGTGACGCTGGCCGGGGCGAAAGGCAGCATGAGGAAAACCCAGCTGCTGCGCCGCCCGGTTGCGCGTTTCGCGGTGGGCCATTTCCTGTTCGGCCCACGCCAGGAACAAACCGCACTGTTGTTCGAAGAACTGCCGCAGCGCTTGGGCGCTGAACGCTTCGACCAGACAGGTTTCCTTTTCCGTGACGATGTCGAAATACACCAGCGCCAGATTGATCTGCTCAAGCTGCAATCGACAGCACATCAACCAGCCGTAAATTTTTGCCTGGGCCCAATGCAACGAACGGTGATTGGCCGGTTGCTTGCTCAGGTCGCCGCGGTAGGTTTTGACTTCTTCCAGGCAGTTCTGCTTCGGGTCGTAGCCATCCGTCCTACCCTTGACCTTCAATGGCCCGAATGCGCCCTCCAGCGCCACTTCGCTTTGGTAGGCCTCGTTGCGCCGGGACGCCACGGTGCGATGCCCGGCGATGCCCTCCAGCGCAGTCGGTGACGGGGTGAAGCGCAGGTCGAGGTCACCGGTTTTCGCGGTGAATTCGCACAGCGCCCGCACCGCGATGCTGTAGCTCAAGCGCCCTGCTCCGCCCATTGCACGTAACATACGGCGATCGGCATCCGGTGCGTGTGGCAGAACTCCAGCCAGCGCAATTGATTGTCTTGCAGCCGATCGCCCGGGCCTTTGACTTCGATCATCCGGTAGGTCTTGTGCTGCGGCCAGAACTGGATCAGGTCGGGCATGCCGGCGCGATTGGCCTTGATGTCCAGCAGCAGACGGCTGAACCAGTGCTTGAGGTGTTCGGCCGGCAGGCAGGCCAAAGCCTGCTCCAGCAGTTCTTCATTGAGCGCGCCCCAGAACACGAACGGCGACTGCACGCCCCATTTGGCGGCGAACCGCGCGCGGATGGTGTCGGTATAACGGCCATCGTCAAGTTCGGCCAGACAGGCCTGGAACAGCTCGGTGCGTCGGAGCTGGAAGTCTTCATTGAGCAAATCCACCGGGCCACGCTGGAACGGGTGAAAGAACGCGCCCGGTAACGGCGCGAAGATCGCCGGCCAGCACAGCAGGCCGAACAGTGAATTGATCAGGCTGTTTTCCACGTAATGCACCGGCCCCGTTTCTTCGTGCAGGTGCGCCTGAACGTGATATTCCACCGACAATGCCGGATCGAGACGCGGCAGGTGCAGATCCAGTCGTTCCACCATGCCCGGCGCCGTACGTTTGATCGGCGGCCCCCCGAGCTTGCGCCGCAAACGCGGCAATATCCGTTGCAAGCCTTGCTGTTCGGTGGCGGTTTCCGGCGCCTGTTCGGCAATGAACGCCAGTTCCAGGGCAAGCGCATATTCGGCGCTGCGCTCCAGCACGCGGATCATCCGCAATCGAGCGCCGGGATAGGCGCAGTCGCGATAGATCTTCAGGGCCAGGGCGAATTCGCCGAGGCGCTCGCAGTATTGGCCGATCTGGAACAACAGCTTGCCGCGCCGGCGTTGCAGCCACGGGTTGTCGAAATGCAGCGCCGCGACCTGTTCGACGATCGGCTCCAGCGGCTCGCCGGCTTCGAAATACAGCTGGCAGTCGTGCAGAAACAGGCAGGCGTCGACGTCCGCGCGGCTGCGCAAGCCCCGGGAATCGGCGCTGAATTCGACTTTCTCATAAGTGAAGATGCCGAGATCGGCGAGCACGAACTCCGACCAGTCCTGATAGAGGTTGCCGAAGAACATCAGGCGAAAACGATCGCACAGGTCCATCAATGTCAGGCTGAGCAGCCGGTCCGCCAGCGCCGGGCACCATTGCCGGAAACTGCGGGGCTCGGGAAATCGGTCGTGCAGCAGCGGCAGCCAGTCGACTTTCTTGCCTCGGGGCTGGTCGATGGCCGGGCCGAAGGCTTGCAGGATCTCGGCCTTGAGCAACACCTCGAACAGATCCGCCATCGACAACGGCGCCTGTTCGTCGAGCCAGCCTTGATCCAGCAGCGGTTGCGCCGCCTCGGCGATGTCGCCGATTTCCGGATAATTCAGCTTGCCGGCGCGAAAATGCACGCCCTTGCGCATCACCATCCGCACCAGCAATCCCTGGGATCCGCGCGGCAGTGTCTTGAAGTCGCGGATGAAGGCGTGCTCCGCTTCGCTCATGACATCGGCGTAACGAAGCTCAAGCCAATCAAGCACCTGGCGGAAGTTGTTGAGGTAATAGAACGGGTCGTCGAGGGGATTGGCAGTCACGGTGGTTTCGGGGCCATGGCAAGCGAGTACTGGTTATGCGTACAGATACCAGCCCGCCCCGGCGGGCGCAAACGGAAAAAGATCAATGGCACCTTGAATGCGGTTTTTTTCAGGTGGCCATCGAACTTTTCCCGGCGTAATGGCACCAACCGCGTTAGAGGCCGACAATGGTCGAAATGAACAGGAATGCTGCTTATGAAAATCAAGACTCTCGGGATCCCGTTGGCTGTTGCGGCGCTGCTGACCCTGGCCGGTTGCTCGACCCCGACGGTGGTCACCCTGCAGAACGGCACCCAGTACCTGACCGAAGACATGCCCGATACCAAAACCGAGGATGGCTTCTACGAGTTCAAGGACATTTCCGGTGCCAAAGTCCGCGTACGTGCCGACGAAGTGGCCACGGTGCGCAAAGAAGACTGACGGATAAAACATCAAAAAAGGCTGCGACCCTATGGGATCGCAGCCTTTTTTGCATTGATCAGCGGGGTAATGCCATGCCCGGGAGGGAGTCGTCGCAACTGAAGGGCCGCTCGCCCCGACGAACCAGTTCTTCCTGCAAGCGCTGGCAACGCTGTCGCTCCTGCTGCGCCATGCGGTCGATGCTCAGGTTGCCGGTCATCTCCGGCGTTTTGTCTTCGCCGATGCGAACGGTCACGAACGGTTGTTCGGGCTGGATATGAAAGCGGCTTTTTTCTTCGACGGGTTTGACGTCATCACTGTCGGCCGGCTTTGGCAGTTCATCGGTGGTGACGCCATAGCGGCTCAGAATCGAGCTGTGAGGCAGATCGGCCCCGGCATTGGCCGACAGCAGCGCCAGTCCCGCAATACCGAAAAACCTCTTGAAACCTTTCACGTGTGAATCTCCTGTACTCGTTGGCGACCCTTACATGACGAACGTTGCCGTCATGGCTTTAGGCCGCATTTCCTGTTGGTGCAGGGATTGGAGTCAGGGAATGGCTGGTGAGTCACTTTTGCTATGGGGAGGGAATACGCTCCCTCCCCACCCTTGTCGTCAGGCGATCACGATCCCGTCGGCACTCAGGCTGTTCAACGCAACCCCGACCAGCGTCACCGAATCAGCACCGAATTTCAGCACCGTATCCTGCCCCACCGCCGTGGCGTGTGCGCGCAAGTCGTCGCCCGGCAACACCCCCTGCACGCCGAGGAACACCAGTTTGTCGTTGGCGGTGTAACCCACCACGCGATCCTGGCCGAATGCGCCGCTGAACAGGAAGGTATCCGCGCCGCCGCCCGACTCCAGCAGATCATTGCCGGCACCGCCGACGAACACGTCGTTGCCCGCCCCGCCGATCAGATGGTCGTTACCGTCCAGGCCGAACAGCCAGTCTCCGCTGGCCTTGGCCTTGAGGGTGTCGGCACCGCCGGTGCCCTTCACGCTCGATTCGTACTGGGTGACGTTGTTGCCGACCTTAAGACCGGCCGCCGTGACGCTGTGGGTCACGTCGTCCTTGAACAGGCCCCAGAGGAAGCCCGGCTCCTTGGTGACGATGCTGCCGATGTCGCGGGTGATGCTGATCCCGCCGTTGGCATCGCGGATGTACAGGTTGCCGGCGCCGTCGTTGGCGAAGTCGAAGCTATTGACCGACGTCTGCAACTCGAGGGTGTTGTTGCCCGAGCCGCCAAGCAGGATGTTGTAGCCCCCGCCATCACGGAAGGTGTCGTTGCCGGCGCGGCCCTCCAGGTAATCGTTGCCGCTGCCGCCCTGGATCAAATCATTACCGTCGCTGCCGATGATGAAGGTGCTGCCCTTGTGGGTTTCGGCGTTGCGGTTCAGGTCTTGCACCCAGGTGTTGGCCCGCGCCGGATCCGACAGGTTGGCGACGATGATCGTCGAGTCCTTGCTGGTCAGGTCGTAGAACTTCGACTCGATCACCCGGTTCATGCCGTCGCCATAGGCGGTCGGCAGGTGCGAGATCCAGGTCGGAATGTTGACGATCGAGAACGGCAGCACGTTCCACGCCGCCGAGGCGTAGTGGTCGTTGAAGCTGACGATGTTGTCGGTCGCCGACTCCTTGGGCGCGTCGTGCACGCCGAGCGAGGCGCCGGTGAAGGTCGAGCCGTCGAGGGCGCGGAACACCGGATCGTTTTCGTAGCCGACGTTGAGCACCTTGTCGGTGCTGCTCTGGGTCGGCGAGGCGTAGGCGATGTAGTTGGAATCCTGGAAGAACCCGCTCCATTTGCTGGTGCTCAAGTCCGCCATGCTGTTGACCGCCAGCCCGCCGAGGCTGTGACCGCTGACCAGCACGTCCTTGCCGCTCAGGCCGTTGGCCTTGGCGAACGCCACCACATCGTTCATCAGGTTGCCAAAGGCCTCGCCGACGTAGTTCTTGGCGTAATCCTTGGGCCCGAATGCGGCGAGCAAGTCGTTGATCACGTCACCGATGGAGTCGCCAATCAGGATTTCCCGTGGGCCACTGGTGCCGCGAAAGGCAATGCCGATTTCCGTCAGATGGCCCTGAGCGTCGTATTTGCCGAGGATTTCTACCTGAGCGCTGGTGTAGCCGGCTTTTTCGCCGAAAAAGGTGCCGCGCGCATCGGTCTTGCCCTCGTAACCCAGTTGCGCGGCGGTGATCGGGGTCCAGCCGGCTTTTTTCACCGCGTCGAGTGCGGCTTTTTCCGAATCGGGGTTCCACGGAATGCCGGGGATCACCCCCTGGGAATCCGTACCGCCGATCAGCGCGGTCACCAGCGTGGCCGGCAAACCGAGGCCGAAGCCGTTGTGCTGATAACCGACGGCAAAGCCGTTATCGAGGTTGTGGTAGGAATACAGCGTAATGGCCATGGCATCGCTGAACAGCGCCTTGGATTCCGCCGTACCGAAGTTCTTGTAGTCATACACACCCATTGCTGTTGCCTCTCTTTTTGTTGGAATTGTTCAGAGATAGCTCACAACCAGAACGCCCCTCCCGAGGCGCCCCGGAGCATTTCAGTACAACTTTCGTTTGTCAGGCGAAGACGAAACTCGAATCCGACAGGTTAGCCACACCGACCCCGATCAGCGTCACGGCAAAGTCGCCAATCTTCAGCACGGTATCGCTTCCGGACTGCGACGCGTGTTGCTTGTAGTCGTAGCCCTGCCCCGCGCCTTCGACGCCCATGAACACCAGTTTGTCGCTGCCCTGGTAGCCATTGATCGCGTCAAAACCGAAGGCGCCGCTGAACAGGAAGGTGTTGTTGCCACCCACCGCGCTCATCACGTCATTGCCGGCACCGCCGACGAAGGTCACGTGGGCCTTGTCGCTTTGCAGGTGATCGTTACCGCCCAGGCCGAACAGCCAGTCGCCGTCGGCGGTGGCTTTGAGGGTGTCGCCCATGGCGCCGCCGCTGAGCGAATGGTTGTACTGGGTCAGTTCGGCACCGTTGGCCAGGCCTTTGGCGGTGACGGTCCAGGTGATTTCCTTGCTGCCCCACCACGAACCCGACTCCTTGCTCACTAGCGCGCCGATGTCGCGGGTCATGCTGATGCCGCCGTAGGCGTCACGCACGTACAGCGTGCCGTCGCCGTCGTTGGCGAAGCTGAAGTTCTGCAACGGCTTTTGCAGCTCGAAGGTATTGTGGCCCTGGCCACCGAGCAGGATGTTGAAACCGCCGTCATCACGGAAACGGTCATCGCCGCCCAGGCCTTCGAGGAAGTCGTTGCCCGCCCCGCCCTTGAGCCAGTCGCCGCTGTCGGTGCCGATGATGAACGTGCTGCCGGTGTGCGGCTCGCCGCTGCGGCCCAGATCCTCGACCCAGGTCTTGCCCCGCGACGCGTCCTCAAGGTTGGAGACGATGATCGTCGAGTCCTTGTGCGTCAGGCCGTAGAACTTCGACGCGATCACCCGATTCAGGCCGTCGGCATACCCCAGCGAGCTGTGGGCCGACCAGTTCAGCGGGTTGGCGATGCTGAACGGCACCAGATTCTGCGCGGTGGACGCGTAGTTGTCGTTGAAGTTGACGATGTTGTCAGTGGTCGAATCGTGCGGTTTGTCGTGCTTGCCCATCGACGCGGTACTGAACGTGGTGCCGTCGAGCACGCGGAACACCGGGTCGTTTTCGTAGCCGATGTTCAGCACGTTCGTGCCGGTGCTGCTCTGGGTCGGCGAGGCGAACGAAATGTAGTTGGCGTCCTTGAAAAACCCGCCCCAGTTGCTCGCGCTCAACTCCGCCACGCTGTTGACCCCGAGACCGCCGAGGCTGTGGCCGCTGACAAGTACGTCCTTGGCCGCAATGCCGTGGGCGACAGCGAACGCGGCCACCGATTTGAGCAGGTTGTCGAAGGCGTTTTTCGCGTACTGAGTGGCGTAGTCCGACGGGCCAATGGCAGCCAGCAGGTTGTTTTTCATGTCGCCGAAGGTGTCGCTGTAACCCAGCCCGCCGGTGCCGCGGAAGGCCACGCCGATGCCGATCAGCTTACCCGCGGCGTCGTACTTGCCGAGCACTTCGGCTTCGGCGCTGGTGAAGCCGTCCTTCTCGCCGAAGAACGTGCCCTGCACCCCGACCTTGCCCTGATAGCCCAGCGCCGTGGCGCCGATCGGCTTCCAGCCAGTGCCGGGCAAGGCCTGCCCGGTCGGCGTGTAGGCATACAGCGTCAGGGCGATGGCATCGCTGTACAGCGCTTTGCCGTCGGCATTTTTGTAATCGAACAGTCCCATGTTGTGCTCTCTCTTCCTTTTAAAAACGGCAGTTCTCGAAAGAACTGCCGTTACCCCTTAGAACTGCCAGTCCAGCGTCAAGCCCACACCGTGGTCCTTTTCGTTGGAACCGATCAGCCCGTTGTAGTCCAGGTTGACCCGGACATCGCGATTGAGCGCCAGCCCGGCGCGCACGCCGACCACCGCTGCATCTCGATCCATCGACACACTTTGCACGGTGAATGCACTATTGCCATTGGCGAACGCCAGGTGACTGTCAGAATCCACGCTGCTCAGATTGTGCTGCCAGCCCAGGCTTGCGCCCAGTTCCAGCTGGTGTTTCTCCGACAGGGCAAACGTGCGTTTGGCCCGCACACCGAGGGTCGACAACACCACATCGCGGTTGTCTTCACCGCCCTTCAGCGCGGCGGCATCACCCTTCTCGGTGAAGCTGTCGCTGTTGAGGTGCACGTAGGCCAGATTGGCGAACGGCTCCAGGTTCATCGGTTGCAGGCCCAGGTCGTAGGCCGCTTCGGTGAACAGTTGCGCGGTGGTCGCATCGCGCTTGGTTTTCTGTTTGCCGCTGACGCCACCGAACTGCAGGTCGCGTTTGACGTCGATGCGATGCCAGCTGTAAGCCGCACCGGCGGTCAGACGCAGTGCATCTATCTGATGCCCCAGGTAGGCGCCCAGGTGATAGCTGTCGATCGAGGCGGACGAATGCGTCCCCTCGCCCATGCTCAACGAGCTGTCGCTATAACCGGTAACGAAACCCAGACGGGTATCTTCAGCGATCAAGCCGTCGACCCCGGCCAGCAGGCCGCCGATGGAACTGGTGGAATCGGCGTATTTCGACCCGCCATCGCTCTTGCCCCAGGCGCCCAACACTTTGAGCCAGGCGTTGCTGCGGTCATCGGTCGGCGCGCCGGCATCGAACAGATCGCGCTCACGCAGACGCTCGCCCACGGCATCGCGCAGGTAGCGGCTGTCGTTGATCAGCAGCGTGCCGATGGCCGGGTGAATCTCGCCGGACAGTTGCTGGAAGGCATCCTGCGCAGCGGCGGCCGACGGCGACAGCAACAGGGTTTCGAACAACGCATTGCCGGCGCCGAGACGTTCGGCAGCAGTGCCGACCGCGCGCTGGTTCGGGGTCAGGCCGACACTGGCGAACGAGGCGCCGTTACGGCCGACGTCCAGTTGCACACCGCTTGCCGAGTACGCCAGGGTGCCGCCGAGGAACGCGTAGTCGGGCAGCACTTGGCCGAACTGCCCTTCAATGCCGCCCGCTGCCTGCAAGATGTTGAACTGGGTGCCGAGCAAGCTTTTCACTTCGCCCGTGGTCAGCAGCGTCGGGCTGTTTTCCAGCGACAGGGTCACGGTTGCACCTTCGATCAGCGCTTTGCCGCCGGCGACGATCCGGTCGCTGCTGGTCGGGGACACTTCCACCGCATAGGTCGAACCCGGTGCGAAGGTCACGTCACCGGCCACATTCAAGGTGCCGATGGAGTTGCCCGGTGCCACGGTACCGCCGCGGTTGGCGGTCAGCGCCGCGATCCGGCCGTTACCGCCGAGGATGCCACCGTCATTGACTGTCACCGCCGATTGCAGCGAGCCATTGATTGCCAGTCGCCCCTGATTGACCAGGGTCGGGCCGCTGTAGGTGTTGTTACCGGTCAGCACCAGGGTGCCGATGCCCTGCTTGGTCAAACCGCCATGGCCGGAAATGTCGTTGCGCCAGGTGTCGAGCCCGCAGGTGATGTCGTTGCACACGCGCTCGGTGGGTTTTCCCGCATCGATGATCGCGCCGATGCCCGGCAGATCGGCCACGAACTGGCCGGAGCCGTAGGCGCCCTGGATGCGGAACTCTTCGGGAATGTCCTGCTCGGTGACGAACATCGCCGGGCCGTCGATGCCCTTGCGCAGGTTGATCATGCCCCAGCCGTACAGGGCGTCGATGCCCGGTGCGCCGAGGTCGGTGGCCGTGGTGCGCAACACGCTGGCGACCTGATCGCCGGTCATGTACGGGAAGCGCTCCATCAGCACTGCCATGGAGCCGGCCACGTGCGGCGCGGCCATCGAGGTGCCGTTGTAGTTCTTGTAGCCGGTGGTCAGGTTGTCGGCGTTGGTGCCTTCGATGATCGAACTGAAGATTTTCGTGCCCGGTGCCGAGACGCAGAAACTGGCGGCGTAGCCGCAGCGCGAAGAGAACGTACTCATGATGTACGGATTGGCGCTGGCCAGATCCGGGTTCTTTTGCAGGGCGGCAACGGTGATCCAGTTCGGCGCGATGTCCGGGACGAAATAACCGAGGCCGGCGATGGCATCCGGGCTGTTCAGGTTGTAGTCGTTGCCCGCTGCGAAAATCGTCACGATCCCGCTGCGTGCGGCGGCGATTGCGCCGTCGTAGGCGCCGCCAGGTTTGGTGCCCAGCAGTGTGCGGATCTCGTTGAACTGCAGTTGCGCGTCGTTGACGGTGAAGTGCGGGTACGCCGGGTCGCGGCCGCCGAGGTCAAAACGGTCGGTGATGCCGATCCCCCAGCTGTTGTTGATGATCCGCGCGCCGCTGGCGATCAGCGCATCCCAACCGGCCTTGTACACCGCGCCGTCGTTGCCGCGCACGATGCCGTCTTCCGGGCCGGGGTCGCCGTTGTCGGCGCTGATGATTTGCGCACCGAACGCCACACCGTGCATTGGTCCGCCGTCACGGCTGCCGGCGGCGATACCGCCGACGTGGGTGCCGTGGGCGCCGAGCTTGCCGTCGGAACCGACCGAGGGCGAACCGTCATAGCGGAACGCGTCCCCGGCTTTGACCGGGATGTACGGGTCGGTGTATTCGCGGATCCCCGAAGTCACCAGGGTGATGACCTTGTTGCTGCCGGAAAACTCCGGGTGCGCGGCGTAGACCGGCTGGTCGAAGATCCCGAGCTTCACGCCCTTGCCGGTGTAACCGGCGGCGTAGGCGTGATCCGCACCGATGGCGCCCAGGCCCCAGTCAGCCTGGAATTCGGCGCTGCGCCAACTGCCCGGATCTCCTGCCCGGCCGCTTTCCACGTAGGGCGCCGCGTGCGCGCTGCCCCAGGTGGCCATCGCGCAGAGCAAGGCGACGTTGAGAGTTTTCAGGCGAAAGCCTCCACCCGATTGCGCGGGGGTATTGTTGTTTTTCATCCAGCGACCTTCCTTAGTGATGTTGCGAAAAATCCGTCTATTGAGGTGTTCCCACGCGAGAGCGTGGGAACGATCAGTCAGAACTGCCAGTTCAGGCTCAGGCCCACGCCGTGCTGCTTCTCGCGGCTGGCCAGTTGTCCGGTGTAATCGAGGTTCACCCGCACGTCGCGGGCCAGTGCCAGACTGGCCTGCACGCCGACCAGCGCAGCGTCGCGCACCAGTGGCGAGCTTTCGACTGTGTACGGCGCGCTGCCGCTGGCGAAACGCAAATGCTGTTCGGAGTCGATGTCGGTCAGGCTGTGCTGCCAGCCCAGGTGTCCGCTCACTTCCAGCTTCTGTGCGGACGGCAGGTCGAAGGTCTTGATCGCCCGCACGCCGAGGGTGCTCAACACCGCGTCGCGCTGGTCGTCACCACTTTTCAGCGCGGCGGCGTCGCCCTTCTCGGTGAAACCGTCGGTGTCGAGGTGCACGTAGGCCAGGTTGGCGAACGGCTCCAGAGCCAGTGGTTGCAGGTTCAGTCGATAAGCCGCTTCGCCGAACACCTGGGTGGTGGCGGCATCGACTTTGGCTTTCTGCTTGGCGCTGACGTTGCCGTACTGCAAGTCGCGTTTCACATCGGCGCGATGCCAGCTGTACGCGGCGCCGGTGCTCAGACGCCAGGCGCCGATGTCGTGACCGGCGTAGGCGCCGAGGTGATAGCTGTCGACCTTGGCCGAGGAATGGGTGCCCGAGCCCATGCTCAGAGAGCTGTCGCTGTAACCGGTGACCAGACCGATGCGGGTCTGCTCGTCGACCGCGCCGTCGACACCGGCCAGCAAGCCACCGATGGAGGTGCTGTAACCGGCGGTGTCGTGGCGCGAGTCGGTTGTGCCCCAGGCGCCGAGGGCCTTGATCCAGCCATTGCTTTGCGTGGCTTGGGCGTCATGCAGGCGTTCGCCGATGGCATCGCGCAGTTGCCGGCTGTCGTTGATCAGCACCGAGCCGAGGGCCGGGTAGATTTCACCGTTCAACTGTTGAAAGGCTTGTTGCGCATCACTGGCGGTGGCCGACAACAGCAGGCTTTCGTAAACCGAACTGCCCACGCCCAGACCTTCGACGGCAGTGGCCACGGAGCGCTGATTCGGGGTCTGGCCGACGCTGGCGAAGGATGTTGCGTTGCGCTCGACATTGAGACCAATGCCGTTGTCGCTGTAGGCCAGGCTGCCACCGATGAACAGATAATCCGGCAGCACCGCACCGAACCGACCCTGAATGCCGCCCGCCGCTTGCAGAATGTCGTACTGCCGGCCGAGCAGGCTTCTGGTTTCGGTGGTGCTGAGCAGCGTCGGGCTGTTTTCCAGCGACAGGCTCACGGTGGCGCCGTTGATGGACGCTGTGCCGCCGGCGACGATGCGGTCGCTGCTGGTTGAAGACAGTTCCACGGCGTAAGTCGAACCGGGCGCGAAGGTTACGTCCCCGGCCACGTTCAAAGTACCGATCGAGTTACCCGGTGCCACCCGGCCACCGCTGTTGGCGGTCAGTGCGCCAATCCGCCCGGAGCCGCCGAGGGTGCCAGCGTCATTGACGGTCACGGTCGAGGTCAGCGAACCGTTCACCGTCAGCAGACCGCCATTGACCGTGGTCGGCCCGCGATAAGTGTTTTCACCGGTCAAAATCAGTCGACCGTCACCGGACTTGATCAGACTGCCTTGATAAACCCGACCGGCCGCCGCTGCATCGCGAGCCATGCCCACGGCGTAATCGGTCTGATCCTGCTGGCTGGCACCGGCCGGCACGCCGTTCTGCCAGCCCCTGCTCTGCAGGGTTTGCTGCCAGGCGTTGTGCTCGGCGAGGTCTTCGCTCTGGCGCTGGATCAGTGCTTTGTCGCTGATGTCATTGCTCCAGACATCGCTCTGTCCGGCCGCCAGATGGGCGTCGAACGCCCCGAGCAACTGCCCCGGCCCGCGCATCGCCCGGTACAGGTTGGCCACGCCCCAGCCGACTCGCTCGGTCGGCGCGTCGGTCACCGAGCCGTCGAGTTGAGTGGCGGTGGTCAGCAGCACTTCGAGAGCCTGCTGGTTGTTCATGTACGGATAGCGCTCCATCACCAACGCCAGTGCGCCGGTGGCGTGAGGGGCGGCCATCGAGGTGCCGGATTTGATCGCGTAACCGCCGTCGGGAATGGTGCTGTCGATCTTCGCCCCGGGCGTGGTGATGCACCAGTATTTGGCGATGCCGCACTGGTTGTACTTCTGCTGATTGCTTTGGTCGAGTCCGGAAACCGCCAGCCAATGGCCTTCCAGATCCGGCTGGAAGTACGGCAGCGCCGAACGCACGCTGGCATTCGGGTAGCCGCTGTTGCCGGCGCTGAACACGTTGATCACGCCACGACGGGAGACCTCCGCCGCCGCATCCAGCCAGGTGCCTTTGTTCCAGTGCTGGGCGTACGCGGCGTGCAGATCCGCGAGGGTTCGGTAGCTGACATCCGGCGGCTGGCTGCCCCAGCTGTTGTTGATCGCTCGCACACCGGCATCGGCCAGGGCGTCGTACACCGCTTTGAAGTAGCGCGGGTCAGGATTGGGGCCGAACAGGAAACTGTCGTTCTTGTTGGTGTTGCCGACGTAGATCTGCGCGTTGTACGCGACACCATGCATGCCGGTGCCATCGCGAGACGCGCCCATGGTGCCGACCACGTGGGTGCCGTGGGAATCGTTGTTCGGGTTGAGGGTGCCATTGACGTTGAACAGCGAGCCGTCGATGTAACTGCCGCTGGCCAGTACCGGGTGATAACGGTCATGGGCGAACTCGGGATGGGCGGCGTCGAAACCGGAGTCCAGCGCGCCGATTTTCACGCCTTTGCCGGTGATGCCGGCGGCATAGGCCTGATCGGCCTGCATCCGGTCCAGGCCCCAGTCCCGCAGAAATTCAGCGCTGCGCCAACTGGCGGGATCGCCGGGTTTGCCGGTTTCGAGGTATTGGGCCTGAGCCTGGGTTGCAGAAATCACAAGCAGCAGGGTGCCGACCGAAATCGGCTTGATGCGTACGTCCATGTTCACCACTCTTTTTGTTGTTTTGGGTCGAAGCTTTTTGCGTTGAAGCTACGGTGTTATTGCATCCGTGGACCCTGTCCGAACGCCTCATCCACCCGCGCCAAATCCTGTTCGCTCAAGGTGCCCGCGTAGTAATGCAATTTGGTCCAAGCCATAAGGTAGTCGTAGCGGGCCTGGGCCAGATCACGGCGGGTGGTAAACAGCTGTTGTTCGGCGTTCAGGGCGTCGAGGTTGGTGCGCTCGCCGCCGAGAATGCTCTGTTTGGTCGACACCACCAGCGCTTCGGCCGAGGCCAGGGCCTTTTGATAGGCGCGCAATTTATTGACCCCGGACAGGCACGCACTGAACTGCCGGCGCAATTCGATCAGCGTCTCGCGGGTCTTGCCGTCCAGTTCGTATTCGGCCTGTTCCATGGTGCGGCTGGCCTGACGGGTCGAAGCCGACACGCCGCCACCGGCATACAACGGCACGCTGACTTCGAAACCGATGGTGTTGGTTTCGTAACGCTGGTTGTAGGTGTTGCCGCTTTCCGACTCGTTCTGGCGCATCGTGGCGTAAGCGCTGACTTTCGGCAGGTGCCCGGCGCGGTTGCGCTCGACTTCGTACCGCGCCACTTCAACCGCCTGACGCTGGGACGCAAGGTTCGGGTTATTGCTGACCGCCAGCTCGTGCCAGGTGTCGTAGTTGGCCGGCATCAAGGCAAAGGTCTGGAAGTTCTGATCCAACGGGGCCAGGTCACTGATGTCCATCGCCGGCACGCCTACCAATGCGCCCAGCTCCCGTAGCGCGGCATCCTGCTCGTCGCGGGCCTCGATTTCCTCGGCGGTCGCCAGTTCGTAACGCGACTCGGCTTCAAGGATGTCCGTACGAGTACCCTCGCCCTGCTTGAACATGTGCTCGTTCTGCTGGAACTGCTGCTCGTACGCTTTCTTCTTGGCCTGCGCGATGTCGATCTGATCCTGGGCAAACAAGGCCTTGGTGTAGTTATCCAGTACTCGAACCAGAAGCTCCTGGCTCTTGCCGCGAAAGTTTTCGTCGGCAAACAGTGACTGGGCCACGCCCTTGCGATAGGCCGCGTAGGCTTCGTAGTCGAGCAACGGTTGTTGCAGGGTCAGGCTCGAGCCGTAGCTGTTGTAATTACGCTCATCGGTGCGATTGCGCGCGCGTTCGTCGAGGGACGTGGCCTTCGACGAGTTGCGACCCTTGTTGTAGTTGTAACCCAGTTTCGGCAACAGGCCGGCGCGGCCGATGGCGCGGTTTTCAAGGCCGGCGTCGCGCTCCTTGATCGCGCCGAGGAACACCGGGTCATTGCGCAACGCCTGTTCGTAGATCTCGAACGGCCCCATGGCCGCCACTGCACTGTTGCCCGCAAGCAGCGCGAGCGCTGCAGCCAGCATGGAAAGCTTATTCATACAGCCGAACATCCTTATTCTTCGGTCAACGCGGAACCGGCGCGGTCGAGCAGCGGCTTGAACAGGTAGTTGAGGAGTGAACGTTCGCCAGTGCGCACGAACATTTCCGCCGGCATGCCGGGTTTGATCACCAGGCCATTGAGCTTTTCCATGGCCTGATCGCTGACGCTGCTGCGCAACACGTAGTACGGCACGCCGGTTTTCTCGTCGACCATCTGGTCGGCGGAAATCAGGCTGACTTCGCCGGGCACCCGTGGCGTCTTGCTCTGGTTGAAGGCGGTGAACAGGATGTCGACCGGCAAGTGCGTGCCGACCTTGTCGATCAGGTTGATCGGCAGGTGGCCTTCGACTTCCAGGCGCGTGCCTTGCGGGACGATTTCCAGCAGGGTTTCGCCCTGACGCACCACGGCGCCTTCGGTGTGTACGCCGAGGTTGACTGCCACGCCGTCGGCGGTGGCAAGGATTTCGCTGTGTTGCAGGTCGAAACCGGCGGAGGTGAGTTGCTCCGACAGCGTGACGCTTTTCAGTTGCGCGTCGGCCAGTTGAGTGCGGACTTCCTTCTGGTACTCCTCGCCGTGCTGTTGCAGCTTCAGGCGGGACTCGAGAATGCCCTGCTCTACCCGGCCACTTTCGCCCGTGTTCTCGGCCAGTTGCTGCTGAACCTGCGACAGCTGACGCTGGTATTCCATCAAGCGGTTGCGCGGGATGTAGCCGTTGTCGGCCAGCGGTTGCAGATTGCTCAACTGCTGTTGCAGCGAGTCGGCCTGCGCGTTGAGGTCAGTACGGGCGCGGCGCATGCCCGCCAGTTGCGCAGTGGCACCTTCGATGCTGGCACGCAGGGCGGCCTGCTCGCGGGAAAACGCTTCACGGCGGCTGCTGAACAGTTGCCGCTGGCCTTCCAGCACCAGCGCCAGGCGCGGATCGGCGTTATCGCTCAGTTCTGCCGGAAAGGTCACTTGCTTGAGGTTGTCACGCTCGGCCTGCCAGCGCGCCAGGCTGGCCCAGGCCATGCGGTATTGCGCCTGCAACGACTGCACGTCGGCGGCGACCTGAGTCTGGTCGAGGCGGAACAGCGGCTGGCCCTGCTTCACGATTTCGCCTTCGCGCACCAGAATCCGGCTGACCACGCCGCTGCTCATCGACTGCACGGCCTTGCGCTTGCCCGACACCACCACCGTGCCTTGCACCGGAATGCCTTGATCCAGTGGCGCCAATGCCGCCCAGGTAAAGAAACTGCCGGCACCGACCAGCGCCAGAATCCAGCCCATGCGGGCGAAGAACTTCGCATCGCGCTCCGGGCGTTCGGTGATGTAGTCGTTTTCCATCGTGGCTTCGTTTTGCGTGTTCATGCTCGCGCTGCTCATACACCCGAATTCCTTGTCGTCGGCTGATACTGGCGGCTCATGCTGAGCCCGGCCGGTGCTTGCGCAGGTTTTTCATTTTGTTGTGGCTGGTTGCCGGGCTGATTGCCGGACAGTGCCTTGAGCACATCGTGGCTCGGGCCGAAGGCTTGCAGGCGACCGTCGTTGAGCACCAGCAGCTTGTCGGCCTGGGCCAGCACCGAAGAACGGTGGGTCACCAGCACTACAGTCGTGCCTTGGGCCTTGAGCTGCACGATCGCGCTGGACAGCGCGGCTTCGCCGACGGTGTCGAGGTTGGAGTTAGGTTCATCCAGCACCACCAGGCTCGGGTTGCCGTACAACGCACGGGCCAGTGCCACGCGCTGTTTCTGGCCGCCGGACAAACCGCTGCCGTCCTCGCCCAATTGCGTGTCGTAGCCTTGCGGCATGCGCAGGATCAGTTCGTGCACGCCGGCCTGTTGCGCGGCAGCCACGACCTTTTGCGGATCGGCTTCACTGAAGCGGGCGATGTTCTCGGCGATGCTGCCGCTGAACAGTTCGATGTCCTGCGGCAGGTAGCCGATGTACGGGCCGAGCTGATCGCGGTTCCAACGGTGGATGTCGGCGCCGTCCAGACGCACCGTGCCGCCAAGGGCCGGCCATACGCCGACCAACACACGTGCCAGGGTCGATTTGCCGGAGCCGGAAGCTCCGAGCACGCCGAGCACTTCACCGGCCGCCAGGTTGAAGTTGACCATATGCAAGGTCGCGGCACGCTGACCCGGAGGGCCGGCGCTGACTTGTTCAAAGGTGATCTGGCCTTTCGGCGCCGGCAGCGCCATGGCGTCATCGCTCGGCGGGAAGGCTTGCAGCAACGCATCGAGGCGACGGTAAGCCAGCTTCGCCCCGCTCCACTGCTTCCACACGGCAATCAACTGATCGATCGGGCTCAGCACCCGGCCCATCAGGATGGAGCCGGCGATCATCATCCCGGCGGTCATGTCGCCCTTGATCACCAGCAGTGCGCCGAGGCCCAACACCAACGATTGCAGGCATAGACGCAGGGTCTTGCTCAGCGAGCTGATCACCGCGCCGGTGTCGCTGGCCTGATTTTGCAGGCCGAGAAAGCGCGAATGCACCTGGAACCAACGCTTGCGCAAGGCGCCGAGCATGCCCATGGCTTGAATGGTTTCGGCGTTGTGCAGGTGGCTGGTGGCCAATTGGCTGGATTTCTGCGAGAAGCCGGCGGCTTCGCCCAGTGGCTTCTTGGTCATGTATTCGTTCAGGCATGCCAGCGCGATCAGCAGCAGCGCTCCCGCCGTGGCCAGCACGCCGAGCCAGACGTTGAACAGGTAAATCACGAACAGATAAACCGGAAACCACGGTGCATCGAAGAATGCGAACAGCGCAGGCCCGGTGACGAATTGGCGAATGTGGGTCAGGTCACCCAGGGACTGCCCGGCGTTACCCTCGCCCTTGAACAGGTTGCGCTCGAACGCCGCCTGATAGACCCGCAGATTGAAACGGCGCTCGAGCTGGCTGCCGATGCGGATCACGATAAAGCTGCGCACCACCTCCAGCAGACCAATGAAGGCGAAGAAACCGACGACCATCAGCGACAGCATCGCCAGGGTGGTTTCGTTTTGCGAAGACAGCACCCGGTCGTAGACCTGAAGCATATATATGGAGGGCACCAGCATCAGCACGTTAATCAGTGCGGTAAAGCATCCGACGCTGATCAGAATGCTTTTATAGTCACCTAATGCCTTGAATAAGGGAGCGGTGGCTGGGGCCTTCGCCATCTTCATTGATTATTCCTGAAATGATATTTCCCGCCCTGCTTGGCGAGAATTCAATTAATTGTCCGCATGGCGTGCGGGACATCCACCGCCAGTACCTACTTACACTTCAACAACAACTTCGGCGATTAAAACCGGACTGCAAGTTATTGCACTGTCGCTTATAACTGTAACGGGGCGCTTTATATTTAAACGGTCAGTCGGTTCCGGTCATTACGGCTGCTGCGAGGAACGCTTGAGTGTAATCACCAGGCCCGACTTCAAAGTGCTCAGATAAAGCCCGTCACGTTGTCGGCTGAAAAACTGGATTCTTGAGCCTTCCTTGCCGGTGATCGACAGACCGTCCGGATCGGGAAACCAGCCGATGGCGGCGTCCTGCAACCACGCGCTCAGGCAATCGGCGCCCTTGCCCAAGGTCTGGTTCGCCTCGAGGTCGATCTGGCAGGTGTTCGACGGCTTGTCTTGCAGGGCTTGCGCTTCGGGGCTGTCACTGCGGGCGCTCAGGGTCGCCTGCCACTGCCCGGCAAATACCGATGGGTCTTCGAGTCTGAGGCTGCTTGCCATGGTTGTTTCTCCAGAAATCATCATCAGCATCGGCAACAGATACGCCGCCGCTTTGCGGGTAATAGCGAATTGGATCATAGGAAATTTCACTCCGGCACGTAGCCTTGCTTACCGGCCATGGCGATGCAAGTGAAGAAAGCGGCGCATCACGCGCCGCTTCCCGTGTTACATCACGCCACGATGTCGCTGGTGGCTGCCTGGCCAACGGTGCTGACCTGGAAATCAGCCACGCCGTGTCCGGAGAAGTCCACCGACAACAGGCTGTTGCCGCCCGATGACGTCAGAACCGCGTCACCCGCTGCGCCGGTGAAGGCACTGACGAAGTGCAGGCCTGCACCGTTGGTGATGCCGGTCAGGTCGATTTTGTCCAGACCGCTGACGAAATCGAGGATCTGATCGATCGCACCCGGTTTGGAGTCGGAGCTGGCCGCGAACACAAAGGTGTCCGAACCCGCGCCGCCCCACAGCTTGTCAGCACCGCCTGCGCCCCAGATGATGTCGTTGCCGGCACCGCCCTTGAGCTCGTTGGCCGCGCTGTTGCCGATCAGCAGGTCGTTGCCCGAACCGCCGATGGCGTTCTCGATGGTGACGCCCTTGGCGATGGACACGTTGCCCACCAGGCCGCCAACGTCGGAGAACGAGGCTTCATTGAGGTTGATCTTCTGGTTCTGGGTGAAACCCGAGAAGTCGAAGGTGTCCTTGCCGCCCGCATCCCATACCGAGAACACCAGCTTGTCGGCCGACGACGAGGCGCTGAGGAAATCGCGACCGGCGTTGGAGTTGAAGCCGTAGGTGGTGTCACCGGTACGGGTGGTCAGGTTGGCGCCGTAGAGCTTCTGGATCGCCGCGATGTCATCCATCAGCGGGCCGGAGGAATAAGCTTCCACGCCACCCTTGCTGAAGTTCTGACTGGTGTTGCTTTCGCTCCAGTAGCTCATGACGCTGTAGCCGCGGGTGTCTTGCCCGTAGGTGGCGTCGTTGTAGGTCGGGTTGCCGTTGCCGGCGTTGTAGTCGCCCGGGTGCGCCAGGCCAAGGGTGTGGCCGATTTCGTGGGTCAGGGTCTGACGACCGTAGTTGTTCAGATCCGGGTTTTTGTTTTGCGTGTAGCCACTGTTGATCAGGTACCACGACGTGCCGTCGTAACCGGCGCCGGTGCCTGGCAGATAAGCGAACGCTGCCGCGCCGTCCTGGCCGCCGCTGTAGTTGCCGAAGGTCATGTGGCCGTCACCGCCCGAGGCTTTCTCGGTGAAGGTCACATTGGCCACATCGGCCCAGGATTGCATGGCGAGCACGGCCTGGGCTTTTTGTTGGGTACTGAACTGACTGAACCCGCTGATCCCGTGTTTGTACATCGTGCTGGACGATGCCGAAGTCAGGAACGTGTAGGTGAGTTCGATCTTGCCGCTGCCATCCTTGTCCTGGTAGGCAGCGCCGTCGCGCAGCAACTGGGTGGCGGCCTGGTCGACGGAAAAGGAGGGTTTGCCATTGACCGTGAGGTTGCCGCCACGATCGTACTGATGGCTGAAGCTGTTGATCTGGTTGAACGCCGAGCTCGACGCAGCCAGGGGAGCCGCGTTCAGCTGGAAAGCCTGCTCGGCGGTATCAACAGCATTAGCTTTTACTTTCGACATAAACACACTTCCTTGTTTAGCAATGGAACAGTTTTTGTCCGATAGCGACAACCTCTGGCGAGATTGTCCTATCACTCGCCCAATGAAGGCGTAAGAAACCTGACACAATTTGAAATCTGTCGTCTAGCGTTTTTTCGAGATCAAATTGAACTGTTCCGGGAAACTCCCGTAAACAAAGCGCGTGCCGCCGAAAGAATGTTGTAAGTTTGGTGAGCCTGCCTAATTGTCTGACGATTTCTTATTTAAATATTAAATATCGGTAAGTTGTTTTTTGTTAGCAACGTCTCACTTTGCTGCACTTTATCAGTGCGATGCCAGTGTATTGATATCAAGTAATTCCGACAGAACATAATCAGGCGAAGGCTGTGGTGCCGCCCTCGCCTGTTTTTCTTCAGCTGCCAGTACGAATCTTGTTCCACACCCGCGTGCGGATCCGGTCGATGTTCAGCGGCATCGCTTCCAGTGCGAACAGCTTGCCCATCATTTCCGGGCTCGGATACACCTTGGTGTCGTTCTTGATCGCCGGGTCGATCAGGCTGTCAGCCTGTTCGTTGCCATTGGCGTAATGCACGTAGTTGCTGATGCCGGCCATCACGTCGGGCTGCAGCAGGTAGTTCATGAACGCGTAGCCGGCCTTCTCGTCCGGCGCGTCGGCCGGCATGGCGACCATGTCGAACCAGATGGCGGCGCCTTCCTTGGGAATCTCGTAGCCGATGTCGATGCCGTTCTTCGCTTCTTTGGCGCGGTTTTCCGCTTGCAGGATGTCGCCGGAGAAACCGACGGCCACGCAAATGTCGCCATTGGCCAGATCGCTGGTGTACTTCGAGGAATGGAAATAGCTGACGTACGGCCGCACTTTCATCAGCAGTGCTTCAGCTTTCTTGTAGTCCTCGGGGTTCTTGCTGTGATGCGGCAAACCCAGGTAGTTGAGCGCCGCCGGCAGCAGTTCCGGGCCGTTGTCGAGGATGGCCACGCCGCACTTCTGCAGTTTTTCCATGTATTCGGGTTTGAAGATCAGATCCCAGGAATCCACCGGCGCGTTGTCACCCAGCACGGCCTTGACCTTGGCGACGTTGTAGCCGATGCCAGTGCTGCCCCACAGGTACGGAAAACCGTGTTCGTTACCCGGATCGTTGGTCTGCAAGGCCTTGAGCAATACCGGGTTGAGGTTCTTCCAGTTCGGCAACTGGCTCTTGTCGAGTTTCTTCAGTGCCCCGCCCTCGATCTGCCGCGCCATGAAGTGGTTGGAGGGAAACACCACGTCGTAACCGGATTTGCCGGTCATCAGCTTGCCGTCGAGGGTTTCGTTGCTGTCGTAGACGTCATAGGTGACGCCGATGCCGCTGGCCTTTTCGAAGTTCTTGGCGGTGTCCGGCGCGATGTAGTCGGACCAGTTGTAAACCTTGACCGTATCCGCCGCCTGAGCGAAGGAGACGGCGAGCATCAAGGGTGCGAGCGCGAGGGTCTTTCGGATCATGGATCGATTCCTGTATTGGCTATTGTTGTTGGCAGGCAATCAAAAGGATCAAAACGTCAGAAAATCAGGACATAGGTCTTGCGCACGGTTTCTTCGATGTCCCAGATTCCGAGCGTATTGGCCGGCAACATCAGTGCGTCGCCACCTTGTATGTGCAGGGTTTCGCCGCCGTCGTCCGGGGTGAACGTGCAGCGACCGGAAATGAAATGGCAGAACTCCTGAGCGGTGATCTGCCGGCGCCAGCGACCGGGGGTGCATTCCCAGACGCCGGTTTCGACGCCGTCGTCGCGCTCGACGCTGGTGGTCGAGGCAATCGCCACCGGCGTGCCGAGCGGCACGGCCACCGGGTTGGACTCATCCAGTTGCAACGTGGCGGTGTTCTTGAATTGGGTGATGCTCATGGCGTTACCTGTCTCGTAGTAAACAAACGTTTAGTGCATGAAACCCTCCATGAACCCGGCGACCTGGCTGGCAAGCTTGCGCCGCCAGGGCGCGGTCGCCGGGTTAGCCAGGGTCTGGTCTTCGTGGACGAAGCTCTTGATGATCGCGTTGTAGCCGAGCCAGCGGCACGGTTCCGGCTCCCAGGCCCGCAGCGCGTGGATCCCGCCGTCGGGCAGCACCCACGGCTGATGCGTCAGCTCGGTGTTGCGCTCGAGAATCAGATCCGCAAGCGTGCGCCCACCCAGATTGGAAGCGCCGACACCCTCCCCGCCATAGCCGCCGGACAGCGCGATGCCGTTGGCCCGGTCACAGAGCATGTGCGGTTTGAAATGCCGGGACATGCCGAGATTCCCGCCCCAGGCGTGGGTGATCTGGACGTTTTTCAGTTGCGGGAACAATTCGCCGAACAGGTAGCGGCGCAGCTCGACTTCATCGCGGGTCAGGTCGAAGTTGTGGCGCAGCTTGCCGGCGAACTGATAACCGCCACGGGCGCCGAAAATCAGCCGGTTGTCGGCGCTGCGCTGGCCGTAAGTGACCTGACGGCTGAATTCGCTGAAAGCCTGGCCTCGACTGAGGCCGATTGTGTCCCAGGTCGCGGCGGACAACGGCTCGGTGGCGACGATCAGGCTCTGCACCGGTAATTGATAACGCCCCAGCGGTGGCAGCGTGACGGAATAACCTTCGATGGCCGGGACAATCCAGCGGCTACGCACGCCGGCCTTGTCGGTACGCAGGCTGCCGGCCTGCCAATGGGTCACCGGGCTGTTTTCGTAAATCTTCACCCCCATGCTTTCGACGGTTCGCGCCAGGCCGCGCACCAGTTTCGCCGGGTGAATGGTCGCCACATGCGGGGCGAAGATGCCCCCGTAGGGTTTGGCGATGCGCAACTGCTGCGCCAGTTGCTCCGGGCTTAGCCAGCGGTAATCGTCGTCGGTCAGTCCCTGGGCGTGGAGTTTTTTCAGGTAGTCGCGAAGACTGACTTCCTGCTCGGGATAGCGCGCGGCGCAGTACAGCACCCCGCCTTTGCGGTAATCACAGTCGATGCCTTCGCGTTCGAGGACGACTTCTACTTCATCAGGAATGCTGTGCAACAGATCGAACGAAGCGCGACGTTGTTGTGCGGACAGGCCCGCCAGCAGGCGATCCTCACCCAGCAGATTGCCCATCAACCAGCCGCCATTGCGACCGGAAGCGCCGAACCCGGCGGTTTGCGCTTCGATGATCGCGATGTTAAGGCTCGGCGCCTGTTGCTTCAGGTAGTACGCAGTCCACAGCCCGGTATAACCGGCGCCGATGATCGCCACGTCGACGTCCAGGTCCTGCGCAAGCGACGGGCGCGCGGTCAGCGGCTCGTCGAGTTGATCCATCCACAAACTGATAGTGCGCCACGCCGGCATGCAAGACTCCGCCAATCCAGGTTTCGATGGCGTCGATCCTAGAGGCAGAACTCAGGGATTGTCTTGCGCGCGTGTCCGCAAAGAAATTTGCTTCGCATAGGCCTTGGGCGACTGGCCAGTGTGCTGGCGAAAGCAGCTATAGAAAGCCGACAGCGAATTGAACCCGGCGGCGAAGGCCAGTTCATCGATGCGCAACGGCGACGTGGCGTTATCCAGCGACTGCAACAGATGTTGCAGGCGCGCCTGATTGACGTAGCGGTAGAAGCTTTGCCCCAGCACCTGATTCAACAGGTAGGAAATCTGGTTACGGCTGTACCCGCACTCCTTCGCCACCCGTTGCAGATCGAGCTCCGGATCGAGATAAGGTTGCTGACGCTGGAAGTATTGTTGCAAGTCATCGGCCATGAAACTCAGCTGACGGGGCGACAGGCCCAGGCGACTCGTCGCCGGTCGCTGGCGGGTTGCCGTCAAGCTATCGGCCTGTTCGCGCACCAGCGAAGCATATTCGTTGACCCGCCAGATCTGTCCTTCCTTGACCGTGATCGCTTCACTGGAGCGAAACGACACCAGGCCGTTACCGCCGCGCAACGTCACTTCGTATTGAATGAAGGCGGTGTTGCCGTCGATACGGATGCGGTCGCAATGCTCCAGCGCTTCGTCGGACTCGCGCGGCATGCTGACCCGGACGTACTCGCGCAACTCGTCGAGGCCGAGCACACGATTCTGGAAGAAATCGTTGTACTGGATGTCCGGGTGGTACAGCGCCATCACGCCATCCAGGTCCCGGTGTTTCCAGCACAGGTGATAGCGCATGACCGTTTCGGCCGTGGCCCGGCTCTGTTCCGGGCCGTCATCGTCGGCGTGCATAAGAGACTCATGGAAAAAGAATCGAGCTTGCCCAACTTCTGGTGTTGCTTCAACAACCGACAGTGATAGCACTTTGCCGAAGGTCGCGATGGACAGTGACTTACATCAAAAAAATCTCGGCAATCGCTAAATCGACTGAAAATTCTCACGGGAACTTCACATCCAGATGCTACTTTTAAAGGCAATCAACGGTTGGGCCAATGACGGCTCTTCCCACCTACCATGAGCGAACGGAAGCGCTCGATGAAGAAGGCGGGCAACACATGAATAAAGGGTCAAGCAAGGTCACGTTTCCCAATGCCTGCCAGCTGATGCGCTGGCATTTTCATCCCATGGGTTTCGAGGCGACCATGGATGCGCCGGGCAGTCTGGTCGCGCGTCTGTTCGATCGGGCCAGCGGCGAAACCCTGATCGCGATCGCCGGCATCCCCTGTGCCACAGTGATGAACGCGGCGGATGTGGAGCGAATAATCGAAGCCGTTGAGGACGAGCTGGAGGCATTCATTCCTCCTGAATCCCTCAAGAGTTATGCGTAACTAGCTGATTTAAAATAAAAAGCCCGCTTTGTGCGGGCTTTTTCATGGGCATTGGATTCAGGCCGTTTTCTTTTCCGGACGATGATCGACGAAGAACGGTTTGCCTTTGGCAACCCGGTCGGAAGCTCGAGGCATATTGACTGCCTGGGTGTCTTGCGGCTCGACGTACCAGTAGCAATGGCTGACTGCGCGAGTGATGCCGACGTAGGCCAGGCGCAGGATTTCGTCTTTTTGCGCACTGTCATAAGGCTCGCTGTCGCCGGCCTTGCCCAGTCCGGCCATGCGATACACCTGATTCTTGTATGGCGAACTGGTCAGGTGCTGGCAATCGCCCAGCAGGAACACCGCGTCGGCCTGCAGACCTTTGGCACTGTGATAGGTCAGCTGTTTCAGGCGACGGGACTCATAAGGCAAGCTCGAATCCACATTAACTACATGCTGAATATGCTGTTCTATCAATAACTTATCGCTGCTTTTTCGATAGAGCATCAGGATCGAATCGCCGTTTCGATAGTGTTCCGACAGGCGCTGGCCGAGTGCCTGATCGTCGCGCTCCAGCACGTTGACTGGCTGCAACGGCCTCTCCTCGCCGCTGGCCTTGGCCTTCTTGCCCGGGATCGCCGGCGCTGCCCGGACGATGTGTTCCGCCGCGTCGATGATGTGCTGATGGCTGCGATAGTTATCGCTGAGCATCACCCGGGTCGTACTCGGCGACGGGAATTCCTTGTTGAATTCCATGAAGTAGCTCGGCGAACTGCCGCGCCAGCCGTAGATCGATTGCCAGTCATCGCCTACGCAAAGCAGCGACGATCGCTGTGCGCCTCGTCCAACGTGCATCGCGGGGCCGCGACTGCGGATTTCCGAGAGGCTGGCGCGAATCCACGAGACGATCTGCGGTGAAACGTCCTGAAACTCATCGATCATCAGGTGCGACATCGGCCGCAACAGCTCATCACTGAGCAGTTTGAAGTTTTCCGGTGAGTGCTCGCTGAACAGTGCAAACATGCGGTTGTAGGTCATGACCGGCGGCTTCTGATCCAGCAGATGATCTTCCAGCGCGCGCCAGAACAGACTTAAAGCCTCGAAGAAAAACCGGTCCGGATCATCCTTGGCGAAACTCATGCGGCCAACAGCGTCCGGCACATCCAGCCCCAGATTTTCGATGAAGCCGGCGGCGGCGACAAAACAGTCGAGCAACGGCGCGGAAGCCAGCTCGCCCTTGACCTTGTAATCGAAGCCGGGACCGGCGCTGACATCGCCTGCCAGCGTGGCCAATAAACGTTTTGACGATTCGTAACTATCCAGCCAAATCAGTGGCTTACGACAGAAAGCTTGAAACAAGGTGCGCTTGACTGCCCACTCTGCACGCACCGTCAGCTTGGCGTTGGGACGGCAGACCTGCGGGTTTTCCCGAGGGTCGAAACCCAATACCACCCAGGCGTCCAGGCTCGGAATGTAGCCGTGGCCATGGAAAGATGCGCCATTGATTTCGAATGCCTGGCGACTCGGTTCGATACCCTTGATCGGCCAGGCACCGGCGCGGAGCCACATGTCCTCGATCATGTCGCACAGCTCTTCATCGCGGCGAGCCGCCAGCTCCGTTACAGCGACGCGCTTTTGCACGTCCGGGTGATCGCGTTCCAGCTCCTTGAGCTGCAAGGCGTGCCGGGACAGCGGCTGGATCAGTTGCGCAAAGCGCGGGTCTTCTTTGTAGAGACGGTGGTAACAGGCGTTGAGCTGCTGGCGCTGCGCGTCGTTGATGCGCAGATCGAACGGATTGCTGTCGACGTCTTCATCCGCACCCGGCGCGCGGTGGCTGAGGTTTTCGAATGCCTGCAAGCGCTCGAACCCCGGCAGGCTGCGAACCATCGGCAAGATCCGCGAGTGGAAGGTGCGCACCAGATCCCGCGCGTCTTTCTGACTCAGTGCCCGGCCCCACAATGCGAACAGTTCGATCAGTTTGTTGATGAAGTCCTTGCGCGACTCGCGGGTGAAGGTCACCACGGTCATCGAATCGAGCTCGAAGCCCAGGTAGTGAGTCAGCAGCAGGATCCGCAGCACCAGCGTGGTGGACTTGCCGGCTCCGGCGCCGGCAATCACCGAGGTTGACGGGGTATCGCTGAAAATCATTTTCCATTGCGCCACGCTTGGCTGGGCGTGGGCTGGCAGCAGGCGCGCGACATCGGCTTTCATGCGCTTCTTCAGTTCTGCGCTGAGCGGCAGACGCCAGTCGTCGAACAAGTGATTATCGATACCCGGCGGGCGATGCTCGGTATTGCGACTGTCGCGGATCAACAAAACCTGACGACCCTCTTCCAGGCCGTCAGCCTTGCCTTCCTTGTACCCGTAATCCACGCCGGCGGTATGCCCGCTGCGAAAGCCGTCGGCCTGGCCGTGCAACCACGAAGCCCGGTGCTGGGCGCGCAGTTGCGTCAGACCGTGACCAAGGAAACGCGCCGCCAGGCGTTTGAACCAGGGCATCTCGGCCAAGGGACGAAGTTCGGGAGGAAGATCGGGGGTGTGTTGCGCCACGCTGACGGACTCCGGATGTGAGGCTGTTGAGAGCTATGGTGTCTGCATTTGCTTTTTTGTTCTAGCGAAATGCTTACAGGTCATTGGTTTAGGCGATGAATTGAAGGTGGGATGAGACGGTTTCGAGCCTTTTTCATATCAACCGATTCGATTGGAATGCCGCAGTTTTTACGCTTTTTCTCGATGGTTGACTGATAGATGATGGCTGCCATCAATCACCGGTCTCGCTTCGTGGCTCAGGCATCGCGCCCCATGACGAACCTTTTGAGGAGACGATCATGCTTGAACTCAGACCCTTCAGCTCGCTGGGCGGCGCCCATCACGGCTGGTTGGATGCCCATCACCATTTTTCGTTCGCCGAGTACTACGATCCGCAACGCATGAGCTGGGGCAACCTGCGCGTGTGGAACGACGACATCATTGCCGCCGGCACGGGCTTCCCTACTCACCCGCACCGCGACATGGAAATCATCACGTACGTGCGTGAAGGTGCGATCAGCCACCAGGACAACCTGGGCAACAAGGGCCGCACCGAGGCTGGCGACGTGCAGGTCATGAGCGCCGGCACCGGAATCGCCCACAGCGAATACAACCTGGAAGCCACGGACACCAAGATCTTCCAGATCTGGATTCTGCCGACCGAAACCGGCGCACCGCCGTCCTGGGGCGCCAAACCGTTCCCGAAAGGCAACCGCGAAGGTTTCGTGACCCTCGCCAGCGGCAAGGACGGTGACGATCAAAGCCTGCGCATCCGCGCCGACGCACGTTTGGTGGCGGCCAATATCAAGGCCGGGGAAACCGCTGAATACCGTCTCGATGCCGGACGTCGGGCGTATCTGGTTCCCGCTACGGGTGTCATTGAAGTCAACGGCTTGCGCGCACAAGCTCGAGACGGTGTGGCGGTGGCCGATGAACAGGTGTTGACCGTCACTGCGCTGGAAGACAGTGAAATCGCGTTGGTGGATCTGGCCTGATCGGCGAATCGCGGGTACAAAAAAGGGCGGCCTCAGGGTCGCCCTTTTCCGTTGCCTGGATTTACTGGATGCTGATCGCACCGTCTACCAGTGTTTGCGCTTCAGCCACCAGTTGCTTGAGGTGGTCGTCGCCGATGAAGCTTTCGGCGTAGATTTTGTAGATGTCTTCGGTGCCCGACGGACGTGCAGCAAACCAGCCGTTTTCGGTCATTACTTTCAGACCGCCAATGGCCTGATCGTTGCCCGGCGCCTTGCTGAGGATACTCTCGATCTTCTCGCCCGCCAGTTCGGTCGAGGTGACCTGTTCCGGCGACAGCTTGCTCAGCAGGGCTTTCTGCTCAGGATTGGCCTTGGCGTCGACACGCACCGAGAACGGTTCGCCCAGTTCGTCGGTCAGCGCGCGGTAGGCCTGACTTGGGTCGCGGCCGGTACGGGCAGTCATTTCAGCAGCCAACAGGGCCGGAATCAGACCGTCCTTGTCGGTGCTCCAGACACCGCCGTCCTTGCGCAGGAACGAGGCGCCGGCGCTTTCTTCGCCGCCAAAACCCAGTGAGCCGTCGAACAGACCATCGGCAAACCATTTGAAGCCGACCGGCACTTCGTACAGGCGACGGCCCAGACGCTTGGCCACGCGATCGATCAGACCGCTGCTGACCACGGTTTTACCCACGGCCGCGTCGGCACGCCATTGCGGACGGTTCTGGAACAGGTAGTCGATCGACACCGCCAGGTAGTTGTTCGGTGCCAGCAGGCCACCGGACGGCGTGACGATACCGTGACGGTCATGATCCGGGTCGCAGGCGAAGGCCACGTCAAAGCGTTCTTTCAGGCCGATCAGACCTTGCATGGCATGGCTGGACGATGGGTCCATGCGGATCTGCCCGTCCCAGTCGACGGTCATGAAGCGGAACGTCGAATCGACTTCCTTGTTCACCACGTCCAGGTCCAGACGATAGTGCTCGGCAATCGCCGACCAGTAGCGCACCCCTGCTCCGCCCAGCGGATCGACGCCCAGGCGCAGTTTGGCACCGCGGATGGCATCGAAATCGATGACGTTGATCAGGTCAGCGACGTATGTGTTGACGTAGTCGTGACGGTGGGTGGTTTCGGCCTTGAGCGCCTGCTCGTAGCTGATGCGTTTGACGCCGGCCAGTTTGTTGGCCAGCAGTTCGTTGGCCTTGGCTTCGATCCACTTGGTGATGTGGGTGTCGGCCGGGCCGCCGTTGGTTGGGTTGTACTTGTAGCCGCCGCTTTGAGGCGGATTGTGCGACGGGGTAATCACGATGCCGTCGGCAAGGCCCGTGGTGCGACCACGGTTGTAGCAAAGAATGGCGTGGGACACGGCCGGTGTCGGGGTGTATTCGTCGCCTTCGGCGATCATCACGGTCACGCCGTTGGCCGCCAGCACTTCCAGGGCGCTCGCCCCGGCCGGGGTCGACAACGCATGGGTGTCGATGCCGACGAACAGCGGCCCGGTGATGCCCTGGGCTTCGCGATACAGGCAGATCGCCTGGCTGATAGCCAGAACGTGCCACTCGTTGAAACTCAAATCAAAGGAACTGCCCCGGTGCCCGGAGGTGCCGAACGCCACGCGCTGGGTGGAAACCGAGGCGTCGGGTTGACCGGTGTAATACGCCGTAACCAGTCGCGGGATGTCGACCAACAGTTCTGCCGGTGCCGGTTTGCCCGCAAAAGGACTGAGTGTCATGCAAAACCTCTGAAATAGAGTGGTTCAGGAAATTACAGCGGAGTTTACTGGCAGTTTGACCAGAGTGCGATGGGGGCTATCCGGTACAAACCGAGTGTTTGGGTGAATTCGTGCGCGGAGCCAGTCGTAACGCATCCCCGAGCAGTCCGACAAGTATTAACAACGCCTCCTCGTCCCCGCCGATCACGCCGAGACGCAGGTTCTGCGCATGCAGGCCCTGGATACTGAACAACTCCCCAGGTGCAATCAATACGTTTTGTTTCAGCAGCCGTTGAAACACGGCGTCCATCGCTACCGCATGCCGGGATTGCAACCAGATCGTTGCGCCGCCCTGTGGCTCGACGACATCCAGCACATCGCCCAGGCGCTCGCGAATGAGCTGCACCCATTGCGAACGCCGCTCCCTGAGCAGTCGTTTCAGTATCACCAGATGCTGATCGACTCGACCGCTGGCATAGAGACGCGCAATGGCTTTCTGGCGGATCGGCGAGAGCCGGAACGAACGCAGCAGGAAGTGACGCTGCAGAGCATTGCGCCATTGGCGTGACAGCACAAAACCATAGGGGGCTTCGACACCAATGTGTTTTTCGAAGCTGGAAAACACCAACAAGCGGTCGGGATCCAGCAACTCGCGCAGAGGTTGACCTCCAGCATCGTCCAGCAACTCGCCATGACAGTCGTTTTCCAGTACCCAGATGCCATGACCGATGAGCAACTGCGCGACAGCATGCCGGTTGTCCTGAGGAAAACGGCTGCCGTGGGGCATGCTCAATCTGGAAGACAACAGGATCAGCCGAACAGGTTCGATCTTGAGCAGTGTTTCAAGTTGCTCTGTATCAAATGTGCCATCAGGCTGCAGTGGCAGTTCAATGACTTGTACGTCAAAAGACTGAAGCAGACGCAGGACCGCCCAGTCGCAGGGGGATTCGATCAGCACCGTTGCATGTCGCAGTTCAAGAACTGCAATCAGGATTTCCAGCACCCCCCGCAAGTCGGCGCCGATGTAGACGTCTTCGGGATGCCAGCAATGTGTCGCCGAGGCGGTATAGCGGGCAGCCAGAAGCGTGCGCAGTTCCAGCTCGCCGCAAGGCTGCGCGGCTGTCTGCAGATACCGTGGATACTGACGCAACAGTTCTCGCTCCACCATCAACAACGGGCTGTCCAGAGGCTGGGCCGCCGCCGGGTCATCACCGCTCAATACGCGCATGCCGTTGCACCTGGCACTTACGCAGACCGTTTCCAGCAGATCGTTGCCACCTCCCGGCGGCATGAACGATGGCGTTGCTTGTGCAAAATAACCTGATTTGGCTACGGAGTAGACCCGGCCTTCCTTCTCCAGCAAGGCATAAGCGTACTGAATGGTCGAGATGGACACGTTCAGTCGCTCGGACAACTGCCTTAGTGACGGCAACCTGATCGCTCCTTGATTGCCTGGTTCATCGATCAACTGAGTCAGATAACGATAGACAGCCTGATAGGCGAAACCCGATTCTCGTGATGCACTCATGAGCCAGGGTCCGCAGGCATTTTTCCTTGTCCGGGCAATACGTTCACACTCAGCCTTCCGCCTTGCGGTCAACATGTGAAGTCTCATGACCTGATACTTCAGCGGTACTCGCTGCCTGTTCGTCCATCCGGATGCCATCCATTGCATACAATCGGTTGATCAGTCTTACGGGCAGTCCACTGACATCGGTCATCCATTGCAGAACCTGCTCCGGAGCGTGCAGTCCCTGCATCGCCCGGTGCAACTCCGGCATCGCGACCAGCATGCCGGGGTGGCAGGTGCGCAAAAACCGCTCAAGACCAGCGGCTCCATCGATGAAAGGGGCAAATATCAGGCATATCAATTGCGCCTCACTGAGGCCAAAGTTCCGCTGCAGGGAAGAGGTAGCGTGCGCGCGCTGCTCGGTGAGGTTGGACAGATTGCCGAATGTCGAAAGGAAACGGTCACAAAGCTGCTCGGGGGTACCTTTGCGACGCATCGTTGCCAGGCACTGCTGCAGGTATTCCGTGACACCGACCTCGTAGTTGCGACCTTCTACG
The DNA here is from genome assembly GCF_057809295.1 of Pseudomonas sp. FG35. Classification (NCBI taxonomy): domain Bacteria; kingdom Pseudomonadati; phylum Pseudomonadota; class Gammaproteobacteria; order Pseudomonadales; family Pseudomonadaceae; genus Pseudomonas; species Pseudomonas sp. FG35. The sequence continues at coordinate 532,127 of NZ_JBMDJR010000001.1, read as the reverse complement.
TAGCTGGCCTGCAGCCCGCTCAGATAAGCGCCGACCAAAGGATCGGCACATTCACCGGGGCGTGGTTCGAACATCAGCTCGTCGGCCTGAAAGCCCAGGAAATCGCTGAGCAACGGCCATCGCTCCTCCATCTTGCCAACGACCATATCGTCGATGCCGATGTAGCTGGTTCGCCGACAGGCTTCAAACTCGCCAAGCGGCCGCCACTGAGTCAGTTCCTTTTCGGGGTAGAGTTCGCGGTAATAATCGCCGCCCATGTTGTCGAGCAGACGGAACAAATCGGCGAATCCACCGGCCGTTCGTGGCAACGCGCCGATGCTTGCCTTGCGCGCCGCCCGATCCAGGCCTGCGATGAATTGCTCCTGCTGGTACACGCTGTCACTGGCTATCAACGCATCGACACCATTGCCCCAACGTGCAACCTGACCGTAGAACTCGGCTGTGCTCAGGTACAACTCATCCCACAATGCCAGGCTCTCATTCCATGTGCGACGATGCCCCAGCATCAGCAGGTTGAGGCGACCGGACTCGCGCCCTTCTTCGCTGACGCAAACCTCATGGTTGAAGGGCAGAACCTCGCGATGATCCACCATCAGTAGCTCCACCCTTGGATCGTCATACAGGAACAGTGCGCCGAAGCTACGATGCATGTTGTGCAGCGCCGACGTCGGTGCGCCGCTCCAGCGCAGGGTGGCGACACGCAACTGGAAAGTGGCCGGAGCGCGTCCTGCGATGCTCAATTGCGCCGCACGCAACAGGGCCAGGCTGTAGCAACAGTCACGTGTGCCGGATTGAGTCACCATGACCTTGAATTCGCCGATGCGGTCCATACCGCCGGCAGCCACCGCCAGTCGCTGTATCAATAGTTGCAAAGCCGTGCGCTCGGCTCGGGAAAAAAAACTCAGCAGGCGTTGCAAAACTTGCTGGTAGACATAATTCATTGCTTGATCATGGATCGTGCTCATCAGTACTTCACCCGGTATCAAAGGTTTTATATCGCGCGGCCACGAATGGCGGACGCACGATCACTCTTCATTAATTAATAGACGCTGAAATGCTAACACTTAAGTTTTTGTAGTTATTTGAAACAGTTGAGCGCGTAGTATTTCAGGATCTTGAGCGACATGGCTGAAAGCCCCGCCTTGGCTGGGCCGCCTGCAAGAACGGGCTTTCCTAGGAAACTTCTTACAAGCCCCTGCACATAATGAGCACAAGAAAAAAAGAAGGGATTACATGGCACCCCTACAAACTTTAAACAGAAGTTTGAGGGGCGATGATAAACAGCCGATTGATACTGCACGGAACAAATAGAATGCACAGACATAGCTCATTCCTTGAGATGAAAGTAGTCATTCAATTATCAGGGTCTGGAGGGCAATTAGAAGATACAGATCGAGAGCAAAAACCAGTTCAGTTGCTGAACGTCCCCAGGCGTCTGGCCCAGGGATTTCTCGATATCTGAAGGATTAAACGCACAAGAGTCCGTGGGGCCACGGACTCTGAATGGGAAAGTCAGGCAGTTTCGATTTGCAGAGCAACCCGCTCGCGGCATGGGCACTCGTCCATGTAGCGGTGAGCTTCGACAAACTCGTTGAACGGAAACACCCGGGTCTTGAGCGGCAGCAGCACACGGTCAGCGGTGAGCTGGTTGATATCACGCAAGGCACGCTGCAAGGCGACGTGGTCCTGAATGATGCCGAGCTCCGGTTTGCCGGTGAAGTTGCCGATGCAATGTACGAAGAACTGAATGTTCTTCTGGAACGCCGCACAGGCCGGGAATGGCGTCTGGTTGCCGCCCTGCAAGCCGTACAGCACCAGGCTGCCACGCGGTGCCAGCACATCGCCGAGCAGCGACATCTGTGGCCCGCCGAGACCATCGAACACCACGTCGACACCGCGGTTGTCGGTGATCTTGTTGATCCGCATCAACAGGTCTTCTTCTTCGGTGACGATCACTTTCTCGGCACCGAGCGACAGCAGGTACTCACGTTCCTCCGCTGTTTTGGTGGCAGCAATCACCCGCACACCCAGCGCCTTGCCCAACTGGACGAAGGACGGCCCGGCGCAGTGGCTGGCGTCGGTCACCAGGGCGAACTGCCCGGGTTTGACCCGTGCCAGATCAACGTAACCGAAATAGGCGATCAACAGCGGCGTGTAATGCACGCTGGCTTCAATCGGGCTGAGCACATCCGGATAGCGGGTCAGCGCGGTACGCGGCAGAACGATCTGTTCGCCGTAGACCGGGTAATCGTTGGGGCTCTCGGCCGGGAAGCTGGCCACCTTGTCGCCCACTGCCAGATCTTCGACGCCATCGCCGATGGCCGTGACCACGCCGGCCATTTCATGACCCAGGCCTGAAGGCAGGCGCGCCTGGGACGACGCCAGATTCTGGCGCCAGAGCGTGTCATACCAGCTGATGCCGATCGCCTCGACACGCACCTGCACTTCGCCAGGACCTGGCTGAGCAGCCGCATGCTCTTCGCATTTGAGCACCTCGGCCGGACCAAACTTGTGAAAACGGATCGTGCGGGACATCGCAAACCTCGTCAAAGTAACCTCTAATGCCATGAACTCTATCTGGGCTTTCCAGCCAAGACTATCAGTGGCTATTAATAGTCGACATGCCTGTCATTGATTCCGCAGCATGGTCAGCATTGAGAAAATCCATGAAAAAACTGCTGCCGCCTTCTCAGTAAAGCTGAATTACCCGGTGCAGACTACCAGCCTTTCCCCGTAAGATTCATGCCGGCCATTGTTCTCATATGGTCGCTCTCGTCAAGCTTGATGACTCTGCCAGGACTCCAGATGAATCGTAATGACCTGCGTCGTGTCGACCTCAACCTGTTGATCGTGTTCGAAACGCTGATGCATGAGCGCAGCGTGACCCGTGCGGCGGAAAAGCTGTTTCTCGGCCAGCCGGCGATCAGCGCGGCGCTCTCGCGTCTGCGCGGCCTGTTCGACGATCCTTTGTTTGTGCGCACCGGGCGCAGCATGGAGCCTTCCGCCCGCGCGGTGGAAATCTTCGCCCTGCTCTCCCCGGCCCTGGACTCGATTTCGACCGCCGTCAGCCGCGCGGCGGAGTTCGATCCGGCGACCAGCACGTCGGTATTCCGCATCGGCCTGTCGGACGACGTCGAATTCGCGCTGCTGCCGATGCTGCTCAAACGCCTGCGCGCCGAAGCACCCGGGATCGTGCTGGTGGTGCGCCGCGTCAACTACATCCTGATGCCGGGCCTGCTCGCCTCCGGCGAAATCTCCATCGGCGTCAGCTACACCACCGACCTGCCGGCAAACGCCAAACGCAAAGTCCTGCGCCGCAGCGCCCCCAAATTACTGCGCGCCGACACCGTGCCGGGGCCGCTGAGCCTGGACGATTACTGCGCGCGCCCGCATGCGCTGGTGTCGTTTGCCGGCGACCTCAGTGGTTTCGTCGATGAAGAGCTGGAAAAGCTCGAGCGTAAACGGCACGTGGTACTGGCGGTGCCGCAGTTCAACGGACTGGGTACGCTGCTGGCGGGCACCGACATCGTCGCGACCGTGCCCGATTACACGGCGGATGCACTGACGGCGGCGGGCGGTCTGCGCGCGGAAGACCCGCCGTTGCCGACGCGCACGTTTGAACTGCATATGGCTTGGCGGGGGTCGCAGGATAATGATCCGGGTGAGCGGTGGTTGCGGTCGCGGATTCAGATGTTTTTCGGCGACCCTGAGAGTCTTTGAATTACACGTTGGAGTGGATCAACTGATGCCGTACACCATGTTAAGTTTGGTGTCGGACGCGGTTAGCGACATCCTGCCGTTGAACTGATGTGGCCTGATCCGGCTGTAGTGGTGCATCAGACAATAGCTGACGTTGCGACGACCGATTGAATCCGCCGAGCAGAACGACGAATGGTGCCTGTGCCGGTACTCTATGCAACTGGAGAACTTCGAGGCGGTCAGCGATAATCCGCAGGCCAAGCTGTTGGCCGCGATCAACTAAACGGCACTTAGTGGCCAAGGCCATGATGAGTTACACCACGTCTTGGGACACGATCAGCGCCTGAGCATAGGATCTACAAGATCCCATGCAGTACCTGGCGATCATCACTGCGTGGGCGACCCATTTTCTGCTCCGGAGAAACCAGATCCTTGATCAATTCCCACGATCCGTCGGAGAGTTCGTAACGCTTTGCCATGCGGGCCTCAAGCCAATCATGACGGCAATTCTACTCGCACCGACTTTTCGTACAAAACCTAAGCTAGGCGCCAGTCAAACCATAACTTACCGTTTTGCCAGTTGCAGTAAGCGACGCTGATCTACCGCTAGAATTCTCTGCACACTTTCCAGGCTTCTTTGATCCGCTCGCTTATTAAAGGCTTCCTCTTGCAAATTTTCAGAAAAAGCCACCATCCGCTTGTGCCCAATCAACCCCGCCAGCCAGCCTGTCAACTCATTATTAAAGAAGGGGTATGCACGATTTGAACCGAGATGAACCGCCACTGCGCGCAGCTCAGTCAAACAAATGACATCCGCGAGATCCTGATCAAAGGTTATCAATCGATCCAGGCAAAAATCTACGCCCTTCAAATTTTTAGGATTCGACAGCGACTCCTTGATTCTGAGTATGTACAAATCCTAGGCGCAGTTATTAATGATCCGAGGAGGTTCTTCCTTGTCAAGGACCGAGTTCAGCTTCTTCGAAAGCGTCGTTTTTTTGTGTGGAAAAGGATATCAGCGCAAACAATCAGTTCGCGTAGCATGAAGATTTGCAACTCATCGTGCATGAAGTTGAGCAACGCCTCCATCTTCGCTTCCGGTGATGCCTTGACGCTGCTTTCTATAATCTTGGCCCGTAAAATCATGCACTCCGCAGCCGCGGCTTGCTGAGCTAAAGCGACGCCCAAACTGCCCTCCAAGATACTTGAAAAACCTTCAATCCAATCCTCGGCGAACGCCTCGGCTTGTTCTTGGTAAAAGCGGCGATACCGCCCCCCCTCACTCAGAGGGGCATTATCAATGCGACAGTGCGTGCACTGCGGCAATCGTTTCTTTGCAGAACTGGCGGGTTTCAGGCGACCACTTTTTCTGCGACTCACACAGATAGATGTAACAATTCAATCGTGCGAGATCATCTACGGAAAACGTCCGATGCAGATCAGCACGCACGGCATCGAGTTCAGGAGAAATACGCTCCGCATATGACAGCTTTCGAATGTAGCTGGCCGCATTCGAATCCAAAAAAAGCGAGCCGCCCAATGTGTATTTCACTTGCGTCTTGGACAAGACAAAGGCTTTGTCCAGAATCCAGACGGACTTGCCGCGCAACATGGTCGAAACAACCCGTTTCTTGGAGAACTGCTCACGCACCAAGCTAAACGGCCCACCCGACTCAGCTGCCGCATACATGATCCGCCAGTCGCCGAGCAGCTCGATTTCCTCCTGAAAGCGCTCCAACGCATCCTTTGGGTTATTTGCAGAACACACGTATGCAATGCCCGTTGGACTTCATACTCAGTGTATTCCTTCACCATCAACCCACTCCTCTCTGGAAATCCCATTCGGACCATCGCCGCAAAGGCGCATTAAACTCACGCCCCCTCCATGGAAAATCGCCTGCACAGATTTCCATTATGGAATAGCCGCTTGGTGTGCCTGGTCAGAATGTCTTTTGGCGACCCTGAGCATCTGTGACTGTGTTCCACTCATAGGCCGTTACGGTGCATCCGTTTGCAACCCTCAAGAACATCATCGTTACCCGCATCCGCTACTTCGGGCTCAGCCGCGGTAGTGCGCTTCTATAAGCGCCAGCATCGCGTCACCATGGTCATTGATCTGAGTGTGACCCCAGTCGTCCCCATTGCCCAGCACATGGAACATGTGCGCCAGTTTCAAGGAGTCGTACTTCGGCTTGGCGCGGAAGGCCGCCTGCTTCTTGATCACCGCCAGGTTGCTGTACGACGAGTTCTCTCCCGGGCTGAGCAGTACCAGATTGCCAAACCCGTGCAACAGGTGATCGCTGAGTGTACTACCGAACTCTTCGTTCTGAGGGTGCACATGCTCGACCGAGTTCTTCGATGTAATCCGGTAGGCCTGCAGTCTTGCCCAGTCCAACCACTTGAACGAATGCCGCTCCCGCCAGAGAATGTATTCCAGCTTCTGGAACCAGTAGTGCTCGAAGCTCGTGCCGTGGTGCTCCCTCAGATAAGCGATCTTGTCCTTGATCGGCAAGCATTCGGTGGTGTCGCTGGAGAGCAGTCGATAACTCGCCTCCTTCTGGGTCATTTCGGTCAGGGAAAGCTGATTGTCGATACTTTCCAGCAGCTTCAATACCTGCTGCTCGCCCATGTTGGGCGTTTCGATCAGCTTGCCCAGGAAAGGCGTCAGCCAGTACTGAGAGCTGCGCTCGCCGGTTAGGTAGCGCACGCTCTGTAACTGGCTCAGGTCGGACGTCTCGAGATGCGTGCGCCATTCCGAGAGGGTGCGCTTGCGTGGATTGAGCGAACTCAGGCGCAAGATCCGCTCATCGTCCTCGCCCAGGCGTACCCACTTGACTACCCAGCGGTCGAATTGGAAGCGCACACTCCAAAGGCATTCCATGAATGCCTTGGCTTGCGCTGCGCTGGCATTTTCAACGAAGCGTGAGAAGCAGGCGTTGAGGTTACCGTCGTTCAAACGGAAACCGATGTCTTTAGCCCCCTGCGCATGGCGGTAGATGCGGTAGGCGTGCATCAGCAACAGGCCAAAACTGACGATCGATTGATAGCGAGCCTCATCCTTGTTCTCGGTTTCGTCCACCTGCTCGGCCTGGATTCTCAGCAACGAGATTTCGTCGATAGACCGGCCTTTGGTGTGACCGGCAGCAGGACGATCCAGGGAGAAGAGATCGAAGGAGTGGCTCAGGAGGTCATTGATACCCACCATATTCCAGCGGACATCGGCGAAGACATCACGCAGGTTCCTTTCGAAGTAGTTGCCCATGTCCTCGCAGGCCTGCCAGATCCCTTCATACGTGGTGCGGTGATGCTTGATCCGCGACATCAGGCGGGCCTTGAGGATATCCGTCTGCTCAAGCTGAACGCCGCTGGTGTTTAGCGTGGCGAACAACTTGTTCAGGTCCATGCCCGCCGGCATGACATTGTTGACCCACGTGACCTGGTTGAACAGGTAGTCACCCACCCGTTCCAGGGCCTGCTCACCTCCTGTGGCGCGCAAGCGTTGCAAACGATCGCCGGCGACCTTGCGGGCGGCGTTGAGATGAACCAGATAAGGATTGGCAGCATCCTCCTTATCCAGCGGCTTCTCCTCGGTCAGGCCCGCCCACGCACTCAACTGGGCCTGGACTTCGTCGCGGATATTGAAGGTAAGGCGCGGAACGTTGCCCAGCACCACCAGTGAGCATAGCGGCGAGCCAGTTTTCAACGCGCGGAAGGCAAGCGCCAGGATCATCAAGGTGGTCATTCGCTGCTGACCATCGATCAGTTCGTAGGTCATGGTCGCATCAGGATTGGCGTTGGGTGGTACCACGCTGCTCAGCACCGTTCCGATGAAGTAATGCGCCTGCAACGGTCGGCCGTCGGTGTCCGGTTCGCTGGCCTGAATGATCTGCTCGAGCAGTTCCTCCACGGCGTCGGCGGGCCAGACGTAGGGGCGCTGGTAGCAAGGAATGGTTAACGATATGCCCTGAGCGCACAGCGTGGCGGCAGACTGCACGTGGGATTGGACCAGGGCGCTCATTATTTGCCTCCTTGGCAGGCGAGGTCGTCGCGGCTGATACGTTCGATGGCGCTGCGCAACTGCGCGTCATATTCAACGGCCACCCGCTGCGGATCGGGCCAGGGCAGTTGCAGGCTTAGAGTAAAGCCGACCGACTCCGCGAAGCGCTTCTTGATACTGTTTTTATCCAGGTGTTCAGCAGTGGCCGTATAGGTGTAGTCGCGCAGGTAACTCAACAGCTCGTGATGGGTGTGGGCACTGGCGATCCAGTCCAGCAATGGGTTGTGCCTGAGGTGCGCCTGCACGCCATCCTCCCGGACGCTGACCTCCTTGATCAAGCGATAGGAGAAGATCATCCGGAACATCCACAGGCTGGCTTCAAGCAGACGGGAAGTGCCGAACTGGCTTGCGTACATCAGCAACGCGCAATCAAAAGCACGGCTGAGAAACACGCTGCCGCAGGCGTCATGGGCCAAGCGCTTGTAGTAGTAGGCGAACGTGGGTTCCTTGGCCGTCTTGTCGACTTCAAGCAAGGTTTTTCGCAAGCCCTGGAAGTAGGTTACGACACGCATGGTATTGACCCCGGTGCCCAGCGGCTGGCGCATGGCATAACCCGGCTGGACGGTCTGTGTTTCCTTACCCCAGGCATCGCGGAGCACTTGCAAAGACCGATAGGCGATGTCGCCGTTGTCGGGAAGCGTAAGTTCGGCAAGCTCCGTGACGATCTGTTTGCGTTCCAGCAGCGGATCCCGATCGCTGGCGACGTCGCGCCAGCGCAAACTTTGCCAGTGCCGAGACTTCATGAAGGCCGCGACCAACGGTTTGAGGTCGCCGAGCGACTCCCAGGTCCGTGCGAAATCGTCCTGGACTGCGGCCGCAACGCTGCGCAAGTGATAAGCCTTGACGATGTCGGCACCGCCCAGACGCACACCCGAGGTGTTCTGGGTTTCGAAGAAACGATAGGCGTCGTCTTCGCGTCGAGTGACGACCAGGGTCACGTTGATACGGGTGAAGTCGATTCGCGGCAGGCGTTGCTGCTCCAGCCAGCGAAGATTCAGCTGGATGCGTCGATGGCTCTCCGGCGCGTTGAACTTCAGCTCCGGCGCCCCCCTCTGGCCGTACTGGAGGTAATGCAACAAGGCCAGGCTGGTGATTCGCTGCTGTCCATCAATGATGTTGAGCAGACCACGCTGGCGTCCGTCGCCTCCCTCCTGGTGCAAGATGATGCTGCCCAGGTAGAAATCATGGTCCGGCGCATCGCTGCTGAAGAAGCAGCGCAAGTCGTCGAGCAGCCTCCCCAACTGCTCCTCGTTCCAGCGATAGGGCCTCTGATACTCCGGCAGATGCAGCCGGCCGAAGATGCCCCCACCGTCGCTGGAGGGAATCCGCTTGCCGCTGAATACATTATTGAGACTCGTGGAGGCGACAGCGATGCCTTCCACGTCCAATGACAATCGTGTGACAAACGGCCACTCACTCACGGCTTGGTTCATAGAACAGTCCTTGTACTGGTTCCGGCGTCCAGCGCTCGGGAAGGAACGATTAAATCCGAAATAATGGCACAAGGCCATTTTATTCAAAAGCGCTACCAGAAGTTTGATTTACATCGATATCCAAATTGTTGCGGCTGACACCGAATTGACCCAACTGCCGATGCCACACTGACCCAGCACCAATTAGTAAATATCTGACGCTGATGATGGTTTACCCCGTAGGAGCCTGGGTCAGTGAGATTTCAGTAGCTGGGTCAGTTCTATGCTAGCGGCAACACTGTAGAGGCTGCCCGGAAACTGACAAGCCTCTGAGCAATATCCTGACCATCACATTGTCGCGATGACAGTCTGCATTAATCGCAGTAACGGAGAAAAAGCACGCCAAGCAGTTGATGGCCACGTACTGCAAGCAACACACCAACCGCTACCCCAAAGAAATACGTGACATGCGCGATATCATCATTGAAAACATCATGAATGAAATGGATGCTGAGGACGCATTCCTTGCAGAAGCATAATTGCTGCAGTAAGCCAGAGGCCCGGGGACACTCTCGGGCATCAATTCATGCCCTACCCGATCCAGCAAAATCTCATCAACGGCGTCACCTCTCGCGCCCTATTCAATTGGGTCGTCCTTGCCTGCGCAGCCGCACGGCTCTTACCCCTTTTGCGTAACCACAACAGGTTCCAACCTCAGTTTCTCGATGCAGTTGCGCCCGATGCCGCACTCTCAGACCTTGGTGGTATTCAAGTTTCTCTGCTTGACGTCGATAGCTCGTAAGGTGCGATACTGCCATCAGTAGCAATGTGCCACCAACTGATACAAGGACGTTACTTTGCGCCTGCTCACAGTCTTTTTCTCATTCAGCCTGATCGGAATCATCAGCCGCTGGATGCAGCCCCAAGCTCGTCTTGTACCTCGCGTAACGGGTACGCCGCCTCGATGATCTGACTAGTTGCATGGAGCTTGCGACTCAACCTGTCGCTACTTCGTGCAAGCCTGTCTCCAGCGGACAGGGCGAATACCCTCGCCTCCCGCCATATTTTTTAACAACACTCTCCATATCGCCGTGAATGCCATCAGATCAACAGGACCGAGAAAAAACATGAAGCATGCAACAAGGTCAGTGGCTCGCTCTGGAAAAACGAGGCCTCGTCAGACAAGTAGCGCCCCCTTCGATGTGTTGGTATTGGCGACCATGAGTGCAGGCAAGACATCGTTCATCAATGCCCTGATCGGGCAAGAACTGCTGCACACCGCCAACGAAGCCACTACCGCTTGCATGACGCGTGTCGAACATCGCCAAGGCGCGCAGGCCTTTGACGGTGCTTGTTACTCGCATAATGATCAAGAGCTTGCGCGGCTCAAGGACACTTCAGCCGCGATGCTTCGTGACTGGAATGCCAACAGCGAAGTGAAGCGAATCTGCTTGAAAGGCAACTTCAAGATCGTGCCCAGCCCTGCATCTGGCCTGGTATTGCATGACACCCCTGGCCCCAACAACAGCCAGGACCACAAGCATGCAGAACTGATGCTCGAAGCGGTACGCACTGTTTCTTTCAAAGCCCTGTGCTATGTGCTTAATGCCAGCCAACTGGGCACGCAGGATGATCGCGCTCTGCTGGCGCAAATTCGAGATGAACTCGCGACCCGACCTGACCACACGATCTACTTCATCCTAAACAAAGTCGACCTGCTGGACCCTGAGACGGGTGAGACCATTGATGCCTATGTCGGCAAGGCTCACCGCTACCTCACAGCTATCGGCTTTGACCAACCGATCATCATCCCGACCATGGCCAACGTCGCGCTCTATGCCCGCAAGGCCCTCAAGGCCCAGACCTTGACTCGCTCGCAGCGGCTTAGGCTTCACCAGGCGCTTGCCTACCTGCAGGAAAACAAGCGCTCGCTGCTTCACGCCACGGTGGTGCCAGACGCTATCAAGAAAGACGTATTCAAGGCACTCAACAGCCTGGAACGGCAACGTCAGCTCAAAGCGCTCGACGCGCAAGCCTGCGAAAAAAACGATTTGCAGCAATTGGTGGCCATCAGCGGTTTGAAGACCGTAGAAGCCCTGATCAAACATCAACGTCAATCGATCAAGAATCCATGAACCGCATCCATATCACGCACAACCCTTTCACTGTCGAAACGATTTTCTCGATCAACGACCAGGCCCCGGCAGAAGGCTGCAAATTGTCGAGCTACAAGGAGTCGCGCCTGCAGTTGTGGGTCGAAAAACTGTTCGATGAATTGAGCGAACTGTTCAATGGCGACAATCGCTTCCATGTCGCTTTTACAGGTGTTGAGTCTGACTTCCTGGATATCCAAGAAGCCGCTAATGTGGCCATTGCCGATGGCATGCAGGTGGAACTGGAGTGGCACCAGACCGTACCTACCGAGCAACGCCTGGAGCAGATCCGCGCCCTAATGGCCGAGGCGCGCGAGCACCCTCAGTTCGACCAGTTCATCGCTGACAACGAGCAGGTTCGCAAGTCCATCGAAGAAGCGTTCAACCGTGACTTCGATGTTTATGTCGTCGCGACCATGTCATCGGGTAAATCGACATTGATCAACGCGATGCTGGGGCGCGACCTGCTGCCTGCGGCGAACGAAGCGACGACTGCGACAATTGCCCGGATCACGGACAATGATCGGATGACCGATCGATTCTCGGCCAAACGCTTCAACCGCAAAGGTGAAGAAGTGGGTGCGGCTGACAATGTCGACCTGGAATGCCTCAAAGAGTGGAACCAACTCGAGGACACCCAGCTGATCGATATCGAAGGCAACATCGTAGCGATTCGCGAGCGCGAGGACGTGCGCCTGGTCCTGACTGACACCCCTGGCCCCAACAATAGCCAGGATGAAGAGCATCAGCTCAAGACCATGAGTTTCATTCAGGATTCCCGGCGCAACCCGCTTATCCTGTATGTGCTGAATGCCAGCCAGCTGGGCACCAACGATGACAGCAATCTGCTCGGCCTGGTCGCCGAGACCATGCGCAAGGGTGGTAAGCAAAGCAAGGATCGCTTCATCTTCGTGATCAACAAAATGGACGTGTTTGATCCTGAGCAGGGAGAAGATATCCCTTCTGTACTCAAGCGTGTGAACCAGTACCTCACCAGTAATGGTATTCAGAACCCCCTGATTTATCCGATCTCTGCCAACCTCACTCGCTTGATCCGCAAACCGAGCGACCTGCACACGCGCAAGGAGCGCAACGAGCATAAGTCGATGGCAGACATGTTCAGCGAAGAGCCAAGCATGAACATGCTGCAGTACATGCCGATCACCTCTCGCGTGCATCGCTCGCTGCAGGAAAAACGCCACTCCCCGTTGCTGCTCAGCAGCGGCTTGCCGGCAGTCGAAGCGATGATCGACGAGTACATCGACAAGTACAACCTGCCGCACCGGCTCAAACGCGCCTATGAAGCCTTGGGTCACGCCATTCGAGTGGGTTTGAATGAAACTGACTTGATCGAACAACTGCAACAAGATGAAAGGACCCTTGCTCATCTGAACGAGGAGATCCAGGGCCTGCAGCAGCGGCAGGAGAAAGGCTTCGACACAGCAGCTTACAAAGACAAGCTGGAGCGCGAGGGCAAGGCGTTCCCGCGAGACACAGAGCTTGAGCTGGCCAAGCTGGAAGCCGTTATTGGGCCCATCATCAAGCAGCTGGGCGCAAACTTCATGCAAAACGACGTTCGAGTAAGCATTGCCGAAGCGCGCGTGCAAGAAGCGGAAGAGCTGCTGCAGTTCAACCATCGGAAGCTGGTGAACCAGTACGAGTCGGTGTTCGTCTCCAGCCAAGAGCTTATCCGCCAAGACCTGCATACCGAGTATCAGCGTTACGTCACAGAAATCTTCCAAGGCACCGAGAGCTTGAACCTGCCAATTTTCGAGGGGCTTAAACAGGCGGCCTCGAACATCTCGTTCAATCTGTCCGTATGCCAGGATGATATTCAAGTAAAACGCGTTGTCATTGGGACACGTGAGGTAAGCGACAGCTCTTGGTGGAACCCCTTCTCCTGGGGCTCGACCCGAACGGTACGGGATTACGGCAACGAAAATTACGTCGATCTCGAGAAGTTCTGGCAGGAGCGCTCCACTCGAATCCAGGCCGAATTCACACGCTTGGTCGAAAACGCTCGTAGGGAAATTGAAGTTGGCAAGGACCGTTTGATCGAACAATACGTTGCATTCATGACCCGCGAATTTGACCTCAAATTTGCCGAACTGCTGACATCCTTGAGCTCCAAAACCACAGACCGAAACGCCCGCGAGATTGCAGTTTCCGAAGCCAAGGCACTGCGTGCCTGGATCGACAATTTCAAAACCAAGCTCGACAGCACATTGGCTATTTAAGGAGCCCCACCATGACCACCGATATGCTTGCCGAAGCCAGGAAGAGTTATCTGCTGTCAATCAAGGACCCTAATGCCAGCACCGCCCTGCTCAATGACCTTCTGGATCGCGCCGAGAAACAGTCTCCGGAGCTGCTGGTGGCCTTCGAGCCAGGGGTTGGGAAAAATGCCCTTGACCCCGACCCCGTGAGCTGGAGTGCAGACTACCTGACTCGTCAAATGTGGCTCACTCAGCAGAACTTCGCCCGGGAGCGCATTGAGCACTTGCTTGCCGTTCGCGAGCACCTGCGCAAAACCGGGGTGAAAGGTTTTGTGCCTACGCAAACGCCTCCAAAACCGCAAGCCGAGAGTGACGTCAACGTGCAGTCGAACTATGAGCCATCCTCCAACCTCAGGAAGTTCGTACAGGAAGGCGAGCTGCTCACCATCCGGACCGCGCTGCGCATGGAACTGGATGACAATCGCCTGACCTCTGCCGACCTTCGTGCTGCATTGGCCTGGGCGGCCAAGCAGGTTCCAGCGCTTCTGGAAGCTTATTCTGAGAAGTCCTTCGCGCGCGCGATGGAGTCTGACCAGAAGCTGTGGACGAGCGAGTACTATGAGCTGCAGGTTGTGTACCTCAAGACCAACTACGCCCAGGAACGCTTCCTGCACCTGATCGAAGTACGTGATTTGTTGCGCCATCAAGGCGTAGAGGGCTTCGCGCCCGTGCAACCGAAACCACGTGCCAGCGCCAGAGCCAACGCAGACCAAGCCGCACCCGCTTCGCACCGCCCCCAACCGCAGAACTCCCGGTCACAACAGTCGCACCAGGCTCACCAAAGCCACCAATCGCAACCCCGCGCCGCAGACAACGACCGCAACCCAGTCTTCAAAGCCGCTTTGCTTGTCGGCGGCGCCCTGGCTGCGCTGGTGGTCTTCCTGGTTGCGCTGGTGAAATAACGCCATGGCAACCTCGACCCTGACCCCGCTGGCAATCCGCGAGATCCAGCAGAACGCCACGCTCACCCTGGCCGCTGGGCGTGCGCTGATCAACCGTAGCTACCTGAGCGAACTGGAGCAGTACCCGGTCATCGCTTCAAACCAGCGCATCAGCCTGAACCGCGCCAGCGACCTGCGGATATTCCGCGTCGAGCGCATCGTCCAGGACAACAAGCAGTCGGTGCTGGAAAGCACCACTGCGGCCTACACAGCACTGGGCGCCGCTGGCTATACGGTGTTCCTGTTCCTGCGCTCCAATGGCATCGAGACTGAACTGTTCATTGGCACCCGTGGCGAACCCGGCAAGATGCTCGGCCACAACTCCGGCGAGTTGCTGCGCGAGACCTTCAAAGGCCACTTCCCGGGTAGTGCGCTGCAACCGCTGAGCGTCCAGGACGCCAATGCGCTGCTCGACAAGCTCGAAAACGAGAAAAGCAACCCATCTGCCAGCATTACCGCTGTCACGGGCGTACCTGCATTGTCGACTGAAAACCGCGACCACTTCATGCAGGGGCTGGAGCGCTTCATCGACGCAGCAGAGCGGCGCGAATACCAGGCACTGATCCTGGCCGAACCCGTTTCTTCGCAGAAACTGGATACCATCCGTATCGGCTACGAACAGGTGGCGACCCAACTTTCGCCGCTGGCAAAACAGCAGCTTTCCTATGGCGAGCAAGACAGCGACAGCATTGGCCTGAGTATCAGCCAAGGCCTGAGCACCTCCCTTGGCCACAGCCTTGGCCTTACCGAAACTCGCGGCACCAGCCATACGACCGGTACCTCCACCAGCGAGACCAACGGCACCACTGAAAGCTTCAGTTCGCAAACCGAAGCCTCGAAGGCAGCCGCCATTGCCGGTAGCGCCATCGGCGCGCTTGCCGGGTCGTTCCTGGGCCCGGTGGGCGCGGTGGTCGGTGCTCAGGTTGGGTCAGGCATCGCCGCTGCATTCAATGAAACACGCAGCACAGGTACTAGCCATTCGGCTACCAGAGGCACCAGCGAAAGCAATGGCACGTCCTGGAGTGAGTCTTCTGCCCGTACACAGTCGACAACCCACACCAGCAGCACGACCGACAGCCAATCGGTCAACCGCACCAGCGGTAGCAACCGGCAGTTGTCGATCGAATCGGTAGACAAGACCATCGAGCAGCTGCTGGGCAGGATTGATCACCATCTGCAACGTATCGACGAAGCCAAGACCTACGGCGGCTGGAATTCTGCTGCCTACTTCATCGGCGACAGCAGCGCCTCGTCCGAATCGCTGGCAAGTATCTTCCTGGGCCTGGTACGCGGCAGCAAATCCAGCCACGAAGACTTTGCGCTCACCACCTGGACGTCGAGCAACAAGTCTGCGGTGCTGGAATGGCTCACGCGCCTCAGCCATCCCGAACTCAAACCTGCGTTCGCCAGCCGCGTGCCGGTGCCGTTCGTGACCCCTGCTACGCTGATTTCCGGCAAGGAAATGGCAATCCAGCTGAGCCTGCCACGGCGCTCCACTTCAACCGTGTCGGTCGTCGAAACCCAGGCATTCGGGCGCAAGGTGCAGCGCCTAGACGGCCAGACCACGCGGCGCCCAGGCGCCAGACAGCTGTCCTTGGGCAACATCCGTCACCTGTGGGAAAACCTGCCGCAGACCATCGAGCTGGACATGGACCAGCTGTCCAGCCACGTGTTCATCAGCGGTTCCACAGGTGCAGGCAAGAGCAACACGCTCTACGAAATGCTCGACCAGGTCAGCGCCGCTGGCGTGCCATTCCTTGTCATCGAACCCGCCAAGGGCGAATACAAACATGTGTTCGGCCATCGCAGCGACGTGACTGTGCTCGGCACCCACCCGGCGCACAGCGCCTTGTTGCGAATCAACCCGTTCCGCTTCCCGGCAGCGATCCACGTGCTCGAGCATGTCGACCGCCTGGTGGAGATCTTCAACGTCTGCTGGCCGATGTACGCAGCCATGCCCGCAGTGCTCAAGGACGCAATCCTGCAAGCCTACCTGCGCTGCGGCTGGGACCTGGAAAGCTCGAGCAACCGCTACAACGAGGAAATATTCCCCACCTTCGTCGACCTGCTGGAAACGCTACAGGAAGTGATCGAGGCGTCGGCCTATTCCCAGGAGCTCAAAGGCAACTACATCGGCTCACTGTCGACCCGGATTCGGTCACTAACCAACGGCCTCAATGGCCAACTGTTCGTGGCCGACGAAATCGACAACGACGTACTGTTCGACAGCAATGTGATCGTCGACCTCAGCCGCATCGGTTCTTCGGAAACCAAGGCGCTGATCATGGGTATCCTGGTGATGCGCCTGAGCGAGCACCGCATGGCCCACGGCGGCATGAACCAGCCCCTGCGCCACGTCACGGTGCTCGAAGAAGCCCACAACATCCTCAAACGCAGCCCGGAAGGCGGCGCCGAAGGTGCGGGGCTGACGGCCAAGTCTGTAGAAATGCTGACCAATGCCATTGCCGAAATGCGCACCTATGGTGAAGGTTTCATCATCGCAGACCAATCACCCCATGCCGTGGACATTGCCGCGATTCGCAACACCAACACCAAGATCATCATGCGCCTGCCCGATGAAACCGATCGCCGCCTGATCGGTAAGTCCGTGGCGCTGGATGACGAGCAACTGGACGAGATCGCCCGGCTCCCCAAGGGTGTAGCCATCGTCTATCAAAATGACTGGCTCGAACCCGTAATGTGCCAGGTGCGCAAGTTCAAAGGCGAGGAAGCGCCCTACCAATACCAGCCGCAAGCTACGGCGGGCATCGCACGCAGTGACTTCAACGGCCAACTGCTGAAACTGCTGCTCAGCCAGCGCGTGGTTACGCCTGCCCAGATTGACTGCGACCTTCTGCAGCAGGGCCTGTGCGCACTGTCATTGCCTGCTCGCATCCGCATCAACCTGTTGCAGATCGTCACACAGTACCGTAACCAGCAGGCACCAGGCATCTGGCGAACGGAAGCCTTCGAGCGCCTGGCGCGCTTGGTGGTGGATACGCTGAATTGCCGCCGCCAGGTCAACCAGATCATCCAGGAGGCCAATGACTACACGCACCTGGACCAATTGCTCGACGGGCTGCTCGAACAGAGTGCCAACGGCCTTTCAGCCGAGCTGGCCCTCGCCGCTCAGCAATGCCTGATGAAAGACTACAGCCTGCAGCACGAAAGCCACCTCGACATTTACGCGATGTGGCACGCGCACCATGAAAAAGGAAGCGTCCGGTGAACTTCGAGAACTTTGCCATCGAGAAGGCTGACGGCCCCTCCCGCCTCGCCCTGCTCGCCAGGGAAACACCCGACAAATGCCTGATCATCGCACAGCTGGATCGGCCGATCGTGCTGACCCAGGAAAACCGCCTCGAGCTGCCTGGCATGGGTGACGAAACCCGTGAACGGCTGGAGAAGCTCGGCTTCCCCAAGGAATTGCTGGACGTCATCAACAGCGAGGCCGAAGCGCGTATCTACGAAGAAGCCAACCTGGAGCCGGCCCAGGTCAACGGCAAGGATGCATTGATCCGCACCGATATCGATTACGATCAGAAAGATGCATTCGACCGCACCAACCTGGAGCGCATGAAGCTGGGCCTCGCCCCGCTCGATGCGCAGGGCCGGCCGATCGAGTTGCACCATATTGGGCAAAAGCAGGACTCTCCCCTGGCCGAGCTCACACGCGATGAGCACAGGGGCAATGGCAATGACAATGTGCTGCACAACAAGCTGAAAGAGTCGGAAATCGCACGGGACGATTTCGACAAGGAACGCAAGGAATACTGGAAGGCGCGAGCCGAACAGATCGAGAGCCAACGGTAAGCGAGTGCCTACATGAAAACACTGGAAAAACTGGTCGCAGAACAACAGGCAGCTACCCGGCCTGCTACCAAGGCAAACATCGATGCGCTCGAATCGAACCTGGGATTCGAACTCGCCAACGAGTACCGGGAGTACCTGGAGCGCTTCGGCGTGATTGCCCATGACGCCTACGAAACCTATGGCCTTGGCGTGCCGGAGGATTACTTCCTGCATGCACTCAATGCCTACAAGGACCTGGCATCGGACGCCAGCTACCCGGCAACTGCGGTACCGCTGCTGGAGTTGGGAGACGGCCAATATTACCTGTACGACAACCGCAGTCAGCGGGTGGTGCTGTGGGCTACCCCCAACGGTGGAGTCGTCCGTACCCTGGATGACAACCTGGAAGCATTCCTGATCAAGCATGTTTTCCAAGGCTGACACCACACGATAGGCCCCCCTGCGGCGGGGCATCTTGCGCCTGGCACTGCAGGCGCATTACTTGTTTGCCTACCTGAAAGATCTGCTGCCCGGAGGCGGCCAAGGGCTACCCATCCGGGTAGCCCGCCGCCGCCCAGGCTTTGACAAGGAAGCTTCGCAATTGCCACAAATCAGCTCCCGCGACACCATCAGCCGACAATGGGAACTGCTACACAAGCTACCCACCAAGGGCCCCGGCATCACCAGCGGTGAATTGCTCGAAAAAATGCGGGATACGGGCTACCGCATTACCAAACGTACCGTCGAACGCGACCTGATCGAACTATCGCGCGTGTTCCCGCTGACGTGCAATGACCGAGGCAAACCGTTCGGCTGGCACTGGGCCCCGGGGGCAAGCATCGACCTGCCCGGTATGAGCGTCAGTGAAGCGTTGAGCCTGACACTCATCGAAGACACCATTCGCCCGCTGCTGCCCAACGGAATGCTCAAGGCACTGCAGGGCCGCTTCCAGCATGCGCGCAAGAAGCTCGAGAACATGGCCGATGAAAACCTGGCGGCGCGCTGGATGAGCAAGGTTGCCAGTGTTCGCCCAGAGCTCAACCTGCAGGCGCCGAGCATCTCGGCGGAGATTCTCGAGACGATTCAACTGGCCCTTCTCGAAGAACGTCAGATCGCTTGCCGCTACTACTCCGCCCATGGCAACAAGACCGGTGAACTGACGCTGAACCCTCTGGCGCTGGTGCAACGTGGTGTAGCCACCTACCTGATCGGTACCGCCGATCATTATTCGGACCTGCGCCAGTACGCAGTGCATCGGTTTCTCAACGTCGAGATCATGCCGGCTGCCTGCGAAGGCGCGGCTCAGTTCGACCTTCCCCAGTACCTTGCCAGCGATGCCTTGCAATTCGGTGGCCCGCAGAAGATCAGTTTGCAGGCATGGGTCAGCGAAAGCCTCGCCCGCCTGCTGCGGGAAACACCCTTGGCAGAAGACATGGCGCTGCAGGCCTGCGAAGGTGGGTACCGCCTGACTGCGACAGTCAGTGACAGCTGGCAGCTGAACTGGTGGATGCTGTCGCAGGGCGATGGACTGGTGGTCGAGCAACCTGTGGAACTGCGCCATAAATTGCTCGAGACGCTGCGAGGAACATTACAGCGTTATGAGCGGGCGACTGCATAGCGGGTCGCCCTGCCCAACTTATTTATCAACCCACCTCACAATACAGGTGTTTCTGCGCGGTCGGGGTTGTTTCACTGTTACGGCTGGCGCCGAATTGACCCAGCTGCCGATCCCACACTGTCCAAGCATCAATCAGTAAATATCTAAAGCTGATAATGGTTTACCCGGTAGGAGCCTGGGTCAGTAAGATTTTGGTAACTGGGTCAGTTCTATGCTAGCGGCAACACACCAAGTCTCGTATTCACTACCAAGAAGGACTGGCAGCGAAGCGTACCGTTGCTTGAAGTACATCGCGTGGAATTTGACCCTGGGCGGCTTAACCAGGATGTCCGAGAAAGCTCCTGCGAATCGCTCATGCAGATGTGCTTCGAGAGCACACTCGATCGCAAGCACAGGGATCATGCCGGGCGCAGAGAGGTCTCGTGCAATTGATTCAACCAAGCTCATTCCATCGAGCGACACTTCCACAGCGATCTCACAATTTGAGCAGAATTTATCTATAGCATGATCCTGGTACACATCCGAAACAAGAAACAAAGCGATTGCACGCAGATGGAAGGCTGCTGCCGACGCATTGCATTGCATTGCATTGCAGCAAAAAAATACTGCAACGCAACGCCGAGGCAGGCTGAGGACTGTCACAAGAAAGATTAAATACTGACTTCAGGGAGTACACTGAAAGCCAGGCAAAGCCACACTGGTGTTTATCAGGAATCGCCATTCACGATCGCTAGCACAGCCGTTGCAAGTGGGGGCAAAAATAGGGGCACAACTCTTTTTTTCGACTTGAAATAACCGTCCTAGAGCCATGTCAAAATGTTTTTCGGGGACCCCTGACAGTCTCTAGGCTTCCTTTGCGGCATCTCCTGATTACGAACGCGTTCGAAGCGGTTTGGCAAACCGGATCAAAGGTGCAACGCGGGTTTGGCCTGGCGAACGCCATGGACAGAAGGCACGCGCACACGCAACGCAATCAGTAACGCGGCCAGCAGCATCAGCATGGCCGCCGCCACGAATACGGCTGCACTTCCTCCGAGGCTGAACATCGCACCGCCAGCGGCTGCGCCCGTTGCGATAGCGGACTGCACAGAGGCCACCACCATGCCCCCGGCGCTTTCCGCCTGATCAGGTACCGCGTTGGCGACCCAGTTCGACCACGCCACCGGCACACCACCAAAGGCCAGGCCCCAGATCGCCAGCAGTACCGCCTGCCCCGGCACCGACGCTGGCAACAACACCAATACCAGTGCTGCGACGCCGACCAGCGCGGGCATCAACACCAGCGTCGCCAGCGGGTGGCGCTCCAGCAGCCTGCCGGCCAACAGCGTGCCGACGAGGTTCGCCGCACCGAACCCCAGCAGCATCAGTGACAGCCCTTGCGGGCCGATGCCGGTAGTCCCTTCAAGGAATGGCCGAACATAAGTGAACATCGCGAAGTGCCCGCTGTGCACCAGTACACAACCGAACATGCCCATGGCGATGCCCGGGCGCAGCAATACCTCCAGAACGGTGCGCAGTCTTGCCGGCCGGCGCGGTGCAAGGCACGGCAGAGTGAGCGACTGGAAAGCCAGGGTCACCATGCCTACTGCCGCCGCTGCAAAGAACGCGCTGCGCCAGCCATATAACCCGCCCAAATAACTGCCCAGCGGCACTGCCACCACCGTCCCAATGGCTATGCCGCTGAAAATGATCGACAACGCCCGAGGCAACAAGGCACTCGGCACCAAACGCATCGCTACCGCTGCCGCCATGCTCCAGAACCCACCAAGGGCAATACCCAGCAAGATGCGCATCAACAACAGCACCGCGAAGCTGGAGGAAACGGCCACCAAAAGATTCGAGGCGACCATCAACGTGGAAAAACCCAGCAACACCCAACGTCGATCGATGCCGCGGGTCAGGCCTGGCACCAACAGGCCCGCGAACAGCGCCACCACGGCTGTCACCGTCACCGCCTGGCCAGCCAGCGCTTCGGACACTCCCAGATCGTTAGCCATCAGCGTCAACAAACTCGCCGGCAGGTACTCAGCGGTGAGTAACCCGAACACACCCATTGCCAACGAGAAGACGGCCATCCACGCGGGCGTCGAAGGTTCCAAGTCCGCTCCTACGCCGCAATGGCGGTCGGATACGGTGTTACTTAAACAGTCAGTCATTGCACAGATCTCCCAATGTTCATTGCGAGCCGAAGTCTAGGCGCCGAAAATCGGATGATCTATGATCCAAAGTCTCTATTTTTTGATCAAAACACCTGAACAATGTCTGCAGATCAGTTTGCTCTCTCCTCGGACCTCATCAATGAGCTATTGCGCGGCATGCGCCTGCGTGGCGTTGAATACCGGCGTATCCAGGCGGGTCCAACGTTCGGATTGGGCTTCGCGCAAAAGCCTGGGCACGCCTGGTTCCACTTCATGGCCGTGGGCAATGCGGAACTGCGAATGGAGGACGGCAACACCTACGCGCTGTCTGCCGGCAACGCCGTGTTCATCTCCCATGGCGCAGCTCATCAACTGTTTTCCCATCCGGACGCGTCTGTTCAAGACATCGACGGTCTAGACGGCGAAACCTTGGGTGACACCATCAGTGCGGTGGATACCGGAACCGATGCCAGCCCCACGCCGAGCACTATCTTGTTCAGTGGGTGCATGGAGTTTGAACTGGGCAGTATCCATGGGCTCGGCCGGCTGATGCCGGGCCTGATGCTGATTGATGCCGGCGGCCAGCGTTACCCTGGGCTGGTACCGATCCTGACCGCCATGGAACGCGAGGTCAGCGCCGCCCGTGTTGGGTTCGCCGGTATCCTCGCGCGGTTGGCCGACGTGGTGGCCGCCATGGTTGTTCGCGGCTGGGTGGAGTGCGCCTGCGGCAATGCTTCCGGGTTGATCGCCGCCTTGCGCGATCCACGCTTGGCCGGTGCACTGCTTGCGCTCCATCAACAACCGGGCCGCGACTGGACCGTTGCGCAGTTGGCAGAGCACTGCAATACCTCGCGCTCGGTATTCGCGGAGCGCTTCCAGGTCACGATTGGCATGACTCCACTGCGCTACGTGACCGAACTGCGAATGCGGCTTGCAAGCCAGTGGCTGACGCTCGAAAGGCTGCCGATTGAAGAGGTTGCGCAGCGCTTGGGCTATACCTCCCAGGCTGCTTTCAGTCGTGCATTCAAGCGCATTACGGGCAGGACACCAGGTTTGAGTCGCAAGGCGAGGCAGCCCGCGACTATTTGAAGTCCAGCGCAAGGAGTCAATGATCCGCGCCTCTGAGTCATTTGCCGCCGGTTACGTCGAGGAATGTACCGGTCACAAATGATGCCTCTGCGCTGGCCAGCCACAAAATGGCCCGCGCCACCTCCTCTGGCTGCCCGCCCCGGCCCATCGGGATTGAGTCCTTGACCCGATCGACCCGCCCCGGTTCGCCGCCGCTGGCATGCATGTCGGTATAGATGTGGCCCGGTCGGATACAGTTGACGCGAATGCCCTCACGGGCCACCTCCTTGGCGAACCCGATGGTGAACGTTTCCAGCGCCCCCTTCGATGCTGCGTAGTCAACATACTCATTCGGACTGCCCAGACGCGCCGAAGCCGACGAGACATTGATCACCACGCCTCCCGCACCACCGTGCCGCAGAGACATGCGCTTCACAGCCTGCTGGGCGCACAGAATCGGCCCGAGCGCATTGACCGCAAAGATGCGTTGCATGCGTTCGAAACCCAGATCCTCAAGGCGTGACTGCTGCGCCAGCACGCCTGCGTTGTTGACCAGGACATCAATACGCCCGAACGTGCGGTCGATCGCTGTGAAAAGCCTCGCGACCTGCTCGGGGTCGGCACTGTCCGCGCGCATCGCCAACGCCTTGCGCCCCATGGCTTCTATATCTGCCGCTACCGCCAGCGCGGCAGACTCATTGGCAACGTAACTGATCGCCACGTCGTAGCCCTGCTCGGCAGCGAGTCGGGCGGTGGCGGCGCCCACTCCTCGGCTGCCACCGGTAATCAGAATCAGCGGAGTCTGCGAGACGTTAACCATGAAACTACTCCTGAGCAGATGAAGCCGAGTCAGCCGATGATGATCGCGCCGCTGGCGATCACCACACAGGCCAGCATCCGGCGGACGGTAAGTGTTTCACCGAGGAACAGGTAGCCAAGCAGCGCCGCAAACAGCACGCTGGTTTCACGCAGGGCTGACACCGCGCCCAGCGGGGCTTCGTTCATCGCGTAAATAACGATTGCATAGGCAAGCAGAGAGACCAGCCCGCCCATCGCTGCAGCGGACATTCCGGGTCGGATCGAAAACAGGCTGCGGGCATCGCGCAGACCGATGTACACCGCCGGCATCAGCACGCCCCACAAGGCACTCATCCACACCGTGTAGGCAAGCGGCGCACCGGAAAGCCGGGCGCCAATGCCATCGACCACGCTATACGCCGCGATAAAACCACCGGTGCCCAGCGCATAAGGCAGGCTGGGCACCGACAGGCTGCGCCCCCGGAAGGCCAGCGAGATGATTCCGCCTGACACCAGCGCAATGCCGAGCAACTGGCCGGGGGTGATGGTTTCGCCGGCAAACAGCGCGGCGCCGAGCGTGATCAATGCAGGCGATGAGCCGCGCGAAATCGGATAAATCTGTCCCAGATCGCCGACCCGGTAACTGCGCACCAGAAACAGGTTGTAACCAACGTGCAGCATTGCCGACAGCAGCGCATACCCCCAGCTCTGAGGCGCAGGCGCCGCCATGAATATCGCGGCAACTGCACAGACCATGGCGATGGCAACGCACATCACCGTCATCGACCAAAGCCGATCGGCACCGCCGCGCAGCAATGTATTCCAGCCGGCGTGCAGCAGCGCGGCGAACAGGACAAGGAGGACGAGATGAGTAGGCATTGGCCATTCTAGGCAGCCTGAGCGGCCGGATTACAGAGAAGACTCCTCATTGCACCATGAGTGATTCTTCATGCCTCAAACGTGTCCGCCTTGCACTTTAAGCGCCTCACCGAGCAACCATTCGCGAAAACTCTCAATGTGCGGCTGCGTCTCAACGCCCTTGGGGCAAACGAAGTAATAAGCGAGCGGTGACTGAAACGGCACGTCGAACAGCCGCACCAGACGGCCATCGTCGATTTCCTTCTCGACGTGCCCGCTGCGCACCAGAGCAATGCCATGGCCGAGCAAAGCCGCCTCCACCGTCATATTGGTATCGCCAAACCTGACGCTTTCCCGCAGCGGGGAAAACGCCAGCCCGACGGACTGGAACCACGCTTCCCATTTCGGCGCCAGTTCGGCGCCGTCACGAGCCAGCAGCGGCAACTGCAGCAAATCGGCGGGACTGCCCGGCATTCCGACGCGTTGCAGCAGTTCGGGACTGGCCACCGGAAAAACCTGCTCACCGAACAAAAACTGCGAATACAGACCGGGGTAGTTGCCCTTGCCCAAGCGGATCGCGACATCGGCTTCGCTGCTGGCGAAATGGATGACCTTGTCCGTGGTGTCCAGCGACACCAACAGTTCCGGGTGCTGGCGGGCCAGGCTCGGCAAGCGTGGCAGCAACCATTTCAACGCAAAGGAATACGTCGTGCTGACGCTGAGCCGGACCCTGCCCTTTTGCTCACGCAGATCAGCCAGCGTCGCCTCAAGGCTCATGAAAAACTCGCGCACAATCGGCGCCAGGGTAGCGCCCGCAGGCGTAAGGCGTAACGACTTGCCCCTTTCAAACAGCTGCAAGCCCCATAGATCTTCCAGGTGTCGCAGCTGGTGGCTGACCGCGCTCTGGGTCACATGCAGTTCCTGCGCGGCGGCGGTGAAAGTCGGGTGCCGGGTCGACACCTCGAAAGCACGCAAGGTCGAAGTCGGTGGCAGATCTCTCATAAGTAATGGGTCCGGGATCGGCAGAAATCGAAGTATGAATATCAAGTCATGTTAGAGCGAAAGTTCAGTGGTTGCCTCTTGCGCGTAACGGGACTCGCGATGATTGCGTATTGCTCCAGCAGCCAGGCGAGGTTCGAGTAAGCAATCGCCAGATGATCCGCCCCGAGCCGGCTCATCGCTTTTGCTGTGCGCCGTGCCTGTGCCGCGCTGATCGCCGGGACATCTGCATCGCGAGCCATCCGCCGAATGCCGGTACGAGCACATTGGGCGACGGCGGAGTCAGGGCCCAATTCGCAGGTTTTGTGATGCAGTTGGTTCAATTGCCTGCTCAATTGCAGTGACAGCCAGCCTGCTCGGTCATCGAGCGTGCTCTCGGTGCCAAGCAGATTTTTCAGTGTGACGATTCGATGCTGTTGTTGCGCTTGCCACTGCGGGTGATTGACAGCGCCTGAACGGCGCAGCAGTGACCGAACGCCGCTGTGGATCGAACGCTTCAGTGCTCGAACATCCCGGGCTCTGTCTCTCGGCATTATCTGGAAGGCCAACAGGCAGATGGCCATGGCCACGAACCAGGCGAGCGACTGATTCGCGAAATCGGCGAAATCATAGATCGCGGTTCCGCCCGTACTCACCAAGGTGTTGAAGCCGATCAGGTATGCAACCCCTTGCAACGCGCTGCGAGGCTGGCTCGTTGCGTGAATCCCGAACGACCAGAATGCCGCCAGCGACAGCAGCAACAGAAGGAAATCGTTGATCTGCGGCAGCAGCAGAAACTTGCACAGCGCAGCTGCGATCACGGCATAGAACGTACCCCGGATAAAACCGGCCATGCCTTGTTCAGGCGCGGGAGCGGTCGCCAGCAGCGTGCAGCAGGGTCCAGCCACCGCCAGCAACGTGGGGCCCTGATCCCAGCCGCTGAGGTACCAGACTGCGCCGGCGGCCAACAGGGCGAGCAATGCTCTGCAGCCGTTGCGCGCGGCATCGGCGTAGTTGCGGTGGAAACTCACGGCCCTTACCGGTTCTCGGCGACGGTGATCGACGCTGGAAAAGTGCTGCAAGGCTGCGCTCAGGTCGGCCAGTTGTTCGCCGAACGAACGTGGGCCTGGGGTTGCCCGCTTACAAGCGTCCACCCGAATACGCAGTTGGTCCACGATCAGGGCACAGGCGCGATAGTCTCCATCAGCATCGTTCATCCGCTGGCTCAGCGCGTGCAACGCCGAGCTTGTTTGGGCGAGTAATGTCGCGTCGTTTTCCATGCAGTGCCGGTCGTAGTGCATGTCAAGCACCACGGCTTGCAGGTGCGCCAGCCCTGCCTGAATTGCCGGTTGCCGCGCGCGAAGCAGCACAGACTCACCACGTCCGAGCCCTAACAGATCGTCCACTTTGCCGATATCGATGGCGAGCTGATGAACCTGTGCAATCCGCTCGACACCCTGTTCGCCCGAGAGGCGCATCGCGAGCAGTCTGGCGCTGCGGGCACAGACCTCGGCGAGCGTGCGCCTGATGGTGTTTTCCATGGTTCTCGGACTGAACAGCGTGACCACCAGGCTCAGGCACAGCACGCCGATTGCCACCGCTGTGCCGCGAGTCATGATGTGTTCGAAAGCCTTTTGCGGCGCGACAATGGCCGGCCCCAACGCCAGGCAGACGGTATAACCGGCCACCACGGCGGCAGTGGCCTGGTAATGACGCAACACGGTCATCGCCGCCACACAGAAGCCCAACCAGAGACCGATGCCCAACAAGAACAGCAGCATCTTTTGCGCAAACAGCCCGGTCAGAGCGCAGGCCGCGAGCAAACCTGCCAGCGTTCCCAGCATCCGATAGAAGCCCTTGCCGCGAACCGCGCCTTGTATCGGTTGCACCAATAGCAACACGGTGGAAGCGCCCGAGAACGGCGAGTCCAGATGCAGCTCAAAGCCGAGCCACAGCGCCAATCCTGCCGCCAGGACGCTGCGCAGTACGTAGGCGAAAGTGGCAGACGTCCAGGGCTGAGGAATGACCGCGAACAGCCGTATTACCAGACTGGTCATCACATGAATGCCTGCAACCAATGGATGAGGCGCCAGCGCGACACCTCGTCGGGCCGGGCGACTTCGACGCTGGCGGTCATGCCGGCTGCCAGCTCCACGCCTTCCGGTACCTTGTCCAGTTCGATGCGCACCGGCACACGCTGCGCCAGGCGAATCCAGCTGAAGGTCGGGCTAACCTCGGGCAAGCCGCTGTCGTTGCGCACCTCATTGGTGTCCGCAATTCCCCGGCCCATACTTGCGACATGGCCTTCGAGCAACGGCGCGAAGCTCATCAGCTTGATCGACACCGGCGCGCCAATTCGCACACCCGGCAACTTGGTCTCTTCGAAATAACCCGTGATCCAGAAACTGTGGCCCTCGACCACGAACAGGTTTGTATGCCCAGCCTCTGCGTAATCACCCGGGTGCAGCCGCAGTTGCGTGACGTAGCCATCAACTGGCGAGCGGATCGTCGTGCGGTCAAGGTCGAGTTGCGCCTGGGCAAGATGACTGCTCGCCGCGTCCAGCCGCGATTGGGCCACTGCCAGGTCACGCGCGGCGTTGTCGACTTCTTCCCGGGCGATGGCCCCGGCCAGTTGCGCACGTCGTTTGTATTGGGCATTGCGCTGATCGAACACACTGCGTGATTCGGCCAACTCCGCCTTGCGCTGCTGCAGGGCCAATCGATAAGAGCGCGAATCGATGCGATACAGCAAATCGCCCTTGGTCACCCATTGGTTGTCGCTGACCGCCAACTGATCGATTTGCCCGGACACCTCCGGTGCAATCCGCACAACTTGTGCGCTAACGCGCCCGTCCCGCGTCCAGGGCGCCAGGACGTAAGCGCGCCAGAGTTGCAGGCAGAACATCAGGGCCAATGTACCCAGAACGAGGGTGACAGCAAACTTGAGCACTTTAACGACAGACATGGCGAACCTCGCTCAGTAATGGACAACCAGCGCTGAAAGGACGATGAGCGAAACGAAGAAGCGTGCCAGCGCGGGATGCCAGGCGCTGTCCAGCCAACGTCGAGTCAGACGTTCAATGCCTGTGTAGGCCAGGAACGCCACACCGAGGTATATGAAGAAAGGAGGAAAGTAGAGATTGGCAATAGAGACTTCATTAAGCATGGCAAGTACTCGGTTCCATATTTCAGCGTTCGCCCCGCGGTATCGGGCGTGTTGAAAATGCTATGGAATCACTGTGCTTGCCGATATTGAGTAGACTGCCAAAATATAATCAAAATCGGACAACCTGCGAGCTCGCCATGACCGAACTCCACCCTTTGCCTGTCGATCAGTTCGAGTACGACAACCTCGCGCAGCATGCCGTCGCGCTGATGCTCGCCCCCCAGCGCAACGACAGTGAGTCCGCCGAACACAAGCACCGTAAAGGACAATTGGTCGTGGCTTACCGCGGCGGCATTGTCTGCACGGGCGAAAATGGTGTGTGGATGGTCCCTTCAGGTTTCGGTGTCTGGATTCCCGGCGGTATTTCCCACAGCAACCGCGTAACGGCCAACGGTCAGGTGTGTTTTCTGTTCGTCGAACCCGGCGCCGCCTCATTGCCCGATCACTGCTGCACATTGGCGCTGTCGCCGCTGATTCTGCAGTTGATCCTGCACCTGAGCGATCAGGCGCAGGATTACCCCGCTGACTCGCGTACCTCGCGGCTGGCCGGTGTGCTGCTTGAAGAGCTTGAAGTGGCACCGACCGAACAGCTTTACCTGCCGCTGCCCGCCTCCAGACCACTGCGCACGATCGCTCGGGCCTTGGCTCAAGCCCCCGCAGACCGCGCCACCATGGCCAGTTGGGCACAAAAGGTGGCGATGAGCGAACGCTCGCTGGCCCGACTGATAAAAGCCGAAACGGGGCTCACCTTTGGCCAGTGGCGCAAGCAATGGCAAATCATCGTCGCGCTGCAAAGCCTGGCCGAGGGGCAATCCGTGCAAAGAACCGCGGAAGTGCTGGGCTACGAATCAGTCAGCTCTTTCATCAGTATGTTTCGCAAAACATTGGGAAGCCCACCCGCACGCTATCTGCGCAGTACGCAAATATCGGCGTTGGGGGATCGCTAAGCGTGAAGGATGTCGAGGCTCGATAACTTCAGCGGAACATTTAATCGCCGCATAATCCTCACCGCGCAATTTCGCCTGCGACAGTTGCCGATCACGCAACACAGAATTGTCATCGAATCGATTGATAGCCTCCTAACGAAAGGTGCATGCTAGAGGGCTTCCCTCGGGTTTATATCATTCCGAATGATAGTTACCTTCGTGTCATTCGATTCGTTTGCTACCTACCCGCCGAGCATCATCCGCCCATCTTCAATACATTGGCGGATGCATCCATGGAACAATCACTCAAACATTTGCGCTTCCCGTTGGCTCTGTTGGCCGTGCTGGTGATGAGCGCGTGCGGCAAGACTCCGGAAACTGCCGCCACCATGCCCGCTGCCAAAGTCAGTGTGGCCAAGGTGCTGGAACAACCGGTCAACGAGTGGGACGAATTCACCGGGCGCCTCGAGGCGCCGGAAACCGTTGAAATCCGTCCGCGGGTCTCCGGCCAGATCGACGAAGTCGCCTTCACCGAAGGTGCGCTGGTCAAGAAAGGCGACCTGCTGTTCCAGATCGACCCGCGTCCGTTCCAGGCTGAGGTCCGCCGCCTCGAAGCTCTGGTTGCCCAGGCCCGCGCCAACGCCACCCGCAGTGAAAACGAAGCCGGCCGAGGCGAACGCCTGCGTGCCAGCAACGCCATCTCCGCTGAACTGGCCGACTCGCGCACCAGCGCTGCACAGGAAGCACGCGCCGCTGTCGGCGCCCTGCAAGCGCAACTGGATCTGGCCAAACTCAACCTGAGCTTCACCCGCGTCACCGCGCCAATCAGCGGCCGCGTCAGCCGTGCCGAGATCACCGCCGGTAACCTGGTGACTGCCGATACCACCCCGCTGACCAGCGTGGTGTCCACCGACAAGGTCTACGCCTACTTCGACGCCGACGAGCGTGTATTCCTCAAATACACCCAACTCGCCCGTCAGGGTCAGCGCGGCGCGACCACCCCGGTGTACATGGGCCTGTCCAATGAAGACGGCAACCCGCACCTGGGCCAGATGAACTTTATCGACAACCAGGTCAACCCGAAGACCGGCACCATCCGTGGTCGCGCGGTGTTCGACAACAGCGACGGCAGCTACACCCCGGGTCTGTACGCACGCCTGAAACTGGTCGGCAGCGGCACCTACAACGCCATGCTGATCAACGACGAAGCGGTCGGTACCGACCTCGGCAAGAAGTTCGTGCTGGTGATGGATGGCGACAACAAGACCGCCTACCGCGCCGTTGAACTCGGTCCGAAGATCGAAGGGCTGCGTATCGTGCGCAGCGGCCTGAACAAGGACGACACGATCGTCGTCAAGGGTCTGCAACGGGTTCGCCCTGGCTCCCCGGTTTCGCCTGAAGTGATCCCGATGGCCAGCGAGCAAACCATTGCCGCTCTCGCTCAACAACGACAAGCGCTGGAAGCCAGCAACCTGCCTAAAGTCGCACCTGCCAAAGGCGCGCCGGGTTCGGTTGTGAAACTGGCTGCTGCGACCCCACGCGGTTAAGGGACGACAACTCCGATGAATTTTTCCCAATTCTTCATTTCACGGCCGATCTTCGCAGCGGTGCTTTCGCTGTTGATCCTGATCGCCGGTGCGATTTCGCTGTTCCAGTTGCCGATCAGCGAATACCCGGAAGTCGTGCCACCGACCGTGGTGGTGCGTGCCAACTTCCCGGGCGCCAACCCAAAAGTCATCGGTGAAACCGTGGCCGCTCCATTGGAGCAGGCCATCACCGGCGTCGAGAACATGCTGTACATGTCCTCGCAATCCACCGCTGACGGCAAGATCACCCTGACCATCACCTTCGCCCTGGGCACTGACCTGGACAACGCGCAGGTGCAGGTACAGAACCGCGTGACCCGGACCGAGCCGAAACTTCCCGAGGAAGTGACGCGCATCGGTATCACCGTCGACAAGGCGTCGCCCGACCTGACCATGGTTGTGCACTTGACCTCGCCGGACAAACGCTACGACATGCTGTACCTGTCCAACTACGCGATCCTCAACATCAAGGATGAGCTTGCTCGCCTCGGTGGTGTGGGTGACGTGCAGCTGTTCGGTATGGGCGACTACTCGCTGCGTGTATGGCTCGATCCGAACAAGACCGCTTCGCGTAATCTGACCGCGACCGATGTGGTGACCGCGATTCGCGAACAGAACCGTCAGGTTGCCGCCGGTCAACTGGGTGCTCCTCCTGCCCCGACTGCGCAAAGCTTCCAGCTGTCGATCAACACTCAAGGCCGCCTGGTCACCGAGGAAGAGTTCGAGAACATCGTCATTCGTGCAGGCGAGGATGGTGAAATCACTCGCCTGAAGGACATCGCTCGCGTTGAACTCGGTTCCAGCCAGTACGCCCTGCGTTCGTTGCTGAACAACCAGCCGGCCGTAGCGATCCCGATCTTCCAGCGCCCAGGCTCCAACGCCATCGATATTTCGAACGACGTTCGGGCGAAGATGGAAGAGTTGAAGAAAGGCTTCCCGCAAGGCATGGACTACAGCATCGTCTATGACCCGACAATCTTCGTACGCGGCTCTATCGAGGCGGTGGTTCACACTCTCTTCGAAGCACTGATTCTCGTGGTTCTGGTGGTAATCCTGTTTCTGCAGACCTGGCGCGCCTCGATCATTCCGTTGGTGGCGGTGCCGGTATCGTTGATCGGTACGTTTGCAGTGATGCACCTGTTCGGCTTCTCGCTCAACGCCCTGTCGCTGTTCGGTCTGGTACTGGCGATCGGTATCGTGGTGGACGACGCCATCGTGGTGGTGGAGAACGTCGAGCGGAACATTGAACTGGGGCTCAACCCCTTCGATGCGACTAAAAAGGCCATGGGTGAAGTAACCGGCCCGATCATTGCCACGGCGCTGGTGCTGTGTGCGGTGTTCGTACCGGCGGCATTCATCTCGGGCCTGACCGGTCAGTTCTACAAGCAGTTCGCACTGACCATCGCGATCTCGACCGTGATCTCGGCGTTCAACTCGCTGACCCTGTCGCCAGCACTGGCCGCTGTGTTGCTCAAAGGTCATGACGCCCCGAAAGACCGCTTCTCGCGAGTGCTGGACAAGATCTTCGGTGGCTGGCTGTTCCGTCCGTTCAACCGTTTCTTCGACCGTGCCAGTCATGGCTACGTCGGCACCGTACGCCGGGTCATCCGTGGCAGCGGCATCGCCCTCTTCCTGTACGCAGGCCTGATGGTGCTGACCTTCTTCGGTTTCTCCAGCACACCGACCGGTTTCGTACCCGGCCAGGACAAGCAATACCTGGTGGCCTTCGCGCAACTGCCGGACGCCGCGAGCCTGGACCGCACTGAAGACGTGATCAAGCGCATGTCCGACCTGGCACTGAAGCAGCCAGGCGTGGAAAGTGCCGTAGCGTTCCCGGGCCTGTCGATCAACGGTTTCACCAACAGCCCGAACGCCGGCATCGTGTTCGTGACCCTGAAACCGTTCGACGAGCGTAAAGACCCGAGCATGTCCGCCGGTGCGATTGCCGGTGCCTTGAACGGCCAGTACGCCGGGATTCAGGAAGCCTACATGGCGATCTTCCCGCCGCCGCCGGTACAGGGTCTGGGCACCATCGGTGGTTTCCGCCTGCAAATCGAAGACCGGGGTAACCTGGGCTACGAAGAGCTGTACAAGGAAACCATGAACATTATTGCCAAGAGCCATAACGTTCCGGAACTGGCCAACCTGTTCACCAGCTACACCGTGAACGTGCCGCAGGTCGATGCCGCCATCGACCGCGAAAAAGCCAAGACCCACGGCGTGGCCGTCAGCGACATCTTCGACACCCTGCAGATCTACCTGGGTTCGCTGTATGCCAACGACTTCAACCGCTTCGGTCGTACCTATCAGGTCAACGTTCAGGCAGAGCAGCAGTTCCGTCTTGAATCCGACCAGATCGGCCAGCTGAAAGTACGCAACAACAAGGGCGAAATGATCCCGCTGGCGACCTTCATCAAGGTCAGCGACACCTCGGGCCCGGATCGCGTGATGCACTACAACGGCTTCATCACCGCTGAAATCAACGGTGCGGCAGCCCCGGGCTACAGCTCCGGCCAGGCCGAAAAAGCCATCGAGAAACTGCTCAAGGATGAACTTCCGAACGGCATGACCTACGAGTGGACCGACCTGACCTACCAGCAGATTCTGTCCGGCAACACTGCGCTGTTCGTATTCCCGCTCTGCGTATTGCTGGCGTTCCTGGTACTCGCGGCGCAATACGAAAGCTGGAGCCTGCCACTGGCAGTGATCCTGATCGTACCGATGACCCTGCTGTCGGCCATCACCGGTGTGATCATCTCTGGCGGCGACAACAACATCTTCACCCAGATCGGTCTGATCGTACTGGTGGGCCTGGCGTGTAAGAACGCGATTCTGATCGTCGAGTTTGCCAAGGACAAACAGCAGGAAGGCCTGGATCCGCTGGCTGCTGTACTGGAAGCCTGCCGTCTGCGTCTGCGGCCGATCCTGATGACCTCGTTCGCGTTCATCATGGGTGTTGTGCCACTGGTGTTCTCCAGCGGTGCCGGTGCCGAGATGCGTCATGCCATGGGTGTGGCGGTGTTCTCCGGGATGCTCGGTGTGACCTTCTTCGGTCTGCTGCTGACCCCTGTCTTCTATGTGCTGATCCGCAACTTCGTGGAGCGCAGTGAAGCGCGCAAAGCGGCCAAGGCGCAAAATCTTCAAAAGCCACTGGAGGCGCACCCATGAGTCTGAAAGTCTTTCTGCCGAGCCTGCTGGTGCTGGCCCTGAGTGCCTGCGCCGTCGGCCCTGACTACAAGACCCCGACAACGGAGGCGGCGAACATAACGTCCGCCACCGACGGCGCCGCCGGCCAGAAGAACTTCGACCGTTCGAAATTC
This sequence comes from Pseudomonas sp. FG35, assembly GCF_057809295.1. Lineage (NCBI taxonomy): Bacteria > Pseudomonadati > Pseudomonadota > Gammaproteobacteria > Pseudomonadales > Pseudomonadaceae > Pseudomonas > Pseudomonas sp. FG35. Next base: position 497,341 of record NZ_JBMDJR010000001.1, on the reverse strand, counting down.
GAAGGCATCTGGTGGCAGCAGTTCGACGATCCGACTCTCAACCAGTTGGTGACCCAATCGCTGCAAGGCAACCGTGAACTGCGCGTGGCGTTCGCCCGCTGGAAAGCCGCCCGGGCGATCCGCGACGACGTCAGCAACGATGCGATGCCGACCATCACCAGCCGCGCCAGCAGCGATCTGGCCAAAGGTCAGATTCCGGGCCAGACCACCAAACGGGTCAACAGTGAACGCTATGACCTGGGCCTGGACATGGCGTGGGAGCTGGACCTGTTCGGACGCATCCAGCGCAATCTGGAAGCCAGCGACGCCGACCAGCAAGCGGCTGAAGCCGATCTGTACCAACTGCAAGTCACCATGATTGCCGAACTGGTAGACGCTTACGGTCAACTGCGCGGCGCTCAATTGCGGGAAAAGATCGCCCTGGCCAACCTGAACAACCAGCAGGAGTCGCGCAAGATCACCATCAGCCTGCGTGACGCCGGCGTTGGCGATCAGCTCGATGTCGAACGTGCCGATGCTCGTCTGGCGTCGGTCGAAGCCAGCGTGCCGCAATTGCAGGCGGAACAGGCCCGGCAGAAAAACCGCATCGCCACCCTGCTGGGTGAACGTCCGGACAAACTGACCGTCGACTTGAGCCCGAAAGACCTGCCGGCGATTGCCAAGGCCTTGCCGATCGGTGATCCGGGCGAACTGCTGCAACGTCGTCCGGACATCCTCAGCGCCGAACGCAAACTGGCTTCGGCCACGGCGCGTATCGGTGTGGCCAAGGCCGACCTGTTTCCTCGGGTCAGCCTCAGCGGTTTCCTCGGCTGGACGGCCGGACGTGGCTCGCAGATCGGTTCTTCGGCGGCCAACGCCTGGGCGCTGGGCCCGAGCATTACCTGGGCAGCGTTCGACCTCGGTAGCGTGCGGGCCCGTCTGCGCGGCGCCGATGCCGATGCCGAAGGCGCACTGGCGACCTACGAGCAGCAAGTGTTGCTGGCACTGGAAGAGTCGGAAAACGCCTTCAGTGATTACGGCAAACGTCAGCAACGTCTGATTTCGCTGATCCGTCAAAGCGAATCGAGCCGCAAGGCTGCCGACCTCGCCGAGATTCGCTACCGCGAAGGCACCACCGATTTCCTGGTGCTGCTCGACGCCCAGCGTGAACGCCTGAACGCCGAAGACAGCCAGGCCCAGGCCGAAGTGGATCTGTACCGCGGCATCGTCGCGATCTACAAGGCTCTTGGTGGTGGCTGGCAGCCAGAGACGGTCGCCAGCAAGTAACAGTTTTTAAAGAGCTCCTTTGGTTGGCCGCAACCAACCAAATTTTTTGCCCCGCGTATCATTCGGTCGCGGGGCTTTTTTGCGCCTGTCTTTCAGGGTTTTCCAGCACCGTAACTGTCGCTGTGGTGCCGGCTCTCAGTCGGTCCTTGCCTGAATAATCGGGATCGATACCGATCCGCACCGGTACTCGTTGCGCCAGTTTTACCCAGGTGTAGCTGGGGTTGATGTTGGCCAGCAATCGACTGCCCGGCGCGTTTTCCCGGTCAGCAATGGCGAAGGCGATGCTCTGCACGGTGCCGCCGAATTTTTCCCCGCTCATCAATTCGATCCGCACCCGGTCACCCTCCTCGATTCTTGGCAACTTGGTTTCTTCGAAATAGCCGCTGACATAAAAGGAGCTGCTGTCCACCAGCGCCAGCAAGGCACTGCCGGCCACCGCGTAATCCCCCTGACGGGTCAACAAATTGGTGACATATCCGCTGACCGGCGCTTCGACTCGGGTACGTTGCAGATCCAGTTCAGCCTGGGTCAATGCAGCAATCGCCAGTTGCACGTTGGCTTCGGCCAGACCGAGATTCGCCTGATTGCGCAACAGATCCGCCTGGGCCACGGCCACGTCGGTACTGGACTTCTCCCATTCCTCCCCGGAAATCGCGAACCCTTGCTTGAGCGTTCGTCGCCGACGTTCTTCGCTCTGGCGTTGTTTGAGCAATGCCTCGCTGGCGACAATGGCTGCTTGTGACTGCCCAAGCGTGGCCTTCGAGACCTCCACCGAGCGTTTCGCATGCTCGACGGCCAGGCTGTAGCGAGCCGGGTCGATCTCCAGCAGCAACTGCCCCTTGTCGACATGCTGGTTGTCCTGCACGGCGAGCGTGACGATGCGACCCGAAACATCCGCCGACAGCGTCACCACATCCGCCCTCACCCGCGCATCCCGCGTCCACGGGGCCCGGGTGTAATGTTCCCAGGCGAACCAGCCAAGCACGATTGCCAGCAGCACCACCGCCAATGTCGTCAATCGAGTGAGCAACGTCTTCAAGATTTCAGGCTCCCATCAGCAAAATCAGTGCGGCGCATACACAGGCGTACAAGGCGCCTTCGAACAGCGCCTCGTGCCAGACAAAACGCAGGACGCCAAGCCGGCGCAAACCCCAGTCGAGCACCAGAAAAACCGGTATGGCCATTAACAGGGCCTGGGCAATGGGAGGCAGGTAGACGCCGCCAATCTCGAAATCAATGGGCAAGGACGGGCTCTCCTTCAGAATTGTCGGGCTGCAAATGCTCGCCATGTCGTTCCAGAAACGACACCACGATCAACAGGGCCACACGCATGCGAAAGACCGACCACAAGTGCTCATGGGTGGCGACATGCAAGGCATCCAGATCATCGCCGAGCGCTTGCAGCGTAGTCAGTAACGGTGTCAGGCGCACATCTGGTCGGCCGGCGACAAAACGACCGGTCTGACGCAATGCCGTCGACAGCTGCCGAACGAATGCGTCAGTGAGCAGAGTATTGTTCTGTGCCTGTTGCCTGAGCTGGTGCATGGCCACGCCCAGCGCTACACAGGCGAGACTGATTTCATACAAACGCTGCATGTCCCGATCATTGGCGGCTGGCAACACCCCCAGCATCGAGGTCAGGCGATCGACCATGCGACTTTCGAAGGCGAATTGCTGTTCGTCGGTAGCCGGGCTTTTTGTCAGTTGATAGACCTGCTCCCGCGCCTCGTTATAAAAGCGCCTGATTCGAAAGGCCGGGCGGAACGGGAAGATCCAGGCGTAGACGATCAGAGCCAGTATCGCCGCACTGACGTAGGCGCCGGCAAATTCGAACCATTGAATGGCGGTGTTCTGTCCGGTGCCGACGTTCTGCGGTCCCAGCATCAGGAAACTCGACAGCCCCAGTCCCATGCCGATACCGGCGGTGGCCGGGCTGGACAGTCCGACTGCGATCACATACAGCAAAGGCGCAAGCAGCAAGGCCAGCATCTCGAAATCACTGATCGCCGGAACCAGCATGAACTGATAGAAGGCCGACACCACCAAGGCCAGTCCCAGCCCTCGGGCGTAACTTTGCGCGGCGATCAATGGGCGCGGAAACGTCGCCATCAACGAACACAGGATCCCCACCAGAATCATCCCGCCCCGCGCGCCGTCCCACGCGGTTTCGATCCAGATCAGCCCGGCTACCAGCAACGCGCTGAAGGCGCGAATGGCGTTCATCGTTGCGAGGGTGAAATCCAGGTGCAAGGGGCTGGACTGGCCACGGAACATGCAGCTGGCCTCCCGCCCTTCCTGTATCGCGTCGCTCAGTTCGAGAATCTGCTCCAGCTGCTGCAACAGCCGCGCCTGTTCCCAGCGCAGCGCCCAGGCCAGCGAGCGCAGGGTTGCGCTCATGTCTTCCGTCAGTTGTTCGGCCTTGTAGGCCAGCGCTTCGAATTGCTGTTGCAGCGCGACGAACTGGTGCCGCACCTCGGCCGGCAATGATCGCCCTTGCTGTGCGAGCTGATCAAGAAGTGCCAGCTCCTCGGCGCGCAATTGCTGGATGTCCAGCGGCAGATCGCCCTCCCAGCGCTCGGTAAGCAATTCCCGCTGGTGACGCAACGCGGTGAGGCGCGAAGTCAGCAGCATCAGTTGATTGCCGAGTAACAAAACCAGATTGTTGGCGCTGCGCAGACGCGGAGCATCGAAATACAAGTGCCGGCGCAGCCCTTCAAGAGCGCTGATTTCCCCCAGCAGCTGCATTTGCCGGCGCTGAAAGTCCGCTTCGCTTTCTTCGGTTCGAAGCACCGCGGCTGAATGGCTGGCGACCAGTCTGATCACCTGATCGACCTTCGCGAAATAGTTGCGCGATACCGCCTCCGGCCGAGCCGTCAGCAGGCTGACCACGCAAACGCATGCCACCGCCAGCAAGGTTTCGGTGACCCGGGTCACCGCCAGCAAAAAGGTGCCGTCCTGATCCGGAATCGCCAGCAGCGCCACCACTACGGCGGTGTACCCGCTGAGCACGAACGCCTGGGAACTGGTGTAGCGCAATAACGTGCCGCCGGCCGTGCACAGGGCCAGCCACAGCGCCAGGGTCGTGATGAATGGCAACGGTGCCTGGGGAAAGATCGCCATCAGCAGCACCGCCACCATCGCGCCGAGGGTCGTTCCGATGATTTGTCCGAAGCTGCGAGCCAGCGCCATCCCGGCCAAGGGCTGGCTGATGATCACCACGGCCATGATCGACCACTTCGGCTGGTCCAGATCGAACAGGAACGCCAGGTACAACGTCAGCAATCCGGCGGCAATCGTGCGCAAACCAAACAGCAGCACTGCCTGGCTGGGGTGGATCACCGCCTTGAAATAAATAAGCAGGGATTGCATGGGTAGCCTCTTCGAAACAACTTCTGCAAGCGTAGACACTGCATGGAGGGCATGACGGCTAACAGGGTGGACACGGGCTGTAGGTCGATTCAACGCTTGTAGTAGGTCATATCGGGCAGAGAGTTTGACTCACGGCGCGAGCTGACAGAAGCTTGCGACCTCCGCTACAAAACGAAAGTTTCGGAAATTCGCATGCCTCAGTCTCGCCGCTATTTGCTCATCAGCCTCGGCCTTGTGCTGGCCCTCTTTGTGGCCTGGCTGTCATTGCGCAGTACCGCGCCCGTAGTGCCGGAAGCGATCAAGCATGGTTACAGTGAAGCGCTGGCCGCTGCTCGCGCCGGCCAGCCGGGTGCCGCGCGGGTTTTGTACCAGCAACTGGGACGTCCGGACCTGTCGGTCAAACGTCGCGTCTGGCTGCATGCGGAGTTACCCAATTACCCGAGCCCCCAGGCCCTGAAACTGGCGGATGCCGATCTGCAAAACCAATCGCCGGAGGTCCGGCTGGCGGCAATAAAAAGCGTGACCGGCCTGGTGCCGGGCGGTCAGCGCAGCCTGCTGCTGGGCCCGTTGCTCGACGATGAGGACCAGACCGTACGCTTTGCTGCGATCAACGCCCTGCTCGGCTTGTCGCCGGATCAGCTGGGCCTGTATTTCGCCCCGCTCCAGCAAGGCATCGACGTGTGGGAGCAAGCGCTCAAGAGCCAGCCGGAAAGCGCCGCCAATTACGCTCAACTGGCGCGCCTGTACCTACACAACGCCGAACTGAAACAGGCACAGCAAGCGCTGGAGCAAACCCTGCGTCTCGATCCCGGCAACCTGCCGGCGCTGGTGATGCAGATCGAAGTGCTTGATCGTCAGGGCCAAAGCGACGCCGCACGGCAACTGCTCGCCCGACAATTGAAGGCCCAGCCCGATTCGGCTTATCTGCAGCATGCGCTGGGCCTCTGGCTGCTGCACCACGATCAACGCGAATATGCCCTGCTCGGCTTGTCCAAAGCCGTGGAACTGGAGCCCGACAACAAAGACTATCGCTACGACCTCGCCACCACCCTGCACAGCGCCGAAGAACTGGAAGCGGCGCAAAAGCAGTTGCAGGAAATCGTCCAGCGCCACCCTGCCGACCGCAGGGCGCGGGTATTGCTGATCAAATACTGGAAAGAAAGCGGTCAGTTGCAGAACGTACAGATTCTGCTGGCCCAGCTCGAACAGATGAACCCTGACGATCCCTCGTTGCAGCAAGGTCTCTAGCGACCTTCTCGACGCAACCTGCAAGAAACTCGGAACCGCCGTCTCGGCAAAAGGTCAAGTAATCAGGCAGTGCAAAACGGCGTCCGGCGCCCGCTGCCTCGTTTCCCCTAGTCATGAGAGGGCATTTTTTGTCTACATCGAACGCGTTGATCAGTGCAAAAGCCGCCACCGGCATCGAAGGGTTGGACGATATCCTCGCCGGTGGTCTGTCCCGCAGTCACGTTTTCTTGCTGGAGGGCGAGCCTGGAACCGGTAAAACCACAGTCGCGTTGCATTTTCTGCTGGCCGGCGCCCGTGCCGGCGAACGTTCGTTGTACATCACGTTGTCCGAAACCGAGCGCGAATTGCGCCAGGGCGCGGCTTCCCACGGTTGGGAACTGAACGAAAACATCGAAATTTTCGAGCTGACGCCCCCGGAAAGTCTGTTGAACGCCGAGCATCATCAGAGCCTGCTGTACTCCTCGGATCTTGAGCTGGGCGAGGCAACCAAGCAGATTTTCGAAGTGGTCGAGCGCTTCAAGCCCACCCGGGTCGTGCTGGACAGCCTGTCGGAAATTCGCCTGCTGGCGCAAAGCTCCCTGCGCTACCGTCGACAGATCCTGGCGATCAAGCATTACTTCGTGCGTTACGACGCCACGGTACTGCTGTTGGATGACCTGACCACCGAATCCCTCGACAAAACCGTTCACAGTGTCGCCCACGGCGTGATCCGCCTTGAAGAACTGACCCCCAACTATGGCGCTGAACGTCGTCGCGTGCGGGTGATCAAGTACCGTGGCCAGAAATACCGTGGCGGCTTCCATGACTTCACCATCATGGGCGATGGCGTGCACGTCTTCCCGCGTCTGGTGGCGGCGGAGCACCGCGGTGATTACCCACGGCTGCAACTGTCCAGCGGTATCAAGGAAATGGACGCCTTGCTCGGTGGCGGTATCGAGACCGGCTCCAGCACGCTGATTCTCGGACCGGCGGGCACGGGCAAATCCTTGATCACGATGATTTTCGCGGCGGCGGCCGTGGCCCGTGGAGAAAAGGCCGCCCTGTTCATTTTCGACGAAGAGCTGGGCTTGCTGTTTGAGCGCATGAACAACATCGGCATTGACCTGAAGGCGTTGCAGGCCACCGGCAATCTGCTGATCGAACAGGTGGACGCCGCCGAATTGTCCCCCGGCGAGTTCTCTCACCGGGTTCGACGCTGCGTCGATGAAGGTGACATCAAGACCGTGGTGATCGACAGCATCAACGGCTATCAGGCCGCGATGCCGGAAGAGAACGCCCTGGTGCTGCACATGCATGAACTGTTGCTGTACCTGAACCGCAAGGGCGCCGCGACGTTCATGACCGTCGCCCAGCATGGACTGGTGGGCGACATGCAGGCCCCGGTCGACATCACTTACCTCGCCGACACTGTGATTCTGCTGCGTTATTTCGAAGCCCTCGGCAAGGTTCGCAGGGCAATTTCGATTATCAAGAAACGCACCGGCAGCCACGAATCAACCATTCGCGAGTACCGTATTTCCAAGCGTGGCATGACCATCGGTGAACCGCTGGACGCCTTCCAGGGCGTACTGCGCGGCGTGCCTACTTACCTCGGCGCGAGTAATCCGCTGCTCAAGGATGACAACTTGTGACCGTCACCGTGCCGCTGTCGGAACGAGCACTGATCCTTGCGCCCCTGGGGCGCGACAGCCAGGTTGCGCTGATGATCCTCAACGAGGCCGGCTACGGTGGTCTGATCACGCCCGATCTGGCTACGCTCTGTGCCGAACTTGAACCCGGCGCCGGGTTACTGCTAATCGCCGCCGAGGCCCTGCGTGGCCCGGAGCTGGAATCCCTGCTGTCATATCTCGATCAACAGCCCGCCTGGTCAGACCTGCCGATTGTGCTACTGACACACCATGGCGGCTCAGGACAGGGCCCCTCGTCTCAGCTCAGCAAATTACTGGGCAACGTGACGTTTCTTGAGCGCCCTTTCCATCCGGTGACCTTGGTCAGCCTGATCTCCACGGCCCTGCGAGGGCGACGACGACAATACGAGGCCCGCGATCGCCTGATCGACCTGAGCAATAGCGAGCGGCGCCTGCAATCAACCCTCGAAACCCTCGAGCAACAAGTCGAGGAACGCACGGCGCAACTGCGGCACAACGAAGAAGCTCTTCGTCAGTCACAAAAGATGGAAGCGGTCGGTCAACTCACCGGCGGTATCGCCCACGACTTCAACAACATGCTGACCGGCATCATCGGCAGTCTCGAACTGCTGCGTCGGCGACTGGCTCGTGGCCGGCTTGACGATCTCGACAGCCTGATCGATCTCGGAGTGACTTCGGCCAACCGCGCCGCCGGTCTGACCCATCGTCTGCTGGCGTTTTCCCGTCGCCAATCGCTGGATTCCAAAGCCGTACAGATGAACGATCTGGTGCAATCGATGGGTGAACTCCTGCAGCGCAGCCTCAACGAAAGCGTTCAGCTGGACATGCGCCTGCATAAAGAATTGTGGGTGGCCGAGGCGGATCCGAATCAACTGGAAAGCGCCCTGCTCAACCTGGTGATCAACGCGCGTGACGCGATGCCCGATGGCGGCAACCTGGTGGTCGAGACCGGAAATCAGGTGCTTGAGCGGGATTTCACCGACGCTTACAGCAACCTGGAACCCGGCGATTATGTCGTTTTGAGCGTGACGGACAACGGCTGCGGCATGCCCGAAAGTGTGATCAATCGCGCGTTCGACCCGTTTTTCACCACCAAGCCGATCGGCCAGGGTACAGGCCTGGGCCTGTCGATGATCTATGGTTTCAGCAAGCAATCCGGGGGGCATGTGTCGATCGACAGCAAGATCGATGAGGGCACCACGGTCAAACTCTATCTGCCGCGTTTCCAGGGCGAATCGCTGCCTCACGCACCGACGGACATGGAACAGGCGCCCGACGCCGTGGAAGGCGAAACCGTCTTGATCGTCGAAGACGACCCGGCCGTGCGCGTGCTGGTCAGTGCGGTATTGAGTGAATTGGGTTACGGATTTGTCGAAGCCAGCGATGCCGACGGTGCCGTGCCGATTCTGGATTCGGAGCAGCGCATCGACCTGCTGATCAGCGACGTCGGTCTGCCGGGCATGAACGGTCGGCAACTGGCGGAAATCGGCCGGCAATACCGGCCAGACCTGAAGGTCCTGTTCATCACAGGTTATGCCGAACACGCGGCAGTGCGCGGCGGGTTCCTCGACCCGGGCATGCAGATGATCACCAAGCCGTTCACGTTCGACCTGCTGACGGCGAAGGTGCGGGAGATGATTCGCGGGTGACGCTTTGCTCCTTGTCCTCCCTGACAGACGGTAACTTCCCATAAGCGGCCAACTGCGAAGCATAGGCCGCTTTTGCATGCTCGAAACCTGTCAACTCTGACAGCTATTCGACATCTATTCATGATGTTGAAATCCACTTCAAGAAGGTCTCTCGCTGCTTGGCTGGTGAGTTTGGGCATTGGGCCTGAAGACCAACTTGTGAGGTAGGAACACATGGAGCTTAAAAAAGCGCTCGTGCTTTTGATGACGCTATCCATCGCGTCTTGTCAGACCCTGGAACAGACACAAGCCCCACCGCAAACGTCAGTAAATCGAGCGGGTATCAGTCAGACTTCATTGACCGCTTCGCAGAGTGGCGCACAAGTCGCAGCGACTCTAACTGCCAACTATTCGAATGACAGCCCAACCTGCGGAACTCTGGCGGCATTCGACTGTTCTGGCGTAGTTATAAGAGGGACTGTCCCTTCTCCGAATTACTTTTCATGGAATCCCAGTCCCGTTTCACAACGGAATGGAGGGGTATCGGCCTCTTACTTGCGCAAAGATTCAAAATTTTCGAGGCTTGCTTATGGAATGACAAACGGATTTATCGTGGCACCCCTCGCAGAAGCTTTACCCGGCAAAATCCAGTTGAAACCTCTTTGCAGTTTCCCTATCGATGGCTGGACACAGCGTCGACTAACGCCCTGTGGAGCCCACCCAGACCATCCCAATCAAAGCCGAAGCTGCGAGATTATCGGAATCGATACTGCCGAAAAATGGATGGCTCATTGGGCCTCTGCTCCAGGCGGTTATCCGCACACCTATCAATGCGGATTCAATGTAGTTAAAGCCACGCCGGCTGCCGATCGGTTTTACCAGACCATTCGCGCAAGAAACATGCTGGGACCCGAGTGGTTCGGTGAGCAAAATGAACTGGTTTTAGAAACGTGGCCACAAAACATTCCCGATCAATTACCCATTCTGGCGTTTTTCTATACCACGACTGGCTTGGCTGGCGCGCAACACGACCAACGCGATTTTTTCAAAGCAACCAATGGAATGTTTAAGCCAATCATCAAAATCACACTACCAACCTCCGCCTCAGGCAATGCCACTTTTACATTCAACCCGGCAGACCAGGCGGAAGAGGAATGTACGCCTAACCCTGAAAACGCCTGCTAAGAGCTGGATCTCAGGCCAGCAGTTCCTGAATCTTCTCCTGCAACACATCCAGATCGAACGGTTTTTCCAGGATCGGTGCACGACGAGTGATCGGACTGCCGGTCTCACGGATTTCCTGCGGATAGCCGCTGATGAAGATCACCTTCAGATCAGGGCGCAATTTGACGGCAGGTTCGGCGATCTGCACGCCGGAGATCCCGCCAGGCAGGCGGAAATCAGTAATCAACATGTCCAGATGCGGCTTGCTCGCGAGAATCTCGAACGCCTGCTCGCCGTTTTCGGCCTGCAATACGCGATAGCCCTGGCCTGACAAATAATCGGTCAGGACCATCAGGATCACCGGTTCGTCCTCGACGACGAGTACTACATCTTGTGCATCTACGCTCATGGGAAGCCTTTGTTCGGTCAATAGCTGCTGATACGACCGTGTGGTCACTCAGAGGTTGCGTTTGTTTTGCCGTTTTCCTGGAGCGGCAGACAAACGCGAAACAGGGCGCCCTCGTTGATCTTGCTTTCGACGACGATGGAGCCGCCATGGGCGGCGACGATCTGCTCGGAGATGAACAGCCCCAGCCCGAGGCCGGCCACCACCGTTTTGGCGGAAACCCGTTCGAACTGTTGAAAAATGCGTTTCTGGTTCTCCTCGCTGATGCCGATGCCCTGATCCTGAACTTCAACCCGGGCTTCATTGCCTTCGCGATAGACCCGTACCTGGATCGGACTTTTACCGCCATAACGCAAGGCGTTGGTCAGCAGGTTCGACACCACCTGCTCAATGCGGAATTCGTCCCACTGGCCTTCCACCGGTTCGGCGGCAGTGAAACTGACCTCAGTCTCGGCGGCCTCGATCTGTTGGGCGAAATTCTCCAGCAGACTGCCCACCAGCTGCGCGAGGTCGAAGCGACTCGGTCGGATCGACAGCTTGCCGGTGCGGATCCGCGACACGTCGAGCATGTCCTCGATCAAGCGGATCAGGCTTTTGATCTGGCGCTCGTCGCGGTCGACCATGGCGTGCATCTTGTCGAGGGTGAACGCGGCGGCGTTGTCCCGAGCCAGGTGCATCTTGCGCAGTTGGGTTTCGAGGATAAGGCCGTTAAGCGGCGTACGCACTTCGTGGGCGACGATCGACATGAAATCGTCGCGCATGCGTACCGCTTGCTCCAGTTCGCCCTGGGTGCTTTGCAGTTGCAGCAACAGCGCTTCCTGTTCGCGGCGGCTCTGCTCGAGGGCTTCGACCTGTTGCTTCATCGCCTTGCTCTGGCGGTAAAGGTCGACGAAGACATTGACCTTGCTCTTCACCGCGTGGATATCCAGCGGTTTGTGCAGGAAGTCTACCGCGCCGCTTTCATAGCCCTTGAACGCGTAATTGAGTTCACGGCCGGCAGCGCTGACGAAGATGATCGGGATGTTCTTGGTTTTCTCGGTGCCGCGCATCAGCTCGGCCAGTTCGAAGCCGTTCATGCCGGGCATCTGCACGTCGAGAATGGCCATGGCGAATTCGTGTTGCAGCAGCAGCGACAGCGCTTCGTCCGCCGATAACGCTTTATAGACGGTGCGGTCTTCGCGTTTGATCAGCGCTTCGAGGGCCAGCAGGTTCTCGGGCAGATCGTCGACGATCAGCAGTTTTGCCTGGATATTACTCAGCATGCGATTCGTTCCAGCTCGACAAGCAGACGGCCGATGCCGTGTATGGGAAGTATGTAATCCGGTTGATGCGTTTTCAGTGCCGCGCGAGGCATGGTGGCGACCTGCGCCTCGTCGGGGTCCTGCACGATGGTCAGGCCGCCCAGGCGTTTGACTTGCGCCAGGCCCCGCGCGCCATCGTGGTTGGCGCCGGTCAGCAACACGGCGGCCAGCGCCGGCCCGTAGGCATCGGCGGCGGATTCGAACAGGAAGTCGATCGAAGGCCGCGAATGATGCAGGCGGTCTTCAAGGCTCAGCGACAGGCTGAAGTCCTGCTCCACCGACAGGTGATAACCCGGCGTCGCGAAGTACACGGTGCCCGGTGTGATGTCCTGCTTGTCGATGGCTTCTGCCACCGGCAGCGCCACTCGCCGGGCAAACACCTCGGCGAGCTGACTGCGGCGCTCTTCCGGCAGATGCAGCACGATAATGATCGGCAGTCCGAACCCGGCCCTCAAGGAACCGAGCATCGTCAACAAAGCCTCGACGCCACCGGCGGAAGCTCCGACCACAATCGCCTCGACCCGAGGCAAATCCGCTGCACTGTTCATGATTTGCGGTAGATCCGTTCTTGTTTCACCAGCGGCTCGAACTGGTTGGAGTAGCCGGAAAAATCCAAAGTTTCCTTGCTGCCCAATACCAGGAATCCACGATGGCACAACGACTCATGGAACAATCCGAACGCTCGATCCTGAAGTTTTTTATTGAAGTAAATCAACACGTTACGACATGAAATTAATTGAGTTTCGGAGAATACACTATCGGTCGCCAGGCTGTGATCGGCGAAGGTCACGTTTTCGCACAGGCTCTTGTCGAAAATCGCGTAGCCATAGGCAGCAGTGTAGTAGTCGGCGAACGAGCGCTGGCCGCCGGCCTGCTGGTAGTTGGCGGTGTAGGCGCGCACGTTTTCCATCGAAAAGATCCCCTGCTTGGCCTTGTCCAGCGAGCGCGGATTGATGTCGGTGGCATAGATGATCGTGCGGTCGAGCAGGCCTTCTTCACGCAGCAGGATCGCCATCGAGTAGACCTCCTCGCCGGTGCTGCAACCGGCGATCCAGATCTTGATCGACGGATAGGTCTTGAGCAGCGGCACCACCTCCTGACGGATCGCCAGGAAGTGCGACGGATCGCGGAACATCTCGCTGACCGGGATCGTCAGCAATTGCAGCAACTGCATGAACGCCGTCGGGTCATGGAGGACTTTCTCCTGCAGGGCCGAGATGGTCGCGCACTCGAACTGGCTCAGCGCATGTTGCACCCGGCGCTTGATCGAGGCGCCGGAGTAATCGCGAAAGTCATAGCTGTACTTGAGATAAATTGCCTCAATCAACAGCCGCAGTTCGATTTCACTGTTTCGTTCAACGGGATTACTACGTTCCACTAAATGCGTTCCATCTTCGGCAACCACACGCGAATCAGCGAGAACAGGCGATCCAGGTCAATGGGCTTGGCCAGGTAATCATTGGCGCCCGCCTGCAGGCAGCGCTCCTGATCGTCCTTCATGGCCTTGGCCGTCACCGCGATGATCGGCAGCTTGCGCCAGCGCGGATCCTTGCGGATTTCCATGGTGGCTTCGAAACCATCCATTTCCGGCATCATCACGTCCATCAGCACCAGGTCGATGTCCTCGACTTCATTCAGTTTTTCAATCGCTTCACGACCGTTTCGGCCGATCACCACGACTGCACCCTTGGTTTCCAGCGCACTGGTCAGGGCGAAGATGTTGCGAACATCGTCGTCCACCAGCAGCACTTTGCGGCCTTCGAAGACCTTGTCGCGACTGCGGGCGGTCTTGAGCATCTTCTGCCGTTCATGGGACAACTGCGATTCGACTTTGTGCAGAAAGAGTGTGACCTCGTCCAGCAGACGCTCTGGCGAGCGGGCGCCCTTGATGATGATCGAACGCGAATACTTGCGCAGGTCGGCCTCTTCGTCGCGGGTCAGGTTACGCCCGGTATAGACGATGACAGGCGGGAACGAGCAGATGTCCTCGGTGGACATGCGTTTGAGCAGGTCGTTGCCAAGCATGTCCGGCAGCTTCAGGTCGATGACCATGCAATCGAAGATCGTCGTGCGCAGTAGCTCCAGTGCGTCCTGCGCCAGGCCGACGGCGGTGATTTCGATGTCGTCGTCGCCGATCAGCCGAGCGATGCTTTCCCGTTGCAGATCGTCGTCCTCGACCAGCAGCACGCGTTTGACCTTCTGGGTGAGCTTCGCTTCAAGACGGGCGAACACGTCCTTGAGCTCTTCACGGGTAGTCGGCTTGACCGCGTAACCGATGGCGCCCATGTGCATGGCCGCTTCGACGCGGTCTTCCACGGAAATCACGTGCACCGGGATGTGGCGGGTTCCGGCGTGTTCTTTCAGGCGTTGCAGAACGGTCAGGCCCGAATGATCCGGCAGGCGCATGTCCAGCAGGATCGCGTCCGGCACGAACTCTTTCGCCAGGTCATAGCCTTCATCGGCGCCGTGGGCAACCAGGCACTGATAACCCAGTTCATGGGCGAGGTCGTAGAGGATATGGGCGAAATTCGGTTCGTCTTCCACCACCAGAATGCAGCGGGTATTGAACGGCGCTTTATCGCGGTCATCGTTGAAGCGCGGAATCTCGACAGAGGCCAGCGGCGAAACCGCTACAGCGGATGCCATGACCGGAGCGGCGGCTGGCGGGCTGAACGTTAGCGGCGCGACAGGCGCGTCGCCCGGTTCGCGGTAGTGCTGCGGCAGCACCAGGGTGAAGACACTGCCCTGCCCCGGCGCGCTGCTGACGCTGATCGAGCCGCCCAACAGCGTCGCCAGATCCCGGGAAATCGACAGGCCCAAGCCAGTGCCGCCGTATTTGCGGTTGGTGGTGCCGTCGGCCTGGCGGAAGGCTTCGAAAATGCTTTCCTGCTGGTCTGCCGCGATCCCGATACCCGAATCGCGCACGATGAAGGCAATGCGGTCGTCCGGCTGACCGGCAATGGTCAGGCTGACGGTGCCGTGCTCGGTGAATTTCACGGCGTTGGACAGCAGGTTCTTGATCACCTGTTCCAGACGCTGGCGGTCGGTGAACAGCGTACTCGGCGCATCGGGCTGCAACTGGACACTGAATGCGAGTTGCTTGACTGCCGCCAGCGGTTCGAACATCCCGCGCAAACCGTCGGCCAGGCGCGCGACACTGGTGTTTTCCGGCATCACTTCGAGCTTGCCGGCTTCCACCTTGGAAATATCGAGAATGTCGTTGATCAGGTTGAGCAGGTCGTTGCCGGCGGAATAGATCGACTCGGCAAACTTGACCTGCTCGGCGCTGAGGTTTTCCTGCGGGTTTTCCGCCAGCAGCTTGGCCAGGATCAGCGAACTGTTCAGCGGCGTGCGCAGTTCGTGGGACATGTTGGCGAGGAATTCGGATTTGTACTTGCTAGAACGCTGCAACTCTTCGGCGCGTTCTTCGAGCTGCACCTGCGCCTGATTGAGCTCGGTGTTCTTCTGATCCATGGCGTCGCGCTGCTCGGCCAGGGTCTGGGCCTGTTCGGCCAATTGTTCGTTGGTCTGCTCCAGCTCGACTTGCTGGGTTTCCAGATGCGCCTGGGATTCCTTGAGAATCCGCGACTGTTCTTCCAGCTCTTCGTTGGCGGTTTTCAGCTCTTCCTGCTGCACCTGCAACTCTTCGTTGAGTTGCTGGGTTTCGGCCAGCACTTCCTGCAAACGCTGACGGTATCGCGCCGCTTCTATAGACGTGCCGATATTGCCGGCGATCAGTTCCAGCAACGCCACATCACGGTCGGTGAGCGGACGCAGGAAGCCCAGTTCGATCACGCCGTTGACCCGCTCGTCATCACTGGTCGGCACTACCAGCACGCTGCGCGGCAGGCCCTCGCCCAGACCCGAACTGACCTTGAAATAGTCGGACGGCACCGAGTCGAGACGAATCAGCCGAGCCTGCTGAGCGACCTGCCCGACCAGACCTTCTTCGCTGTAGATCGATTGGTTCTGTTGTTCCTGTTCGCGGGAGAAGCCATAAGTCGCCACGCGTTTGAGGCCGCCATGTTCCTCGCGTACATACAGCGCGGCCACGGCGCTGCCGAGATACTGGGCGCAGAACTGCAGGATATTGCGCCCCAGCAGATTGACCGTCAGTTGCCCCAGCACTTGTTCGGCGAGCTGGGTCTGGCCGTTGCGCAACCAGGCTTGCTGTTCCAGACGTTTTGCACTGGCCTCTTGCGCCGCCAGGGTCGCGCCATAGCTTTGCGACAGGTTGACCAGATCGCGCCGACCGACATAGGCCAGCAGACCGCTGATACCGGCCACAAACAGCAGATAAAGGCTGATGCTCCAGATCGTGGTGCGGCGCACGTCTTCGTTGCGTGAAGCACGCAGCAACTGTTCGGTTTCAATTACATCTTCGAACTGTTTACGTATTTCGTCGGTCAGGCGCTTGCCCTTCCCCGCTTTGACCGCGGACTTGTAATCACCGCTCGCGCGTTGCAGATCGATCATCGACTGCGCATACGTCGCCCACTCGGTTTGCAGCGCCTGAAGACGACGCAGGCGGTCGGTTTGAGCCGGATTGTCGGCAGTCAGTTCGAGCAAGGTATTCAGAGCCACAGCAATGCGAGGCTTGGCCGTCTCGTACGGATCGAGGAAATGCTCGTCGCCGCTGAGCAGATACCCGCGCATGCCGGTTTCCAGATCCACGGTGAGTTTCACCGCTTCGTTGGCGTTATTGATCACCCGGTCGGTGTGCTCCACCCACTGGATAACCGACAACAAATAGGTGATCAGCGAAACGAAGAACACGGCACTGATGACGCCGACGCCCAACGGCAAACTGACGTTGCGGCTCAGGAGTTTGCGGAACCGTTGCTCATCAACCGAAGACGGAGAGGACATGTGGCAGCCTTGTCGAACTGTTGAAAACCAGGGAGTTTGCCCCAAAACGGCGGTATGGATCCATTTTTCTCACTGCTTTAGTACTGTTTTCCTACATTTGCCTACGCCGAATCGCGGGCCTACAGGTATCCTTGCCCGCCCGTTTGCGCCTATTCTTTTTTTGTATCCACTCGGGAACTTGTGGCCATGCGCCACTTACTCATGCAAGAGCCCGGCATTTTTGATCGACCGGCGCCCCCCCCCCCATTCTTGAGAGCCGCCATTATGTCCAGCCCTGTGTCCACCATCCTTGTAGTAGAAGACGATGCCATCGTGCGCATGCTGATCGTCGACGTGCTGGAGGAATTGGAGTTCAAGGTTCTGGAGGCGGATGGCAGCGAGCAGGCACTGGACATCCTCAAGGATGTGAATCAGCACATCGACCTGATGATGACTGACGTTGGTCTGCCGATCATGGATGGCCGCCAACTGGCCACCGAAGCTCGCAACATTCGCCCGGCCCTGCCGATTTTGTTTGCCAGTGGTTATGCCGAGGCCATTGAAGTGCCGGCGGACATGCATGTGATCGGCAAGCCGTTTTCAATCGATCAGTTACGAGACAAAGTCAAAGCCGTACTTGAGTGTTCCTGAAAGTTTCAACTTCCATTCCCGAACTATTCAAAGGGCGGATCCCGGGTCTGCCCTGACCAACTTTGAAACCAACTACAACTGTTCATCAGCCGCAGAACAAAACTATTCTGCGGCCGTTCCGTAGTTGTGTTTTTTACGCACCACCAACTTTCGCATAACTGCCGAGGACAACTAATTCAGAATATAAATCAAGGACAAATTGCTTATGCAACTTGCACAGGGCACAAGCCTGCTGGATATAGACGACGCTGCATTCGATTTCGGGAATGTTGCCTCGCGTCGAAAGCTTGATCAAACAGAAAAATCCAGCATTGCTTCAAGCCTCTCTACCCTTGCAGGAAAACGCCCGGACACTGAACTCATCGACTTGCGCGACACCACGGTGCCCCGTTTGTCCGGCACGACGTTTGATAATGCCCTGGAATTTGCCCGCGTCGCTTTGTCAAAGATGCTTGAAACCGAGGACTTTGCTTTCCTTGCGCAGAAACATTCCCTGCCTGATGACACTGTTGTCTGTATTGATGAGCAGGCCAGACTCAGGATCCTGATCAAGGATGGATGGGTTGATATCACCAACGACCCCGCCATTAGCACCGACTTGCTCAATGACATCCTGATGTTGGGGGACTGCGCGGTAAAAACCGGCGGCTGTGTTTTTTCCGGGGAGTTTTTTGCAGTCGATCAGTGGCTTCGCTTTCATGAATACACCCTGCCCGGCAATGTTGAACAAGTGCGTAATCTGGTCGAGTTTCTTCAGTTCGAAATTCCGCAAAGCCCGGATACAGCCGACTTTTATCAATTGCTGGGGGAACCCGTCGACTCGCCTTTTCACCTGTCGGCAGAGGCACGCAAAACCATCACGCTGGTCACTGACGAACTCACGCAAGGTCAGTCCAGTCTGTTGAAGTTCATTGCAACGGACGATCTGCGCCAGGTGCCTGAAGTTGGTCGGCGCGAACGCGCGGCCGACTACCTGGAACGCTTTCTCGATTCGCCGAAAGCCAGGATGCTGGGTGAAGTTCTGCATCAGCGGCTGCAATGGCACCTGGAACAAGCTGACCGGGAAGTGGCGAAACGACAAATCAAATGTCTGGCAGCCACCGCGTTGATTCTGGATCTGAAAGTCGATGTCGAACGGCATGCGAAAACAATCGCCGGGTTTGCTCTGTATCAACCGGACAATGCTTTGAGGACCCCTTCGCAGGTGGTACAGGCATTTGAAAAACAACTGATCGTCGAAACGCAGCTGGAACCTGAACTGGGGCCTTTGGCCGCACACCTGTTGCTGGCAGGCGCGGCACCCCAGTTCCTCGTTCAGCAAATGCCCGTCGAATTGACGATCGGCAAGCCTGGCTGGGTCATTCTGTCCCAGGCGGTCGCACTGATTGAGCTCGCTGCGCCCGGCGCTTCGCGCCTGATGACCTACGCCCGGGTGAAGGCATTTTCTGAACTGTCGCCCGTCAGTAGCGCTCAACGTGCGATGCACGAACTGGCAACCATCACACCGGTTATCCAGTGGGCAATGCTCAACGGTGTCTTGCCTGCGACGATGGAAAATGAATATGACGTAGATGCCTTCATCATCGCCGCCAACCGTTTCAGCGAATATGCCGAAGCATTGAATGAGGTCGAAACAGGTATTTCGGTTGTTCCGCCTGATCGACGGGAGTTGGCACTGCAAGCGCTGAAACGCGTTTTGCCGGCAGGCGATTATCTTGAACAACGAGTATTCAAAGCCAGGTTCGACCCGTCATTGGGTGAACGCAACATTCTGGAATGGTTACTGCTTTATCATCCTGTCAGCCTGAGTAATGCAAACGGCGAACATTCAAAAATAGAGAGACTCCGTGTTTCGATTCTCGACCTCTACCTGTCAGGTGATCTGGTCGTTGACGGCAAGTTGACGGACAAGTTCATAACCACCGAGGCATTCAATCCCCCCGCTAACGCCTTCTCACGGCTCGGCGAACTGGAACCAATCGACTCGCTGTTCGACGAGGTTTTTGAGCAATACCATCAAACTTTGCAGAAGAGCCTCCAGTCCATCATCAAAATGGCAGTGTCAAACTTGCCCAAACGTGACAGGACAATGCTGGCCAATGGTTTCATCACGTTATATACCGTTCGAAAGTCGGTAAACACGCTCAATCCATTTGAAGAAACCCAACGCCATCGCAATGCTGCCAAGGGGCGTTACGGCATTATTCTGGGCTGCCAAAACGGTAAGGCATTCCATTGTTATGAACTGTTCTCTCTCAGGGGACTTTGTCGCGAGCGTCCGGAGCTGGCCGACATGTTGCGTTCCACCGGGGTTGTGTATGAAGAGCCTTCACTGTCCTACAAAGGCGCGGACACGGACTTTCAGCCCAAAAAACCCGAGCGCCAATGGCCTCTTGACCTCGATGCCTATCTCAATGGCAGCGAGCCGAAACACGGTGTGAAGTCTGGCGCGGTCGTGGAAAAGCTTTGGCATTTCACCCTGACGTCCGAGGCAGTGCATCCGGTTCCGCTGTTCTTTTCCGCAGCCTTCCAATCCTTGGCGCAGGGGGTACTGGGCAATCACCCGGTGGCCACTCGTGACGAACTGTATTCATCGTTGTACGCAAAGACCGAACTGCAGCAAATACGCGCCGAAAATGATCAGGTGAATGAAGCCATCATCAATGTCATCGTGCCTTTCAAGAAATGTATAGAGGACCTGCGATCCGGCGACGCGTCTCAAGTAACCGAGGGCATCGGCGGCTGCATTCTCGACGGTCTGGCGTTGCTGGGACTGGTTGTCGGTTTCGGTGCCACAATTGCCGGCATCGCCGGCAAGACCACCTCGACGACCGCCAAGGCTCTGAGCATTGCCAAGGCAGGGGCGCATTTTTCGGTGTCCATTTTCAACCCGCTGGACGGGTTGCCGACGTTGGCTGTGCAAGGTGGGCGCCTGGCCAAAAAGGGCGTGCTGCTTCTGAGCAAATACGGGCTGAACACTCTGGAAACCGCCACCGGCCAGTTGCGCAAACTGACTGGAAGCGCGCAATCCTACGATCTGGTCAAGGCTGCGCAGAAATCAGACCTGTTTCAGGGTACCTGGAAGGCTGCGAATAATCCGGGGGATGCGGTCAGTCTGTTGGCACTTCAGCGAAACAGTGACTGGTATGCACTGAATCACAGGGTTGGCGGTGCCTGGGGACCCAAGTTGAGAAACCTTAAAGCCTCGCCCTTGGCGCCGCTTCGCCGACTCTTCGGTCGCTCGAAACCCTTCAGTTATACCCGGGCCTATGTGAAAAGAGCCCTGCCGACAGCCAAATCAAAACTCGATAATGCTGTTCTGATGCTCCTGGATAACGACAACGCTGACATGCGCGCGGTGCTCAAGCACGTCTTTGGCAATGATTCCGATGAAGTACTCAGGCATGTGAAAGCCAATTTGCACAACATGCGCAACGATCTGGATTACGTCACGCTTGCCAACATGTCGTTCAAAAAAGGCTCGGAAGCCAACGCTGCGTTGCGGCCGCCGGTTTACAGGCGCTGGAAGGCCAGCGTCCTCGACGGCTCGTACTTGAAAAACCCTCCGGAGCGATTTCTGGTGATCTACCCCGACGGACTGGACGACTATTACCGTATGGCCAAGTACGACGATGGCCGGATTGGAGATGTGTTGGTTCATGAAATGGCTCACGGCGCGCCGGACACACTGGACTTGTATTATGGGCAATTGAAACAGGCCGGCGCCGGGCCTGCCGATATGGACGTGGCCGGATTGCTGGATTTCGCCAAGGATGCTCACAAGGCGCACCCTAAAAACCTTTCCAATCCGCATTTCCGGGCCACTCATGATGAGGGCTTCGAGTTGTTGGGGCTTATCGAAAATACGCTGCCGTCGCTCGTTAAAAAGCATCCGGCATTGCTCAACGCCGATTCCTACTCACTGGCGGTATCAATGCTCGATCAGGCACGGACACACCGGGAAACGTTCTTGCTCAATCTCGCTCGCATTCAGAACGGCTTGAAAAACACCAACAGGCTTGGCTTCATCGACGGCTCGTTGCGACTCAAACTGAGCAAGGCACCGATCTGATAAAAAGCGGATTGGCAGGCGCGCGCATTGTGTTCTAATTCGCGCGCCTTTTTTTGTCCCTTTGTCCCAGGAATCGTTACTCATGAGTCAGCCCGCAACCAAAGTCCTCGTCATTGGTTACGTCTGGCCGGAACCTCGCTCCTCCGCCGCGAGCGGACATGTGATGCAGATTCTCGAGACGTTCCTGCGACAAGGCTGGCAAGTTACCTTTGCCAGCCCGGCCGGTACCGGTGAGCACCGCGCCGATCTGACTGCGCTGGGCATTCACGAAGTACCGATCGAACTGAACAACAGCAGTTTCGATGTGTTTATCAGTGAACTGGCCCCGGACATCGTGTTGTTCGACCAGTTCATGATCGAAGAACAGTTCGGTTGGCGAGTGGAGAAACACTGCCCCGATGCCTTGCGCGTTCTGGAAACGTCGGACCTGCAGAGCCTGCGGCATGCTCGACACCAGCGCTTGAGAGATCGACTGAAGCTCAGCGACGACGCCAACGATTTCCAGGGATTGTTTGCCCCGGCGCTCGCCGAAGAGTTCGAACTGATGGCCGAAACCGATCTGGCCAAGCGCGAGATCGCCGCGCTTTATCGTTGCGATCTGAACCTGATGATCTCGCCAGTGGAAATCGAGTTGCTGGTGCAACAGTTCAAGCTGCCACCGGAATTGTTGCACTGGTGTCCGTTGATGGTCGAACCACTCGGCACACCGTCAAAACCCTTCGAGGAGCGCGCGCACTTCCTCAGTATCGGCAATTTCCGTCACGCCCCGAACTGGGACGCCGTTCTGTGGCTGAAGACGACAGTCTGGCCGCTGATTCGCGATCAACTGCCCAAGGCACAATTACATGTCTACGGCGCGTATACGCCGCCCAAGGCAACAGCGCTGCACAATGCGTCCCAGGGTTTTCACATCATGAACTGGGCGGAGGATGCATTGCAGGTCATGTCCGATGCCCGGGTTTGCCTGGCCCCCCTGCGTTTCGGCGCTGGCATCAAGGGCAAGCTGATCGATGCCATGCTCTGCGGAACGCCCAGCGTGACGACGCCGATCGGTGCTGAAGGTATGCACACGGATCATCTCTGGCCAGGAGCCGTGACGCAGTCGGCGCGGGCGTTCGCCGATGCAGCGGTTCAGCTGTACAAGGACGAAGGGCTGTGGCAAACCGCTCAAACTCAAGGCAGCACGCTATTGCGTGATCGCTATCAACAAGCGATTCATGGTCCTGCCCTTATTGAGAAAATAAAATACTGCCGTGAACATCTGGCGCAACTCAGAAAAAACAACTTCACAGGCAGTATGTTGCGTCATCACGCACACAAAAGTACTCAGTACATGGCGCAGTGGATCGAAGCAAAAAACCGGAACAAATGAGATGACGGAAAATTATAAAAACAATCACCAACAACTTGCATCAGTCCACCAATAGCCATTAAAAAAGTTAAACGCTATAAACATCCTGCAAGCGCCATTCAAATAAAAAATTGAATTGCCAACAACTCTTTAAATCACGCAGGATACATAAATGAGCAACAATAACTGGATGGGCTCAACGCCCGCCATTGATACACTGACAATCGCTGAACTGACATTACCCGGCACCCACAACGCAGGCAGTGACTGGCGCGCCGACTACCCAATCTTCGGCCCGCCTCGCCATTGGCTGGTATGTCAGCACGATACCTTTTACGCCCAACTGCACAATGGTTCCAGAGCGCTGGATATTCGCCTGAGCTATGAAGCCAGTGCGGAAGGTCCAAAAAAATTCATTCTTCACCATAATGGTTTTCGAAACTCTCGGACATTAGGGCAACTGATCAACGACGTAGAACTTTTTCTGCAAAAAAACCCTGACGAGTTCATTGTTCTTGATTTCCACAAACTTGATGGCAAAGACTTCGACCACGACTACTTCAATAAAATAATGAGCAGTTTTCTCGGGCATCGACTGATCCCGCGCTGGAACGCGGCCCTGAGCCTGCGGGAGCTGAAGCGCGCCAGCCCGCAACAGCGAGTGTTCGCTGCCGGTCCAGGCATAGAACTTGATCACACGATATTCCACGATTATGTAAGCCATAAGTGGTCAGGCACCGATACGACTACGCCTGACGAGCTGAAGGCGTTCATCGGTAGTGTCATGCAGAATCCACCGGGTACCTGGCGCCCCTGGTCGTTGTCCGCCACCAGCTATACCTACCTGGGCGGTCCCGTCGACATCCATGACCAGTTGAACGAATGGTTCGATCTGGACAACAGTGACTGGGCATTGAAGTGCAACATCATCAATGTCGACTTCATCGAAGAGTCGGACCTGGTAGAGATTTGCCGGATTGCCAACTTGATGAAAGCCCGAGAACGGGCGCTCTGAGCGGCAATGGAAACTGGCGCAACCGACGAGGAACGAGGCATGATCACCGGGCGATAACAATAAAAGCGCTCTGCCATGACCCGAACAGCCCGCGTGACTGACCCTTCTTATGAGCTGATGGATGACCACAACGGGTTGTCCATCATCTATCGCCAGCACGGTTTCCCCTGCCCGCTGGTGCGCTGGCATTTTCACAAGGAGTACGAACTGCACCTGATCGTCGCCAGTTCGGGCAAGGTGTTCATCGGCGACTACATCGGCAACTTCTATCCACAGACCCTGTTCCTGACCGGCCCGAATCTGCCGCATAACTGGATCAGCCAGGTGGCCGAAGATGAAGTGGTCGAGAAACGCGACATGCTGGTCAACTTCACCGATGAACTGTTCGAAAGCGGCCATCAGGTATTCGCCGAACTCAAGACCCTGGCACCGCTGCTCGAACGTGCGCAGTACGGCATCGAATTCCGCTCGCCGCAGACAATTCGCCAGGCCATGACCCTGATGCAACGCATCGCCGATTCAACCGGCATCACCCGTCTCGGGCACTTTTTCATCCTGATGGAATTGCTGGCGGCGTGCGACGACTACCAACTGCTGTCCGGCGCAACCACCCCGCAACTGGCCGACGAGCACAACATCGACCGCACCAACCGCGCGGTGGATTACATCTTCGCCCACTACGCCCGCGAGCTACCCCTTGAGGAAGTCGCCGAGCACCTGGGCATGAAACCCACCTATTTCAGCCGCGTGTTCAAGCAGGCCACCGGGCGCAATTTCATCGAATTCGTCAATCGCCTGCGCATCAGCAAATCCTGCGAGTTACTGGCCGATGGCGACAAACCGGTGACCGAGGTGTGTTTCGAGTCGGGCTTCAACAATATTTCCAATTTCAATCGGCGCTTTCAGCAGCTCAAAGGCATGACGCCATCGCATTACCGGCGGCTGGTGGTGCAGCGCCTGACCGAGCAAAACCACGGCTGAGCAGGAAAATCTGTACGGTTTCGCGCCCTTCGCCCTGCTGAAACGCCCTTCCCTGCGGTTATCGCGCCAATCCCGAGTGCAAAAAAGTATCGATTCAAGTGCTAGGGATGATTTGTCAGCCCTGCGTCAGAAGGCTGTAATCAGTGCACATTCTTCCCCCGCCGGAAGAACACAAAAACAATAACTGTCCTTCTGCCCCCCGCCGGGTGCAGAAAAGGAGTGCACGATGCAACCCACTGCAAAAGCTCTGCTGGCCCTCACCTGCATGACCCTCAGCAGCGTCAGCCTTGGCGCCCAGACCCTGACCATCGCCACCGTCAATAACAGCGACATGATCCGCATGCAAAAGCTCTCGAAAACCTTCGAGACCGAGCATCCGGACATCAAGCTCAATTGGGTGGTGCTGGAAGAAAACGTCCTGCGTCAGCGCCTGACCACCGACATCGCCACCCAGGGCGGTCAGTTCGACGTGTTGACCATCGGCATGTACGAAGCCGCACTCTGGGGTGCCAAGGGTTGGCTGGAGCCGATGAAGGATCTGCCGGCCAGCTACGCCCTCGATGATGTGTTCCCGTCCGTACGCGAAGGCCTGTCAGTCAAGGGTTCGCTGTACGCCCTGCCGTTTTACGCCGAGAGCTCGATCACCTACTACCGCACCGACCTGTTCAAGGACGCCGGCCTGACCATGCCGGAGCGTCCGACCTGGGAGCAGATCGCCGGCTTCGCCGAGAAACTCACCAATAAGGACAAGGAACAATACGGCATCTGCCTGCGTGGCAAGGCCGGCTGGGGCGAGAACATGGCGCTGATCACCACCGTGGCCAACGCCTATGGCGCGCGCTGGTTCGATGAGCAATGGAAACCGGAATTCAGCGGTCCGGAATGGAAAAACGCGCTGAACTTCTATGTCGACACCATGAAGAAATCCGGCCCGCCGGGCGCCTCCAGCAACGGTTTCAACGAGAACCTCGCCCTGTTCAACAGCGGCAAATGCGCGATCTGGGTCGATGCCAGCGTCGCCGGCTCGTTCGTCACCGACAAGACCCAAAGCAAGGTCGCCGATCACGTCGGCTTCACCTACGCGCCGCATCAGGTCACCGACAAAGGCTCGGCCTGGCTGTACTCGTGGGCGCTGGCGATTCCGACCAGCTCCAAGGCCAAGGACGCCGCCAAGCAATTCAGCGCCTGGGCTACCTCCAAAGAGTACGGCGAACTGGTCGCCAAGACCGACGGCATCGCCAACGTTCCGCCGGGCACCCGCGCCTCGACCTACAGCGACGCTTACATGAGCGCCGCACCGTTTGCCAAGGTCACGCTGGAATCGCTGAAAGCGGCCGATCCGAGCAAACCGACCCTCAAACCCGTGCCGTACATCGGCATTCAACTGGTGACCATTCCCGAGTTTCAGGGGATCGGCACACAGGTCGGCAAGCTGTTCTCCGCCGCACTGATCGGCCAGACCACGGTCGACCAAGCGCTGACCGCCGCCCAGCAAACCACCGAACGCGAGATGAAGCGCGCGGGTTATCCGAAGTAATCCTGCGCATTTCCATGTGGGAGCGAGCCTGCTCGCGATAGCGGTAATCCGGTCTCAATAAATGTGGCGGATGGACCACCCTCATCGCGAACAGGCTCGCTCCCACAGTGGATCGAGTCTGCCTTTTAAAACGGTTGTGATCACCATGAATACTTCAACTGCCAAAGCCCACATCGACCTGTCGCAGCCCCGGCGCAAAAGCCGTGTGGCCAATCCCGGCTGGTTCCTGGTCAGCCCTTCGGTGGCCCTGTTGCTGCTGTGGATGATCGTGCCGCTGGGCATGACCGTCTATTTCTCGATGATCCGCTACAACCTGCTCGACCCGGGCACCAACGAATTCGTCGGGCTGGAAAACTTCACCTACTTTCTGACCGACTCCGGCTTCATGCCCGGTGCCACCAACACCTTATTGCTGGTAGGCAGCGTGCTGTTGATCAGCGTGGTGTTCGGCGTGTTGATCAGTGCGTTGCTGGAAGCCAGCGAGTTCTTCGGTCGCGGCATCGTGCGAGTGATGCTGATTTCGCCGTTCTTCATCATGCCCACGGTCGGTGCGCTGATCTGGAAGAACCTGATTTTCCATCCGGTGTCCGGGATCCTCGCCTACCTCTGGAAACTGTTCGGCGCGCAGCCGGTGGACTGGCTGGCGCACTACCCGCTGCTGTCGATCATCATCATTGTCTCGTGGCAATGGCTGCCCTTCGCGATCCTGATCCTGATGACCGCCATGCAGTCCCTCGACCAGGAACAGAAAGAAGCCGCGCGCCTCGATGGCGCCGGCCCGATCGCGATCTTCTGGCACCTGACCCTGCCGCACCTGGCGCGGCCGATTGCCGTGGTGGTGATGATCGAAACCATCTTCCTGCTGTCGGTGTTCGCCGAAATCTTCACTACCACCAACGGCGGCCCCGGCTACGCGTCGACCAACCTCGCCTACCTGATCTACAACCAGGCGCTGGTGCAGTTCGACGTCGGCATGGCCTCGGCCGGCGGCCTGATCGCCGTGGTCATCGCCAACATCGCCGCGATCATTCTGGTGCGGATGATCGGCAAAAACCTGACTGACAAAGCCTGAGGCCTGCCATGACTCTTCAACAATCCCGCCGGCTGCAAAGCCTGCTGCTCGGCACGCTGGCCTGGGCCATCGCGATCATCATTTTCTTCCCGATCTTCTGGATGGTGCTGACCAGTTTCAAGACCGAAATCGACGCTTTCGCCACACCGCCGCAGTTCATCTTCACGCCGACGCTGGAGAACTACCTGCACATCAACGAGCGCAGCGACTACTTCAGTTTCGCCTGGAACTCAGTGGTAATTTCCTTCAGTGCCACCGCCCTGTGCCTGCTGATCGCGGTGCCGGCAGCCTACTCGATGGCGTTCTACGAAACCCAGTGCACCAAAGGCACGCTGCTGTGGATGCTCTCCACCAAGATGCTGCCGCCGGTGGGTGTGCTGATGCCGATCTACCTGCTGGCCAAGAGTTTCGGCCTGCTTGACACGCGCATCGCGCTGATCGTGATCTACACGCTGATCAACCTGCCGATCGTGGTCTGGATGGTTTACACCTACTTCAAGGACATCCCCAAAGACATCCTCGAAGCCGCCCGCCTCGACGGCGCCACCCTGGCTCAGGAAATGCTCCGCGTGCTGCTACCGATCGCCAAGGGCGGCCTGGCCTCGACCGTACTGCTCTCGCTGATCCTGTGCTGGAACGAGGCGTTCTGGTCGCTGAACCTGACCTCGTCCAAAGCCGCGCCGCTGACCGCGCTGATCGCCTCCTACTCAAGCCCCGAAGGCTTGTTCTGGGCCAAGTTGTCGGCCGTCTCGACCCTGGCCTGCGCGCCGATCCTGATCTTTGGCTGGATCAGCCAGAAACAACTGGTGCGCGGTCTGTCGTTCGGCGCCGTCAAATAAGAATTCGCAAGAGGAGCGCCACCATGGCCAACCTGAAAATCAAGAATCTGCAAAAAGGCTTCGAAGGTTTTTCCATCATCAAGGGCATCGACCTTGAGGTGAACGACAAGGAGTTCGTGGTGTTCGTCGGCCCGTCAGGCTGCGGCAAATCCACCCTGCTGCGCCTGATCGCCGGCCTTGAAGAGGTCAGCGGCGGCACCATCGAACTGGACGGACGCGACATCACCGAAGTCAGCCCGGCCAAGCGTGATCTGGCAATGGTGTTCCAGACCTACGCGCTGTACCCGCACATGACCGTGAAGAAAAACATGTCGTTCGCCCTCGACCTGGCCGGCGTGCCGAAGGCTGAAGTCGAGAAGAAAGTCGGTGAAGCGGCGCGCATTCTCGAACTCGGGCCGATGCTCGAGCGCAAGCCAAAACAGTTGTCCGGCGGCCAGCGTCAGCGCGTGGCCATCGGCCGGGCGATCGTGCGCAACCCGAAAATCTTCCTGTTCGACGAGCCGCTGTCCAACCTCGACGCCGCCTTGCGGGTGCAGATGCGTCTGGAACTGCTGCGCCTGCACAAAGATTTGAAAGCCACGATGATCTACGTGACCCACGATCAGGTCGAAGCCATGACCATGGCCGACAAGGTCGTGGTGCTCAATGGCGGCAAGATCGAACAGGTCGGCTCGCCGCTGGAGCTGTATCACCACCCCGCCAACCTGTTCGTCGCCGGGTTCCTCGGCACGCCGAAAATGGGTTTCCTCAAAGGCCAGATCGCCCGTATCGACGGCGCGAGCTGCGAAGTCTCGCTGGACGCCGGCACCCGCATCACCCTGCCGTTCAACGCGTCGAACCTGAGCGTCGGCAGCGCCGTGACTCTCGGTATTCGCCCGGAACATCTGGAACTGGCGCAAGCGGGCGACTGCACCCTGCAAGTTACCGCCGACGTCAGCGAACGACTGGGCAGCGACACCTTCTGCCACGTCAAGACCAACGCCGGCGAAGCCCTGACCATGCGCGTGCGCGGTGATCTGGCGAGCCGTTACGGCGAACAACTGAACCTGCACCTGGACGCCTCCCACTGCCATCTGTTCGATGCCAACGGCGTGGCGCTGACCCGCCCGTTGCGCGCGGCCGCCTGATTTCGAGACTGACCCGATGAAACTGAACCAGCAAAACCTCAACCGCCTGGCCGCCGAAGTGAAACTGCCGGCCTACAGCCTCAGCGACACCCGCCAAGGCATCGCCCACATTGGCGTCGGCGGCTTCCACCGCGCGCATCAGGCGTATTACACCGATGCGCTGATGAACACCGGCGAAGCACTGGACTGGGCGATTTGCGGCGTTGGCCTGCGCGCCGAAGACCGCCGCGCCCGTGATGACCTCAAGGAGCAGGACTACCTGTTCACCCTGTTCGAACTGGGCGACAGCGACGACACCGAAGTCCGGGTCATCGGCGCGATCCGCGACATGCTGCTGGCCGAGGACAGCGCCCAGGCGCTGATCGACAAACTCGCCGATCCGCAGATCCGCATCGTCTCGCTGACCATCACCGAGGGCGGTTATTGCATCGACGACAGCAACGGCGAATTCATGGCGCACCTGCCGCAGATTCAGCACGACCTGACGAACCCGCAACAGCCGAAAACCGTGTTCGGTTTCCTCTGTGCGGCGTTGGCCAAGCGGCGTGCGGCGGGCACTCCGGCGTTCACGGTGATGTCGTGCGATAACCTGCCGCACAACGGCGCGGTGACCCGCAAGGCACTGTTGGCCTTTACTGCTTCGCTGGATCCGGACCTGCACGACTGGATCGACGCCAACGTCAGCTTCCCCAACGCCATGGTCGATCGCATCACGCCGATGACCAGCATCGCCCATCGCCTGCAACTGGCGGACAAGCACGCCGTCGATGACGCCTGGCCGGTGGTCTGCGAACCGTTTGTGCAATGGGTGCTGGAAGACAAGTTCGTCAACGGCCGCCCGGCCTGGGAAAAGGTCGGCGTGCAATTCACCGACGATGTTTCCCCCTACGAAGAGATGAAGATCAAACTGCTCAACGGTAGCCATCTGGCGCTGACTTACCTGGGCTTTTTGAAGGGTTACCGCTTCGTTCACGAAACCATGAACGACCCGCTGTTCGTGCGCTACATGCGCGCCTATATGGACCTGGACGTGACTCCGCAGCTGGCGCCGGTGCCGGGCATCGACCTCACCGAGTACAAGGACACGCTGGTGGCGCGGTTCTCCAATCAGGCGATTGCCGATCAGCTTGAACGGGTTTGCTCCGATGGCTCGTCGAAGTTTCCCAAGTTCACCATTCCGACGATCAATCGGTTGATTGCCGATGGGCGCGAGACCAAACGCGCGGCCTTGGTGGTGGCGGCCTGGGCCCTTTACCTGAAGGGCGTGGATGAGAATGGCGACACTTACTCGGTTCCGGATCCTCGGGCGGCGTTCTGTCAGGGGTTGGTGGCGGAGGATGCTTTGATCACTGAGCGGTTGTTGGGGGTTGAAGAAATCTTCGGTACGGCGATACCGCGTTCGCCAGAGTTTGTTGCGGCGTTTGAGTGGTGTCTGAACAGCTTGCGAGAAGAAGGCGTCACTCGGACTCTCGAGCGTATTCTGGCGTGAAAAGCCCCTCACCCCAGCCCTCTCCCAGAGGGAGAGGGAGCCGACCGAGGTGTTTATCCGAGGTACATCGACCTGAAAGTCCGGAGCCGAACTCAGGAATTGAAACCTACACAAATCTGCTCCCTTTCCCCCTCTCCCCTCTGGGGAGAGGGTTGGGGTGAGGGGTGGCTTTAGAAGTCGCCAAAAAACCAACAGGTTCACACCATGCACAAACAACAACTATTCCTCGGCATCGACTGCGGCACCCAAGGCACCAAAGCCATCATCCTCGACGCCACCAGCGGTCAGGTGTTGGGCCAGGGCGCCGCCGCGCACACGATGATCAGCGGCGCCAACGGTCGTCGCGAACAAGACACCGCGCAATGGCTGGAAGCCTTCACCCTCGGCACCCGTCGCGCTTTATTGGCGGCAAATGTCGACGGCCAGTCGATCCTCGGCATCGGCGTCTCCGGCCAACAACACGGCCTGGTACTGCTTGACGACCAAGGCCAGGTCCTGCGCCCGGCCAAGCTCTGGTGCGACACGGAGACCACACCAGAGAACGATCAACTGCTCGCTCATCTGGGCGGTGAGCAAGGCTCGCTGGAACGCCTCGGCGTGGTCATCGCGCCGGGCTACACCGTGTCCAAACTGTTGTGGACCAAGGAGCAGCATCCGAATGTGTTCTCCCGCATCGCGCGAGTTCTGCTGCCCCACGACTACCTGAATTTCTGGCTCACCGGTCGTGCGTGCAGCGAATACGGCGATGCATCCGGCACCGGCTATTTCAATGTGCGCACCCGCCAATGGGATTTGCAGCTGCTGCGCGACATCGACGCCAGCGGCCGTCTGCAATCCGCGCTGCCGGAACTGATCGACGCCCATCAAGCGGTCGGCACGATCCTTCCCGCCATTGCCGAACAGCTGGGCATCAACCCCGGCGCGCTGGTGTCCAGCGGTGGCGGCGACAACATGATGGGCGCCATCGGCACCGGCAATATTCAGCCGGGGGCGATCACCATGAGCCTCGGTTCTTCCGGCACGGTGTACGCCTACGCCGAGGCACCGAAGGTCAGCCCGGATGCGTCGGTCGCGACCTTCTGTTCCTCGAGCGGCGGCTGGCTGCCGTTGATCTGCACCATGAACCTGACCAACGCCACCGGCGCAATCCGAGAACTGTTCAACCTCGATCTCGACGCCTTCAACGCTTTGGTAGCCCAGACCCCGATCGGCGCAGAAGGCGTAAGCATGTTGCCGTTCCTCAACGGCGAACGCGTGCCTCCCCTGCCTCATGCGACCGGCAGCCTGCATGGCCTGACGATCGATAACCTGACGCAAGCCAATCTGTGCCGCGCCGCCGTCGAGGGCACCACCTTCGGCCTGCGTTATGGACTGGATCTGTTGCGCCAGAATGGTTTACAAAGCCGCAGCATTTGCCTGATCGGCGGCGGTTCGAAAAGCGCGGTATGGCGGCAGATCGTCGCCGACATCATGAACACCCCGGTGATCTGCACCGAGCAAAGCGAAGCCGCAGCCCTCGGCGCGGCGATTCAGGCGGCGTGGTGCAAATCGTGGTCGAACGGCCACGAAGACACCCTGGCCGATCTGTGCCAGCGCTGCGTGAAGCTCGACCTGAACAGTGAAACCCTGCCGGTTGCCGCGAATGTCGCGGCGTTCCAGCAGGCCTATGAACGCTATCGACTGCATGTCGCAACCTTATAAAGAGCAAACAACTATGTACCTGGTATGTGGCGAAGCACTGTTCGATTTCTTCAGCGAAGACGATGCCGGCGGGCAGGCGTCGAAAGTCAATTTCAAGGCGATTGCCGGTGGCTCGCCGTTCAACGTGGCGGTGGGTTTGCGCCGACTGGGCGTGGATTCGGCGCTGTTCGGCGGGTTGTCCACCGACTACCTCGGACGACGCTTGCAGCAAGTGTTGCAGGATGAAGGCGTACACCCGGATTATCTGGTCGATTTCGCTGCATCGACCACGCTGGCGATGGTCGCGGTGGGCGCCAATGGCTCGCCGCACTACAGCTTCCGTGGCGAAGGTTGCGCTGACCGCCAGCTGAGCCTGGCGCACCTGCCAGCGTTGGGGCCTGAAGTGCGCGGCCTGCACTTCGGTTCGTTCTCGCTGGTGGTGCAACCGATTGCCGATACCTTGCTTGCGCTGGTGCAGCGCGAAAGCGGCAAACGCCTGATCAGCCTCGACCCGAACGTGCGCCTCAACCCGGAGCCAAACATCGACCTGTGGCGCGAACGAATCGCCACGCTGGTGCCGTTGGCGGACTTGATCAAGGTCAGCGACGAAGACTTGAGCCTGCTGTACCCCGAGCAGGATCCTGCGCGCGTCATCGAAGGCTGGTTGCAGCATCGTTGCCAGGTGGTGTTCCTGACCCGTGGCGGTGAAGGCGCGACCGTGTTCAGCCGGGTTCACGGTTCATGGTCGGTGCCGGCTTCTTCGGTGAAGATTGCCGATACGGTCGGGGCCGGCGATACCTTCCAGGCCGCGCTGATCACCTGGCTGACCGAGCATGAACTGGACTCGGTGGAAGGCGTGCAGCACCTGAGCCGCGAACAAATCGACGGCATGCTCAGGTTTGCCGTACAGGCCGCCGCCCTTACATGCAGTAAAACAGGTCCGGATTTGCCTTATCGCCACCAGTTGACCTGACCGCGTAGACTGGCGCCCTTTTTTGCACGACGGGATGACGGCTTTTGAATTCGCGGCGCACGGTTGGACTGTTGGTATTGGCGGCACTGTTGAGCGGTTGCGGAACATCGCCACCGCGCTCGCCGGAAAACCTCTGCGAGATTTTCCGCGAAAAAAGTGATTGGTACGACGCGGCGCAAGTCACGCAAAAGCGCTGGGGCGTACCGATCCAGGTGCCGTTCGCGATCATGTATCAGGAGTCCGGTTACCGCTATGACGCCAAGACGCCGCGCAAATACCTGTTGTGGGTGATCCCGTGGGGCCGGGTTTCGACGGCCTCGGGCTATGCCCAAGCCAAGGATGAAGTCTGGGCCGATTACCAGAAAAGCACCGGTCGCTACGGCGCCGATCGTGAAGACTTCGACGACGCCATCGACTTCGTTGGCTGGTACATGGACAAGACCACCTCGATCAACGGCGTGTACAAGTACGACGCCTACAACCAGTACCTCAACTACCACGAAGGCTGGGGCGGCTTTCGCCAGAAGACCTACGCCAGCAAGGCGTGGCTGATGCCGGTGGCGCGCAAGGTGCAGAACCGCTCGGACATGTACGGCCAGCAATACGCGGCGTGCAAGGATGATTTGAATCGCGGGTTCTGGAGCCGGTTCTGGCATTGGCTCTGATCCCAAGCCAAAAAAACCATCACGAGTTAACTCGCGATGGTTTTTTTTGGCGCGGATTTACAACACCGAAAAGTTGTAACTCACAATCAACCGGGTCTCATCCACGTCCCGGGCAAACTTCTCGTAGTTCGTCCGGTACGTCGCATTACGCAAACGCAGGCTGACGTCCTTGAACGTGCCGGTCTGAATCACGTACTTCAACTCGCTGTCGCGTTCCCACTCTTTGCCTTCCTGATCGCTGCCCGGCACTTTGATGTGATCACCGTTCACGTAACGGGTCAGGAAGCTCAGGCCGTTGATGCCGATCGCCTTGAAGTCATAGTCGTAACGCAACTGCCAGGAACGTTCCTGCGCGGCGGCGAAGTCGTTGACCTGCACGTAGTTCACCAGATACGGGTTGCTGCCATCCAGATACGGCATCGAGTTGTCGCCGTTCATGCGCTGCCAGCCTGCGCTGAAGGTGTGACCGCTGATGCCGTAGGACAGCATGCCGCTCAAGGCGCGGTTGTCGATGGAACCGGCTTTCGCATCACCGCTGTCGGCGCTCTTCAGCAAACGCAGATCGGCTTTCAACACGCCGTCACCCAGCGGCTGGTTGGCCAACAGACCCACGAAATGCTGGCGATAGATGTCTTCCAGCTCGGCGTAGTGGTACTGCGCGGTCAGGCGATCGTTGATCTTGTAGTCGAAGCCGTACATGTCGAAATGATCGGCGGTGGTGTTGCAGGCATAGCGCTTGTTCTTGCAGTGCACGCGGATGTCTTGCGAATCGGTCGAATCCCGCGCGGTGTACTTGTCCAGACGCGCGGCCATGAAGGTCAGGTCCTTCACCTCTTTGGAGGTCAGCATCGCACCGTTGAACATGGTCGGCAGCAGGCGACCGTCGTTGTACTTGAGCAACGGCAGATCCGGCAGCAGTGCGCCGTATTTCAGCACCGTGTCCGAGACTTTGACCTTGGCGGTCAGGCCCATTTTCGCGTACTGACCTTTCGAGCCGCGCGGGTTGTCGCCGCTGGACGGCAACAAGCCGCTGTTGCTGCGATCCGGGCTGGAATCGAGCTGGAATCCCGCCATGCCCAGCGCATCGATCCCGAAACCGACGGTGCCTTCGGTGTAGCCCGATTGCAGATTGAGAATGAAACCCTGCGCCGACTCTTCGCGCTTGGACGCGCCCTGATCACTGGAGGTATGCCCGTCACGGAAATCGCGGTTGAAGTACACCGTGCGCGACTCGATCTTCGCCGTAGTGTCTTCGAAAAAACCGCCGGCCTGGACCTGCGCGGTAAAACCGGCGCACAGCACAAAGGCTCCGAAGCCAAGCGACTGGCGCGGGGTGATGAGGGGAAATGGGGGACGCATTGAAAACTCCAACAGAACAACGATTGCGCAGAGGCGCAAACAACCAGAAATAGCTCCCGTCCCGGACCAGTTAAGAACCGGGAGGCAGTGAACACGCGGGGGTGAACGGCAATGATGGCAGATGGCTTTGACGTGCTACAGGCGACTTTAGTCTGAAACTGACTGGTTGTTCCTGGACGCTGCATTCGGCGTCCGCGGCAGATTGGTCCGTCCGAAAGTGCCTGTTTTACTGGGCCCAACCGTGGGCCTAAGGGTTTTCCCTATGGGTTCGGACCGCAGCATCTACGGCATTTGCGCCTTGAACGAGGCCGTTTAATCCTGCACCATCCGCCCACGCTAATCCAAAGGACGGAAAACAAGGCATGCTGGACGCCAATGCTACCCACATTACCCTCACGCTCGAAGGCGCTTCCGCCGACCTGCAAGTCCTCAGTTTCACCGGTCGCGAAGCCCTCAACGAACCGTTCCGTTTCGACCTCGAACTGGTCAGCGCCCGTCCCGACCTCAATCTTGAAGAACTCCTGCACAAGCCTGGCTGCCTGACCTTCGGCGCCACTGGCGAGGGCACGATTCATGGCCTGGTGTATCGCATCGAACAAGGCGATTCCGGCAAGACCCTGACCCGTTACAGCCTGAGCCTGGTGCCGCAACTGGCCTACCTGCGGCACAACCATGACCAGCAGATTTTCCAGAACCTCACCGTGCCGAAGATCATCGCCCAGGTGCTGGAAGAACGCGGGATTCTGGGCAATGCCTACAGCTTCCAGCTCGGCGCCGAATACCCGGAACGCGACTACTGCGTGCAGTACGACGAATCCGACCTGCATTTCATCCAGCGTCTGTGCGAAGAGGAAGGCATTCACTTCCACTTCCAGCACAGCAGCAGCGGCCACAAACTGGTGTTCGGCGACGACCAGACCGTGTTCCGCAAACTGAAACCGGTCAACTACCAGCAAGACTCCGGCATGACCGCCGACAAACCGGTGATCAAGCGCTTCAACCTGCGCCTGGAAACCCGTACCAGCCGCGTCAGCCGCCGCGACTACGATTTCGAAAAACCGAAGATCCTGCCCGAAACCGCGGTCAAATCCGCGTTCATGCCGGACCTGGAAGACTACGACTACCCCGGCCGCTTCACTACGCGCGAGCGCGGCAAGTTCCTCTCGACCCGCGCGCTGGAACGCCATCGCAGCGACTACAAACTCGCCGAAGGCAAAGGTGACGAACCGACCCTGACCAGCGGCCACTTCATGACCCTGGCCGAACACCCGCGCGCCGAATGGAACGATCTGTGGCTGTTGCTGGAAGTCTTCCACGAAGGCAAACAGCCGCAAGTGCTGGGCGAAAACGTCACCAGCGACGTCACCGACAACAAAAGCGATTTCCACCAGGGCTACCGCAACAGCTTCGTGGCCACCCCGTGGGACGCCCACTACCGCCCTGCCCTCGAACACCCGAAACCGAAAGTCCTCGGCAGCCAGACCGCCATCGTCACCGGCCCCGCTGGCGAAGAAATCCACTGCGACCAGTACGGCCGCGTGAAAGTGCAATTCCACTGGGACCGCGACGGCCAGGCCGACGACAAGACCACCTGCTGGCTGCGCGTCGCCAGCGGCTGGGCCGGCGCAGCCTACGGCGGCATCGCCATCCCACGGATCGGCATGGAAGTGCTGGTGACCTTCCTCGAAGGCGACCCCGACCAGCCATTGGTGACCGGCTGCCTGTACCACAAGGAAAACGTCGTCCCCTACGACCTGCCGGCGAACAAGACCCGCAGCACCTTCAAGACCCTGAGTTCACCGGGCGGCAAGGGCTACAACGAATTTCGCATCGAAGACAAGAAAGGCGCGGAACAGATCTACATCCACGCCCAGCGCGACTGGGACGAGAACATTGAGCACGACCAGAAGATCCGGGTTGGCAACGAACGGCATGACACGGTCGAAGCCAACACCTACAGCGAGTTCAAGGTCGAAGAACACCGCATCACTCACCTGGATCGCATCAGTGAAATGCGCGCCAACGATCACTTGACCGTCGCCGTGACCCAGCACCTCAAGGTCGGCACGGCGCAACTGGTCGAAGCGGGAACCGAGATCCACTACTACGCCGGCCAGAAAGTCGTGATCGAAGGCGCAATGGAACTGACCGCCAAGGCCGGCGGCAGCTTCGTCAAAGCCGATGCCGGCGGCGTGACCATCAGCGGCGCCGAAGTGAAGATCAACACCGGCGGCGCGCCGGGCGTGGGGACACCGGCAGCACCGTTGTTGCCAGGGCCGATGAAGGTGGTGGATGCGGATAAGGCTGGGAAAGTCCCGATTCCGCTGCCTAAACGACTGAATGAATCCGGTATCACGCCGCTGTGCGGAAAACAGAGTAACGGCGCTTGCAGCCGTAAGGATTGCACATGCATGTAAAAGCGCTGAGTGCTTTGTTGGCGGCTCCGCGCCACACATTCGAACAGCTACCCCGAGAGAGCGCCGGCTCGACACTGTGTTTCATCATTGACCGTACCCGTCAGCCTGACACCATGAGCCGCCTCTATCGCATCGGCGAGCCTATCGACTCCCAAGGCCTGTTTCTCGCCACCGATTTCGCTGAAATGGCCAATGACGGCCCGTTATGGCTGATCGCGCCTTGGGGCAGTCGCCTGGCTGCCGAAGCAGCAAAACTCTGCGAAGAAGATTACGCCGGCATTGCACTCATCACTGATGAGCCGGCCAAGGCACTGGCCCATGCTCGCTGGCTGCTGCGTGCCAACGATGGGTCCGGCGGTCAAAGCCTTCTGAGTTACCAAAAGCCAAGCCTTTGGGCCGCATTGGCCTATACCGCAGACGAAACTTCGCATCAGTTATTCGGCCCATGGCAACGCGTCTACAGCCCTGCCCCGGTTCACTTTGGCAGCAGTCGGGGCCATTGGCTAAGCTGGCGCAGCGTTTCGGAACTTGAATGGCTGGGCGACGTCTCAGCGTTCAACCTGCCACCAGCAGCGCCAAAGGTTCAGGAATATCTGGGCTGGGTTTATTGGGTTGATGAGCATTACGCCATCTATGGCGAACCCACTGACGAGGAACTGCCCAACCTCGTCGAAAACCTCAATGTACTGGTTGCCCACAACATTTATGAAGGTCGTCATTTACTGAAGCTGGGCCAGATCACCAACGGCCCGCTGCTCGAAGCGCAGCCTCAGGCAATGACCATCCTGCAATCCAGGGAAGAGTCGTTCATCAAGGTTCAGCAGCTGCAGCAACTCTCCACCAGCGCTGCCTGATGACCCCGTCCGCGTAAAGAATGAATGGAAGCGAAATGGAAACTGGTATTTCGAAAGCCCCCAAGGAAAATCTCAACGGTCCAACTGCAAATGCATCGACCCAAACAGCAGCGGTTGAGAGCAAGCCAGCGCTGGAGCTTGATCCGCAGCCCAAAGCGCCTGACAGTTGTTCCAACGCGTTCGACAAGGTAAAGACACCTTGCTCGACGTCCTATGGTGAGGTGATTTACGCCACCAAGGAAAAAATGTTCTATCTATTGCCAGAACGTGCTGCCAGCTCGATCAAAGAAGCGATGAATGAACTTGAACAACATATCAGCGTAAGCAAGTCTCCAGAAGAACGGCTCAAGGGGATGAACACCGCAGGGCTGCTGGAATACTTCCTTGAGCCAAAGCTGACTAACTTCCTGCAAGGCGAGCAAAAAAGCCGAATGCTGGAAATCGAAGCTCAGGAGCCGGATATCGCGCAACCCACGATGGCTATGCGCTTGAAGGCTGTCAGCCGAGAAGCCCGCAATAGTGCGGCGCTGGACAAGCAACCGGACCAGAGCGAATACGCTCGCAATCGGGAACTTGCCAATCAACAACAAGCGAGTCTGCTTGAAGCCAACTCTGATGGGCAGAAACTGCAGCGGCTCTACAGCGAATGGAAGAAGCTGAAAAACATCGCCGTCGCGCAAGCCAAAGTAGCAGGCTACACCTACGAAAGTGGCAACCTGTTTTCTCCGGGAGCACTCGAAGCGAGAAGTCGTGTACAGACCTATCTGAAGGCACGTTCGGCACTCACCTCCAGTGGCAAGCTGACGACTCTGAAAGAAGAAGACTTCCAAAAAAACAAAAAAGCCTATCTGGACGCGACTAACTGCGTAATCGATGGCAAAGCCCGGATGTGTGGCTATTTGAAGGAAGTCGCCAACGAGCGCAAGAAAGTCGAAAAAGACTTCGCCGCGTATATTGATTCGATCTTGAAAGTTGCTGACTACGGTTTGGCCCTGCCGGAGTTTGCACTCATTCCCGACACTGGCGATATCAGTGCAGGCATCGAGAAATTCAAGGCTTACCTTGAGATGGAACAGCAACAGATCAAGCTCACCGAGCAGATCCGTTCGAAATATAAAGCCTGGATTGACGCGAGCGGGCAGAACGTCGCGGCACCTACAGGTATCGTTGAAGCGGAGCAAGCAGAATGGCAGCGTATCCAGCAAGCTCGTCTGAAGCTTCGTGAAGACGCCGAGGCAGCAGTGGCTGCTGCCTTGCCATTACGTCACCTGTTATGGGAGCCCGAGCAGTTTCAACCGAAACCGGAAGAGCGCTTGGTCAAGGCAGGATTTCCTTTGCGCGAAGTCGCGCTTTTCAATAGCCCCAACAGTCCAGTCAAACACTTGAGCTTGCTCAATCTTGAAGGCATCACAAAGGTGCTGAAAAAAGACGCAAGCGAAATCGGTGCCGCTGCAAGCAAGGACTTGCAGAAACTTCCAGGTAACAGCAACGGAAAGGCAGAGTCGGACTCTGACGACAACCCCTTCCATGAATGGCTTCGTGAACAAGGCGCTTTGGCCATCAAGGACCAACAGAGCGACTGGTTTGATGAAAAAGGCTGGTTTGACGTTGAGATGTTCCACTCTTACTTGAAGTCAAAGAACTACAAGGTCGAAACGTTTGAGGATGCGGGGGCGCGCAAAGATTGGGGGCTCCGTCTTCGTCAGTTGCTTTTTAAGGAAGAAGTCAGAAGCTCGTTGCGTCTGTTCGACAACAGCCCTCAAGCTCAACTGGTTCGCTGCCTCACCCCACCGCAGTCATCAATTCACACCGCTACCAAAGTCAGCGGCCCAAGCTTCAGCGTTGCGGATAATTTCAAAGCCTCCGCCAAAGCCGAAGCAAGTCTGGGAATCGACCTCGCTCGCGGTGAGGTTGAATTGATGAAAATGGATCTTCCGGGGAGAGATCAAGCGAAAGACATCCTGGTGCCTTACCTGGATTATGAGAAAAACCGCAAAAATCTGAACCTGGGTCGGTTCTCGATTCACTTGGGCGCTAGAGCCTGGGGGTATACGGGTGCAACCCTCCTCCTTTCTTCCAGCGTGCAGTTGGGCCGCGCGAACGTGCAAGGCGGGCTCAACCTTCCGGAAATCACCGATGCAAAACGCGCGGATACCACCAATGCGACTGCCGCAACCGCGCGAAGTGAACCTGTACTTGAGGGCGACGCTGCCAAGGTTCGGGTGGAAGACGGCGCTAAAGCCCAATTCAATCTTTTTGCTGGGGTGCAAGCCGGGATTCTGCTGACCGGTGCCTTGAACTGGGCACCACCAAAAGACATAGCAGCCCTGCGCGCAGCGCCAACACCGGGAATGAGTAACAGCGTCAACAGCACGAAAGCCAGCCAATGGTCGAGTCTAGCGAGACTGACAGCTGGATTTACTGCCGCTTACGGCCTCGGTGCAAACGCAGACATTGGCATTTCCTTGCACGAAGGCCGCTTCATCATGCGGTTCAAGGCCTCTCTCATTGTCGGCACAGGTGCCGGCGGCGAATTCCAGTTTGAAGTCGGGTATGACGGCGTTACTGACCTGATTAACCTGCTGCGCCGTGAGATGCACAAAAATCAGGACAAATCGCTGATTTTTGTGACGGATGATGCGGCTGATTACATCGATAAGCTCAACTTCCTAGGTGCTGCCGGCATGGAAGTAGCGATGTCTTATATGCAGGGTGTTGATATGGTGATGTCGTTGTATGAGGCGTTAACGGGGGGTGGTCGAGGTGGTACCGTTGCTCATACCATCATGACATATCGAAACCAAGCAGAGCTGGAAGAGTGGTTCATAGCAGCTACGCCGGGAGCGCTGGGCCCAATGCTAATGACACTTACCAGTGCAGCGGAAGCATTCAAAATTCCACTAAAGCTATCCGACAGCAGCCAGGCTTCCGAATATAGTCATGACCAAGCTCACCTTCTTCA
The DNA here is from genome assembly GCF_057809295.1 of Pseudomonas sp. FG35. Taxonomy (NCBI): domain Bacteria; kingdom Pseudomonadati; phylum Pseudomonadota; class Gammaproteobacteria; order Pseudomonadales; family Pseudomonadaceae; genus Pseudomonas; species Pseudomonas sp. FG35. The sequence continues at coordinate 455,418 of NZ_JBMDJR010000001.1, read as the reverse complement.
GCAAAAAGCAATTGAGCGCATTCTTGGTTGGATATTAAAGCGCGCCGAAAAAGATGGAACTATTTCAAAGGCGAAAAGCCAATTTGAAGAAGCCTGTATGTGCATGAACAGGTTTGGGACAAAAGAGCAGAACCAAAACCAGAAGTACTGCGAGAACCGCCTGCACATGGATAACTTCATGTCAGAAGCAGTTATGCGACTTCAAGATCGAACAAGTGACGACACCCGAGCCCGATACAAAGCGCACGTAAAAACTCTTGGCGAGCGGCTAGACGGCTATTGCTCTCGGATTACACACTACGGAAGAACATATTTGCCAGGTGGAAAAGCAACCTATACCGGACCGGACGATAGCGTAAAATGATTAAAAATAAGCACTACAAATCAATAGCCCAAGTTTTTTTTGTATTCCTAGCCTTTGCATCTCATTCCGCGATGGCGCTTACAAGCGATCAGGCGATTGCTAAAGAAAAAGGAATTACGCTTTTTAATCAATATAAATCTGCTGAAGCGGAACTTCGGATTGCTGCAGAAGCAGGTGACGCTGAAGCACAGTTCTACCTAGCTGAAGAAATCCGACAAAGAAGCCAATACATTACGCCTGAGGCAAAAAAATGGTTGGAAGCGGCAAGTGCACAGGGTGATCTGTACGCCATGCTTAGGCTCGCCCGCTCGGATAATGATCTCTGTACGACGATGAAAAACTGCCCTCCCGGGCAAAAAACTTCGGCAGAGTGGATGAATATAGTTAAAGAGTTGGCTACATCTAAAGCTGAAAAGGGTGACGCCGAATCCGCTTATGTCATGTATTTGGCGACTGGCCAGTTGGAGTGGTTAAAAAAATCCGCAGAGTCTGGTTTTGCTCAAGGTCAATGGCTGCTTGCTATTCGATATAAGGAAGGTAATGGATCCTTTTTGTTGCCTTGGAAACGGTCGGAAGCTGTCGAGAACTGGGCAAAGGCGTCTGCTCTTGGAGGCAATCCCAAGGGAATGATGGAGTACGCTGCCATTCTTTTCGAGAAGGGTGACATGGAAAGTTTTCGATATTGGAACGAACAGGCTGCCTCAATTGGCTTCGCCACTACGGTGTACGGGTATGGATCAGACCTGGCCCATGAGCCTGATACGTATGGCTTCCCTTATGACATAATCAAAGGGTACGCCTTGATTTATTTATTGAAAGAACTTGATGGCGGAGGCGGCATGGATGCCAACGTCAATGATAAGCTTCCTAAAATCGCTGCAAAAATGACACAAACGCAAATAGCGGAAGCAAAAGTATTCGCACAAAAGTGGAAAGCCACACACCCGCCGCTCTCTTTTTTCCCTGATAAGTTAGGTGACTAATACGGTCGCACCCCCTTAATTACTTTGAAAGACAGCGCTTGGAACTACTATATTTACTGGCGTGGGGAACTACACAAAATTGAACTACCCACGTCATCGCGCTAAATTTCAAGAAAGACTTTTGTCACATGTGGAAAAACAGTTAAGAGGATGCAACACGCAGAAGGACGAAGCAAGATGTTCCGCACACCAATAAAAGCCATGGCATTGATTGCATTAATATTTTCAACCTACGCTTTCGCTCAGCTCACTCCTGAACAAGAAGCCGCGAAAAAGCGCGGAATTACACTATTCAATCAATATAAAACAGCCGAACCCGAATTACGTATTGCAGCAGAAGCTGGAGATACGGAGGCTCAATTTTATTTAGGTGAAGAGCTACGCCAGCAGAGTCAGTATATAACCGCTGAAGCTCAGAACTGGTATGAAGCAGCGGCTCTTCAAGGCGACCTCTATGCAATGCTGCGATTAGCAACATCAGAAAACGACCTGTGCAACGTAATGAACAACTGCACTCAAAGCTCAAAAAAACGTACTGACTGGATTGACCTTTTAAACAAAGAAACGGAAAAAAGAGCGAACAACAACGATGGCGAAGCCATGTATGTTAAGTATTTGTACACTGGGCAATTAGAGTGGCTTGAAAAATCCGCTGAATTCAAATTCGCGAGAAGCCAATGGCTACTGGCAAGCCGGTACAAGGAAGGTGAGAAATTTTTTCTACCTTGGAAACGTTCGGAGGAAGTTGGGCGATTATTGAAGGCGTCGGCAGAAAATGGTTTCCCCGCAGGTATGCTTGAATATGCGGCGTATCTGTATGAACACGGAGGAGATCTCAGCGATGCTCGCTACTGGATCGAAGAAGCGGCCAAGACCGGCTATCAATCCGGGGTAAGCAGTTATGGAGCATACCTAGCACATGCCTCTTCCCTTTATGACTTCCCACTGGACTTAGTTAAAGGTTACGCGCTCACATCGCTTTTAACAGAACTTGATGGCGGTGGAAACATAAAGCCTTATGTCGATGAAGTACTGCCAGAAATAGCAAGCAAAATGAGTCCGGCGCAGATTACAGAAGCAAAAGCATTTGCAAAGCAATGGAAAGACACTCACCCGCCACTTTCTTTCTACCCAGGGAAATATGGCCTGTGATGCGGACCGTGCCACTCAAAGCGTCACTAAAGTTAAATACGAAGTGATTAGAGGTAATATGACTATCGAGCAGATTGAATGCTCGAAATCTGTGACAATGAAAAGAAAGGTACCCACCGCCTCTCTTTTCCCCGACAAACTGGGTAATTGATCCAATTACTCAGAGTCTTTCCCTTGCTAATTCAAAATAACCAGGCAGCCAAAAATGAAATTGGTGACTTTCGCGTTAATTTTGTTGAGCCTAGCGACTTCACCATCGTTCGCGCTCACACAGGAACAGTCTCAAGCGAAAATCAAAGGCATTGAACTTTACAATCAATATAAAGCTATTTCTGCAATTGATTTCCTAAGAATCGCAGCCGACGGCGGTGATGACGAAGCACTTTACTACTTAGGCGAAGCGATAAGGAAAAATAACCACTATATGACTAAGGACGCGCAAAAAGCTTACGAAGAGTCTGCCCAAAGAGGCAATATCTATTCGATGATACGGCTTGGTGAAGCGGGCGAAGATTTGTGCGTAACGATGAAAAATTGTTCTTTTGCGGAGCATTCGCCCGAAGAGTGGACAAATAAAGCTAAAGAGCTTGCAACTGAACTGGCATCAAAAGGAAACACTGAGTCAATGTATCTGTTATGGAAAATAACAGGAAATGATGACTGGTTAGAAAAATCTGCGGAAGGTGGCTTCGCGTTGGCTCAGTTTCGTTTGGCCACTAAGTACCAAGAAGGGGGCGGTACATTCCTATTGCCATCAAGAAGATCTGATGCGATTGAAAAATGGATGAAGGCGTCTGCGGAAAATGGCTATCCACCGGGCATGATGGGCTTCGCAGCATCCAGAATGGAAAAAAAAGATTTATCGTCCTTCAGACTTTGGAATGAACGAGCTGCTGCGTCGAGCTATGTATCAGGTGTTTTTGGTTATGCGTTATATATTGGGGGAATAGAGCCAACATACGGATTTACACCTGACCCAATAACGTCATTTGCTCTACTAACAAACCTGCTAGAGCTTGATGGCGGCGGAAACATGATAAACAATGTTAAAGACACATTGCCCGAGGTTGAAAAAAACATGACCAAAGAGCAGCTGGCAGAAGCAAAAAGGCTCGCAAAAACCTGGAAGTCCACCCATCCACCTCTCTCGTTTTATCCGGAAAAATTAGGACATTGAAACCAGTGAGGTTATTAATAAACCGCTTAATCTTGACGGTTTTTATATGCTTCACACCTAACTCTTTCTCGGAGCCGGTGCGTGAAGCTTCTTCAGGCATTATTTTATTCAATCAGTTAAAACTCGGAGAAGCTATCTCCGCGTTAGAAAAAGAGGCACAATCTGGAAGCGTCGAGTCTCAGTACTACTTAGGGGAGGCTCTGCGAAAACGCAACCGTTATATGACACCAGAAGCACAGCACTGGTATGAAACAGCGGCAGTGAATGGTTCCATATATGCAATGATCCAGTTAGGTCGCAAAAATGAAGATTTATGCAAAATCATGGATAACTGTCCTGCCAGCGCCAAGTCTCCTGTTGAGTGGCTTACACATGCCAAAGAATTGCTGCTGGCAAAAGCCAACAACGGTGATCCTGAGTCGTTGTATCTAATGTATGAGATAACGTTTGATCGCATTTGGCTCGAGAAGTCCGCAAATGCAGGATATGCCCTCGCACAATACTGGATGGCGGTAAGTGAACGACAAGGTGAGGGTTTCTTTTTTATCCCAGGAAGACGTGACGCCTCTGTTAAAAACTGGCTTTTGCTTTCTTCTGAAGGCGGCTATCCCAAAGCAATGATGGACTATCTTGAAATACTGCATATAGAAGGTGATACAGAGAGCATTCGCCATTGGCTTGTGTTAGGAGCCGAGACCGGTTACCAAGCTGCTGTAAGCAATTATGGCGCCTACATAGCCCATACGCCGGATAAAGTTGGTTACCCACTCGATATGATAAAAGGGTATGCACTGTTCACCTTGCTTGGCGAGCTTGATGATAGCGGTGGAATCGGACGGTATGTTGAGCGAAAAAGTGACGAAATTCGCAACAAAATGACAGCCGAACAAATCGAAGAATCAAAGATCGTAGCAAAGGAATGGAAAGCCACCCACCCGCCGCTCTCCTTTTTCCCTGACAAGCTTGGAAACTAGTTCGAAGTTCTCCAACGGAATTCGGAAAGTCGCGCATAGAAAAAGCGGAAGGAGTGAAGTGCATTGATGCCTCACTCCTTCCGCTTTTTAGTCACAGCATCAAACCGGCGCCTGCCAGTTCAACATTTTCTGCTGCGCAACCTGCAGCAGATCACTGCCATCCTGCGTCAGCAGGTACAGCGCATGGGTGATGTGGGGAATGTCCTGGACGTCGGCGTGTTTGAAGCACAGGCAGTGCAGGGTTTCGAGCAGGTCGGCTGCGGCGCGGATGCGTTGCACGGCGGCTTCGAAGAGGTCTTTCGGGTTGGCTTGGGTGTCGATGACCAGCGGTGCGCTGTCAGTGACGCCGCTGTTGAGCGGGAGATAGCGAGCGGAGCTTATTTTCAGGATTGGCATTGGAGTTACTCGATTAGGTTGTAAGTAACCGCCGACACCGTGACCAAACGATGGGGAGGCGGACTGTGCGCAGGCTTGGTCAACCGAGAACAACCCAACTCAGCACGCCCGAAGGCGACCCTGCACACAGCCGCCACTGCAATGCACTTCGAGGACATAGATGTCCACGGAGCGAATAATGGCACACTTGAGGGCTGTTATTTTAGGTGACCAAACCTAAGCCGCTGATTTTGCAGCGACGCCAAACCATAACCGCCCCGCTCCAGCCCCCGAAAGCAGACAAGGCATCCACCCTTGTAGGAATCCGCCGAGTCTCCCCCGCGAAACAATCCTCACCCAGACAGCCGGCGTTCAGCCCGGTTAACCATCGCTTAACGCCGCGGTCAAAAACTCTACTGAACCGCACACCCTCAGCCCTGGCTGACGCCGAGTGCGGCAGGTTTGGCTGGCAATCCGCCGAACTCCATTTCCGTCGCACCGGAGTCCATCATGAACATTCGTCCGTTCCTGCTCACCACCGCCCTCGCCTGCACCGCGTTTGCCGGGCTGGCCCAGGCCAATGACACCTCCAAGGCTGTTCCCTATGAATACGGCATGCCGCTGCATGTCGCCAAAGTGGTTTCCCTGACCGAGCCGCAGACGCAGGAGTGCAAGGTCATCACCGCCGACATGAAGTACCTCGACAACACCGGTAAACCGGAAGAAATCAGTTACCGGAAATTATCTGACGCCTGCAGCTTCCAGAACTGACAGAAAGCTCTGATTTGCGGCTTTGCGGTAGGCGAGCACGGGTCTCGAAGAGTATGCTCGGGGCCCTCCTCACTGCCGCAAGGATTCGCCATGCAGTTGTCGTTCCGCACGCTCTCGACCCTCACCTTCTCCCTTTGTTTTCTGCTTTCCTTGGCGTGGGGTCTGGCACCACAGATGTTGCTGGCGATCTGGAGCATCGAGTATTCGGAAGCCGCCGGATTCGTCGCACGGCGCAGCGCGGTGCTGTTTGCGGCGTTGGGGGTGATGTTTTATCTGGTGCGCAACGCGCCGGTATCGATCGCGCGCAATGCGCTGAGCAACGGCTTTATCGTCGGCTGTTTTGGCCTGGCGGTGCTGGGGTTTGCTGAATGGCTCAACGGCCACGCCGGCCCCGGGATTCTGCTTGCGGTGCTGGTCGAGTTCGCGCTGGGCCTTGGCTTCTTGCAGGCCCGGCGCGTGACGGTCGAACTGGGTGAAACAGTCGGTTAGACGACTCGGGATCGCGGCACTGAATGTTGGGTCGCCGTTTGTAGCGCAAGATCTGAGCGCAACCCGGCGATCAGGCCGTTGATTTCGCGACAGCTGTTCAAATGACTGGCATCGATGCCACTCACCTGCAGCTCAACCTGATCGGTCTGGTGATCGCCATACACCTTGACGGTCATCGACAGATCCGGGGACAGCGTGCACTGGCAGCGTTTCGGTAGAAAGCTGCTTTCAATGATGTTGCGGAGTTCCAAGGCAGACAGAAACATGGCGAAACCTCTCCTTACTGTGAGACTGCCAATCAAGTATTCACGTCGACCGATGCCACGGTTCCCACGGGTGTGTCCCCGCTAAATCCTTGGGTGTGACAAGCGGCTGTACTGCGAAATGCCCATTGGAGTGTAGGCGCCCGAACTCGGTGCGCTGCACCAAATAAACGCATAAAACGTGCCTTTCATCAGGTTGCATTCACCTCCTTGCAAATCAAAGACTTGGCCAAAACGCAGGCAACTGGCCAGTTGCAAAATGCAAGATTCGATCGTGCAGGCACTGCAATTTGCAAGCGGCTGGCGGTTTGCATTCATCGCCTGCGACAGTGAGAATGCCCGTCAACCAACGTACACCCGCCAGGAGGCTTCAATGGGAAATTTCACCGTCCGCGCGACGGCCGGCCTGATGCTCGCCAGCCTGTCCACCCTCGCCCACGCCGCCAAGCTTGAAGACACCGCGCCTTATCCGAAGGCCGAAGCGGGCTTCACGCGCCAGGTCATCCACCTGCCGCAACAGGCCCAGGAAGAAAACTTCAAAGTCGAAATCCTCGCCGGCAAAACCCTCGAAGTCGATTGCAACCGCCAGCGTCTGGGCGGCACCCTCGAAGAGAAAAACCTCGAAGGCTGGGGCTATCCGTTCTACCGCCTGGAAAAAGTCAGCGGCCCGATGAGCACGCTGATGGCCTGCCCGCCCGGCACCCAGAAAAAACGCGTATTCGTGCCGGTGATCGGTGACGGTTTCACCGTGCGCTACAACAGCAAGCTGCCGATCGTGGTTTACGCACCGCAGGACGTTGAAGTGCGTTTCCGCATCTGGTCGGCCTCGGACAAGATTGGCGTGGCCATTCCCGAGTAACTTCAAGCCACAACGCCGCACGCCGCCGCTCGCTCGGCGACGTGTCGCAAGCTGTCGAAATTGATATTGGCGCCAGAATCGATGGCGATCAGCGTCTGACTCCGTGCGCCGCTTTGCGCCACGTACTTTTTAATGCCCGCCACCGCCAAAGCACCGGAAGGCTCGGTGATCGAGCGGGTATCGTCGTAGATATTCTTGATCGCCGCGCAGAGTTCGTCGTTGCTGACGGTGATGACCTCATCCACGCAGAAGCGGCAAACCTCGAACCCGTAAGCGCCGATCTGCGCCACCGCCACGCCATCGGCGAATGTGCCCACGTTGGGCAGCACCACTCGCTCATCCGCTAGCATGGCAGCCTTCAGGCAGGCCGAGTGCTCCGACTCGACGCCGATGATCCGTACTTCAGGCCGCAGGTATTTCACATACGCCGCGATGCCGGCGATCAACCCGCCACCGCCCACCGGGACGAAGATCGCATCCAGTGTGCCTTGGTGCTCGCGCAGGATTTCCATCGCGACCGTGCCCTGGCCGGCGATCACATCGGGATCGTCGAATGGCGAGACGAACGTTCGGCCGGTCTGCTCAGCCAGTTGCAGCGCGTGAGCCAGGGCAAAGGGGAAGCTTTCTCCATGCAATAGCGCCTCGGCTCCGCGACTACTGACGCCCAGCACTTTCAACTCAGGCGTGGTTGCCGGCATCACAATGGTCGCGGCAATACCCAGTTCCCGCGCCGCCAGCGCTACGCCTTGCGCATGATTGCCCGCCGACGCCGTGATTACTCCGCGCGCCTTCTGCTCATCACTCAGCTGCACCAGTTTGTTGTAGGCACCACGGATCTTGAAGGAGAACGTCGGTTGCAGGTCTTCGCGCTTGAGCAGGATCCGGTTGTCCAGCGCTTCGGACAGCGCCGGCGCCGGTTGCAGCGGCGTGCGCACCGCCAGTTCATACACCGGAGCGGCGAGGATCTTTTTCACGTACTGCTCAAGCAGGGCTTGCTGGGCGGGGCTGTAGCGCATGGTCGTCTCCTGACGTTTGATTCAGAACCCCGGAGACAGAAAATAAAAACCCGCCTCTAGGGCGGGTTGGGTGCTGCAGTCGTGAGCTAGCCCGCCAAATGAGGAATGGCGGTAATAATGCTTGGCTGGCAGCGCAGTACGGTGGAAGTCATGGCCCCGAAATTAGCCCGGGTGCTGCGGGCAAGTCAATGGCGAATTTTGCTTTCATTTCGCCAGACGCCTGAGCCCGAACAGCATCCCGCCCGCCCCCAGCAGCATCGCCGCCAGAAACAACGGGTACGACACCCACCACGGCGTGCCGGCGGTCATCATGCTGAATTCCGACATGCCGCCAATGCTCGCAATCAGGTTGAGTGGCAGGAACACCACGTTGATCAGCGTCAGTTTGCGCAGCAGGTTGTTCATGCTGTTGTTCATCAGGTTGCCCCGGGCGTCGATCAGCCCGGAGAACACCGTCGAATAGATTTCCGCCTGCTTGTAGCACTGGTTGTTTTCGATGATCAGGTCGTCGATCAGGCCGATCGCTTCGCTGCCGAAATGCTGCTTTTCCGCGTGATTGCGCAACCGCGTCAGCACCGCGCCGTTGCTGTGCAGGGCGTTGATGTAATAGATCAGGCTTTCGCTGAGGTTGAACATCTGCACCAGATGCTGGTTTTGCATCGAGGCGTTGAATTTCTGCTGCAATTCCCGGGCGACCAGTTTGATCACCTTCAAGTGCCCGAGGTAGTGATGGATGTTGTTGAACAGCAGGTCCAGCAACACATCCAGCGGCGTGTTCAGTGGCTGACGCGTACCGACACCGTGCAGCGGCGTGTCGTCGGTCGCGATGACCAACAACTGGCCAGGTGAGAACAGCAAACCACAGGACGACACCTCGAACGCCAGGCTGCCGCCGCCGGAATAGTTCTCCGGGCGTTTCCAGATCAGAAACAGGTGATCGGGGTGAAACTCGATCCGCGACACCTCGTCCGGATCCAGCGCCGAGGCCAGCGCGTGCTCGTCGAGTTTGAAGTGACTGTGCAGCAAGTCGCGCTCGGCAGTGTCCGGGTCGCTGAACAGCATCACCTCGGCGTCCAGTCGCTCGACCCGCTGCAAACCGCCGTGATTCAGTGCAAAGCTGTTGATCATCGGCCGGTCACCAGGCCTGCCCGCGGCGTTTGAGTTCGAGACGCCGCACGAACTCTTCCAGTACCAGCGAATACAGGTCGTCCTGCAGGTAGGCGTCTTCGATGCCGGCGTCGAGGTTCGGGTTGTCGTTGACCTCGATCACCACCACTTTGTCGCCGGCCTGTTTCAGGTCAACACCGTACAAGCCGTCGCCGATCAGGTTGGCCGTCTTCACCGCCAGTTCCACCACCGCGCGCGGCGCTTCGTGGATGGCCAGCGTGCGGCATTCGCCGTTGACATCCTGGCCCTTGGCCTTGTGGTTGTAGATCTGCCAATGGCCTTTGGACATGAAGTACTGGCAGGCAAAGATCGGTTTGCGGTTGAGCACGCCGATGCGCCAGTCGTACTCGGTGTAGAAGAATTCCTGGGCCAATAACAGCACCGAATGCTCGAACAGTTCGGCGGTGGCTTCCAACAAGGCCTCTTGGCTCTCGACCTTGATCACGCCACGGGAGAAACAACCGTCGGGGATCTTCAGCACCAGCGGAAAACCGAGGCGCTCGCCGACCCGCTCGAAGTCTTCGGGTCGCTCCTTGTAGAGAATTTCCGTGGCCGGCATGCCCAGTTGATGGCTGTTGAGCAGGTCGGTGAGGTAGACCTTGTTGGTGCAGCGCAGGATCGACGTCGGGTCGTCCATCACCACCAGCCCTTCACTTTCGGCTTTCTTGGCGAAGCGGTAAGTGTGGTTGTCGACACTGGTGGTCTCGCGGATCAGCAGGCCGTCGTACTCGGCCAGCCTTGCGTAGTCCTTGCGTTCGATCAGCTCGACATCGATGCCCATGCCCTTGCCGACCCGCACAAAGTTTTCCAGCGCCCGGGCGTTGGACGGCGGCAACGCCTCCTGCGGATCGTGCAGGATCGCCAGGTCATAACGCGCCACTTGCGGCGAACGCGGAACACGCCAGATCTTGCGACTGAAGCCGTCCAGCGCATTGGCGAACTGATCTTCCTGATCGTCGCGCAACTTGTGCAAGGCGCCGGACTTTATACCTTCGATGTGCCAGCCGTTAGTTCTGCGGAACTCAACTAACAGAATCGGACACGGAAATACTTCAAACAATTGCCGGGCCAAATCCTGCAACGGCTCGATATGGGTTCTGCCGAAATAAAGTGTCAGCGTAAAACCTTCGGTGTCGCTGTAGAGATGATGGCTGAGGGCTTTTTCCAGGGTTTTATCCAGGTCATCCAGCGCCAGACCGTAAAGGGATTTCCGGGTCAGTTCGCTGATGGTCCGCACCGAAGGAATCACCTTGTGCCCCCGCGCTTCAGCCAGCAGCGAGCAGTAATAGCCGTGGCCCAGGTACTTGTAGCTGCGACACAGGTTGATCACCTGCACCCGTTTTCCCGGCTCGCTGTCGGGGGGTTGTTCGAGGTATTCCTGGGCCGTCAGGATGTCTTCGCTGGGAAAGTACGAGGCCCAGTCTTCCTTGCGTTCGACGATGATCAACACTTGACTGGAAGTTCTGATCTGCGGTTTTAAATAAGTTGCCGGTGGCAAACTTTGACTGGATACTTCGCGCCAATGACCCTGTACCGCTGACATAGAAATTGATCCGTTGGAGAACAAGACCTTTTCTATTAAGCACGAAGTTTTTCGAAAGTCCCGTTTCGTTACGCAACTTTTACGGTGGTCATATGAATGCTGCTTTTCGCCTGGCGGTCGTTGAGGATTTGCCAGCGTTGCTCACGCTGGAGATGCACTGTTTCACCACGGACCGACTCACCCGCCGCAGTTTCCAATGGATGATCACCCGGGCCCACGGGCAATTGTGGGTGGCCGAATGCGAGGGTCAACTGGCCGGTTATGCGCTGGTGCTGTTTCATCGCGGCACCTCGTTGGCCCGGCTGTACTCGATTGCGATTGCTCCCGAGGCGCGCGGTGGTGGTCTGGGCAAGCAACTGCTGCAACGGATCGAGGCCTGCGCGCTTGAGCACGACTGCGCCTACCTGCGTCTGGAAGTGCGCACCGACAATCCGGCCGCCATCGCCCTGTACGAGCGCAACGGTTACCGGCGCTTTGCGCTGATCCATGACTACTACGAGGATCACGCCGACGCGCTGCGCCTGGAGAAACGCATTCTCCAGCATCGCGACTCACGCAACATCAAAGTCCCCTATTACCGACAAACCACCGACTTCACCTGCGGCCCGGCCTGCCTGCTGATGGCCATGGGCGCGTTGCAGGCCGATCGCTTATTGGAGCGGCGCGAAGAGTTGCAGTTGTGGCGCGAGGCAACCACGGTGTTCATGACGGCCGGCCATGGCGGTTGCAGCCCGCAAGGCCTGGCACTGGCAGCGTGGCGCCGGGGTTTCAACGTGCGTTTGCAACTGAGCATGACCGGGCCGCTGTTTCTCGACGGCGTGCGCGATGCGCATAAAAAAGACGTCATGCGCTTGGTGCATGACGAGTTCATGGCGCAACTGAACGACACCGATGTTGATCAATCCATTGGCGTAACGCTGGACTTACCGGCACTGCTGGCCAACGGTGGACAGCCTCTGGTGCTGATCAGCAGCTATCGCCTGACACGTTCCAAGTCACCGCACTGGGTGATCGTCACCGATTGCGATGAAGACTTCGTCTACCTCCACGACCCGGATGTCGACCACAGTCAGCATCGTCAGCCCATGGACTGCCAGCACGTGCCGGTCAGCCATGGGGAGTTCGAGAAAATGTGCCGCTTCGGTCGTGGCAAATTGCGGGCGGCGGTGGTGCTTTACGCTCGCCCGCCCGCATGACGCATTTATTTGAGTCCGATCTTGTACAGCGAGCCGTCGGATTCATCGGTCAGCACATACAGGTAACCATCCGGCCCCTGACGCACGTCACGAATCCGTTGCTTCAGTTCGCCCAGCAAGCGTTCTTCATGCACCACCTTGTCGCCGTCGAACTGCAAGCGAATCAATTCCTGCGTCACCAGCGCACCGATGAACACGTTGTGCTGCCACGGTTTGAAGCGATCGGCATCGTAGAAGGCCATGCCGGTGACGCCCGGGGATTTTTCCCAGACATGGTGCGGCCCGACCGTGCCTTCGGCGGTTTTGCCCTTGGCTTCCGGGATCGGTTGCATGGAGTAATTGATGCCGTGGGTCGCCAGCGGCCAGCCGTAATTTTTGCCGCGTTCGATGATGTTCACCTCGTCGCCACCGCGCGGGCCGTGCTCGTTTTCCCACACGGTTCCGGTCCACGGATTGAGCGCGGCGCCCTGGGGATTGCGGTGGCCGTAGGACCAGATCTCCGGGCGTACGCCCGACTGGCCGACAAAGGGATTGTCATCGGGCACCTTGCCGTCAGGGTAGATTCGCACGACTTTGCCTTGCAGCTTGTCCAGGTCCTGCGCGGTCGGGCGGTCGTTGTTCTCGCCCAGGGTGATGAACAAATAACCGTCCCGGTCGAACACCAGCCGCGAGCCGAAGTGGTTGCCGACCGACAGTTTCGGTTCCTGACGGAAAATCACGTTGAAGTCCTTCAAGGTTTTCAGGTCATCCGACAGACGCCCGAACCCCACCGCCGTTCCGGCCTTGTCACCAGCTCCGCCGCCCTCGGCGTAGGACAGGTACACGAGGCGATCCTGTTTGAAATCCGGTGACAGCACCACATCGAGCAATCCGCCCTGCCCCTTGGCCCAGACGTCCGGCACACCAGTGATCGGCGCGGACAGTTTGCCGTCGGCATCCACCACGCGCAGGTTGCCGGGACGTTCGGTCACTAGCATGCCCTGCCGATCCGGCAGGAACGCCAGAGCCCATGGGTGCTCGAGGCCCTGGGTAATCGTTGTGACTTCAAGAGTGCCCTGCTCGCTTTGCAGCTCTTTGGGAGCGGCAGCGAACGCCGGGGCGGCGATCAGTGCACTGGCACACAGGCCGGCCAGAAGGGTATTACGCAACATGCACGATTCCTTTTGTTCGTTTGAAGGGCTGACAGAAGCGGTTCTGCCATTCAACGGTTGCTCCCGCTGTCACGGGCTGGTGGGTTGGGGATGAAGGTGGGTGGCGTGCTCGGGACGGAGCGCAGCGGCTGGCCATTGCCGATGCCGCGGTTTTCCAGGGTCGGCGGCCGTGGCACGGGCACCGTATTCGGCCCGCGAACGGGTGGAGCGCTGGGCTGAGTGCCCTGCATGCTGTTGGGATTCGCCCGGCGGATCGGGCTGTTGTAGGGATTGTTGCTGTTGCCGGTCGGACTCTGCGCCAGCAACAGCGATGAATGCGTGGTGGCGCCCTCGGCGTGAACCAGCCCGCCACTGAGGGCCAGCAACGCAATGCCAAGCAGGAAACGGTTCATGAACGGCCTCTTTCGATGCACGTGGATTAGAGCCTTCGAGTCCACGCTACGCCGTGGGTTCGGATTTGTTAACCCGTCACCGCTAAACAAGATGTAACACGGCTTGACCTGCCGTTTACCGCCGCCCCACAAACAACGGAAACTTTTACGCCGGACCACGGGTCACCCGAACATCACTCGGAGGACGGCACATGGCTCGGGCAATCTGGAAAGGCGCAATCAGTTTCGGTCTGGTGCACATCCCCGTGGCACTGGTCTCGGCGACGTCATCCCAGGGCGTCGACTTTGACTGGCTCGACAGCCGCAGCATGGACCCGGTCGGCTATAAACGAGTCAACAAGGTTACTGGCAAGGAAGTCACCAAAGAGCACATCGTCAAAGGCGTGCAGTTCGAAAAAGGCCGCTACGTGGTGCTCAGCGAGGAAGAGATCCGTTCGGCGCACCCGGTTTCGACCCAGACCATCGACATTTTCGCCTTCGTCGACAGTGACCAGATTCCGTTGCAGAACATCGACACGCCTTATTACCTGGCCCCGGACAAGCGCGGCGGCAAGGTCTACGCCTTGCTGCGTGAGACCCTGAGCAAAACCAAAAAAGTCGCCCTCGCCCGCGTCGTTTTACACACCCGCCAATACCTGGCAGCGTTGATGCCTCTGGAGTCGGCTCTGGTGCTGGTGAAGCTGCGCTGGCCGCAGGAGGTGCGCAGCCTCGACGAACTTGAGCTGGGCAGCGAAGTGACCAAGCCGCAACTGGCAAAGGGCGAACTGGACATGGCCAAACGGCTGGTGGAAGACATGACGGCGGACTGGACGCCCGAAGACTATAAGGACGAGTTCGAAAACAAGATCATGGCACTCGTTGACAAGAAGGCCCATGAAGGCAAGATCGAAGACGTTGAAACGGTTTCCGGAGAAGAAGAGCGCAAATCGGCTGATGTGATCGACTTGACCGAACTGCTCAAGCGCAGCCTCGGCGGGAAAGCCCCGGCGAAACCGGCGAAGAAGACCGCCAGTAAGGCAGCGCCGGCGAAGAAGACCAAAAAAGCCTCGTAAAAAGTAAATCGGGCGACTGTCTTGCAACAGTCGCCCGATTCGTCAGATCAAAATGAAGACCGCCAGCAAACCGCCGAAGATCGCCCACTTTTCCATGTAGTAGAGCTTGCGATTGCGCTTTTTCAGCTCTTTGCCGCGCAGGCGAATCTTGTAGATCTTGGTAAACAAGCGGTTGATGCCGCCGGTGCGGTCACCTGCGTCGTTCGGCGCACCGGCCGCCGACATCACGGTACGGCTGAACCAACTGTTGAATGCCGCTGCCCAGCGATACTTCATCGGGCGCTCGACGTCACAGAACAGGATGATGCGGTTCTGGTCGGTGGTGTTTTCCGCGTAATGAATGAAGGTCTCGTCGAACATCACCGCTTCGCCATCACGCCAGTGATAGTTCTCGCCATCGACGTTGATGTAGCAACCGGCGTCGTTCGGCGTTTCCAGGCCCAGATGATAGCGATAGGAACCAGCGTACGGGTCGCGGTGACGCACCAGTTTCGAGCCCGGCGGCAGCTCGGCGAACATCGCAGCCTTGATCGAGCCGATGCTCTGCACCAGTTCAGTGGTGCGTGGGCACAGTTGCAGCGCCGACGGGTGGCTGTCGCCGTACCACTTCAGGTAGAAACGCTTCCAGCCGGTCTTGAAGAACGAGTTGAAACCGACATCGTCGTACTGATTCGAGCGTTTGATTTCACCGGCGCGCAGGAGGTTGCGGCCTTCCTCACGGATTTCTTCCCAGTGGGCCTGCAACGTGCTCAGCTCGGGGAAGTCCTTCGGGTCCAGGTACGGCGTGTTGGGCTTTTTGGAGAACAGATAAAGGAAGCAGTTGATCGGTGCCAGGAACGAAGAGTGGTCGCTCAGTTGACGACCGAGCTTGTGGCGCACGCGACCGCGCAGGTGAACGTATGCAATGGAAATGACATATACAGCGGCAATGATGAGTTTCACGGAAATCGTCACACGTCAGAAGTGAACAAACTGCGCGCCTTTCGGGCTGTGGCCCAAGGTCTGTGGCAGTGGTCTGAAATCAAAAAAACGTCCCGATGGCGCATCCTTGAGCCCATGCCGGACAAGGCATTGGGTGAATGGATGGCATTTTAGCCACAGTTTGTAACCAATAGTGAACCTTCATCTGTGAAAAACTGTCTCGCGATAGCGCCACCGGGCAACCGCGCCGATGCAAGCGCGAGGCCTGAATGCGCTGGCGGCACGACTGCGCGTGTTGTCCGGCGATGTTCCTTTCTGGTTTTTTTATGCATGAGGAGTGCTTGGCTTGTATGATTGCGCGCTCGAAAATCCATGCTGACCAAGCCCCCAAGTGAAAGGAACTCATGCAAAGCAATAATCTCAGCTATCGCCCAGACATCGATGGACTGCGCGCAATTGCCGTATTTCTTGTTCTGCTTTTCCACTTTGGCTTGGGGGTGCCAGGCGGCTTTATCGGTGTGGATGTGTTTTTTGTTATCTCGGGCTTTTTGATAACCGAGGTGATTCGCTGCGCGATCGAGCAGAACCGATTTTCGTTTGTAGATTTTTACAGTCGAAGGCTACGACGCCTGCACCCCGCACTGATTGCAACAGTCGCTCTCAGTCTGGGAGCGGGATTTATCTTGATGGATCCAGCCTCATTGATTGAGTTGGCGAAATCATCAGTTCCCACCCTTCTGTCGTTCTCCAATATATATTTCTGGCAGAATCAAGGCTATTTCGACGCGGCGGCGAACACTCAGCCACTGCTACATACATGGTCGCTAGCTACAGAATGGCAATTCTATGCAGTATGGCCGGTCGTCATTTGCTTTCTGGTAAAAATTCCTGAAACATCCAGATTGGTGGCCCTGTCAGCACTGACAATTTTGTCTCTTGTCGCCTCACAAGCGATGCTGTCGGTTAATGCATCCGCTGCTTATTACATGATGCCCTTTCGCATATTCGAACTTTCGTTGGGCGGAATGCTGGCCTTTGTTTTTCAACAAAGGCTCAAACCAGCCCTGGAAGCACTGACTTATGTGATGGGGCTTGCTCTCGTTTTTGGCGCTGCCTTTATTCTTGACTCATCCTCGCCATTCCCGGGATTGAGAGCTTTATTGCCATGTATGGGCGCAGCTGCATGCATATATGCAGGTCGAGCAAAAATTGCAGCGGTGCTCACCACACTCAAACCCATTACTTATCTTGGTCTGATTTCCTACTCTGTATATCTGGTGCATTGGCCGCTGCTGGTGTTCTACAAATATTATGTTTTCAGAGAACTCAACACTCAAGAAAAGCTCGCACTGCTATCGTTGTCAATCGTAATGGGAGCTGTGCTCTACCATTCCGTAGAGCGCATCTTCATGGGTAAATACAGTTTTCGAAAGCCTGTCGTATATGGTGCATTAGCGGCATCTGTTGCAGTGACAGCAGCCGGTGCCCTGTCAGTCATACAAACAGGCGGCTGGGTTAATCGCGTAGACGCAAAATATCTGTCCTTTACAAAGGATCCAAAAAACTTCCACATCAACAATTACGGCGGCACAGGCTACACGCTCTCACCAATACTCGGCGACGCGTCGGGGGAGAGAATTGCAATCATGGCCGGAGACAGTTTCGCCCACCAGTATGCGAGTGGCTTTGACAGAGAGTTGAAGAACAGCGGGAAATCCATTCAAGCGCAATACATCCATGGCTGTGTTCTTTCCAATGAATACACTCGCCTTCTCGACGGCGTACCCCGACAGGACTGCCGGGCCACCTATTCAAAAGTTCTTGAGCTTCTGAACGGCAACACGCTGCCTTTCATATTTGCAGAAGGTTGGCCAGCCTATTCCCTACTGGTGGCAGATCACACAGGCAAGAACGCAGTAACGCCCGGGAAAGACTATTTCGCCGTTATCGAAGATATGCTTTCAAGAACCAGAAACGACATAGGCGATCGAGACTTCATCCTGGTGGGCAGCCAACCTATCCCGCCAGGTACGTCGCCAACGGTTACCTGTTTGCTCCGGCCACGATATTTACCTCAGGGTTGTGAAAAGTTCCTCGAGTTCAAAATGGAGCAATCGTCAGCCTACAAAATCAATCAGGTGCTCAAGAAGTTTGCTGAAACCCACAGTCGGACATTCTATGTCGATACTCTGGATACTTTCTGCATGACGGGCACGTGCAGCACCGTTCTGGGTGGGAAGATTCTGTATTCAGACAGCGCTCATCTCTCGATCGACGGCTCCTTGCTCGCCTCCAAAAAAATCCTCGAAGATATCCGGATAAAAACCGGGCTGCGCACGACGAATGCTTATTGACTGGAGGGACATTGAGCAAGTCATTGCGACTTGCCCGACCCGACCGGACTCTGGCGCTATCGGCATGTGCGACAGTGCTCCTCACCGTTGGGCAGGCGAGAGAACACAGGCTGGCGGGGGCATGGTCGGCGGGCCACTGACAAAATGTCCGGAGTCTGGTGATCGTCCGTCATACAACTGCCGTCCTACTTATGCGACACTATGCGCAATGTCCGGCATAAATCCCGCCTTTATTGCCCAACAGCTTGGACGAAACGTCCAGATGCTGCTCTCCACCTATGCCCGCCAGCTCAGCTCCAGCGGCGATCAGGGAGAGATGTAAAAGCTCAAAATTGCCTCAGGAGTGGCCTCATCGCCAATCCTGAAGCCTGCAACCCATTGATAGGTAAAGTAATTGATCTCCACAGCCAACATCACCATGCAGTTCGGCGCCAAGCCGCTGTTTGAAAACGTTTCGGTCAAATTCAACGGCGGCAACCGCTATGGCCTGATCGGCGCCAACGGTTGCGGCAAGTCGACCTTCATGAAAATCCTCGGCGGCGACCTCGAGCCGTCCGGTGGCCAGGTCATGCTGGAGCCGAACGTACGCCTGGGTAAACTGCGCCAGGATCAGTTCGCCTACGAAGAATTCACCGTGATCGACACCGTGATCATGGGTCACGAAGAGCTGTGGAAGGTCAAGGCCGAGCGCGACCGCATCTACTCGCTGCCGGAAATGAGCGAAGAAGACGGCATGGCCGTGGCCGAGCTGGAAACCGAATTCGCCGAGATGGACGGCTACACCGCCGAATCCCGCGCCGGTGAACTGCTGCTGGGTCTGGGCATTCCGCTGGAACAGCATTTCGGTCCGATGACCGAAGTCGCGCCAGGCTGGAAACTGCGTGTTCTGTTGGCTCAGGCACTGTTCTCCGATCCGGAAGTGCTGCTGCTCGACGAACCGACCAACCACCTGGACATCAACACCATCCGCTGGCTGGAAACGATTTTGACGGCGCGTAACAGCACCATGATCATCATTTCCCACGACCGTCACTTCCTGAACAGCGTCTGCACCCACATGGCCGACCTGGACTACGGCGAGCTGCGTCTGTTCCCGGGCAACTACGACGAGTACATGACCGCGGCGACCCAGTCCCGCGAGCAACTGCTGTCGGACAACGCCAAGAAGAAAGCCCAGATTGCCGAACTGCAAACGTTCGTCAGCCGCTTCTCGGCCAACGCCTCGAAAGCCAAGCAGGCCACTTCCCGCGCCAAGCAGATCGACAAGATCCAGCTGGCCGAGGTCAAGCCATCGAGCCGCGTGAGCCCGTTCATCCGTTTCGAACAGACCAAGAAGCTGCACCGCCAGGCCGTGACCATCGAGCAGATGTCCAAGGGCTTCGACGGCAAGACCCTGTTCAAGAACTTCAGCTTTACCGTTGAAGCCGGCGAGCGCGTGGCGATCATCGGCCCGAACGGTATCGGCAAGACCACCCTGCTGCGCACGCTGATGGGCGAACTGACCCCGGACGCAGGTTCGGTGAAGTGGACCGAAAGCGCGGAGCTGGGCTACTACGCCCAGGACCACGCCCACGATTTCGAAGAGGACGTCAGCCTGTTCGACTGGATGGGTCAGTGGACTCAGGGCGAGCAAGTGATCCGTGGCACCCTCGGTCGCATGCTGTTCTCCAACGACGAGATCCTCAAGTCGGTGAAGGTGATTTCCGGTGGTGAGCAAGGTCGCATGCTGTTCGGCAAGCTTATCCTGCAAAAGCCGAACGTGCTGGTGATGGACGAACCGACCAACCACCTGGACATGGAATCGATCGAGGCGCTGAACCTGGCGCTGGAAAACTACCCGGGCACGCTGATATTCGTCAGCCACGACCGTGAGTTCGTATCGTCCCTGGCCACGCGCATCATCGAGCTGAGCCCGAATGGCGTGACCGATTTCAGCGGCACCTACGACGATTACCTGCGCAGCCAAGGCGTAGTGTTCTGAGTCGAATCGAGCGGTAAACAGAAAGCCCTGTCCTTGTGACAGGGCTTTTTTTTCGTCGAGGAAAAGATCGTTAGCCTGCTTCCTTTTAATCCAGCGCCACGCCATGATGCGGACTCTCCCACCGCCGCCCGCGAACGAGTCCTCATGTCTGCGCAGCAACTGCCACCGCAAAGCTCCATGGCGATCACCCTGCAGATCGTCTCCATCGTTTTCTATACCTTTATTGCCTTCCTCTGCATCGGCCTGCCGATTGCGGTGCTGCCCGGCTACGTGCACGAACAATTGGGGTTCAGTGCCGTGATCGCGGGGCTGGTGATCGGTTCGCAATACCTGGCCACCCTGCTCAGCCGGCCAATGGCCGGGCGCATGTCGGACACCATCGGCACCAAACGGGCGATTGTGTATGGCTTGTCGGGGATTGTGCTCAGCGGTGTGCTGACGCTGGTTTCGACGTTGCTGCAGAGCCTGCCGTTGTTGAGCCTGTCGATCCTGATTGTCGGTCGCCTGCTGCTGGGGATCGCCCAGGGCCTGATCGGCGTCGGCACCATCAGTTGGTGCATGGGCCAGGTCGGTGCCGAACACACCGCGCGCTCGATTTCGTGGAACGGCATCGCGTCCTATGGCGCTATTGCCATCGGCGCGCCGCTGGGCGTGGTGATGGTGGCCGACTATGGTTTCGAGAGCCTCGGCATCGCCTTGTCACTGCTCGCGGCCGGCGCCTTGCTGCTGATCCGCAACAAGCCGTCGGTGCCGGTGGTGCGCGGTGAACGGCTTCCGTTCTGGGCGGTGTTCGGGCGGATCGCGCCATTCGGCGCCAGCCTGAGCCTGGCCTCGATTGGCTACGGCACGCTGACCACCTTCATCACCCTGTATTACCTCAATCGCGGCTGGACCGGTGCGGCGTACTGCCTGACGGTGTTCGGCGTATGTTTCATTCTGTCGCGGCTGCTGTTCATTTCCGCCATCGGGCGTTTTGGCGGGTTCACCTCGGCAATTGCCTGCATGACCATCGAAACCGTCGGGCTGGTCATGCTGTGGCTGGCGCCCTCGACCGCGTATGCCTTGATTGGCGCCGGTCTGGCCGGCTTCGGCCTGTCGCTGGTGTACCCGGCGCTGGGCGTCGAGGCGATCAAGCAAGTGCCCAACTCCAGTCGCGGCGCCGGGTTGAGTGCCTATGCGGTGTTTTTCGATCTGGCGCTGGCGATTGCCGGGCCGTTGATGGGCGCGGTGGCGCTGAATCTGGGTTATTCGTGGATTTTCTTCAGTGCGGCGCTGCTGTCCGTGACCGGACTGGGATTGACCTTGCTGCTCAAGCGCCGGGCCATGGCGTAAGCGCTCACTGATCCGCCGTCTGCATCCCCGCGCGGGTCGGCCTGCCCAAGGCATGGGAGAAGAACCGCCCGGCCTCGGATATCAGGTTGCGGTGGATGTCTTCGCGGTCCACGCCATCGGCATCAGTGCACAGGGCCGGCATCGCACGAATCTGTTCTTCATTGCATGGCGCCATGAACACGAAGTGCCCTGCCCCAGCCAGCAATTTGAAATCCGGTGCCGTTGGCAGTTTGCGCGCCAGAGCGGCGGCGTTTTTGTCGAAGGCCACCAGTTTGTCGCCGTCGCCGCTGTAGAGCAGCACCGGCACATGCACATCGGCCAGCGTATGGCGACCGAACTTCAGACTCAGCGGCGCCATCAGCAGCAACGCATGCACGCGCGGATCGGCCACCGGTTGCAGATCGTCGCGGTCGACAATCAACTCACCCTGGGTGTTGCAGGCGTCGCGGTCGTCCGGGCGCTCCTGGCAGTAACGGCGCAGGCGATCCAGATCCGGCTGTGCACCGGACAGAATCAACGCCGTTTCACCACCCGCCGAATAGCCGATCACGCCCACCTGTTCGGCGTTCACATAGGGTGCGAGCATGCGGTCGCCCAACGTCGCGGTAATGGCTTCGGAAATCTGGATCGGCCGGCCATAAAGATTGCTCAACGTGCCGAGGCGGCTGTGATCCTTGGAGTTGTCGCCGGGATGAATCACCGCCACCACCACAAAGCCCTTGCGTGCCAATGACGTGGCCAGATCGTGCAGCGCCAGTGGCGTGCCGGTGTTGCCGTGGGACAGCATCAGCATCGGGAAACGGCCAATGGCGACTTTGGTGTCTTCGCCGGCCTCGACCGAATAGCCTTCGAGCAGGCTCAGGTGTTCGCGGTCGCTGGAGGGATAGAACGCGATGGCACGCATCGGTTGCAGGTCGAGCGGGTCGAGGAACGTCATCTCGTGGTAGCCGACGCTCCAGCGCGGGTGCTGCCCGGGTGCAGCGTGCACTGAATTCAGGCTGCCGAGCAGGCAAATCAGTAACGCTGCACAAAGACGCATCATGGGATGCCCCACCCTGTTGTTACTCAATCGAAAGATCCGTTGTGTTCGACGCCCGAGATTCCGAGGTTCGCTGATCCGGCGCGACGTTGCACTCAGACGTTGATCATCGGACTGCATAACCCGGGCCAGATTATGTAACAGTCAGAAACAAAAAACTCCGTATCTGGCCCTTGCGGAACCAGAATACAGAGTTTTTTTGGGTTTGCCTGAACAGGAGCTGTTCTTTACGCAAGCCTTACGCGGCGGCGAACAGTTGCTCGCTGATCTTCGTCTGAGCGGCGCTCATGGCGTTGTTGCGCACTTCTTCGCCGTAGGCCAGACCTTCGGCACGCACGACTTCGATGTCGGTGATGCCGAGGAAGCCGAAGACCAGTTTCAGGTAGTCTTCGTGCGCCACGCCCGAAGCCTGACCGGCGTGGATGCCGCCAGCGGTGGACACGATCACCACTTTCTTGCCACCGCACAGGCCTTCAGGGCCGGCTTCGGTGTAACGGAAGGTCTGGCCGGCGACGGCGATGCGGTCGATCCAGGCTTTGAGCTGGGTCGGTACGGTGAAGTTGTACATCGGCGCAGCAACGACGATGGCGTCGGCGGCGATGAATTCGGCCAGGGTGGTGGCGCTCAGTTCGGCTTCGTGCTGTTGTGCGGCGTTGCGCAGTTCAGCGGTGGTGCCGGCGGCCACCAGGGTGGTCGACGAGAAGTGGCTGATGGCATCAGCAGCCAGATCGCGGTAGGTCACGACAGCGCTTGGCTCGGCGGCTTGCCAGGCTTTAGTGACTTGACTGCTCAGCTGACGGGAAGCGGAGTTGTCGCCCAGAATGCTCGAATCGATGTGCAGCAGTTTCATGTGGAATCTCCTGGAATGAATCGCCGGTGGCGACGGAATGGAGACAATCCTACCGACGAAACCAATAGCTGATTAGACGGCAACAATGCGATAGTTTGTCCCACTGATAGAACAGTCGGATTTCTCCATGCAAGACCTCAACGATCTCTACTATTTCGCCAAAGTGGTGGAGGCCGGCGGATTCGCCGCAGCCGGCCGCTTGCTCGGCATACCCAAGTCACGCCTTTCGCGGCGCATCGCCGAGCTGGAAGAGCGCCTCGGCGCACGTTTGCTGCAACGCACCACTCGCCAACTGAAGCTGACGGCAGTCGGTGAGCGTTACCTGCG
Source organism: Pseudomonas sp. FG35 (assembly GCF_057809295.1). Classification (NCBI taxonomy): domain Bacteria; kingdom Pseudomonadati; phylum Pseudomonadota; class Gammaproteobacteria; order Pseudomonadales; family Pseudomonadaceae; genus Pseudomonas; species Pseudomonas sp. FG35. Next base: position 431,690 of record NZ_JBMDJR010000001.1, on the reverse strand, counting down.
CCACTGTCAGGCAATGCTGCTGGAAGCGGAGATGGCTGATGAAACAGTGGCCAGCATGTCCAGCGAGCCTCGCGGACGCTTGCGAGTGTCGAGCCCAACCGGGCTGGCCCATGAAATGTTGCCGGTGGTGATCAGCAATTTCCTTGGCAAGTACCCTCAGGTGCAACTGGAGGTCACCTTAATCAATCGCCGGGTCGACCTGATTACCGAAGGCATCGACGTGGCCCTGCGCGTGCGCGAACACGGCGATGAAGAACCGATGCTGGTGACTCGCCGCTTGCGTCAGGCGCAAATGGTGGTGGTGGCGAGCCCTTCCTTTGTCCAGGGTCTGGAAATCAATCATCCGCAGGACTTGAAAAACCTGCCGGTGCTGGGCGCTCTGGAAGCCGATCGCATGGTGCATGTGCGCCTGCTCGATCAGCACGGCAAGAGTTGTGATCTGGCACTGGAAGCCCGGCTGGGGATCGACGATTTCATCGTGCGCAAGGCGTGTGTGCTGGCCGGCCAGGGTTTCACTCTGTTGCCGATGATGTATTGCGAAACGGAACTGAACAACGGCACGCTGGTGCAATTGTTGCCGGACTGGTCACTGCCCGGTGGCTGGCTGCAAGCGGTGTATCCGCATCGGCGCGGGGTAATGCCGGCGGTGCGCGCGTGGATCGATCATCTGGTCGAATCGTTCAATGCCTGTGGAGAACGGCTGCTATGAAACAAGGAAAGATGAGCGAGCAGGATGTCGCGGACTTCTGCCTGGCCTTGCCCGGCGCCCGGGAAGACTACAAATGGGGTGGCGTGCGGGTGTTTTCGATTGCCGGCAACAAGATGTTCGCCTTGCAGGGATTGCGTGGTGATTCGCTGGCGTTCAAGGTCGACAAGGATCTGTTTCTCGGTCATTGCGACCGGCCGGGCATTCACCCGGCGCCGTATCTGGCCCGTGCGCAGTGGGTCATCATGCACCCGCCCTACCCGCTGGGCGCCGAGGAATTGCAAGGCTTGCTGCAGCGTTCCCATCAACTGGTGGTGAGCAAGCTGCCCAAGCGCGTGCAGGTCGGGCTGTTGCTCTAGAACAGCGCCAGCAGGTTCGAACCAAGGAACAACTGATCGATCCAGAACACCTGGTGCAACGCCACGATCATCCAGAAGAGCACCTGAAACGACACCTTGCGCGTCTTGTGCCGGAAGACCTGCTGGGCGATCAACGCACCCGGCCAGCCTCCCGCCAGTTCCACCGCGTGCAGGATGTTTTCCGGTGTGCGCCAGGCGTCGGCCCGCGCCTTGCGCTTGTCCGCCCAGTACAGGAAAAACGCCAGCACGCTGACCAGCCCGTAAGCCGTCAGCGGTACCAGGGAAATCCCGCGCAGCCACATCGAAAACGAGCCGGACAACGGCAACGCGCAGACGATCAGCAGCACCGCCAGCTTCAATTTCAAGTGCTGGATATTGCCACCGGAACGACCACGATCCGGGCGACGTGCGCGGGAGTCACTCATGGCTGAGCGGCCGTCCAGTCGACCCAGCCGAACTGCCAGGTCGCCAGAATCACCAGACCGAAAACGATCCGGTACCAGGCAAACGCCGCATAGCTGTGGCTGCCGATGAACTTGAGCAGGCCGCGCACCGCGATCATCGCGAAGATGAACGCCGTGACGAAACCGATGGCAAACACCGGGAAGTCTGCCGGTACGAACAGGTCGCGATACTTGTAGCCCGAATACACCGCCGCACCGACCATGGTCGGCATCGCCAGGAAGAATGAGAACTCGGTTGCGGTCTTGCGCGACAGGCCGAACAACAGGCCGCCGATGATGGTCGAGCCGGAGCGCGAAGTACCGGGGATCATCGCCAGGCATTGGGCGAAGCCGATCTTCAGCGCATCCGTCCAGCGAATGTCATCGACCGTTTCGGCGTGCACTTCATGCTGACGCTGCTCGGCCCACAACATCACGATGCCGCCCACCACCAGCGCGGCGGCCACAGTGATCGGGTTGAACAGGTAATGGTGAATCAGGTCGGCGAAGATCACGCCAAGCACCACGGCGGGCAGGAAGGCGATCAGCAGGTTGGCGGTGAAACGTCGCGCACTCGGCTGGGTCGGCAGGCCAATGACCACGTCGAGGATCTTGCGGCGGAATTCCCAGACCACCGCGAGAATCGCGCCGAGCTGGATGATGATGTTGAACGCCATGGCCCGCTCGCCTCCGAAATCGAGCAAGTCGGCAACAATGATCTGGTGTCCGGTACTGGAAATGGGCAAAAACTCCGTCAGCCCCTCTACAACTCCTAGAATCAGTGCCTGCAAGGCCGTCCAAAGATCCATCAATCCCCCAGAGAGCGATGCACAGAGGCATGCCCCGATAGTATTTTTTACGTTCACTGCGTTCAGCGTAGCTGGTTAAAGCTGTACCGATTCCGCGCGCACAGGATCCACACGAAACAGTCAAAATTCCGTGAAAAATCAATTTCGATTCAGGTTTTCACGCGCGGGGCCGAAATCCTAACAGACAAGCCGTAATAGCGCTGCCGCGTTCTACGACTTGGGTCGCGTATGCCCGGTCACCGAAACGTGGTTGGATGCTGGCGGTGGTTTATTACAAGAAAAAGAATCCGGAGTGACAGCGTTATGAACAGCTTGCGCAGTGTGTCGATCAGCCGACGCTTGTGGCTCATCTTGATTGTGGCCGTGGTCATGCTGTTGACGTTGGGCGTGTTGATGCTCAAGCAGATCCATGATGACCTCTACCACGCCAAGGCCCAGAAAACCCAGCATGTGGTGCAGACCGCCAGCGGTTTGCTGACTTACTACCAAGGCCTCGAAGCCGCAGGAACCCTGACCCGCGATGTGGCACAGAAACAGGCGCTGACCGCGATCCGTGGCCTGCGCTATGACCAGAATGACTATTTCTGGATCAACGACCTCACGCCCGTGATGGTCATGCACCCGACCAATCCCAAGCTCGAAGGCCAGAACCTCTCGGCGATCCGCGACCCGGACGGCTTTGCGGTGTTCAACGAAATGGTCGCCATCGCCAAGGCCAAGGGCGCCGGCATGGTCAACTATCGCTGGCCCAAGCCCGGCGCCAGCGAACCGGTGGCCAAGACCTCTTACGTGAAATTGTTCGAGCCATGGGGCTGGGTCATTGGTTCGGGCGTGTACGTCGACGACGTGCAGGCCGAGTTCCAGGGCCAGGTGATCAAGGCGTCGGTGGTAGGTCTGGTCATCGCGGTGATCATGGCGCTGCTAGTGATTCTGATTGCCCGCAGCATCGTTCGTCCGTTGCAGGAAACCGTGAACGCCATGGCCAACATCGCCAGCGGCGAAAGCGATCTGACCCGCAGCCTCGACACCCACGGCCAGGACGAAGTCACTCAGTTGGCGCATCACTTCAACGCCTTTACCGCCAAGCTGCGTCGGGTGATCGGTGAATTGCAGCTGTCCGCCAGTGCATTGGGCCAATCGTCCAGCGAGCTGGGCAACGATGCTGCGCAGGCCCAGCAACGCAGCCAGCAGCAGTCGCAGCAGATGGAGCTGGTTGCCACTGCCGTCAACGAAGTGACCTACGGCGTACAGGACGTGGCGAAGAACGCCGAACACGCCGCCAGCGAAATGCGTGACGCCGAAGCCCAGGCCCAGCAGGGCCAGATCAACATCGACGGCAGCCTGCAACAGATCGACAAGCTCTCCGGCACCATCGATCAAGCGGTGGAAGTCATCCGCACGCTGGCGACTGAAAGCACACAGATCGGCAGCGTGCTGGAGGTGATCCGCTCGATCGCCGAGCAGACCAACCTGCTGGCCCTCAACGCCGCGATTGAAGCGGCTCGGGCCGGCGAACAGGGTCGCGGGTTTGCAGTGGTGGCCGACGAAGTGCGTTTGCTGGCGCAGCGCACGCAGAAGTCCACGGCGGAAATCCAGACGATGATCGAACGCCTGCAAAACCACTCCGAAGCCGCCGTGAAGGTGATCGGCGACAGCAGCAAGGCTTCGCAACTGACCATCGAACAGGCCGGCCTGGCCAGTGCGAGTCTGAATGCCATCGGCCAGGCCCTGCGCAACCTCAATGGCCTGAACGCCTCGATTGCCAGCGCAACGCTGCAACAGGCGCATGTGGTCGAGGACATCAACCAGAACGTTACCCAGGCGGCGGGGTTGTCTCACAGCACGGCACTGGCGGCCGAGCAGTCGAGCGTGGCGAGTGTGAAACTCGGCCAGCTCAGCGAACAACTGAACGGGCTCCTGCGCCAGTTCCGCGTCTGATCCCTGCAACAGGTGGGAACTCGTTTCCCACCTGTTTTTCGGTACAATCCGCTCCCTTCCCAACTCCCCCAAGGATCCTGCATGTCCGGGCTAGAACTGTTTGCCGCCGCCCTCGGCGTGATCGCCGTGTGGCTCACGGTCAAACAGAATCCGTGGTGCTGGCCGATCGGGCTGGTCATGGTGTCGCTCTACACCTGGGTGTTCTTCGAGGTGAAGCTGTATTCGGACATGCTGCTTCAGGTGGTTTATGCCGGGCTGCAAATCTATGGCTGGTGGCAATGGACGCGGGCCGGGACGATGCATGACGGGCGCGAAGTCAGCCGGCTCAACAGTCGCTCGATTGTGCAGGGACTGGCCATCGGCACTGTCGGCAGTCTACTGCTGGGCGCTGCGATGGCCCATTGGACCGACGCTGCACAACCTTGGCTCGACGCCGCGCTGACCGGTTTCAGTCTGGTTGCGCAGTTCTGGATGGCCCACAAACGTCTGCAATGCTGGGCGTTGTGGTTCGTGCTGGATGTGATCTTCGTCGGTCTGTTCCTCTATAAAGGGCTGTACCTCACAGCGGCGCTGTATGCCCTGTTCACCCTGATCGCGGTGCAAGGCTGGCGCGAATGGCGTGCCGACCCGGCGTTGCAACGATGAAAGTGATTGTCCTGACCGGCCCCGAGTCCACGGGCAAGAGCTGGCTGGCGGCCGGGATTCAACAGCAGTTCGGCGGCTTGCGGGTGGATGAATACGTGCGCTGGTTTATCGAGCAGTACCCTCGGGATACCTGCTTGGCCGATATTCCCGAGATCGCTCGCGGCCAGTTGCAATGGGAAGACGCGGCACGTGCGCAGCAGCCGCGGCTGCTGATTCTCGATACGCATCTGCTGAGCAATATCCTGTGGAGCCAGACGCTGTTCGGCGACTGCCCGCCCTGGCTGGAAACCGAGTTGCTGGCGCGGCATTACGACCTGCACCTGCTGCTCTCCCCCGAACAGATCGAGTGGACGGACGATGGTCAGCGCTGCCAGCCCGATTTCAGTGAACGGCTCGCGTTCTATCAGGCCACCCGGACCTGGCTGGAAACCCATCACCAACCCTTGCAGATCATTCAGGGCAACTGGCTCGAACGCCATCAGCAAGCCTTCGACGCGGTGCGCGCCCTGCTCGCGGACTGACCGGGTTTTCGGGGCGTTTGCCCCGCCGTAGCCCCCTGTATTGGGGCAAAAGTGTCCGTTCCTGAAACACTCCTGCGGGTGCAAAGTGCCCGTCTCAGCGCCCTTCATCCCTTTGTCATGCGACTTGTTACGCAACTGAAACACCTGCGCGCAAACCCTTGTTCCAGAGCTTTGCAATGGCATTAAGGGGTTGCGAAGACAATGACTTGTTTCAACGATGAAACAGCTTTTGTATCAGGCCTGCACTCGTCAAACCCAACGCATTGAAATTTAAAGATATTTCAAAAGCGGCACAGCTTTCGCTCTCTCCTTCACAACGCTGAACAGGCTCAGCCCACTGAAGAAGGAATTGCCGTCGTGGGGAATATCAATAAAGCCTTCACCTGCCTTCTGCTGATCGGATCAGCTGCCAGCACTTTCCTCAGTTTCAACGTTCAGGCCGAAGGCAATGGCGTGATCGTACTCAATCGTGATGTCCAGCCGATCCCGATCGGCCGAAGCGGCGGCAAAGACCCGTACCCCACCACCGTCAATGCCAATCCTTCGGGCCGCATCGATCAAGCGATGACCAGCACCGAACTCAATGACGGTGAATTTGCCAGTGTAGCCAGCGGATCCTCGATTCGCGGAAGTATCACCACCCCGACTTCGAACATCCCCGGCATGAACACTGTGACCAATCCGAATGGCTTGCCTGGTATGGGAGGCGGTCACGGCGGCGGTGCCGGTGGCTCGATCTCCAATACCGTCAACCGTGCCATGAGCTCCGGTCTTGCCCCTCTGACTCGCATGGCTGGAGGCCAATAAATGAACCACTCTCTGCTCCTGCTCGCCCTCCTCGGCTGCACCAGCGCAATGGCTGACCCGAGTTCCGTGAACAACGCGAACATTCAGGAAACCGGCATCCAGTACCGCGGCAACTACAACGTCAACCAGGCGGCCGGCGACCAGATGCAACAAACCAACACCAAAGCGATCGCCATCGGCACCAGTGCCAGCGCGACCACCAGTGTCATTCAGCACATCAATACGCCCGCCGACCGTACGGGCAATGCCAGCGCCAACATCGGCGGCAACTCTTTCACTAACGGCAACGGGATCCTGGGCGTGAACCAGGGTGCCGGGGCCAACAACCAGATGGCCAACGTGACGCGCGTCAGCATCAGTGCTGCCCCGCAGAGCGTTGACGATAGCGCCCTTTCCCAACAGAACGTGGCGTTGTTACCGAGCTCAGGAGCAACTGGCACCCCCGGCAGTCGCCAGGTCACGACGAGTGATCAGGCCTTCACCGGCAGTCGCGGGGTAATCCAGGTGAACCAGAGTGCCGGGGTGGGGAACCGAATGGCTAACACCCTGAGCATCCGGGTCGCTGACTGACCCAAACAAGAAGCAGTGCAATTAGAAAGTACCAACACTTAACCAACTAATAAGCACGACGGAGAAACACCATGAAACCTACAATGGCCCTCAAACCACTGGTTTTCGCACTCGCAGCAGTGATGGCAATCGCAGCACAGGCAGGCGGTCGTGATGATAATCACGGTCATGGTAACGGGCATGGCAACCATGAACCAAAAGGCCCAACCCTGGAACAACTGCTGCAAATCGGCGCTGGCGCCGGCGCTGCAGTGCTCGACACTCAAAACAGCGATGGCAACCTGGTTGGCAACCAAGGCACCAAAAATGATGCCAACGTCAACAACTCTGCCAATGGCACCAACGGCAACGTTGGCATGAACAACACCGCCGGCGATGGCAACCAGCAAGACAACGCCGCCGCTCTGGCCACTGCCGACGAAAGCTTCATCTTCGGCTCTGCGGTATCTGTTTCCAGCGCAACTCAGGTCAACAACAACAACGCTGTTGCAAACTACTCCACCACCAACAACGCCAACCTCAACAACGTGGGTAACGGCGGTTCCGGCAACATTGGCGTGAACAACAGTGCCGGCAACTTCAACCAACAGAAAAACAACCTGGCAATTGCTGTATCGGGTGGTCGTGTAGCTAACGCTGCTGCTGCTGCGAACCAAAGCTCCACTGGCCTGACTGTGGCCAACAACGGCACTCAAACCTACAAAAAAGATACCCTCACCGGTACTTTCGCCGGGGCTGGCGCGTTCTACGCGAAGGGCACTGCAAAAATCGAAGACGACGATCACGGTCATGGCGGATATGGCAATAACGACAGAGGCCATGGTGGCGACAAAGATCAAAAAGCCAAATTCGAAGCAGTGGGCGTATTCGGCCTGGCAGGTGTGACCACTCAACAAGTGATGACCCCTGATGGCTGGAAAAACCCTGTGACCAACAACGCTTCCATCTCCAATGTTGGTAACAACTTCTCGGGTAACGCTGGTTACAACAACGCCGCTGGTGTTGGCAACCAACAAAGCAACTCGCTGTCCATCGCCGCAGGTTGCAAAGCCTGCATGTAATCGCGATCGAAACGAAAGCCCCGGAAACGGGGCTTTTCCTCAGTCCGCAAAGGCGTATCGATCATGCGTAAGACTGCCCTTCTCGCTCTGCTTTGCTTCTGTGGCCTGACCCAGGCTGCCCAGATGCCCGTTGCTGCCTTGCCGGGCGGCACGCTTGTCTACAAGAACGTGCAAAGCATCCGTGAGCGCAAGTTTGCCGACATCGTCGAACAGAAAACCGACTTCAGCTGCGGCGCCGCCGCACTGGCGACGGTATTGCGCCAGGCCTATTGGCTCGACGTCGATGAAGAGCACATCATCAAAGGCATGCTGGTCAACGCTGACCAGGACCTTGTCCGTACTCAAGGTTTCTCCATGCTGGACATGAAGCGCTACATAGAAAGCATCGGCATGCGCGCCAGGGGCTACAAGATTCCCCGAGAAAAACTCGACGCAGTCACGATCCCGGTGGTGGTACTGATGGAAATTCGCGGCTACAAGCATTTCGTGGTGATGCAGCGGGCGGACAAGGATTGGGTTTACATCGGAGACCCGGTTTTAGGACACAAACGCTACTCCCATGATGACTTTGTCAAAGGTTGGAACGGCATTGTCTTTGCCATCGTCGGCCCCGGATACGACAAGACCAATGCATTACGCAGTCCTCCGACACCGCTGACGGCCAAAAACAAGCTGGATGGATTCAACCCGGTCAAAGATGCTGAATTGATGGACTTCGGGTTCATACAGAGCGACTTCTTTTAATCGCCGATTACAAGAGTGGGGCTGGATGTCCCGGGAGCAGCAGATGAAAACCTCATACTGGCTGGCCGCCGCCTGCCTGGCAGCGAGCGCGTCAGGCTATGCCAATGCAGGATTCAAACCCATCGAAATCAAGGACCAGGAGCTCGCCGAGCTACGCGGTCGCTATGTCATGCCGGGCCGGATCATCAGCTTCGGTGTCGTCATGAGCAGTACCTGGCGCAATGCCAGTGGAGATCTGATCGGGGCATCGGCCTCGATGCAATTGCAGGCCGCTTCGGTAAAACCTGAATTCTACGTCTCGACCATCAAGGAACACGGCAACGGCAGTACCCCGGAACTGGGCACTGGCGCGGTCATTGGTGGAGCGGGACTCAACTCCAGCCAGGGCGTAACGCAGAGTGTGCGCGCCGCTGGCGATGGCAACGCCGCCTACAACAACGTTGCGATCAACGTCAAAGAAGCCAGTCAGGCACCCGCACTGATGCCCGCACAGGGCCAGGCCTTGATGGCCGGCCAGACCATTACCGGCAGCAACGGCGCCGGCAGCGTCGCGGTTTCGGCCACAGGCGGCGGTGTACAAATGGCCATTCAGGCCTCCGGCAATCAGGGTACCGCCTTGCAACAGGTCGCCCAGGGCGGACTGCTGCAAAACACCCGCTTGCTCGGTAACGCAAACGTAGTCAACAACCTGACACAACTCAACGTTGTCCTGAACAATAACGGCAGAAGTGCCGGCGCACTGGACTGCAACCTGACTCAACTCGGGGCGCTACGCAATATCGGATATTGAACTACGCTGAGTCTCGATCATTGGGCTTAAAGGGACGGCTTATTCATGTATCGATCAGTATCACTGCGTGCTGCTGTATGTTTGAGTACTCTTCTACCCGCGGCGATGCTGCAAGCAGCACCCGACGCCGACGTAGAAGCCCTGAAACAGGAACTTCTGGAGCTGAAGCAACGATACGAAGTACAACAGAAAGCCCTGGCGGTGCTCGAACAACGGGTCCGCCAGGTTGAAGAACAGCCCGCCTCACCACCCCCAAAACGCCTGGCCAAATCGCCTTCGGACATGAAAGGCAACCGGGTGGCTGCAGGGACCGGGGCTGCAGCAGCGTCGGGGGGCGCCGCCGGGGGCAGCGGTGCATCCTATGGCCAGTCGCTGGCCGACGATTCGCAACCGGCACAGAGCGTGTCCAACCTGTATGACGAAGCCAGCGGCTTCTTTGGCGGCGGCAAGTTCAGCTTTGAAACCGGCGTGACCTATTCGCGCTACGACACCCGCCAACTGATCCTCAACGGTTTCCTCGCCCTGGACTCGATTTTTCTGGGCAACATCAACCTCGACCGGATCAAGGCCGATACCTGGACGCTGGACCTGACGGGCCGCTATAACTTCGACAACCGCTGGCAATTCGACCTGAACGTGCCGGTCGTGTATCGCGAATCGACCTATCAGTCCGGCGGCGGCAACGGCGGTGCATCCAACGTCACCACCGAACAGGACGTCAGCCGCGACCCGACTCTCGGCGACGTCAACTTCGGCATTGCGTATAAGTTCCTGGACGAGTCGGTCAACACTCCGGATGCCGTGGTTTCCTTGCGGGTCAAGGCGCCAACCGGCAAGGACCCGTTCGGGATCAAGCTGCGCCAGACCGATGCCAACTCGAACCTGTTCGTGCCTGACACCTTGCCTACCGGCAACGGCGTATGGTCGATCACCCCGGGCATCTCGCTGGTCAAGACGTTTGACCCTGCCGTGTTGTTCGGCAGTTTGTCCTACACCCATAACTTCGAGGAGTCGTTCGACGACATCAGTTCGACCGTCAACCAGAAAAACCCGGGCAAGGTTCGCATCGGCGACAGCTTCCAGATTGGTGCGGGCGTTGCCTTCGCACTGAACGAGAAGATGAGTATGTCGTTCTCAGTGTCTGACCTGGTACAACGCAAGAGCAAGCTGAAACAGGATGGCGGGGATTGGGAATCGGTGGTGTCCAGCGACGCCAACGCCGGTTACTTCAACGTCGGCATGACCATCGCGGCCACCGACAACCTGACCATTGTGCCCAACCTGTCCATCGGCATGACGGACGATGCCCCGGACTTCTCCTTCAGCCTGAAATTCCCGTATTACTTCTAAACCGCAACAGCATGAAAAGGCCCGCTGCGACTTGCATCGCAGCGGGCCTTTTCAGCTTCCTGGACTCAGAAAGCGCCGCGCCCTAGCGGATCTGGTGCTTGTGCAGCAAACGATAGAAAGTCGGTCGGGAAACCCCCAGCACTTTGGCGGCAACGCTGAGATTGTCGCTGTGCCGGTTCAACACATCGCACAACGCCTGGCGTTCGGCGCGGGTCTTGTAGTCTTCCAGGGTGCCCATCGGTGCCGCGATCGACTGCTGGCTGATCAGCCCCAGGTCACGCGCTTCGATTTGCCGCCCTTCGGCCAGCACCAGGCCTCGACGCACCCGGTTGGCCAGTTCGCGGACATTGCCCGGCCAGTCGTGTTTGCCCATGGCGATCAGCGCGTCTTCACTGAAGCTGCGCGGACGACGGCCGGTTTCATGGCTGTAGAAATGGGAAAAGTGGTTGGCCAGCATCGACAGATCGCCGTGGCGCTCGCGTAACGGCGCGGTTACCACCTGCAGGACGTTAAGACGGTAGTACAAGTCCTCGCGGAAGCGCTTTTTCGCGATCGCGGCCTCAAGATCGACGTGAGTCGCCGCCAATACCCGCACATCCACCGGAATCGGTTGACTGCCGCCGACCCGTTCAATGTGTTTTTCCTGGAGAAAACGCAACAGATTGGCTTGCAGCTCCAACGGCAGATCACCGATTTCATCGAGAAACAAAGTGCCGCCATTGGCTGCTTCGATACGCCCGACCTTGCGTTGATGAGCGCCGGTAAACGCACCTTTCTCATGGCCGAACAATTCGGACTGGATCAAATGCTCGGGAATCGCACCGCAGTTGATCGCCACAAACGGTTTGCTGTGGCGTTGCGACTGCCGGTGCAGGGTGCGGGCGACCAGTTCCTTGCCGGTACCGCTTTCGCCGCGGATCAAAACCGGCGACTCGGTGGGGGCCAGTTTACTCAGCAACTTGCGCAGCTCGCGGATCGGTTTGCTGTCGCCCAGCAGTTCATGTTCCGGCTGATCGACGTGAATTGTGCCCTGACCGCGCAACCGCGCCATGCCGAACGCCCTTCCGAGGGTGACCTGCACCCGCGACACGTCGAACGGCAAGGTATGGAAATCGAAAAACCACTCGCAAACGAAATCGCCGACGTTCTGCAAGCGCAGCACTTCCTGATTCAGCACGGCGATCCACTCGGTGCCACTGCGGCTGATCAGCTCTTTGACGGCTTCGGGACGTTCCAGGTGAAAAGGCTGTAATCGCAACAGGCCGACATCGCAGCTTCGGTCGGCGGCATTTTCCAGGCTGCAACTGTCGACGTCCCAACCCACGGCACGTAAACCCGGCAACAATCGGTGACAGTCGTCGCACGGGTCGACGACCAATAAACGTCTTAATGCAGGCGCTTCGCTCATGACTGTTCCTTGGCGCCAAATTTTAGGAAATGATCGTAAAAACAGTCATTTGGCAAACCTGACTGTTACATTAGCAAGAATTTGACGGCGTCTTGTATCGATTGCTTATAGGCGTGCAAGTGAAGCAGTTATAAGAACGCGCTTTATTAGTTAGCTATCGACTTGATTCTTTCGCCAGGCTTTCAAATCTGTCTGAATATTGAGTGTATGAAAGAAAGTCGAAATTTCTTCAGATTCTGTGTGACCTGTCAGCGGGTTGCGTGCATCAGTACAAGTAACTCGCCGAACGGTAAGCCCAACCGACGGCACATCACTTGATTGGGCACTATAGAGAGAAGACCCCATGACCGCCCCGCTCCGTATCAACGAAGCTCTTTTGATTGCCAACCGCGCATTTGAACCTTTTCAATGCGTCGCCTGGGCCCCACAAGACGGCAATGGCGAACTGAGCCTGACCGTTATCGACCGCACCAACTCCCACATCGGTCGCACCCAGATCCCAAGCAGCGCCTACTCCGATCCGGCGCAACTTGAACACCTGTTGCAACAAGCCCGCGCCGAACTGAGCGAAGAAGGCTACGCGTTGCAATCCTGGTCGATGCCACACTGATATTTGCGGGTAATGCGGATGACGCTCAAGTCATCCGCCCTCTTCTGTTAGTTGCGAATCTTTTTCCAACTTCAGTCTTTTTGTACAACTTTCCTCAATACTTTCGCGCCTGAATGCTTGGCAGGCTTGCGACTGGTTCAAAAAGACACTGTTCTGGCACAGTGCGACCCTCCACCTGTTAGTTATGTCAGTTGTACTTGCGCGTATTCAGGGATTGAATGTTCCGCTCATGCAGTTACCCGTTTCGCCTCCCGGAAATCGGTCGACTTGCAAGGAGAAGCATGCATGTCATCCCAGATCGCCATAGCGCTGCCGACGCTTGCGAATAACGCCGGACAACTCGACAAGACCTTTTCGAGCAACGGTGTTGCGCAGGTCTATTTCGCCGGCAGTACGTCCAGCCTGATCCAGAGCGTGGCGCTCGACGCGCAGGGCAGGATCTTGGTCGCCGCCAAGGTGGGCACTGCTCAAGGCAGTTGTTTCGGTCTGGCCCGTCTGCTTGAGGACGGCTCGGCGGATCTGGGGTTCGGCTTTCAAGGCAGCGTGATAGGCCGGTTCGCTGCCGGTTTCGAAGCCACCGGCGGCAAGGTTCAAGTCTTGCCCGACGGGCGGATTCTGCTGGCGGGCCTGCACTACGAATCAGAACATCGCACCCTGCCCGCCCTGGCGATGTTCGATGTTCAGGGCCGAACTGACCGGGATTTCGGTGACAACGGTCGACAGATTGTCCGTCTGCCCGGCGACCTGTCCATGGGCACCCGCGATGCCTGGCTCCCGCCAGGCGTTCCGGGCGCCGAAGCCTGCGATTTCGCGGTGCAGCCGGACGGGCATATCCTGCTGATCGCCAACCATCACTTCGAACTGGCCGACCACGTCGGCATGCTGATCCGCCTCAAACCCGATGGCAGCCTCGACCCGTCCTTCAACGGTCGCGGGTTCGTCATGGTCCGTCACTTGCTGCTCAATACCTGGCTCGGTGGCTTGCTGTTGCAAGACGATGGACGCATCGTAGTGGCCGGTTCCATCGACTTCCCTCAGGAAGGCCTGCTCGCCCGCTACCTGCCGGACGGGCGGCTCGATGAACGTTTTGCGGTGGACGGTTTCATGGCCTTCAAGGCCCAGGGGCACAGCACCCTGGTCAACCAAGTCATCGAATCAGCGGAGCATTTGCATTGTTTTGGCAGCAGCCGCGATCCGATTCGATGCATGGCGCTGTCTGTCCATGGCAACGGCCGCCCAGACCTGCACTGCAACGGTGGTCAGCCGCATCTTCTGGAAATCGGCCCCAGCGGCTGCCAGTGGAGCGCAGCGCAGGTGATGCCGGACGGTCGCACCCTCGCGGTCGGCGCGACCATCGGCGGGGTTGAAGCCGACTTCATCGTCGCCCGCTATCTGGCCAACGGCAGCCTTGATCGAAGCTTCGGTTCCGGTAATGGCTGGTTACGCACACGGCTGGGGCGCAGCCTCGATACCGCCACTTCGCTGGCGATCCAGCCGGGGGGCGAGATTCTGGTGGGCGGTTATTCGCTGGATGGCAACTACCGCGCAGTAGTCGCGCGTTATCTGAATCATTGATGCGAACCTTCCTACACTTGATCTTGCCCATGGCTTACGGCAACTTGCGCGCTTCTTAATACAAGGAGCAACCGATGTCCGGTTCGATGGCCCAAGCGTTCGCGCACAACTTTCTCGGGCATTCGCCCCGCTGGTACAAGGCGTGCATCGTCGGGTTTCTGATGCTCAACGCGCTGGTGCTGTGGAGCGTCGGTCCGGTCGCCGCTGGCTGGTTGCTGGTGATTGAGTTCATTTTCACCCTGGCCATGGCGCTCAAGTGCTACCCCCTGATGCCCGGCGGTTTGCTGCTGATCGAAGCGCTGCTGCTGAAAATGACCACGCCCCAGGCGCTGTATGAAGAGCTGCAGCACAATTTCCCGGTGATTCTGCTGCTGATGTTCATGGTCGCCGGCATCTACTTCATGAAAGACCTGCTGCTGTTCCTGTTCTCGCGCCTGTTGCTGGGCGTGCGTTCGAAGGCGCTGCTGGCCCTGATGTTCTGCTTTCTGTCGGCATTTCTTTCGGCGTTTCTCGACGCACTGACCGTCACCGCAGTGATCATCAGCGCCGCCGTGGGCTTCTATTCGGTTTATCACCGGGTGGCCTCCGGCAACGATCCACGCCAGGACAGCGAATTCAGCGATGACCAGCATCTGCCTCAACTGCATCACGAGGACTTGGAGCAGTTTCGCGCCTTCCTGCGCAGCCTGTTGATGCACGGCGCTGTCGGCACTGCATTGGGTGGCGTCTGCACCCTGGTGGGTGAGCCACAAAACCTGCTGATTGGTCACGAGATGGGCTGGCACTTCGCCGAGTTTTTCCTGAAGGTCGCGCCGGTGTCGCTGCCGGTTCTGGTTGCGGGACTGGTGACCTGCCTGCTGCTGGAGAAATTGCGCTGGTTCGGTTACGGCACGCTGCTGCCGGACAACGTACGTGCCGTGCTGGCCAACTACGCCGCCGAAGACAACGCGGAGCGCACCCCGCGCCAACGCGCCGCCCTGCTGGTGCAAGGCTGCGCTGCGCTGATCCTGATCGCCGGGCTGGCGTTCCATATCGCGGAAGTCGGCTTGATCGGACTGATGGTGATTGTGTTGATCACTGCGTTCACCGGGATCACCGACGAGCACCGACTGGGCAGCGCATTCAAGGACGCGATGCCGTTCACCGCGTTGCTGGTGGTGTTCTTCGCCGTGGTCGCGGTGATTCACGACCAGCAACTGTTCGCGCCGCTGATTCAGTGGGTGCTGGCACTGCCGGCCGACCAGCAACCGGGGATGCTGTTCATCGCTAACGGCCTGCTGTCGGCGATCAGTGACAACGTGTTCGTTGCCACGATCTATATCACTGAAGTAAAACAGGCTTTCCTGTCCGGACACATGAGCCGCGAGCACTTCGAGACGCTGGCAATTGCGATCAACACCGGCACCAATCTGCCGAGCGTGGCGACGCCCAATGGTCAGGCGGCGTTTCTGTTTCTGCTGACGTCGGCGATTGCACCGCTGGTACGGTTGTCGTACGGGCGGATGGTGTGGATGGCGTTGCCTTACACCGTGGTGATGGGATTGCTCGGCTGGTACGCCGTGAGCTACTGGCTGTAGAAACAACAACGGGAGCCCTGGGGCTCCCGTTTTTTTATACATAAATCAGCGCGGCAATATGTGCTGCTCGATGGCCTGCGCCACACCGTCCTCGGTGTTGCGCCCGGTCACCACGTCGGCCTGACGCTTCACCGCGTCCTCGGCCTGGCCCATGGCGATCGAGAGACCGGCAACATGGAACATCGCCGGATCATTGCCGCCATCGCCAATCGCCGCCGTTTGCGCCAGCGGCACACCGAGGTGTTCAGCCAGCGTGACCAGCGCCGAGCCCTTGTTGGCCTCGACCGCCGTCACGTCCAGGTACACCGGTTGCGAGCGCGACACCTGTGCCATGCCTTCGACCTTCGGCAGCAACCGCGCCTCCAGTTCGATCAGCAGCTCAGTGTTGTTGCTGGTCGCCACAATCTTGTCGATGCGCTCCAGATACGGCTCGAAGCTGTCGACCACCACCGGCGGATAACCGAGCCCATGCTGCTCGCGCGGCACCATCGGCCCGTGCGGATCCTTGAGCAGCCAGTCGCCACCGCTGAACACCCAGATTTCGACATCCGGCTGATCGGCGAACAGTGCCAGTGCGGTCAACGCTGCCGTGGCCGGCAGGTAATGCGCGACCAGAATGCTGCCATCCGGATTGACGATCGTGCCGCCATTGAACGCAGCGGTCGGCAGATCGACGCCCAAGGCTTCGATTTGTTGCAGCATCGCTTTGGGCGGCCGTCCCGTGGCGAGACTGAACAACACGCCCGCTTCGCGCAGCGAACGAACCGCGTCGATAGTGCGCTGACTCAGGCTGTGATCGGGCAACAACAGCGTGCCGTCCATGTCGCTCAACAGAAAACGGATCGGCTCACTCATCCGAGACCATGCCAGACGCGACCATCGCGAGTCAGCAGATCATCGGCGGCTTTCGGCCCGTCTTCGCCAGCGGCATAGGTTTGTACACTGGCGTCCTGTTGCCAGGCATCAAGGAACGGCTGTACCGCGCGCCAGCCGTTCTCGATGTTGTCGGCGCGCTGGAACAGCGTCTGGTCACCGGTCAGGCAGTCATAGATCAGGGTTTCGTAGCCGGTGGACGGCTGCATTTCGAAGAAGTCCTTGTAGGCGAAACCCAGCTCGATATTGGCCATGTTCAGCGCCGGCCCCGGCCGCTTGGCCAGCAGGTCGAACCACATGCCTTCGTTGGGCTGGATCTGGATACGCAGGTAGGTCGGCTGCAATTCGTCGACCTCGGTATCGCGGAACTGCGCATACGGCGCCGGTTTGAAGCAGATGACGATCTCGGTGTCGCGCACGCTCATACGCTTGCCGGTGCGCAGGTAGAACGGCACGCCGACCCAGCGCCAGTTGTCGATCATCACTTTCAGCGCCACGTAGGTTTCCGTGGTGCTGTCGGGCGAGACGTTGTTCTCATCGCGATAACCGGACACCGGTTTGCCGGCGACTTCACCGGCGCTGTATTGACCGCGCACCGAGTTTTCCCGTGCTTCCTCGGTGGTCCAGGGCCGGATCGCACCGACGACCTTGGCCTTCTCGCCCCGCACCGCATCGGCGCCGAACGCCGCTGGCGGTTCCATCGCGACCATGGCCAGCAACTGGAACAGGTGATTGGGCACCATGTCCCGCAGGGCGCCAGTGTGCTCGTAAAAACTGCCACGGGTTTCGACGCCGACGGTTTCGGCGGCGGTGATCTGCACGTGGTCGATGTAGTGGTTGTTCCAGAACGCTTCGAACAGGCTGTTGGAGAACCGGCTGACCAGAATGTTCTGCACGGTTTCCTTGCCCAGATAGTGATCGATCCGGTAGATCTGCTTTTCCGACATGACCTTGAGCAGGCAGGCGTTCAACGCCTCGGCGGTTTGCAGGTCGGAGCCGAACGGTTTTTCGATCACCACCCTTCTAAAGGCTTCCGCGGTTTCTTCGAGCAATCCGGCGCTGCCGAGACGGCGCACCACTTCGCTGAAGAAACGTGGCGCGGTGGCCAGGTAGAACACCGCATTGCCAGTGCCGCTGTCGGCGATTTTCGCCGCCAGGGCTGAATAAGTGCTGTCGTCCAGGAAGTCACCCTGGACGTAGCTGATGCCTTTGGCGAGCTTCGCCCACAAGGCCGGATCAAGCATCTGATCGCCCTTGCCGACTTTCGCTGCCACTTCGGTGCGGATGAAGTCTTCGAGCTTTTGCGCGAAGGCTTCATCGGTGATGGCGTTGTGGTCAACGCCGACGATCCGCAGGCCATCATCCAGCAGGCCGTCGCGACTCAGGTTGTACAGCGCCGGCATAAGCAGGCGCTTGACCAGATCACCGTGGGCGCCGAACAGAAACAGCGTGGTCGGTGGCGCGGGTTCTGCCTTGGATTTTCTGCGGATCGTATGGGTCATTTCTTCGGAGTCTCCACATGGCCGCCGAAGCCGAAGCGCTGGGCCGAAAGAATCTTGTCGCCGAAAGTGCCCTGGCCGCGGGAGCGGTAGCGCGAGAACAGCGAGTTGGACAGCACCGGTACCGGCACCTTTTGTTCCATGGCCGCTTCGATGGTCCATTGACCTTCGCCGCTGTCGGCCACGGAGCCGGAGAAGCCGTCGAGTTTCGGGTCGACCGCCAGGGCATCGGCGGTCAGGTCGAGCAGCCACGACGACACCACGCTGCCACGACGCCAGACTTCGGCGATATCGGCCACGTTCAGGTCGAAACGCTGATCTTCCGGCAGGAGCTCGCTGGACTTGGTCTTGAGGATGTCGAAGCCTTCGGCGAAAGCCGCCATCATCCCGTACTCGATCCCGTTGTGGATCATCTTCACGAAGTGACCGGCACCGGCGGGACCGGCGTGGATGTAGCCGTGCTCGGCACGGTGGTCATCGGACTTGCGGTCCTTGGTGCGCGGGATATCGCCCATGCCCGGCGCCAGCGCGGCGAACAGCGGGTCCAGACGCTTAACGGTCTCGGCATCGCCGCCGATCATCATGCAGTAGCCGCGCTCCAGGCCCCAGACGCCGCCGGAGGTGCCGACATCGATGTAGTGCAGGCCCTTCTCGGCCAGGGTCTTGGCCCGACGGATGTCGTCCTTGTAGTTGGTGTTGCCGCCATCGATGATCGTGTCGCCCGCCTCGAGCAGCGTGCTCAGGGTTTCGATGGTGTCTTCAGTCGGTGCGCCGGCCGGCAGCATGACCCACACCGCACGCGGTTTGGCCAGGCCTGCGACCAGTGCAGGCAGGTCGGCGACGCCGGTAGAGCCCTCGGCGGCCAGGGTATCGACAAAGGCGGTATTGCGGTCGTAAACAACGGTGGTGTGACCGTTGAGCATCAGACGTCGCGCAATATTGCCGCCCATGCGGCCCAGTCCAATAATCCCGAGTTGCATGTGCTGATGCTCCTTACTACAAATAAAAGTGTGTCAAAGGTATAGCCCAACGCGACTAATGGAGGTTAGTCCAGAGCGTCGGGTTGAAGTTTCCGTGCATTGTGCCCGATCCAGACTGATAACGTCTGGAAACGTGCCGAAGACACAACGACCATGAAAAATAAAAAAGTTCCATTCACGAGCAAAAGAAATCAAAATCGGCGCCGATAGCAGGTCAAGGCCCGAAACGGGGCTGATCTGCAGTTGAGACACGCCATTTGCGAGGTGAGCAATGGGCACAGTACACACAGCAATGCCGCCACAAACCCTCTACGTCACCATCCGTCGCGATGAATTGCGGCAGTTGAAAGATGAACGCGATCAGCTCAAGCAGGAACTCGCGCAATTGCGCCTGCTGACCCAGGGCGCCGAGCCACAGCCTCTGCCGCGCGTACAGCGCTCGCCCCACGCCTGATCTCCCCCCGCTTCGGGAGCGGTCTTCGCCGTTCCCGACATGCTGCACCTCTGGCCTTTATCGGCAACTAACAAAGTTTTCACATTCGCTTGTTGATACTCCGGCGCATTCTGGCCGTGCCTGTGTGCACGGCTTCCGTTCGTCGGGTTCATGCGCCGTTGCATGAGGCGCCCGGCGGTGGATGTGACGACTGAGCTGGAGTGCTGAATGGCGGTGTTCAAACGCAGCAAAACGACTGCGACAGGTTTCGACTGGGCCGGTTTCATCTGGCTGTTCGTGTTCTTCTGGTACTTCTCCGGTATCACCCAACTGCTGATCCAGTTGACAGGCACCTCAGGGTTTACCGGGTTCCGCCAGGCTTTCGTGATGAGCGCTGTGTGGCTCGCGCCGATGCTGCTGTTCCCCAAACGCACCCGAGTGCTCGCCGCGCTGATCGGCGTGGTGCTGTGGGCCTGCTCGATGGCCAGCCTGGGTTACTTCTTCATCTACCAGCAGGAATTTTCCCAGAGCGTGATTTTCATCATGTTCGAGTCGAACGTGTCCGAAGCCGGCGAGTACATGACCCAGTACTTTGCCTGGTGGATGGTCCCGGCGTTCCTCGCGCACACCGCATTCGCGTATTTCCTGTGGACCCGCCTGCGTCCGGTCTACCTGCCCCGTGGCCGGGCATTTGTTGCCGCCATGGCGATTCTGGTGGCCGTGATCGGTTATCCGCTGGTCAAGCAGACCATGCGTACCGGCAGCTTCGCCCAAGGCTTCGAGAAATTCGAAACCCGCATCGAGCCGGCCGTACCGTGGCAGATGGCCGTGGCTTATCACCGCTATCAGGAAACCCTGGCCGACATGCAGGGCATGCTGCACAGCGCGAGCAAGATCCCACCGCTGAAAAACCTCAAGGACTCGGGCGCCAACCAGCCGGCGACTCTGGTGCTGGTCATCGGCGAATCCACCAACCGCCAGCGCATGAGCCTCTACGGTTACCCGCGTAAAACCACGCCGGAACTGGACAAGCTCAAGGATCAGCTGGCGGTCTTCGACAACGTCATCACCCCGCGCCCGTACACCATCGAAGCGCTGCAGCAGGTGCTGACCTTCGCCGACGAAGAGAACCCGGACCTGTACCTGTCCACGCCGTCGCTGGTCAGCATGATGAAACAGGCCGGCTACAAGACGTTCTGGATCACCAACCAGCAGACCATGACCAAGCGCAACACCATGCTCACGACGTTCTCCGAACAGGCCGACGAGCAGGTGTACCTGAACAATAACCGCAAC
Source organism: Pseudomonas sp. FG35 (assembly GCF_057809295.1). Lineage (NCBI taxonomy): Bacteria > Pseudomonadati > Pseudomonadota > Gammaproteobacteria > Pseudomonadales > Pseudomonadaceae > Pseudomonas > Pseudomonas sp. FG35. Next base: position 410,696 of record NZ_JBMDJR010000001.1, on the reverse strand, counting down.
CAGAACGCCGCGCAGTACGACGGCGACGTGATCGAGCCGTTCAACAAGGCGCTGGCCGATGCGGCGCCGCGCAAGTTGATCGTCGTGCATCTGCTCGGTACACACATGAGCTACCAGTACCGTTATCCGCCGAGCTTCGACAAGTTCCAGGATCGCAACGGCGTTCCGGCCGGTGTGCGTGACGATCAGGTGCCGACCTACAACAGCTACGACAACGCGGTGCTGTACAACGACTTCGTGGTCTCGAGCCTGATCAAGGACTACGCCAAATCCGATCCGAACGGCTTCTTGTTGTACCTCTCCGACCACGGTGAAGACGTGTTCGACTCGGTGGGCCACGGCACTCTGGGTCGCAACGAAAACAAGCCGACGGCGCCGATGTACACCATTCCGTTCATGGCCTGGGCCTCGCCAAAATGGCGGGAAACCCATGACTGGAGCTTCGCCGGGGATCTGAGCCGCCCTTACAGCAGCTCGCACCTGATCCACACCTGGGCGGATCTGGCCGGTTTGAGTTTCGATGAACTGGATCGCAGCAAGAGCCTGGTCAGCGACAGCTTCAAGCCGCGTCCGCTGTTGATCGGCAATCCTTACGAACGCGAACAGCGGGCACTGATCGACTTCAGCCTGATGAAGCCAAAAAAACCGGCGGCAGCGACCACGGAAGTGGTGTTGCAGCAGTGATGAAAAGGGCCGGAAACGGCCCTTTTTTCATACAATCGAAACAGTTTCAAATAACAATATTTCTCGTTTGAGACTAAATCGCACCGCTCGCCTTCGTCTTTGAGCAAAAGGAATTTTTCCCTCGAAGACAAGGAGTCGGCTGCGATGTTCGCGCCCATCACCCGTTCCATGACCCTCACCCTGGGCCTGTGCAGCGTTGCATTGAGCCCGGATCTGCTGGCTGAAACCGACACAGAAAAACAGTTGCCCCCCGCTACACCGGCGCTGGAGCTGGCCTCCACGAACATCGCCGCCCAAGGCCTGGGCAGCACCACTGAAAACACCCACGCCTACACCACCAGTGCCATGAGCACGGCAACGCGGTTGAACCTGTCGTTCAAGGAAACCCCGCAGTCAGTGTCTGTGGTCACTCGTCAGCAGATGGATGATTTCAAGCTCGGTACATTGACCGAGGCCATGAGCCAGACCACCGGCGTCGTGGTGCAGCACTACGACTCGGATCGGGTCAACTATTCATCCCGTGGCTACTCGATCAACAACTTTCAGGTTGACGGGATGCTCAACACTTTCAGCCGAATGAAGTCCGATTCCGACACGATCATCTACGACCGGATCGAAGTGGTACGGGGCGCCACCGGCCTGACCACCGGCGCAGGTGATCCTTCTGCCACCATCAACATGGTGCGCAAACGCCCCACCGCGCAGTTGCAGGCGCTGGCCGGCGTCAGCGGCGGCAGTTATGACGATTACTACAGTTACGTGGACGTGGGTGGTCCGCTTGCCTTCGATGGCCGTTTGCGCGGCCGCAGCGTGCTGGCCTATCGCGACAGCCAGTCGATTCGCGACCACTACGCGCTGCAACGGGAAGTCGGGTACGGCATCCTCGAGGCCGATCTGACAGAGTCGACCGTGCTGGCTGTCGGCTACGACTACCAGGACAAGCAAGTACAAGGCAGCTCCTGGGGCACTGTGCCGTACTGGAATGCCGACGGTGGCAAGGCGCGCCTCGGCCGCTCGACCAACATGGCGACGTCGTGGAGCTCTTGGCCGATCAAGGACAAGACAGCATTCGCCACCCTCGATCAGGCGCTGGCGGGCGGCTGGCACCTGAAAGCGGCCTACACCCATCGCCAGAGCGATACCGACGGCAAGGTGTACTACGGCGGAACCGGTTTCCCCGCGGACGACCGCAGCGGGATGGCAGCCTACATGTCGCATATGATCGGCACGCAGAAGATGAAGACTTACGACTTCAACGTGTCGGGCCCCTATGCGCTGTTCGGTCGCGAACACGAAATGATGTTCGGATATGGCGAAGCCGAGCGCAGCGAGCGCTCCCCTTATACGATCGACGGCCCGGTGCCGCCGGGTTACGGACGGATCCGCGACTGGAAATACATGGGCGATATCGCCAGATTCCCCGACACCGTCACAGGCTTGACCGGCTCCACCTCCAGCACCCGCCAGAAAGCCGGTTACCTGGCCACACGCCTGAGTTTCACCGACGACTTGCACGCGGTACTCGGCAGCCGTTACGGCAGCTGGAAAGCGTCAAAAGCCGACAATACGTTTGACGACAAGCTGCAAGTGAGCGCTGTCGACGCGAGCCGCCAGCAACACAACGACATGTGGACGCCGTACGCGGGACTGCTCTACGACCTGACGCCCGAGTACACCGTGTACGCCAGCTACACCGACATTTTCAACCCTCAGGATTACCGCGATGCCAATCGCAAATTCCTTGAGCCGGTCGTCGGCAGCAACTATGAAATAGGCCTCAAGGGCAGCCTGCTCGACGAGCGCCTGAACCTGGCCACGGCCGTGTTCTGGAGCAAACAGGACAATGTCGCCGAAGTTGATGATTCGGTATTACCGGATCCGGTCACCGGTGAGGAGTTCTACAAGTCGGGCGGCAAAGGCAACAAGGTCAACGGTTTCGAAGCCGAGGTTTCGGGTGAAATCCTGGATGGCTGGAACATGACCGCCGGCTACACCTACACCCACTCGGCCAACGGCGAGAAACAACGCAGCAACACCAACCAGCCGTTGAACATGTTGCGCCTCTCCACGGCCTATCGCCTGCCCGGCAACTGGAATGCCCTGACCGTGGGCGGCGCCGTGAGCTGGCAGAGTGACGTCTATGGCAATTCCAATCGCCCGGTCGGGCGCGGTGCCAATGGGCGGGTCATCACCGAACGGACCCGGATCAGTCAGGGCGCTTACTCCGTGGTCAAGCTGATGTCGCGCTACGAGTTCGACAAACACCTGTCGGCGTCCCTCAACGTCGACAACCTGTTCGACAAGAAGTATTACGACAACGTCGGCTTCTACAACGGCGTGTTCTGGGGCGATCCTCGAACCGTGACGCTGAGCCTCGACTGGAAACTCTGACGCCCTTCCCTTGCGATCTGCACGCGTCATTCACGCGTGCAGCGCTTGTCCGATACGCCGTGGAAACACCCGGTAAAACCTAAACTGAACGAGCGTTAACCTCTTGTTAATGCCCTCGACGGACACTGCGCCCCGAGGACCAGATTCATGGACGAACGGCTCCGACATTTTTCGTAGGAGGCACCATGAAAACCACGACTGCAATCCTTGCCGGTCTACTCACATTGGCATCCGCCAGCGCATTCGCCGAAGGCGGCGCCGAGCGCATGAGACATTACTGGGCCAATTTCCCGGTTCATTCCGCACAGAGCCAACAGGCTGAAGCGAAGACCCACGAACTCAAGGTTCCGGACGACCAGACCGCTCAGGTCACCGAGTCCTATCGCCCTTGAGCGAACGCTTTACCGATGGACCTGCGATGGCACCGCTCTGGCCCCGCAGATGACAGTTGGGCGCCCTGTTCGGGCGCCTTTTTTTATGCCTGCAGCTCCTTGATCCAGAACAGCATGCGCCCGTGACTCGGGTCGAACATGCCCGGCGCGAAGCCGAATTTGGCATAGGAATTTTGCGCCACGGCGTTGCCCTCAAGCACTTCCAGAGTGATCTTGCAGCAACCACGCTGACGGGCAATGTCCTCGACCTTGCGCAGCATTTTCTGACTCAGCCCCAGACCGCGAAACTTCGTCACCACTGACACGTCATGCACGTTGACCAGAGGTTTGCAGGCAAACGTGGAAAACCCTTCAAAACAGTTCACCAGCCCCGCCGGCTCGCCACCGACAAACGCCAGGACGCTGAACGCGTGGGGCCGCTTGGCCAGTTCGGCGGGCAATTGCTGCAACAGTTCGGGGGCAATGGGATGGCCGCCACCCATCGGGTCTTCGGCGTAATGATTGAGCACCACACCGATGGCCTCGGCATGCACCGGGTTGGTGTAACTGGCTTGAAGCACAAGAATTTCTGCGGAATCCATTTCCTTCCTCGATCGCACGGGGCCCCGGCGCGTTTGATACGCACTGATAGGCTCGGCGACCTTAGCGCGAGGCAGGCCCCGGCGACAACCCGGCGTTTTCAGTGCCCCCAGACAAGCTCTTCGGTCCAGCCCAGTTCGGCGAAATCCTCGGCTCGCAGACCGGACTCGCCGACACAGAAAAACTCGTCCAGTTGAGGTGGCTTCACCGAGGTGCCGCTGAGCATGGCGTGGACCTGGCCACGATGGTGAATCTGATGTTCGAACAGGTGCGAGATCATCCGCAGACGACTGTCGTGCTGTGGCGTGTCGCGGGCGATGGTGACAATGCGCCCCAGATCGGCATCGCGCAGTTGCTCGCAGTAGGCGATCAAGCGGCGGTCGACATGGGCCTGCTCACGGCGCAAGGCCTGCGCCTCGGTGAAGGGTTCGTCAGCGTTGAAGAACACGTAGCAATCGGGATGCGGTTCGTCACCGCGCAACTCACGCTCCAGCGCGTCGACATAGAACCAGTCGCAGGTAAGGATGTGATTGAGGGTCAGGCGGATGCTCGGGAAGAAACTGACCCGTGGCGCCGCCAGCTCCGTGCCGTCGAGCTGGCTCCAGGCCTTGGCCAGTCGATGATTGGCCCAGGCATTCTGATAAGCCATGGTCAGCAAATGATGGGACAGTGGCTGAGTCATGTCGCGCCCTCCGTGTTTTCAGGTCTCGGCGAAGCGTTGCAACTGCATCTCCTGCAAGCGGCTGAGGGTCCGGCGGAACGGGAATTCCAGATAGCCCTCGGTGTACAGCGCGTCCATCGGCACTTCGGCCTCGATGTACAGCGGCACTTTCCGGTCGTAGCACTCGTCGACCAGTGCGATGAAGCGGCGCACGCCGTCGTCGTGCACGGACAGTTGCGGCAGTTCGCGATCGCCGGCCACCACCCGCTCCGCGCCGTCCTCGGTGCCACGGGCAATCCGCCCTTCGCGTTTTTTCGCACTGAGGTTCGGCACCTCGCTCAACAGGATAGCCCGGTAGGTGTCGCACAGCGCGATGAAATCCATGGCGGCGAAGGGTTGCTCGCACAGGTCGGCGTAACGGCACCACAGCACCGAATCGCTGGCCTGCACCACGCTCAAGGCGCGGTAACCCACCGGCACCGGTTCGGCACTGACGGTTTGCCCGGCGGCCAACGCGTCGAACACCTGGCTCAACGCGCTACCCTGCTCCGGCAGAGCGACCCAGTAACGCTGCTCGATGGCGCCGGGATGCAAGCGATGATCTTCCGCGCCATTCACCGCGACCACTTGCATGTGCTGTTTGATCGCGGTGATCGCCGGCAGGAAGCGGTCGCGGTTGAAGCCGTCGGCATACAGCTGATCCGGCGGCAGATTGGAGGTGCAGACCACCACCACGCCTGCGTCGAACATCACCTGAAACAGGCGCCCGAGAATGATCGCGTCACCGATGTCATTGACGAACAGCTCATCGAAACACAGCACCCGCACCTCGGCCGCCAGCTCACGGGCCAGCGCCCGCAATGGATCGGCGATCCCGGTCAACTGAAAGGAGCGCTGATGCACCCAGCCCATGAAGTGATGAAAGTGCTGCCGCCGCGCCGGCACCCGCAGGCTTTGGTGGAATTGATCCATCAGCCAGGTCTTGCCACGCCCGACCGGGCCCCACAGGTAAACGCCGGTGACCGAACGGGCACCGGCGTGCAGGGCTTCATGGCATTTTTGCAAGGCCCAGACCGCGTGTTCCTGGGCTTCATCCTGGATGAAGCCCTTGTGGTCGACGGCGTATTGCCAGGCGCTCAAAGGGGAGTCGAAAGTCATGCGCGGCAGTATGCCACGATGGCTACAGGGAAATATCCAGCCGAGCGATTTTGCCCTGTTCGTTGAGCCGGAACGTGTAGCGCAACTCCAGCGGGCTGCCGGGGAACGTTCCGGAGATCAGCCCTTGCACCAGCACCTTGCCGGTGCGCTGCTGGACGCCCAGCACTTCGACCCGCGGCTGATAGCGCTGGGCGGTGTCTTGCATCCAGTTGGCGATGGCCTGCGGGCCGACCTGATGATGGCCTTCATCGAACACGTGGGCATCCTCGGCAAAAAAACTGCCGACCCGGGACGTATCGCGAGCATTGGCGGCGTTGATGTATTCAACGATGGCCGGGGCGAGGATCGAGGTGGGGTGGAACATGATTACAGCTCCTTTTTTCGGGTTCTGTCGCCATCCTAGAACAGCCCTGCGTCAATTCCTGTCAGGAGTGAAACGGCCGTTTTCGTCCAGTTGCATCAGCCGCTGCCAGGTGCGCAACAGGTCGCTGCGCCGCCCCGGATAGCGCTCGCCCTGGAGACTGGCGGCGGCAATCCGGTCGGTGCGAAAGGTGCGATAGGCGCCGCGCAACTCGCACCACGCGACGATGATCCGCACCTCGTTGAGAAAGCCCAGCGCCAGCGGCCAGATCAAGCGCTGGCTCTGCACCTGCTGCGCATCGGCGTAATCGATGTGCAGCTTGGCCTGATCGCGGATCGCATGGCGGAACACATTCAACGGCACCGCGTTTTGCGGAAAGCCGTAGCCCGGCGGCCCGGGCATGACGGTTGGATTGCGCAGCGCCTCCTGGGCCTGGGGGTCCAGCACGGCAGCGATTTTCGCCAGCGCGTCGGCGGCGGCTTTGCTCAGCACCTCGTCGCCACGCTGATCAACATAACGCAGGCCCAGCACGATGGCTTCGGTCTCGTCGGCGTTGAGCATCAGCGGCGGCAGAAACAGGCCGCTGCGCAGCACATACCCGATGCCCGCCTCGCCATGGATCGGCGCACCGAGTGCGGTCAGTTCGGCGATGTCGCGATAGAGGGTGCGCTCGGAAATTTCCAGCTCGGAGGCCAGCGTCGCGGCGGTCACCGGGCGCTTCTTGCCACGCAGCACTTGCAGCAGGGTCAACAGGCGAGTGGTTCGCGACACGGTGTGAGGCTCCGGAGAAAAATTTGCCGGAGCTTAGCAGAGCCTGGTGTCAGAAATTGTCAGGAGCTTCCACCAGGCTCGGAGGGGATCACGCGTCGACTTTGTGCCGGGCCGCGTACAGGCAAAGCATCTCCATGGCCAGCGTCGCCGCCGCCAGCGACGTCACGTCCGCATGGTCGTAGGCCGGGGCCACTTCCACTACGTCCATGCCCACCAGGTTGATCCCGCGCAAGCCGCCAAGGATCTCCAGCGCCTGCACCGTGCTCAACCCGCCGCACACCGGGGTCCCGGTGCCCGGTGCGAAAGCCGGATCGAGGCAATCGATGTCGAACGTCAGGTACACCGGGTTATCCCCGACCCGCGCACGAATCGCCTCGATGATCGCCTCGCATCCACACCGATGCACCTGCCGCGCGTCCAGCACCTGAAAGCCCTGATGATCGTCATTGGTGGTGCGCAAGCCGATCTGCACCGAACGCGCCGGATCCACCAGCCCTTCCCGCGCCGCGTGCCAGAACATGGTGCCGTGATCGACCCGCTTGCCACCCTCGTCCGGCCAGGTATCGCTGTGCGCATCGAAGTGGATCAGCGACAGCGTGCCGTGCTTGCGCGCATGGGCCTTGAGCAGCGGATAGCTGATGAAGTGATCGCCGCCGAAGGTGAGCATGGCGCTGCCGGAGCTGAGAATATGCTCGGCGTGGGCCTCGATGCTGTCCGGGATGGTGTGCGGCGAGCCGTAATCGAAGTCGCAATCGCCGTAGTCGATCACCGCCAGATGATCGAACGGGTCGAACGCCCATGGCCAGTGCCGTTCCCAGGCAATCCCGGTGGACGCCGCACGAATCCCGCGCGGTCCGAAACGCGCGCCGGGACGGTTGCTGGTGGCGGTGTCGAACGGCACACCGCTGACCGCCACGTCCACGCCGCGCAGGTCGCGGCTGTAGCGCCGGCGCATGAAACTGGTTATCCCGGCGTAGGTACTTTCGGCAGCGGTGCCGTAGAGGCTGTTACGGGTCAGGGCCTGATCGTTTTGCGTTGGCACGTCCATCGGTGTGCTCCTGTTGTTAGGGAAGGCTATTGGCGGCTACGGAAAGTGGTCCACAGGCGTGTGCGCTGGCGCATGTCCTTGAGGCTCATGCTGCGGTCGGCGTACAGACGCTCGCGCACCTCGGGTTTCGGGTAGATGTCCGGGTCGTTGCGCACTGCTTCGTCCACCAGCGGCGTGGCGGCCTGGTTGGCGGTGGCGAAGAACAGCGTATTGGTCAACGCCGCCACGGATTCGGGGCGCAACATGAACTCGATGAAGGCGCGTGCGGCTTCCGGATGCGGCGCGTCTTTGGGGATGGCGAGGTTGTCCTGCCATACCAGCGTGCCTTCCTTGGGAATCCGGTAAGCCACTTCAAACGGCTTGTTGGCCTTGCGTGCCTGATCGGCGGCCATGCTCGCATCGCCGTTGTAGGTCAGCGCCAGGCACACGCTGCCGTTGGCCAGATCATTGATCTGCCGGCCCGTGGCGACGTAGAGCACCGAGGGCTGCAACTGCTGCAACAACGCTTCGGCGGCGGCCAGATCGTTCTTGTCGGTGCTGTAGGGATCTTTACCGAGATAGTGCAGCGCCAGGCCAATCACTTCCTGCGGCGAATCGAGAATCGCGATCCCGCAATCCTTGAGTTTGCTGGCGTATTCGGGCTTGAACAGCAGATCGAGACTGTTGAGCGGCACGTCCGGCAGCCGCTGTTTGACTGCCTCGACGTTCATGCCCAGGCCGAGGGTGCCCCAGGTGTACGGCACGCCGTAGCGGTTGCCGGGATCGACCGCCGCCAGTTTTTCCAGCAGATCGGGATCGAGATTGGCGTAACCCTTGAGCCCGTCGTGGGAAATTTCCTTGAGCGCTCCTGCGGCCAGGCCACGGGCCAGCACGCTGGACGAAGGCACCACTACGTCGTAACCGCTGCCGCCGGTGAGCAGCTTGGTTTCCAGCACCTCGGACGTATCGAAGGTGTCGTAGCGCACGTGAATGCCGGTTTCCTTTTCGAAGCGCTGCAGGGTTTCAGGCGCCACGTAATCGGCCCAGCTGTAGAGGTTGAGGGTTTTCTCTTCGGCCTGGGCGGCGATGGAGACGGTAAGTAATAAAGCGGGCAAACACAGCTTGAAGACGGGAGCCATGACGAACACCTGACCGAAGGAAGTGGTGGCAGGATGCGCCGTCGGATACATTCGAGAAATATCAAGTTTGTTAACCTGACTTTATTCAGGAGTAATGTGATGCTCGGTCAAATTCACGATGTGGATCTTCAGCTCCTGCGGCTGTTTCTCGGCGTGGTTGAATCCAATGGCTTCAGCGCGGCGCAGGGTGAACTGGGCCTGAGCCAGTCGAGCATCAGCCAGCAAATGGCCAAGCTTGAAACCCGCCTTGGCTACCGGGTGTGCAACCGGGGCAAGGGCGGTTTCAGCCTGACGCCCAAGGGCGAGCAACTGTTGATTGCCGCACGGGCGCTGTTCGATTCGATCGAAACCTTCCGCCATCAATCCAACGGCGTCGCCGGACGTTTGATCGGTGAAGTGCGGCTGGGTCTGTCCGAAGCGGTCGATCAGTCGGTGCTGCAACGGGTCGCCGATGCGATCCGGCGGTTTCGCGAGCGGGACGAATCGGTGCGCATCGAGTTGATCAGCGCCATGCCCGGCGAAATGGAGCGTCTGTTGCTGCAACAGCGGCTGGACCTGGCCATCGGTTACTTCTCCCAGGTGCAGAGCGCGTTCGACTACCGCGAGCTATTCAGCGAAACCCAACATCTTTATTGCGCGCCCGGCCATCCGCTGTTTACCGACGAGGAGCCCGATGATGCGACGTTGCAGGCCTGCGACCGGGTCGATCACCCCTATCGGTTCCTGCGCAGTGACGAGCCGTTTCAGGGCAAGGTCTGTTCGGCACGCTCGGAACAGGTCGAAGGCACCCTCGCCTTCATTCTGTCAGGCAAACACGTCGGTTATCTGCCCAACCATTACGCCCGCCAATGGCAGGACAAGGGCCTGTTGCGGCCGGTGCGCGAAGGCGAGTTGAGCTTTGAAGTGGCGTTCCATCTGGCCCGCCATCGGGCGCAGGTGCCCGGCGATGCACAGAAGGCTTTTGAAGAAGATCTGCTGTCAGCCTTTGGTCGAACCTGACCTTTTGGGCAGTTTTAATGCGTTGCCCTCGCCCCTCGCTTACGGCATCCTGCGCACCCATTTTCCGACCCGGCCCCGCATTGCGGCACGCAAACCACCATGACCGTCTCTGAAAAAGCCCCGCGCAACAACGATCTGATCTACGGCCTCAACGACCGTCCGCACTTCACCGCAACGGTGTTTGCCGCCCTGCAACACGTGCTGGCCAGCTTCGTCGGCATCATCACCCCGACCCTGATCATGGGCGGCGCCCTCGGCCTGCAAAGCGAAATTCCGTACCTGATCAGCATGGCGCTGTTCGTCTCGGGTCTCGGCACCTTCGTTCAGGCCAAGCGCTTCGGCCCGGTCGGTTCCGGGCTGCTGTGCCTGCAAGGCACCAGTTTTTCCTTTATCAGCGTGATTCTCAGCGCCGGCTTCATGGTCAAGGCCCGGGGCGGCGGCACCGATGAAATCCTCTCGACGATCTTCGGCGTGTGCTTCTTCGCTGCTTTCATCGAAGTGGTGTTGAGCCAGTTCATCGGCAAGTTGCGCATGCTGATCACCCCGGTGGTGACCGGCACCATCATCACCCTGATGGGCCTGTCGCTGATCAAAGTGGCGATGACCGACATTGCCGGCGGCTTCGGCGCGGCGGATCTGGGCGCGGCCAGCCATGTGTTCCTGGCGGCGCTGGTGCTGGGCACCATTGTGGTGTTGAACCGGGTTGACGTGCCGTTCCTGCGCCTGGGGGCGATTGTCATCGGCCTGACCCTCGGCTACGTGGTGGCGTGGCTGATGGGCACCGTTGATTTCGCCAACCTGCCCGAAGTGCCGGTGGTCAGCGTGCCGGTGCCGTTCAAATACGGTTTCAACTTTGATTGGGTGGCGTTCGTGCCGGTAGCGGTGATTTTCCTGGTGTCGCCGCTGGAGGCTGCCGGTGACCTGACCGCCAACTCGATGATTTCCCGGCAACCGGTGAAAGGCCCGCTGTACATCCGCCGGATCAAGTCCGGGCTGCTCGCCGATGGTCTCAACTCGGCCATGGCCGCCGTGTTCAACAGCATGCCGATGGTGACTTTCGCCCAGAACAACGGGGTGATACAGCTCACCGGCGTGGCCAGCCGCTACGTGGCGTTCTTCATCGCCGGCCTGCTGGTGCTGCTGGGGCTGTTCCCGATGATCGGCGCGGTGCTGCAACTGATGCCGAAACCGGTACTCGGCGGCGCAGAGCTGGTGATGTTCGGCACCGTGGCCGTCGCCGGGATCAAGATCCTCGCCGAGGCCGGCCTGCATCGGCGCAACATGCTCATCGTGGCGATTTCCGTGGGCATGGGCCTGGGCATCGCCGCCGTGCCGGAAGTGCTGCGTGAACTGCCGCAGGCGCTGCGCAACATCTTCGAATCGCCGATCACCGTCGGTGCGCTGTGCGCCATCGTGCTGAATATCTTCCTGCCGGAAGAATTCATCGAACTGGAAGAAGATGACTTCGACCCGGAAGCCTCTATCCTTCAGGTCATGGAAAACCCCGACCTGCCGACCAAAGCTGAACCCGCAACCAAGGCCGCTGTCGCACAGTTGAACCGTTGATCCTGTCCGCTCGATGAAAAAAGGGCTGATACCGGCGACGGTTCAGCCCTTTTTCAATGAGAGAGCATCAATGCGCCGTATCCAAGCCGTCATCCTGTCCCTGCTTCTGCTCTCCCTCAGCGCCTGCGCGCTGTTCCCCAACCGCGACCCGGTGAACATCAACGTGGTCGGCCTCGAACCGCTGCCGAGCCAGGATCTGGAAGTGCGCTTCGCGATCAAGCTGCGCGTGCAGAACCCCAACGAAACGCCCATCGACTACAACGGCATCGCGCTGGATCTGGAGGTCAACGGCCATTCGCTGGCGTCGGGTGTGAGCGATCAGACCGGCTCGATCCCACGGTTCTCCGAAACCATCGTCAGCGTCCCGGTGAGCATTTCCGCGTTCTCGGTGCTGCGCCAGACATTGGGCCTGAGCCAGACGCAAACCCTCGACAACCTGCCCTATGTACTGCGCGGCAAACTGGCGGGCGGGTTGTTTGGCACGATGCGCTTTGTCGATACCGGCAAGCTCAGTCTGCCCAGGGCAAGTGCCGCAACCTGGTAAAGATGCGGTAGTCTGCACGGCCCACTGTCAGAACATGGAAGTCGTGGTTTATGCAAGACACGCCCACGCTGTACACCGAACGGCTGATTTTGCGTCCGCTTGAACTGGCGGATGCCGAGGCTATACAGCAGCAATTTCCCCACTGGGAAGTGGTGCGGTATCTGAACGTTTTCGTGCCCTGGCCGTATCCGGACGACGGCGCCCTCACCTATCTGCGTGACATTGCGCTGCCTTCCATTGCGGCAGGCAAAGAGTGGCACTGGACGATTCGCCTCAAATCGGCGCCGGAACAATTGATCGGCAACATCAGCCTGATGGACGAGCCGGACAACCACCGTGGGTTCTGGCTCGCCCCGACCTGGCAGGGCCAGGGCCTGATGACCGAAGCCAGCGAAGCCGTGACCCGGTACTGGTTCGAAACCCTCGATCAACCGTTGATGCGCGTACCGAAAGCCGCACCGAACCTTGGCTCGCGAAAGCTCTCGGAGCGCAGCGGCATGCGTTTGATTCGCACCGATGAGGACGACTTCGTCGGCGGCCGCTTCCCACGGGAAATCTGGGAAATCACCCGCGAAGAATGGCGGCGCCGACAAACCATCAAACCGTGAAACGCACGCCTGGCTTGGCCCGCTCGTCAACGCTCAACTCGAACACATCCGGTCGCGCATAGTGGCCGACCACGTCGTAGTCATAGCGGGCACGCACCAGTTCGGCGGTGTCGATCTCGGCGGTGAGCAAGCCGGCCTCGCCGCGCAACGGCCCGGCCAATACGTCGCCCATCGGCCCGACGATCACGCTGCCGCCGGCGATCAGCGGTCGATCTCCCGGCCAGTTGTCAATTTCCACGCCCAGATCATTCGGCGAGGCCTGGACCTGACAGGCGCTGACCACGAAGCAGCGCCCTTCATGGGCGATGTGACGCATGCTGACCTGCCACATCTCGCGCTCATCCACAGTCGGCGCACACCACACTTCAATGCCCTTGGCGTACATCGCCGTGCGCAGCAGCGGCATCATGTTTTCCCAGCAGATCACTGCGCCGAGCTTGCCGACCTGCGTGTCGAGCACCGGCAACGTTGAACCGTCGCCCTTGCCCCAGATCAGCCGCTCGGTGCCGGTCGGCATCAACTTGCGGTGCTTGGCCACTAGGCCGGCCTGCGGGTCGAAATACAGCGCGGTGCAATGCAAAGTGCTGCCGGCCCGTTCGATCACGCCGATCACCAGATTGGCCCCGGTACGTGCCGACAGACCGGCCAGCGCTTCGGTTTCCGCCCCCGGCACGTCGATAGCGTTGGCGAAGTAACGGGCGTAGGCCTCGCGGCCTTCCGGCAAGCGATAACCCAGCTGCGTGCCGAAGCCCTCGCCTTTCGGGTAACCACCGAGCAAGGCTTCGGGCATTACCACCAGCGCGGCGCCGGATTCGATGATCGCGGTTTCCCAGCTCAGGATCTGTTCCAGGGTTTCAGCCTTGCCACCGGGCAAGGCGCCGATCTGCAGGGCGGCAACGATTGATTTGGGCATGGCGGTCACTCCGTGAAGTTCAGGTGTTGCTGATTCTCCGACGCCACGGGATCATGAATAAAGACCGATCCACTGCTGAATGATATGAGCCAGATGAATATCGCAACCGTTGACCTCAACCTGCTGAAAGTCTTCGAAGCGCTGCATGAAGAGTCCAGTGCCAGCCGCGCGGCGTTGCGTCTGGGCGTGACTCAGTCGGCAGTCAGCGCAGCCTTGCGCCGGTTGCGCGAGGTGTATGGCGATCAATTGTTCGTGCGTACCGGACGGGGTTTGGCCCCGACGCTCAAGGCCAACCAGTTGAAACCGGTGGTCAGCGATGCGCTGAACAAATGTCGGCAAAGCCTGGCCATGGTCGACCCGACTGCCAATCACTACGACGGACGCTCGGTCACTGTGGGCCTCTCGGACGACTTCGAGATCGCTTACGGGCGGCTGCTGATCGAGGAAATCGCCCGCCGCGCGCCGAAACTGCGGCTGATCTTTCGCCAGACCCACAGTCAGATCGTCGCCCGGGCGCTGATGGAGCGCAGCATCGATCTGGCGATCACCGCCGGCGGGTTCGCCGAACGGCTGCTCAGCCGTCAGGTGTTGGGTGAAGGGGGTTATGCGTGTCTGGTGGATCCGGCGAGCCTGGCGCCAGGCCAGCAGCAGATCGATCTGGAGGAGTTTGTCACTCGCGAGCACCTGCTGGTGTCGTCGGGCGGTTTTATCGGGATCACCGATGAAGGGCTGGCGGCGCTGGGCAGGACTCGCCGGGTCTGCGCCTCGACCACGCATTTCGCGGCGTTGCCACACCTGCTCAAGGGCAGCGAAGCGGTGGCGACCATCCCGACCCACGCCGCGCAGGCCATTGCTTCAATGAGCGGGCTGGCGCTGCTGCCCTGCCCGCTGGCGCTGCCGCGTTACCCGATCGAACTGGGCTGGCGCACCAGCACCCAGATCGATCCGGTGGTACTGACGGTGCGCGAAGCGATAGGCGCCAGTTTCAGAACCGAATGATTACTTGTTGGCCGCCATCAGGCGATTGACTTCACTGCGCACCATGTTGGCGAACTCCGGCGGCGACATGCCGTCCAGTTCGGCGCGCACGAATTCGGCCCATTTACCCTTGCGCTTGGAGCGCTCGCCAAACAATCGTGCGGCTTCACCCTTGGCTTTGCCCAGATTGTTCTGCCAGAGTTCGAACAGTCGGGATTTCTCGTCTTCCAGCGCGGCGCGCTCTGCGAGGGATTTGTCGGCGAGATTGAAACTCATCGGGAATTACCTGCTGCATGAAATGGCGACATCTTACACGCTGGACGGAAACCTCTGACGCTGGTTTTTGCTCCGGATGGAAAATCGCTGCAACTTTTCAAGGCGCGCCACACTCCATTGTTCACTGTCCATTCACCTGCAAGGAGTCACCCAATGGCCCGGAAAACCGCCGTTCAAGCCGCCGAAGACCAAATCAAGGACCAGGCCTTCAGCGAACTTCAGGCGCTGATCGAAGAGTCGGAAAAACTGCTCAAAAGCAGTGCCTCGCTGGTCGGCGAGGAAGCGGAGACCCTGCGCGGGCAAATCGCCCAGAAATTGCAGCAGGCGCTGGATTCGGTCACCAGCGTGCGTGACCGCACCAAACCGGCGGTGGACGCCACCGAGAGCTACATCGGCGGGCACCCGTGGCAGACCGTGGCGATATCCGCCGGGTTCGGTCTGGTGGTCGGATTGCTGCTCGGTCGCCGCTGAGCGCGAACAAAAAAGGCGAGTCCCTCGGGCTCGCCTTTTTCATGCCCGGCAAACACTCATTCGCCGGCCAGTTCACGCAGCTGCGACAGGGTCAGTTGATCCAGTTCGATCCCTTTGGCCAATGACTTGGCCCGCTGCAAATGCCGCCGATCCCCCGGCAAGCGCTTGAGCCCTACCCCGTGCATCTGCCGCACGAGTTCCTGACTGCGTTCGGCAAAGCTTTGCCCGGCGGTCTTGCTCGGGTCGATCACGATCAGCAGCTGACCGGTCCACGGTGTCTTGGCCCCCGGATGGTTTTTCCAGTCGAATTCGAACGAGAAATTGCCGCCAGTCAGCGCGGCGGCGAGCAGCTCCACCATCATCGACAGCGCCGAGCCTTTGTGCCCGCCAAACGGCAGCAATGCGCCGCCTTCCAGAATCGCTTTCGGGTCGCAGGTCGGCTGGCCGAGACTGTCGACGCCCATGCCTGCCGGCAGTTTTTCGCCCTTGCGCGCGGCGATCTGCACGTCGCCATGAGCGATGGCGCTGGTGGCCAGGTCGAACACGATCGGCGCACCGTCGGCCCGTGGCGCGGCGAAGGCGATCGGGTTGGTGCCAAACAATGGCCGGTCGGCGCCGTGCGGCACCACGCAGGTCATGCTGTTGACCACGCTCAGCGCTACCAGGCCTTCGTCGGCGAACGGCTCGACGTCCGGCCACAGTGCGGCAAAGTGATGGGAATTTCGGATCGCCAACACCGCAATCCCGGCGCTGCGGGCCTTCTCCACCAACAGTGGACGCGCCGCCGCCAGCGCAGGCTGGGCAAAACCGTTGCCGGCATCGACACTGACAAACCCTGAAGCCACGTCCTCGACTTTCGGCACGGCCTTGCCGTTGACCCAGCCACTGTTGAGCGTCGAGACATAACCGGGAATCCGGAATACGCCGTGACTGTGCGCACCGTCCCGCTCGGCATTGGCGCAATTGGTGGCCAGGGTTCTGGCGACTTCGGCCGAGGTGCCGTGACGGGTGAAAATCGTTTCCAGCAGTTGAATCAGCTCGTCCAGAGACACCGAGGACGAGATCGCATGATCGTGTGGCGCAGACATCTGAAGCTCCAGAGTAATTATTGGAGGGAACAACAGCGAACGAACAACCCGCAACCGGATTAACCACATGCAGCCGGTAGCCTGTCAACCCCGTGATGCGGATCGCACCTGGCGCAATATCCATGTACCACCTGCCGATCCCGGCCGATTCTTAATCTTGAGCCTCAAACCATCAGCGCGTGCAAACGCCCTCAGCGAGACTCCACGATGTCAGCCCCAACACCTCCCTTGTTATTCCCCGAAGCCATTGATTCACCGGGACTCTGGCCCGAACTGGGCAAGGCACACGGCCTGCGCGAAAAGGATTTTCGCTGGCTCGCCCATGCCCGGCTGGCGTCGGCCACCTTGCGCGGACAGCAGACTCCCCCCCTGCGTGCCGAACGCGTATTGCTGAACGTCGGCAACCAGATTCCCCTGCCGCTGCCCGGCGCCTTTGTTCTCGGGGAGATGCCGGATGACAAGGGTCTGATTCTCTACACCCCGTATGACGGCATCAGAAAACATCACAGTCGGCAATCCCTGAAGGTGCAACTCGAACAACGCCTCAACGACGCCGATGAGCAGGACCCTCTTTTGGCATTTCTGGCCGAGCCCCAACGCAAGCGACTACTCGACGCCGGGCCCGTTTCAGTGACCTTCAGCATTATCGACGGGGATATATTCGAAGAACAGCGTGCAAGCCTCGAGCAAGGACAGGCATTGAACACCGAAGCCCTGTGCGCCGAACTGCAAGCCATCGCCACGCTCACGGACATGCTGGAGGCGATACTGGATAACGCGCTCAAGCCACATTTCGGGACATTGCGGCAAAAAAATACACGCGTCAGATTCCGTCCGCTTGCCAGTGACAGCGCCCGCCCCATGGAATTGACCGACAGGCACTGGCCCGAATCCATGAGCCTGAGTGAGGCAGTACTGGCGTATTACCGACATCAGCACTGGCCGGCGGGCCGGCAACCGGCGTTTTCCAATCCGGGCAGAAAACCGGCAATTGACGATCAGGCTGTCTGGGAGGATGTCGTCAAGAACACTTCGGGGCGGTTGCCGGTGCTGCTGTTTCGCGAACTGGAAGGTTTCTGGGACGCCCCCTCCGCCGTTGGCACCACCCGGCGTGTCTTCTTCGCTCAAGTGCTGGAAGACCAGGCACGCTGCGAATGGATGCTCAAGCGCGAAGCCGGGATCCTCGATCGCGAGCAGTTCAACACCGTGCATCAACTGATAGATCCGGTTTCGTCCGCCGTCCGTTTTCCTGTGGTGGAAAGCGTACGGCTGTGGGAACACGCCGCCAATTACGTGGAACTGGCGGGTTCGCTGATGATCAGCGAACCTCACGCGTTTCTTTATACGCCCGCCCAAGGCCTGCAATTGCTCGAGGATTACGAAGATCTCAAGCAGACGCTGCAGGACAAATTTCTCGCCAGGGGTCACGAAGACGAGCTCTTCGGATTGTTGAACCTGGATGAGCAAAATCGCTTTCTCGGTTTCGATCAACCCAAGGTATCGGGAGAACGGATCGTCGGGGAAATCTTCAAAATCCTGTTCGAATCGATCATCACCAAGCAACGACAGAACATCGAATACGCGTTGCAGGTGTTTCGACACAGCGACGGTGCCGTGAACCTTCACGCGCTGTTCGACAAAAGTCTGGATATCCGCTCGATGATCCATGAACGGTTGTTGCAGCTGGACACGAGGGGACGCTGGAGCACACACCCGGTGATCGCCGGCGACCGGCAACCCTCTGCTGTGCTCGCGGAGAAGGCCCTTGCGGCGGTGAAGACCTTCCGTTCGGTTGAGGGTCCGCTGGTCAACCGGCTTGCCAGTCAACCCATGAAGAATCGGGCCATCCAGCGTTACTGGCTGGAAACCATGAAGCCGGATCTGGCACACGCCTGGTTTGTCGGCATTAACGGTGAGGCCAGGCTCCGCCGATTGAATGCAACCCTGCCGGCCTGGGCTGAAGCGATCGTCAATACCGTGATCAGCGCCGATCGCCCCACCCGCATGCAGCGTGAGGCGCTCAACGGTTTCCGCCCGGATGCCTATTCGCTCACACTCGAAAGTCCCGGTGAACGCCATCTGGTGCGCCTGGCACATTGCATCCTGTTAACCGAACGTGGAGGCCTCGACGAACAACACTCGGGGTTTGCAGTGCTATGGACGCCTTCACAGGGGCTGGAAGTTTTCGACAGCGTGGCCAGTGTCCGCAGGCAGTTGAACCGGCGACTCCTCGACGGTACACAACGCCTTTCTTTGCTGGAAAACATCCTTGCATCACAGTTCCAGGCCCATCAGCGATATACCCTGGGGCCGCTGCTTTTCATTGGCGGCAACGTGCTGCTTGATCGCATGGAGTCGAGCATCGAGCATTACCTGGATCGATGCGAACAGGTGCGCTCACGGATCACGGACCAGACCCGCCTGGAAAGGGCTCTGGAACAACTGCGCGGGACGACGATCAACACCAACCTGCCTCTGGCAGCCAGCCATGCGCAAGCCATCGCCACCGCACAGACATTGCCCGCCTGGCTGGGAATGGCGCCGGTAATGGAACAGAAAAGGCACGTTGAATTGCTGGAACAGTGGTACCAGAGTGTTTCGAACGATCAGGATTACCTGACGGGCGTGCCGACTTTGGTCAGCCACGTCGAACAGACGCTCGCGACCTTGCTCGGCCAGCGCTTTCCGGGGCATCGGCTCGATCCGCGCGAAATGGAAATCACCCCTCACCTGGCGTTGGCCGGCCCCCCGCAGACGCTGGTGGAATTCGCCCTGAACCACATCAACGTCGCCCAGGGAACGGGCTTTCGGGTGTCATCGAAAAACCGGCAGACGATGCCGGCCGGGCTGGATCAGGGAGCGGTGACGCAATTGCTGCTTTCACTGGCGATACCGACAAGCTTCAGCGCAAAAGTGGCCGGTTCACTGTCGATCGACACGGCCGAAGGTCGTGAGCGCAAGCAGCGCTTTTTACGTCAGTTGCCCTGGCAACTGATGCAACAGGCCCATGCCCTGAAACTGCAGCAACGGCTGTGTGACACCGCCTTCGATTACGTACGTCAGGTGCTGGACATGCCCGACGGTATTGCCCGGGCCGCCGCAGAGGTGCCGGCCATTGCCTGCCCGCTTTCGCTGATCAAGACCGAAGGCACGCCAGCGGTCATCGTTCCCGGAATGCATGTGTTCACGGCCGGCGGCGAAAACAGAGAGCCACTGGTGCTCTACGCCCCCTATGACGAACAGGTCTTTCACGAATTCGATGACGAAAAATCGCTGATAGCGGCGTTGAACATCCCCGGACATTTGCAGAACCTCTTGCTGCGCCGCCTGCCAGAAGCCGAGCGCGCGCTGTTTCGCAGCCTGCTGGAATCCACACTGGGTCAGACCAGTGAAATGAGCCTGGACTTGCGAGCAATCACCGGCAACCTGCTGGAGTACCTGTACACCGACAATCTCAAGTTGCTCACCCAACTGCTGGGGACCCAGAAACAGAGCGAAGCGCAGACTGACTGGGAGACAGCAAAAGTTCTGCTCAGCGATGAAATCAAACAGGTTCCCGGTTTGCTGCCGGGCAAGCTTGCCGTCATCCCCTTTCTCTGGAAAGCGTACGACGAGTTCAAGGACTCGGCCGAAGCACTGCAGGATCACCACTGGAAACGCGCGCTGCGGTCTTTTATCGGAGGGGCCGCGCAAATGGTGATGATGGGGCTTTTGCCGCAGATGTCGGCCGAAACCTCCATCGCCAGTGATGCCGTCGAGCAGCAAAGCACAGACGCAGCCGAAACCATGGCGAAAAACATGGAAGAAACAATCACGCCGGATAGGGCCGACATCGAACCCACTTCGCCTCGACGCACGCAGCTGGGTCCTTTCGAGGCGAGGGAGGTTGCGCTGGAGGATCTCGTCTTCAGCCCCAGGCTGGGCACCTACCGGGATGTGTCGAACAACCGCCATTACGCCGTGATTGAAGGCAAGGTCTACCCGGTCGTTCAGAAGGGTGAAGCCTGGCAACTGCGCAGCCCGGATCAATCCGGCCCGATGATCCAGATCAGCGAATCACGCCAGGTCATCATTTCACCTGGTCAGACCGTTCACTACGGCCAGGCCATCAGGAAACTCGCCGAACGCACGACCATTACCCGCTTGCGCCGCAACATGTTGAACATCGAAGCCCACGGTATGAATGAGATTCGCCTCAAATACCCGCAAAAAGCCCAGGAGTTGGTGCATGCAATCGACCTCGCCCGACGCTATGCCTTTTATTGCCTGCATAATCTGGTTCCGCTCACCAAGGGTATAGCCAACCCCCGGGTCAGCCTTTTTCTCGAAGGCTTTTTTGATGCGCCGAAGATTACCGCCGAAATGCTTAAAAAAATCGGCACCGCCATCATCCCCATCTGCAAAGCCCTGGTGGACCCCGCTGATGAGTTGTTGGAAACAGAGCGCTTCGTCGTCGGTTCCAACAAGTATCTGCCCGATGTGATCGCGTTTGTCCTGGATGGCGACCAGAAGCGATTGGTGCACTTCACCGAACACTTTTTCGACCAGCAACTGGATGCATTCAAACCTTTTATGCAGGTGCCATTCGATGTCGACGGGCATGCCCAGGCATCCACCTTGATTCACGAGTTTTCCCATCAATTCAGCAAGACGATGGATATCGCAACATTGCGTGCACGTGAGCCGTTCTGTGACCTGATATCGACCCTCACTCCGGATGGCTTGAGGTTGTACGAGGATCTGGAGTTCGATCAGAGCTCTGCCTTGTCACTGCGTACGCCACGAGAGCAACTGTTTGCCGAATGGAACACCACCCTCAAAACCTGGATGGGGATCGACAAGATTGCGGACATGCAACTGATCTACGATGAAGTCCTGCAACTGACCGGCGCCAAAAACCTTCTTGAAGCGCGCAACGCCTTCCTTGATCGACAAAATCCCGACGTTCGCATCAAGGTGATCCTGCGCAATGCCGACTCCGTCACCCGGCTGATCTGCGAAATCGGGCGGCAACTCGACCCCATGCAATCGCCCTGAAGCAGACGAAAAAAAAGCGCAGGTGCAACACCTGCGCATTTAATGCCTTTGGAAGCCGAATCAGTCCTTCTGATCCCGCAGCACATTGCCCGAAGCCCCATCGATTCGGAATTCGTACACCACGCCATCGGCCTTGCGCCCTTCTCCTTTCCAGTAGCCGTTGTTGTCGGCCTCGATCTCGTAGACCTCGACATAACCGGCCTTGGTTTTAACGATTTCGATGGCCTTTTCGATAGTGATCCATCCAGCGCCCGGGCGGTCGGCCAGCGCCACGCCGGCGCTCAGGAGACTGGCGGTTGCGACGAAAGCGGCCAAGGTTCTTTTGATCATTTTTTCACTCCATTTGGGGGATAGCGTTCACAGGACGTCCTGGTTTTTGGGGCGTTTTGGGGAAAAAAAGTTCAAAGTTTGATGGGTAAATGCCATGACGGATGTTCTCGGCACCTTCCCCCAAAGGTTAGAATGCGGGAAATCAGGATGAGTCAATGACCCAGAACACCCTCTCGGAAGCCGAATACGATGCGATCACCGATGCCGCCGCGCATTGGTGCATGCGTCTGCATGCCGTCGACTGCACTGCTGAAGAGCGCCAGGCGTTCGAACAATGGCGTGATGCGCACCCGCTTCACGCGTTCGAGTATGAGGCCATGCTGGAAATCTGGGAGGTGGCTGAGCACTTGCCGCGCCCGGAACCCGCGCCGGTCGTGCCGATTCGCCAACCCGCCAGCTCATGGCGCCGGTACGCAGTGGCGGCTTCGGTCTGTGCCCTGGCATTGCCGCTGGCCGCCTGGGCCGGATGGAACCTCGGCTGGCTCCCCAACAGCTATCAGCATTTTGCAGCGACCGACAATGTCCGCCATGTCACGCTGGGCGATGGCAGTCAGGTCGAGCTGAACCTCAACACCGAGCTGACCTACAGCAATTACAAGGACGAGCGTCGCGTCACGCTGAAAAAGGGTGAGGCGTTCTTCGAAGTCAGCCATGACCTTGGCCACCCCTTCATCGTCAGGGCGGCCGAAGGCAGGATTCGCGTCACCGGCACGCGCTTCAACGTCTGGATGTATGAGGACCAGGTCAAGGTGAACCTGATTGAGGGCTCCGTGCTGGTCACCAGCAACGCCCGCCTGAGCGGCGACGGCTTGCGCCTGGGCCCCTCGATGCAGGCTCGCTACAAGCACGGCGACGACATGCCGCAAATCAGTCAGACCTACGCCAACGACCATTCGCTGGCCTGGCGCAGCGGCAGGCTGGTGCTCGACAACCTGTCGCTGAACGAAGCGTTGCCGCAGATCAACCGCTATCTGGACAAACCCCTGATGCTCGCCGACAACTCGACCGGCTCGATCCGGATTGGCGGGATCTACAACATCAAGGAACTGAACAGCTTCGCCAGTACCCTGCCCAAAGTCTTGCCGGTCTTCCTGACCCGCAACAAGGACGGCAACCCGGTCATCAATCCGATGCCGCAACAGCCGCCAAAAAACTGAAGGCCGTTCCCGTGAGGGAGCGGCCTTCTGCTTTAGCGGTTGTAGACGGGTTGAACAGCTGATTACTGCGCCGCCACTTTCCCCGTTTTTTCCAGATCATCGCGTACGGTCTGCACCTGATACTGCGGATCAGCCTTGATCTGCTGCTCGGTGAACGGCAACACGCTCCATTGTTTCTTCGAGAACGCCTCGGTCTGGTCGCGGGAATACTTCGACGCCGGATCGCTGGACAGCGAGAACGCCAGCAGGCCCTGAGCATGCGGCCCCTTGTCGTCGAACGTGACGACTTGCAGGTAACTGGTGCCGCTGACCACCTCCAGCTTGCCATCTTCACGGGGCACGCTCTGGATAGCGTTGTAGATGCCCAGCGTACCCGGGCCACCGTGAATCGGCGTTTGCTGGCCGCCACTGCTGACCACCTGCACATCACCCCAACGGGTTTTCTCGGTCAGGCCCATTTTGGCGGCAATTTCGGCCGACGCCAGCATGGCCTCGCGCAGTGCCTTGGCCACTTCCGGCTTTTCAATAGCCAGCCCGCGCGGTGTGTGTTGCGCATCCTTCGGATCGAATGCCACGCGCCAGGCCTGCGGCGATTCCTGCATCGCTTGCATGATGCTCTGGAAATGCACCAGGCCAACGCCCGACTCCAGATTCGCCCGGCCGTCCCACGCTTTCAGGCTGCTGCACACCGTTTTCAACGCTGCAACAGACTGGTTAGCACAGAACTTCAACAGATCCGGCACCACCTGCGTTGCCAGGAACACCTGATCGTCCATCACCATGTGTTGCAGGTCCTGTACTGACACCGGGCCTTTTTTGCTCAGGGTTGCCAGTCGGTCCAGCGCAAAGCGCGAGCGCAGGCCCAGCGGCTGGCCATCCTGGCTGATCAGCGGCGAGAAGCCGGTCAGCGGTTGCGCCGGGTTGGCCAGCCAGGCCGAATCGTTGGAGTGCTGGACGAAGTCCTTGCGCAACAGCTGCGGCAGTTGGCTGGAGGCGTAGATGCCCTTCTGTGCGGCTTGCGGATCATTGTCCCAGGCGCAAGCGCTGTTGGAACCGTCGAGCACGATCATTTTCAGACCGGCGCGCGGGTCGCTGCACCTGGCCAGTTTGTCGGTACTGACGTTCGGCACCACTGACAGGTTCATGTACAGCGTCTGGCCCTTGTCATCCACCGCCAGGGTGTTGACCCACGGGATGCCCTGGACCGTGTGCACCGAATCCTGCAGATCCTTGAGATTGCCGGCGCGGTTCATGGCGTACCACTGCTTCAGCACCCGGTCATTGTCGAGGTTGGCATCGCGCAGGCTATAGGCGAACTGATTGTTCCAGTCGAGCTTGCCGGGCCACTGCACGATCGGGCCGAACTGTGAGCTGTAGACGTCACGGGAAACCGGCACGACCTGGCCGTCCGCCTGTTTGACCTGCACCGTGACGGTCTGCTTGTTCATCGGCAACGACTGGCCGTCGAGCAGGTAACGGGTCGGATCCTTCGGATCGAGTTGCAGGCGATACAGGGTGAAATGCTTGGACGAGTCGACGGTGTGGGTCCAGGCCAGGTGCTGGTTGAAACCGATGTTGATCATCGGCAGACCCGGCAGCGCCGCGCCCATCACATCGAGCTTGCCCGGAATGGTCAGGTGCATCTGATAGAAGCGCATGCCGCCGACCCACGGAAAATGCGGGTTGGCCAACAGCATGCCGCGACCATTGAACGAGCGCTCACTGCCCACCGCCACCGCGTTGCTGCCACGGTCGAGTGCGAAGCGTTGCAGGCGTGTGTCCGCCAGTTGGTAGTCCCGCGCATCGTTTTCAATTTGCGCAGTGACCTGCGGCGGCGTCGCACCCGCCAGCGCTTCGGCGAACTGACCGACACCGCCCTCGACCAACAGTCGACGGGTCAGCTTCACCAGGTCTTCGGCGGCGATATCGCGCACCCATTCACCCTGGCACTGTTGCGGCAGTCCCTGCTGACGGCGCTCGGCCAGGTAACGGTTGTAGCCGGCGGCATAACCTTCCACCAGGTCACGCACCTCGGCCGGCTGCGCCTGCCAGAAGGCATTCACCGCCTGCGGGGTGTTGAGCCACTGGAAGAACACATCGCTGATGCGGTTCTCGCGTTCTTCGACCGTCAATTGCTCCGGCCCGAAGTACCGCGACCGCTCGCCATTGACTGTCACGATTTCGTTGGCCAGCAGGCACAGGTTGTCCTGCGCATAGGCGTAACCGATGCCGAATCCGAGGCCTCGTTCGTTTTCCGCGCGAATGTGCGGTACCCCAAAGCCTGTGCGACGGATATCCGCGCCGGTCTGAACGGACGGGCTGAACGCCTGCGCCGACAGACTCAGCCCGAGAAACAGGCCGGCAAGGGTCAGTCCGGTGAATTGCCTGGAAATAGTCACGCTCGCTCCTGATCGATATGCCGAAGAGCGAACCGCCCGCCACCGTGAACACGTCGGGCCCGGCTCGCTCTGAAATCACCCACGCGTCACGCGCAATGAGCCTGTCCAGAAAACGAAGCCGTGGAAAAAAAATTTAGTGGGTCACCCACCCGTATCGTGCCGCCATCACGGGGAAAAGACGAAACGACGACAAATTTTCTACATTTTTCGCTTCATGATTTGTCGGGCTGAAACGTCTTGTTTAGAGAGAGCACAAAAAACCTTTCCTGATCAGGCTCTGAAAGGAGTATTCGCATGTACAACCCACCCCTACCATCGGAAGGTAGCCAGACCCTACAAGGAGCGCCCATGGGTTCGCACGTCGACGTATTCGGGCAACGGATCGAGCGTCACGGCAATGAACGCATCCGCTTGCTGCTAAAAAGCTTTGGCCTGCGCACCAGTCTGATTCGCCTCAAAGTCATCGACACCCTGCTGGTCGCCGCCGAAGACGATCGTCGTCTGGGTGTGCGTGGCGTTCACAGCCAGTTGCTGGATCTGGACATTCCCTTGTCCTTCCTCAGCGTTCGCGAAGTGCTCAAGCGCCTGTGCGCCGAAGGCGTGATCACGTTCAACGACGACAAGAGCTACAGTCTCCATCCCCAGGCTGCGGCCGTGCTCAACCACGATTGAGGCGCGCGGCCGACGCCGTCAGGGCTTGACCTTGCGGCGCATCACGCCGTTGATCACCACGACCACCACTGCCACGCCGATGGCGATGTACTGGAAGGTTTGCTCGCTGAGCTTGCCGGCGTTTTGCAGCCAGGACAGGCCGAGCATGATCAGCAGTACGGCGACGGCGATCAGAATCGAATATATCAAGCGTTGCTTATGGGTCATTACAGGTTCCTGAACCGTTGGAATGTATCGGGTTTGTATCGGCGTTGATGCCATGCGCATACCGTTTGACGGGGATGCGCCGCGGTAAACGGGGTCTCATGTTACAGCCGATGAAGAGCTTTGGCTTCAAACGGCGTCAACCATGAGGATCTTTGAAATGCTGCGTCGAATCACCTGGCTGATTCCTGTCCTTGCACTGCTTACCCTGAGCGGCTGCATCATCTTTCCCCACGGCGGCTGGCATGGCGATCATCGCCACTACGCGCCTGGCCCTGGCTATTACTACCATCGTTAAGTCATCTCGCGGAAAGGATGCCAGCGTCCATCCGTTCAAATGCAACAACGGATTTTAGCGTCAGGAAAATTGCCCACAGGAATGTGGGCTTTTTTTATGGATCGGCGATTTCTGATGTAGGGGATTTCGCCTGTTTAAGCGGGAATGACGCCCTCCGCAACATCACGCATAACCGCGTCATAGACCGTCACACCAATGGCGTAGGAACATTCCCTGCTCCTCCCTACCCTTTGCGCTCCCTCTCGACGATCGTGAAAGCGCATGCAAAGAACTCTCATCCCCCTCCCGTCACTCCAGGCGCTCGGTTTCTGTCTCGCCATCACGCTGTTCGAATGGCTGACCTACATGGCCAGTGACATGGTCATGCCGGCCATGCTGACCGTCACCCGGGATCTGGAAGCCGATGCGGCTCACATCCCCAACGCGTTCAATCTGTATCTGATCGGCGGCGTCTGCCTGCAATGGCTGATCGGGCCTCTGTCCGACCGGTTTGGTCGGCGCCCGCTATTACTCGGCGGTTGCGCGCTGTTCGGCGTGACCTGTGCGGCGGCTGTCGCCACGCCCGGCATCGAAGTGTTCAACGCCCTGCGACTGATGCAAGGCATGGGTTTGGGGTTTGTCGTGGCAGTCAGCTACCCCGCGCTGCAGGAAGTTTTCTGCGAAGCTGATGCGGTGCGTCTGATGGCGCTGCTGAGCAATGTCGCGTTGCTTTCACCTCTGCTCGGTCCGCTGCTTGGCAGTCTGTTGCTGGAATGGTTGAGCTGGCGCGAGCTGTTCCTCGGTCTGGGCCTGATCGCGACACTGACCTGGATCGGACTGTATGCCTGTATGCCGGAGACGATCGGCGTTGTGCGCCACGATGGCGGTCAGCAAGCGCCGATCCCCTTCTCCTTTCGCCAGATCAGCAGCCGCTACCTGTTACTGCTGCGCAATCACCGCTTCGTCGGCATCTGTCTTGCCCTGGGGCTGATGAGCCTGCCGCTGATTGCCTGGATCGGACTGTCGCCGCTGCTGCTCGTCCAGTCGCTCGGCCTGACTACTCGCGAATATGCGCTATGGCAGATTCCGGTTTTTTCGGCGGTCATCGTCGGCAATCTGATCCTCGACAGACTGCTCGCGTCACGGGAACTGCCGCAACTGATTCGTCTGGCACTTTGGCCGTTCTGCCTGGGTCTGCTGACCCTGATCGCCACCGCACTGTCCAGCCTGTCCCTTGCAGGGTTGATGACTGGCCTTGCGCTGTACGCCGTGGGGCTGGGCATGAGCAACGCTGCACTGTACCGGCTCGCGCTGTTTTCCAGCGATGACAGCAAAGGTCTGGTCTCCGCCACGATCGGCATGATTTCGATTGCCGTGATGGGTGTCGGCGGCTCGCTGATCGCTGCCATCGGCGGCGGTACCCGTCTCGAATCCTTCGCCATGTGGGCGGCGCTGGGCGGTCTGCTCAGCCTGCCCCTGCTGTACCGGTTCCTGCCACACGTCCCGGCAGACTCCGCTTCTTCAACATAACGATAAGGACCCCTGATGAGTCACTTCCCCCACAGCGACGCGCTTTGCGCGCTGACGCAACCCTATTGCCCGGATTCCGTGCCGGACGGCCTGTTTGACCAGGCCATGGCCGAAATCAGCCAGTTTCACAGCCGGCACACTCCGGGCTACGAACACTGGCTGAACGCCAATGGTTTGAGCGTGAACGACCTGGACAGTCTTGATGACTGGTCGCGTCTACCGCCGATTTTCGCCAGTTTTTTCAAGCAGCAACAATTGCTCAGCCCCGCCGGCATCGACGCGCGGGAACTGACGTCCTCAGGTACCAGCGGTCAGAAAAGCCGCATGCGTTACGACGAACGCAGCCTGGGAGCGGCCCGTAACATGGTCGCGCAGATCTTCCAGCACTACGACTGGAACACCCCGAACACACCGTGCAACTACCTGCTGTTGGGCTATGAACCCGAAGGCTGCATCAGCCTGGGCACATCCTTCACCGATCAATTCCTGTGCCAGTTCGCTCCCGTCAATCGCGTGGCCTACGCACTGCGCCGCACAGGCGGCGGCCATGAATTCGACGGCTTCGGCGTGATTGCCGCCTTGCAATCCTTCGCCGAAGAAGGCCTGCCGGTGCGGATCTTCGGCTTCCCCGCGTTTCTCTGGCAGACCCTGCAACGCATGCAGGCCACCGGCGTGGCTGACCTGCAACTCGCAGAAGGCTCGCTGACCCTGTTTGGCGGCGGTTGGAAAACCCATGCGGCGCAGGAGATTCCCCGCCAGCAACTGTACGAGCGCATTCACCGCCAATTGGGCATCAAGATGTCCCGCTGCCGTGACGGCTACGGCGCGGTCGAGCATGCGGTGCCTTACCTCGAGTGTGCTCACCATCATTTCCATGTACCGGTCTATTCGAAGGTTTTCGTGCGCCATCCCGCCGACTTTACGGTTCAGCCTTACGGCCGTCAGGGCTTGCTGAGTTTTGTCTCGCCTTACATTTCATCGAGCCCCGCGCACGCGGTGGTCATGAGCGATCTGGCCACCCTGCATCCGGGCGTCAGCTGCGGCTGCGGTCTATCCACCGACTGGTTCGAACTGCATGGCCGTGCGGCCACCACGGCCGGCCGAAGCTGCGCGATGGCCGCTTCTGAACTATTGGAGAAGCACTGATATGTACCTGATCAACGGACAACTTCACGATGACTGCACCCTCGACGTCGCGCTGCAACAGCTGGACCTGGATTTGCCACAACGACTGGCCAGGGCGCTCGATACAGCGACTGTGCTTGGCGCAGCAGCCATTTTTGCCGAACGTCTGCAAGACCCGGACATGGCAATGCCCATCGAACCCGAGCAACGCCAGGCACTGATCGGGTTCTGCCAGCCGGACGCCCTGCGGCGCAAGCTTGAGCGCGAACTCGGCGAGCAACCGGGCAGCCTGCGTCGCCTCGACTATCGCCAGTCACGCTTTGAACGCTGGAGCCCGCTGGGCCTGGTGGTTCACATCACCCCCGGCAATGCACCGTTGCTGGCCTTCTGCGCGGTGATCGAAGGCCTGCTGGCGGGCAACGTCAACTGGTTGCGTCCCAGCAGCAGCGATCAGGGGCTGACGGCTCAATTGCTTCATGGCTTGGCGCAGTGCGATGCGACCGGCCAGATCGCCGGGCATATCGCGGTCGTTCCTGCCAGCACCGCCCAGGTCGGCCAATTGTGCCAACGAGCCAACGGCGTGTCGGCGTGGGGCGGTGAATCGGCGCTGCAAGCCATCCGTCAGCAACTGGCGCCCGGATGTCGCTGGATCGACTGGGGTCATCGCATCAGCTTCATCTACCTGACTCCGGCAGCGGCCACGCCAGAAGCGCTGGACGCCGTGGCCGATGAAGTCTGCCGTCTGGACCAGCAGGCCTGTTCCAGTCCGCAATGGCTGCTGGTGGACAGTGACGACGAAAGCATCCTGCGCGCCATCGGCAATGACCTGGCCGAGGCGTTCGAGCGTCGATCCCGACACTGGCCGGTTCTGCTGCCTTCGATTCAGGAGGCCTCTGAAATCACCACCCGCACGGCGATGGCACGCCTGGCTCACAGTTTTGGCGGGACCGGCGGCCAGGTCTGGCAATCCTCGGACTGGCGCATCATCTGGGCCCACGACCGGCAGCTCGCGCCCTCGCCGCTGTTTCGCAGCCTGCTGCTCCAACCCCTGCCGCGCGCACGGATCAGCGAGTCGCTGTTGCCCTGGCGCAACGTACTGCAAAGCGCCGGGCTGATGTGTGCAGAACACGAAACGGCTGAACTGGCTCAAACACTGATCGCCGCGGGTGTCACGAGGATCACCCCGGTGCAAGCGATTCACGATGGCTACGAAGGCGAACCCCACGACGGCGTATATGCATTGCAGCGCCTGAGCCGGCGCGTATCGGTCAGCCTGCCGGCCATGGCGCTGGCAACCCGCGCCACGCTCGATCCTCTGCCGACGCCACCCTGCGTGGCCAATCTGCCGATCATGAGCAAAGACGCCTTTGTCACCCGCCCGATCCACCCGGCGGCCCGCTTGTACTTCCGCTCCGGCGGCAGCAGCGGCATCCCGGCGTTGTCCGGCTTCAGCTACCGCGACTTCGATCGGCAGATGCGTGCCAGTGCCGACGGTTTGTTCGCGGCGGGTCTCGACCCGAGCCGCGACCGGGTGATGAACCTGTTCTTCAGCGGCGGGTTGTATGGCGGTTTCTTCAGTTTTTCCAAAGTGCTGGAACTGCTGGGTGCCACGCACCTGCCGATGGGGGCACCGGCCGATGACGATTACCGCGAGATCGCGCAGATCATCATCGATCAGCGGGTCACCGTGCTGGTCGGCATGCCCAGCACCCTGCACCGCTTGTTCCTCAACGAACAGGCACGGCTGCGCGAATATGGCGGGATCGAAAAAGTCTTCCTCGGCGGCGAACACCCCGGAGAACAAAGCCTTGCACTGATGCACGACTGCGGCGTCAGGCTGATCCGCTCAGCCATTTACGGCAGTGTCGACGCCGGACCGCTCGGCCATGCCTGCCCCGCCACAGGTGATGGCGTATTTCATCTGATGAGCGATATCCAGCACCTGGAGATTGTGGAATTCGAGTCTGATCGATCGGTGACCGACGGTGAAACCGGGCGTCTGGTGTTCACTTCCATCGAGCGCGAAGGACAGGACGTTCAGCGCTACGACGTCGGTGACAGCGGTCGCTGGCTGCCCGGTGCGTGTGACTGCGGGCTGCCCACGCCGCGTTTCGAGCTGCTGCAACGTCACGGCAGGTTGATGCGCATCGGCACCGACTTCATCTGCCTCTCGCAACTGGCAGAGCATCTGCAGACCGACTTCCAGCTGATCCTCGAACACGCCCCGGACGGCCTGGAGCGCATGCGCTTTCGCAGCCCACGGCAACCCGATGATGTTCAGCGTCGCCTGCTGGACTATCCGACCTTGACCACTCTTATCCAGACAGGGCTGCTGACCGTTGAGGTAGAGGTCTGCGGCAGCGACGGCTTTACCCGCAACAAACACAGCGGCAAGACGCCGCTGCT
Organism: Pseudomonas sp. FG35; assembly: GCF_057809295.1. Taxonomy (NCBI): domain Bacteria; kingdom Pseudomonadati; phylum Pseudomonadota; class Gammaproteobacteria; order Pseudomonadales; family Pseudomonadaceae; genus Pseudomonas; species Pseudomonas sp. FG35. Next base: position 378,953 of record NZ_JBMDJR010000001.1, on the reverse strand, counting down.
GATCGACAACCGGGGCATTGGCCCCTGCGCAGACAGGCAAGGAGCCAATCATGAACACACGCTTTGAACTGCAAGAGCTGATCACGTTTGCGCGACAGCATTCCGGGTTTTATACGCGTCACTTCGCTGCACTTCCCCAACCGATCACAGCCCTGGAACAACTGCCGGTGATTGACCCCGTGGAATACTGGAAAGGCAGTCATGACCTCGATCGGTGGCCTGTCCTGACGGCACCGCTGAACGACGCACTGGTTTTCAAGACCGGAGGCACCACCAGCGCCGGCAAGTTTTCACTGTTCCGGCGTGAGGAATGGCAGACGCTGGTCACAGACTTCGGTCGCAGTCTCGGCGCCCGGTTGAGCGCCGGAGACCGGGTCGCCAACCTGTTTTTTGTCGGTGATCTGTATGCCAGCTTCATCTTCACCCACGATGCGCTGGCGCATGTGCAAACCGAGGTCGTCGAGTTTCCCTTCACCGGCCATGTCGACTCGGACAACCTGGCCGATGCGATTGCCCGCCACCGGATCAACGTGCTGGCGGGTCTGCCGGCCCATCTGCTGAGCTTCGCGGCGTGGCTTGAGCAACATGACCGGGTCCTCACTGGCGTCACCGCCCTGCTCTACGCCGGTGAAAGCCTGTTTGACGCCCAGTTGCAACGGCTGGCGCGGGTGTTCCCCAACGCCCGCGTGGCCTCGATCGGCTACGCCAGCGTGGACGCCGGATTCATCGGTGCCAGCCATGGTGACTGCGCCATCGGCGAACACCGGGTTCCCGAATGTCACGCAGTGCTGGAAATTCTCGACGAGCAGACCGGTGAAGTGATCGATGAATGCGACCGGGTCGGACGCCTGGTGATGACCAACCTCACGCGCCGGTTGATGCCGTTGATCCGCTACCCCGTCGGCGACCGTGCGTGCTGGCGAGAGCCGCCTGACACCCCCAGGCGCAAGTTTGCGCTGATGGGCCGCTGCGCCGACAGCCAGCGGGTGCGCGTGGGCATTCTGACTCTGCTGCCGCAATCGATCGGCGAAACCGTGCGGCGCATCACTGGCAGCGACGATTGGCAACTGGTGATCGAGCAGGACGGCGTCATGGATATCCTTCGCCTGCACTGGGCACCGGACGCCCTGTCACCGGCCAACGCTGAAGCCGACCAGACGCTGCACAGCGCCTTGATCGAAGACTATCCGTTGATCGAACAACTGAGCACCGATCACCTGCTGGCGTTGCGGATTCGCTGTTGTACGGTTCAGGAACTGGCACGCCATCCACGCTCCGGCAAACGTCAGCGCGTGCTGGACCGGCGCGTCTACAGCGGCTGCGGCCAGGAGCGTTGCTGATGACATCCATCACCCTGCGCAGTTTTCGCACCAGCGACGCCCCGGCGGTCAGTCGCCTGTTCAGAAAGATCTACGGCGACCATTACGCTCAGCCGCATGTCTATCTGCCCCGCATGATCAAGCAGAACCATGCCGTCGGCCGCTGGCATTCGCTGGTGGCGGTGTCCAACGATCAGGTGGCGGGCCACTCCGCGTTGATTCTCGACAAGGGAACATCCATCGTCGAATTGGCGCTGAGCGTGGTGGATCCGCAGATCCGTGGCCAGAACGTCGCCACGCAACTGGGCCGACACTTGCTGATCCATGCACAGGCGCTTGGTTATCAGGGCGTCACGATCAAGCAGATGACCCATCACCCCTACACCCAGAAGATGGCCGCCGGCCTTGGTTTTCATAACACCGGCTTGTTGCCCGATCATGCACCGTCGCCCTTTGGCAACGCGGTGACGGAATCGCTTGTACTGGGTTACACCCCTGTCGATGGCTATCAGCGCCCGCTGCCGGCCTTGCATTGGCCCGACGAATGCCGTGAATTCATGCAACAGATGTGCGACGTGTTCGGAACACGGTTGAGCGTGTCGCCGTGGGTTGGCGCACCGGCGCAGCTCGAACAGCGCTGGGGGCGATATGACGGGGTATTCAACGAGGTGGACGACAGTTTGCTCAAACAGCTGCAACAACTGCCCGAACATTGGCTGATATCGATCAGGCTCAGGCTGGCGCAGGGTTTCGACAATGCCTGGCGCCGGTTGTCGGCGATGGGTTTCGTGTTCAGCGGACTGGCGCCCGATGACAGAGGTGCAGGCTGGCTGGCGTTGTTTCATCGCGGGTTCCAGCCCAGATCCCTGGCACTGCAGTGCCCGCGAATGCAGCGATTGCATGACGACATGCAGCAACAAATCGCACCGCTGACGGGACTGCAGGTTGGCGGCAACCGCCCATAAACGAAAGGGCCCGCTCCGTTCCCGGTGCGGGCCTTCTGATCATGCCTTGGCGTCGACGCCTTTGTCGGTCGGCGGCTTGCGCTCGCCGCCCTGTCCGTAGGTCTTCAGGTTCTGCAAGACATAGATGGCTTTCTTGTACTCGGGAATCAACGTATTGGCGTACTTGTTGCCCTTGAGATTGTTGTTCTGGATGGTATCCAGTTGCGTTGCGAAGTACTCCAGCGCATTGAACTTGGCGTCCGGATCCTTCTGAATGCCGAAGCGATCAAACTTGTCGCCGGCGTTGAGCAGAGTAATGGACGTGACTTCGGAAATCAGGCCACGGCTGCGCAGCATTGCACTGAGGCTGCCCAATTGTTTGGCCGAAACATTGGTGGGATCGAAACCCTTGATGTTCTTGTGCAGCCCCTGCTTGTCCATCTCGGCGATGCTGATTGCGTTGGGATCGTTGCCGACCAGAGCCAGCATTTGCTTGACCTTCACGCTTTGGGAAACCGGTTTGCTCGAGCTTCCTGTGTCTCGAACCAGCAAACCCGCCTTGGGTTGCCAGGCACCGGTATAGCCGATAGTCATGAGCAGGCTCCTTGCGAGGAAAACATGAAAAATTCCTTGTTGGACGACTTTTGAGTTGCCCGGAGTATCGGCCGGCAAACCAGTGGCACCAACTCCTTTCTGCATTTTTTACAATTTTTGTACATTCACGATACAAACCCGCAACAGCCCCGGAAATGCTGGATCAGAGGGTTCATGACAATCAGATGAAAGTGGGTTTGTTGCTCTAATGTTCGGGACGGTTAGTTCGCATGTATCAGGCCGGATACGTTCCATTGATCGGGATCGCACGTTTTAGGACGAAAGTACCTAAAGCTTCCCGAAGACCCGACGATACGTTAGGAAACCCGCGCTGTTTTTCCCCTGCCCACAATAAGAATCCCTGCTCAAGGACCGGTTTCCATGCCCGCATTCCGCACTATTCAGGCTCGCTACACGCTGTTTCTGGTTCTGTTCATTTTGTTGCTGTCGGTGCTGACCGTGGTCGGCATCAGCCAGCTGGTCGCGCCCAAGCTGCGCCATACCGAAGAACAAGTCGTGCTCAACCGCATTGCGGAAGTGGCCGAGCAGATCCAGGGCGAATTGAACAAGGTCCAGGCGCAACAGCGCAGCATCACCCAGACCATCCCGCTGCTCGACAGCGCGGCCATCGACAGCGTGTTGCCGGGGCTGGTCGATCAATATGGCGAACTGAAAGTGTTCGGCGGCGGCATCTGGCCATTGCCCGGTCAGCGTGAGGCCGGACGCAACAAGTTCAGTACGTTCTGGCACCGGGATGCCTCCGGCAAACTGGCGGTGAACACGTTCTGGAACAGCGACGCGGCCCCCAACTATTACGACCAGAGCTGGTACAAGGGCGGCATGCAGACCCCGCGCGGCCAATGCGCGTGGGCCGCTGCCTATAAAGATGACGCCAGCGCCGAACCGCGCACCAACTGCGCCATGGCCATCCAGAAAAACGGCAGCGCCTGGGGCGTCTCGACCATCGACGTGACCCTGGGCTTCTTCAACGATCTGGTGGCGCGCAAGGAAAAAGACCTCAACGCCGAAATGCTGATCGTCGAGGCTGACGGCAAGATCATCAGCAACAGCTCGCGTATCAACGGGCCGATCGTGCTGAAGAACATCAGCGAACTGGCCGGCGGCTCGACCTTCGCCAGCCAGATCAAAGCCGGGCTGCAAAACCGCGAGCAGGCACAGCGTGTCGAGTTCGACAACCACGGTGAAGCCAGTACCTTCTTCATGCGCCCGATCGAAGGCACCCCGTGGTTCCTCGCCACCGCGCTGCCAACCAAAATGCTCACCGCCCAGCGTGACGACGTGCTCAGCAGCCTGAGTCTGCTGCAGATTCCGCTGGTGATCCTGTTGGTGCTGTTGCAGGTCTACGCGATCCGCCAACTGGTCTCGCGCATGAAAGCGCTGAAGGCCAACATCGATTCGCTGTCCAGCGGCGATGCCGACCTGACCCGGCGCATCACCATCCGCGCTGAAGACGAACTCGGTGCCATCGGGCATTCAGTCAACACCTTCATCGCCTACCTGCAGAACATGATCGGCGAAGTGACCCAGGCCACCGGCGCGATGGCCTCGAGCCTCGACAGCCTGCAACGCACCTCGGCGCACACCAGCCAGATTCTGCTGCGCCACGCTTCGGAAACCGACCAAACCGTTACCGCGATCAACGAAATGAGCTCGACCGCCGAAAGCGTCGCGCAGAACGCTGCCGAAACCGCTGCCTTCACCCAGCGCGCCAACGAAAACGCCGACCGTTCCCGCATCGTGGTCGGTGAAGCGTCAGGCAGCGTAGTGGCGTTGATCGACGAAGTGGCCAGCGCCACCCACAAGGTCGAAAGCATGCAGCAGGACGCCCAGCGCATCACCGAAATCCTCGGCGTGATCGGCGCCATTGCCGGCCAGACCAATCTGCTGGCACTCAACGCGGCGATCGAAGCGGCACGCGCCGGTGAACAGGGTCGCGGTTTTGCAGTGGTGGCGGACGAAGTGCGTGCCCTCGCTGCCCGCACCCAGGCCAGCACCTCGGAAATCAACGAAATGTTGAGCCGTCTGACCCAAGGTGTGACTTCCTCGGTCAGCGCCATGGAAAACACTCAGGCCAGTTGTCAGTCAGCCGCCGATGCCACGGCGCGAGTCAACAGTGGCCTCGACGAAATGGCCGGTTCGGTCAGCCACATCAACAGCCTCAGCACCCAGATCGCCACCGCCGCGGAACAGCAAAGCGCAGTCACCGAAGAGATCAACCGCAGCATGGTGCAGATCCGCCACATGGTTGATGAGCTGGTGGAAAGCGGTCAGGCCAGCGAACTCAACACCCGCCAGCTGCTGGAAGCCAACAGCCGGGTGAGCGCGATCATGGGCCGCTTCAAGGTTCGCTGACCGTTTTGTCATCTTGCGCTCAGTGGCCTGTCAGCTTTGATCTACGATCATGTTGGCAGGCCTGCCTCGTATCACTTGGAAACACTCCGTTGATGCCAGGCAGGAAAAACCGGTCAAAATGCCCTCCTTTTTTGACCGTTTCTCCTCTAAGCCGAGAGCCCTCCATGCTAAACCATCTGCGTCTGGCCACCCTGAGCGCGCTGTTCATTTCCTCCCTGGCGCAAGCCGCCGACCTTATCCCGATCGAAGTCCACCGCGACGCCAACTGTGGCTGCTGCAAAAAGTGGATCAGCCACCTGGAAGCCAACGGCTTCAAGGTTGAAGACCACGTCGAAAGCGACATGAGCAGCTTCAAGCAACAACACGGCGTGCCGCCACGTCTGGCGTCCTGCCACACGGCAATCATCAACGGCAAATTCGTCGAAGGCCACGTTCCGGCGGAACAGGTGCTGGCCCTGAGCAAGCGCGATGACCTGCTTGGCGTTGCCGCACCGGGCATGCCGATGGGCTCGCCGGGCATGGAAATGGACGGCATGAGCGATGCGTATCAAGTGATCGGCCTGAAGAAAGACGGTGCCGATGTGGTGGTGGCGGATTACCCGGCCCATTGATGACGGCGGGTTATCTCGGGCTGTTCCTGGCCGCATTTGGCGCGGCGACCCTGTTGCCGCTGCAATCGGAAGCCGTACTGGTCGGGCTGCTGGTCAGCGATCGTTACTGGCTGTGGGGGCTGTTGGCCGTGGCGACGCTGGGCAATGTTCTCGGTTCACTGGTGAACTGGTGGCTGGGGCGCGGGCTGGAACGCTTTCAGGACCGGCGCTGGTTTCCGGTCAGCCCCAGGCATATGGAGCGAGCCCGCGTTCACTATCAGCGTTACGGTCACTGGTCGTTGCTGCTCAGCTGGTTGCCGGTCATCGGCGATCCGCTGACGCTGATCGCCGGGGTCATGCGCGAACCTCTCGGGCGTTTTCTGTTGATCGTCACTCTCGCCAAAGGCGCCCGCTACGGGGTGCTGGCGATGCTCACCCTCGGCTGGCTCGGTTGAACGATCGGGCCCGGGGATTGCCTGTGTTTAACGTCGCCCTAATCCGGCCGTTCCAGCATCGGCCGATTTCTTGTGGAGTTGTCCTATGTCCGTATCGCTGACCCGCTGGCTGCCCGGCCTGCTGCTGACCGCCGCCCTGCCCCTGCTCGCTCACGCCGAAGGCCCGCAATACGGCCCGCAATTGCAGGGTTTCGAGTATCCCTACACCCTCAAGCACTTTGCCTTTCAGTCTCAGGGCAAGTCGCTGCAGATGGGTTACATGGACGTCGCCGCCCACGGCAAGGCCAACGGGCGCACCGTGGTGCTGATGCACGGCAAGAATTTCTGCGGCGCGACCTGGGACAGTTCGATCAAGGCCCTCAGCGAAGCCGGTTACCGGGTGGTCGCCCCGGATCAGATCGGTTTCTGTACCTCCAGCAAACCCGATCACTACCAGTACACCTTCCAGCAATTGGCGGCCAACACTCAGCAGCTGCTCAAGGCGCTGGGCATCCAGAAAGCGACCCTGCTCGGCCACTCCACCGGCGGTATGCTCGCCACCCGTTATGCGCTGCAATATCCGGATCAGGTCGAGCAACTGGCGCTGGTCAATCCGATCGGCCTGGAAGACTGGAAAGCCCTCGGCGTGCCGTATCGCAGTGTCGACCAGTGGTATCAGCGCGAACTGAAAGTCACCGCGCAGGGCATCCGCGACTATGAACGCACGACCTATTACGACGGTCGCTGGAAACCCGAATTCGACCGTTGGGTGGACATGCTCGCCGGCCTGAGCAACGGCCCGGGCAAGACTCAGGTCGCATGGAACTCGGCGCTGATCTACGACATGATCTTCACTCAGCCGGTGTACTACGAGTTCAAGGACCTGAAGATGCCGACCCTGCTGCTGATCGGCACCTCCGACACCACCGCCATCGGCAAGGACATCGCGCCGCCCGAAGTGAAGGCGAAAATCGGTCACTACGAGGTGCTGGGCAAGCAGGTGGCGAAACTGATTCCTCAGTCCACGCTGGTGGAATTCCCCGGCATGGGCCACGCCCCCCAGATGGAAGAGCCGGCGAAGTTCCACGAGGCGCTGCTGGGCTGGCTGGACAAAACCAATCCCGTTCGTTGAAGAGGTAACGCTGATGGCGGTGCAGATTGCGGTGATCGATGACTGGCAGGACGTCGCGCGGGGCGTAGTCGACTGGTCGGTGCTCGACAGTCTCGGCGAAGTCACCTTCGTCCATGAGTACCCGGCGGACAACGCCACGCTGGCCGAGCGTCTGGGCCGGTTTGAAGTGATCTGCGTGATGCGCGAACGCACGCGCTTCGACGAAGACCTGCTCAAACGCTTGCCGAACCTGAAGCTGCTGGTCACCGGTGGCATGCGCAACGCAGCGCTGGACATGCCGGCCGCCGCCCGTCTCGGGATCAAGGTCTGCGGGACCGACAGCTATAAACACGCGGCACCGGAACTGACCTGGACGCTGATCATGGCTGCCACCCGCAATCTGGTGAACGAGGCCAACGCTCTGCGCGCCGGTCAGTGGCAGCAAGGTCTGGGCAGCGACCTGCACGGCAAGACCCTCGGCATTCTTGGCCTTGGCAGCATCGGCCAGCGGGTGGCGCAATTCGGTCAGGTGTTCGGCATGCGTGTGATCGCCTGGAGTGAAAACCTCACCGCCGAGCGCGCTGAACAGGCCGGCGTCACCTATGTCAGCAAGCAGCAATTGTTCGAACAGGCTGACGTGCTGTCGGTGCACCTGGTACTCAGCGACCGCAGCCGGGGTCTGGTCGATGCCCAGGCACTGGCCTGGATGAAACCGACCGCACTGCTGGTCAACACCGCGCGCGGACCGATTGTCGACGAAACGGCACTGATCAAGGCCTTGCAGAAACAGCGCATCGGCGGTGCGGCCCTCGACGTGTTCGATCAGGAACCGCTGCCGGCGCTGCACCCGTTTCGCACCCTCGACAACGTGCTGGCCACGCCCCATGTCGGCTACGTCAGCCGCCAGAACTATGAGCTGTTCTTTTCGCAGATAATCGAAGACATTCAAGCCTGGTCAACCGGGGAACCCGTCCGCCTGCTCAACTGAAACCCTCGCCTTCGCGGGCACCCCCTGCCCGCGAAGCAGCACCCGCTGTCCGCCCGCCGACACAACTGTCCGCACCGCAACAGTGCGCCCGCACATTCCCGGCGCCCGAAATCGTGACCGCCCGGTCACCATTTCGCATCATAGAACCCGCCAAACGTGCACTTCGTCGGGGCGCGCCCTCTCTCAAGGCCACGTATTTCGTGAGTCTGCAACAGATTGTCGAACAATTCATCCGATGACCCTGGCCCGCTCTAGGATCTGGCCTAGACTGATTTTCGCGGGGTAAAACCGGCCGGTCACAAAGTCAAAAATTCGTCGAAACTTTTGCAGATCGCGACGGGTCATCTGATAGGCAGGGCCAAAGCGACTGGTTCAACTCTTGCAATGGCCCCCTCACCCATTCTGCTTGCGCGTGTTGGGTAGCGTTTGCTCACCGATGCGTGGCGCGTTTGCGCCCGGCCACAGGACCTGGCCACGGACATCGCTTGTTCAAGACAAGAATCAGATCAAAGAGACGGGAGATTCATATGATCAGTGCGGCATTGGATATTCAGGGAGAACGGGCTCATCAGCCGATGGGTGAATCGAGCACCGTAAGTGTTCCCGGCAGCCGGTCGATCAACGTCCCGAGCACCAAGACGCTGACCCCGGTGGCCAGTCAGAACCCCAACAAGAAGAAAGTCTTGTTCGTCACCTCGGAAATTGCCGATCTGGTGAAGACCGGCGGTCTGGGAGACGTTTCAGCCGCCCTGCCCCGCGCCATGGCGCACCTGCATGACGTCCGGGTGTTGATCCCCGGTTACCCGCAAGTGATGAACAGCGAGAATCCGATCCACATCATCGGCGAACTGGGCGGTCACGCCGCGCTGCCGCCCTGCAAGATCGGGCGCATGGACATGCCCGATGGTCTGGTTATTTACGTGTTGATCTGCCCTGAACTCTACGCTCGCGACGGCGGCCCGTATGGCGCCAACAACGGTCGCGACTGGCCGGACAACCACATTCGCTTCGCCCGTCTGGGCCTGGCCGCCGCCGATATCGCGGCCAACCTCGCACAAATCCACTGGTGCCCGGATCTGGTGCACGCCCACGACTGGCCGGCCGGGTTGGCGCCTGCCTATATGCACTGGCGCGGGCAACGCACACCGACCCTGTTCACCATTCACAACCTCGCTTATCAAGGCGTGACCAGCCTCGGTTCGTGCCCGGAACTCGGGATCCCCGCTCATGCCCTGCAACAGGAAGGCATGGAGTTCTACGGCAAGATGTCGTTCCTCAAGGCCGGCATGGCTTATTCGAGCCACATCACCACGGTCAGCGCCACCTACGCGCAGGAAATCACCACCCCGGATTTCGGCTGCGGTCTCGACGGTTTTCTCGCCGCCAAGACCCAGCAAGGTTTGCTCAGCGGCATTCCCAACGGCATCGATGAAAGCTGGGATGCCGCCACCGACCCGCACCTGTTTGCACCATTTGCCATTGGCGACTGGGAAGGCAAAGCCGTGAACGCCGCCCACGTGCGCGAACTGTTCGGTCTGCATGACTCCGAGGGCCCGCTGTTTGCCGTGGTCTCGCGTCTGGTTTATCAAAAAGGTTTGGACCTGACCGAGGCGGTGTCGGAATACATCGTCCAGAACGGTGGCCAGATCGCGATCATCGGCCGTGGCGAACCGGAAGAAGAACAAGCCATGCGCGAACTGGCGCTGCGCTTCCCCGGCCAGATCGGTGTGCGCATCGGCTTCAACGAAACCGACGCCCGCCGCATGTTCGCCGGCAGCGATTTCCTGTTGATGCCATCGCGTTATGAGCCCTGCGGTCTGAGCCAGATGTACGCCCAGCGTTTCGGCTCGCTGCCGGTGGCGCGCAACACTGGTGGGCTGGCCGACACCATTGAAAACGGCGTCACCGGTTTCCTGTTCAACGAATCCACCGCCGACAGCTACCGCGAAGCCCTGAGCCGCGCGTTCAAGGTGTTTGCCTTCCCCGAACTGCTCAATGCAATGCGTTGCCGGGCGATGGCCGCACCCTTCAACTGGTGCAAGGCGGTCGAACCTTACGCCGAACTCTACGAACGACTGGTGGCCAAGGCGCTGGGTAAAACGCACCACAAATAACCAGGGAGGTTTTCAACGATGCCGTCACGGACACCTGAGAGCTGGCCCCACGGCGCGATCATGCTGGATGCCGAGCACACCCAATTCGCGTTGTGGGCGCCGGATGCGTTTTACGTCAGCGTCGAGCTGGACAACGGCCAGTCCCTGCCGATGCTGCCGCAGGGCGATGGCTGGTTTGTCATCAAGACCCGCTGCCCTGCCGGCAGCCGCTACCGTTTCAACATCGATGGCGAACTGGAGGTGCCCGACCCGGCCTCCAGGGCGCAGGACGGTGACCTCGACCGCCACAGCGTGGTGGTCGATCCGCACCTCTATTCCTGGCGCAACACGACCTGGCAAGGGCGCCCCTGGAATGAAGCGGTCATTTATGAACTGCATGTCGGCGCGCTCGGCGGATTTGCCGAAGTCGAGCAGCATCTCTCACGCCTCGCGGAGCTCGGCATCACCGCCATCGAACTGATGCCGATCGCGCAGTTTCCCGGCGATCGCAACTGGGGCTACGACGGCGTGTTGCATTACGCGCCACAAGCCAGCTACGGCACGCCGGAACAACTCAAACATCTGATCGACAGCGCCCACGGTTATGGTCTGGCGGTGATTCTTGATGTGGTCTACAACCACTTCGGCCCCGACGGCAATTACCTGCACCGCTACGCCAAGGGCTTTTTCCGCGAAGACAAACACACGCCGTGGGGCGCGGCCATCGACTTCCGTCGTCGCGAAGTGCGGGACTTCTTCGTCGAAAACGCGTTGATGTGGCTACTGGAATACCGTTTCGACGGCCTGCGCCTGGATGCGGTGCACGCCATTCAAAGCCCGGATTTTCTGCCTGAACTTGCCCGTCGCATACGTCAGCAGATCGACCCGTCCCGGCATGTGTGGCTGACCATCGAAAACGAACTCAACCAATCCAGCCTGCTTGAGGAAAATTACGACGCGCAGTGGAACGACGATGGCCACAACGCCCTGCATGTATTACTGACCGGTGAAACCGACGCCTACTACGCGGACTATGCACTGCAACCCACCGAACAACTGGCCCGCTGTCTGAGCCAGGGTTTCGTGTTTCAGGGTCATATCACCCGCCACGGGGAGCCCCGTGGCGAGCCAAGCGAGCATCTGCCATCCACCGCCTTCGTGCTGTTCCTGCAGAATCACGACCAGATCGGCAATCGCGCCTTCGGCGAGCGCCTGCATCAATTAGCCGAGCCGCGCGCGGTGGACGCTGCGACAGCGTTGTTGTTGCTGTCGCCGATGATTCCCCTGATATTCATGGGCGATGAATACGCGGCCCAACAGCCATTCCTGTTCTTCACCAGCCACCATGGCGAACTGGCGAAACTGGTGCGCGAAGGTCGGCGCAATGAGTTCGCGGCGTTCAGTGCCTTCTCGGATCCGCACAAGCGTGAACAAATTCCCGACCCCAACGCCGAGCAGACCTTTCACGCCTCACAACCTCGCCTGACGGGTAACGGCACGCCTCGGCAACAGGCGACGCTGGCGTTGTATCGCCAGCTTCTGCAACTGCGCCATCAATACATCATTCCCAACCTGTCCGGCACTCAAGCCCTCGGCGCCCAGGTGCTGGGGCCTGGCGCCGTCAGTGCGCGCTGGCGGCTGGGCGATGGCAGCGAGCTGCGAATCGACCTGAACCTCAGCGATACGCCAGTGGTCAACCTTCCACAGGCTGATTCGGCGTGGCTGTTTCGTCAGCCATCCGACGCTGGCCTGTCGGATGAGGGGCAACTGCCCCCGTATTGCGCGCTCGTCAGCCTCACGGCCGCAACCCCTTTGCCCCCCTTGGATGGAGAGCGCCTATGAGTGATGCGCAACTGGAAATTCTCGCCAGCCGAGCCGGCCTTGCCGTCGACTGGATCGACGCCAACGGGCGAGCGCAAAAAGTCGCCCCGGCGGTGCTGCGCAATGTGCTGATCGGCCTCGGTCACCCGGCCGGAACGGCTCAGGAAATCGACGCCAGCCTGCTTGAACTTCAACAGGTACAGGAAAATCGCCATCTACCGCCACTGCTCACTGCCGATGTTGGCGTGGGCGTGGACCTGGCCCGCTATTTCGAACCCGAGACCCCTTGCGAGATTCACCTGGAAGACGGCTCGCGCCTGAGTCTCAAGCTGGATGCCGAGGCCGTGTTGCCCGGCGAAATTCCGGTCGGCTATCAGCAAGTGCACATCGCCGATCAGCAATTCACCCTGGCCGTGGCACCGGAACGCTGCTTCAGCGTGGGTGACGCGGTGGACAGCCCGATCCCGCGCGCGTGGGGCCTGAGCGTGCAGCTTTATGGCCTGCGCCGCCCCGGCGATGGCGGTTTCGGCGACACCCAGGCCTTGGAAGAACTGGCCCGTGTGGCCGGTGAGCGCGGGGCCGATGCCTTGGCGATCAGCCCGCTGCACGCGATGTTCAGCGCCGACACCGGGCGCTACAGCCCCTACTCGCCGTCCAGTCGGCTGTTTCTCAATCCGCTGTATGCCGCACCCGGCGCGATCCTCGGCGAACGCGCCCTGCGCGATGCGATTGACGCGGCCGGGCTGACCGAGCAGTTCGAGCAACTGGAAAACCTGAAACTGATCGACTGGCCGAAAGCAGCCGAGGCCAAACTGAAACTGCTGCAAGCCTTGTACGACGGCTTCATCAGCGGCGAACACCCGTTGCACGCCGACTTTTCCAGTTTTCGCGATGCCGGCGGCGAAGCGCTGGAAAACCACTGCCGCTTCGAAGCCATCCAGGAAATGCGCGCCGCCCGTGGTGAGAGCCTCGACTGGCGCCAATGGCCGGAGCACTGGCACGACCCGCGCGGCGCCGCCCTCGGCGCATTTGCCGAGGAATACGCCGAGCGCATCAGCTACTTCGCGTTCTGCCAATGGTTGATCCACCGTTGCCTGGAACGCGCCCAGACCGCCGCCCGCAGCGCCGGCATGGGCATCGGCCTGATCGCCGACCTGGCCGTGGGTGCCGACGGCGCCGGCAGTCAGGCCTGGAGCTTTCAGGACGAACTGCTGGCCTCGCTGACCGTCGGCGCGCCACCGGACATCCTCAATCGCTCAGGCCAGGGCTGGGGCATTTCCGCGTTTTCCCCGGAAGGTCTGGTGCGCAACGGCTTTCGTGCGTTCATCGACATGCTGCGCGCCAACTTCGCCCACGCCGGCGGGCTGCGCATCGACCATGTCATGGGCCTGCAACGGTTGTGGGTGATTCCCAACGGCGCGGTTCCGGCGGACGGCGCCTACCTGTATTACCCGGTGGATGACCTGTTGCGTCTGTTGACTCTCGAATCCCATCGCCATCAAGCGATCGTGCTCGGCGAAGACCTCGGCACCGTGCCCGATGGCCTGCGGGAAAAACTCATCGCCCGCGCCATGCTCGGCATGCGCGTGCTGTTGTTCGAACAGGACAACACCTTTTTCAAACCGATCCTCGACTGGCCGGACAACGCGCTGGCCACCACCAGCACCCACGATCTGCCGACCCTCAACGGTTGGTGGCATGGTCGCGACATCGACTGGAATGCGCGACTGGGACTGATCGACGCCAACGGCGAAATCGACTGGCGCCGTTACCGCGAACGCGAGCGTGAAGGCCTGCGCAATGCCCTGAGCCAGGACCCGCAGAACTTTCGCGAGGAATCCCACGAGGCCGATCAGGTGGTCGACGCCGCGGTGCGTTTCCTCGGCCACACCCGTGCGCCGTTGGTTCTGCTGCCGTTGGAAGATGCGCTGGGGCTCGACGAGCAGGCCAACCTGCCCGGCACCATCGACACCCACCCCAACTGGTCGCGCCGCTTGCCGGCCACCAGTGAGACGCTGCTCGACGGTGTCGACGCCGCAAGACGCCTGGAACTATTGGCGTGTGCCCGCCTTCAGGCAGCCGAGCGTGACCAATGAGTGCATTGCCTATCCAGACCCTGCGCGCCACGGTTCGCCTGCAATTTCACCGAGGCTTCACCCTCGATCAGGCGGTACCGCTGGTGCCGTATTTCTCTCGACTCGGCATCAGCCACATTTATGCCTCGCCGCTGCTGGCCGCACGCGCCGGCTCCATGCATGGCTACGATGTGGTCGATCCGACCCGGGTCAATCCGGAACTCGGCGGCGAACCAGCCTTGCGTCGTCTGGTCGCCAGCCTGCGCGAGCACGGCATGGGGCTGATCCTCGACATCGTCTCCAATCACATGGCGGTCGGTGGCGGTGACAACCCGTGGTGGCTCGACTTGCTGGAATGGGGCCGACTGAGCCCCTACGGCGAGTTCTTCGACATTCAGTGGCACTCGCCCGATCCGCTGATGGAAGGCCAGTTGCTGCTGCCGTTTCTCGGCAGCGACTACGGTGTCGCATTGCAGGACGCGACTCTGCCGCCGCTGTTCAATGCCGAGAGCGGCACTTTCCATGTCGAGCATTACGAGCATCACTTCCCGATCTGCCCTACCGATTACGGCGAACTGCTCAGATCCGATGACAGCCCGAACGACGCGCTCAAGGCCCTCGCCGACCGTTTCAGCGCGCTCGGCTATCAGACCGACGCCCGCTCACTGGCCCTCCCGCTCAAGGAGGAGCTCCAGCAACTGGCCAGCGACCCGCACATTCTGCAAGCCATTGAGCGCAATCTGACGCACTACGATTCGAAAACCGAAGAAGGTTTTCAGCGCCTGCACCAATTGCTGGAACGGCAAAGCTATCGCTTGGCGAGCTGGCGCACAGCGGCGGATGACATCAACTGGCGGCGCTTCTTCGACATCAACGAACTCGGCGGTTTACGGGTCGAGCGTCCGGCAGTGTTCGAGGCCACCCACGGCAAGATCTTCCAGTTGATCGGCGAAGGCCTGATCGACGGCCTGCGCATCGACCACATCGACGGCCTCGCCGACCCGCGCGGCTACTGCCGCAAGCTGCGCCGTCGTCTTGACCATCTGGCGCCGGGCCGGCACTTGCCAATTTACGTCGAGAAGATTCTCGGCGACGGTGAAACCCTGCCCACCGACTGGTCCGTGGACGGCAGCACCGGTTACGAGTTCATGAACCAGCTGTCGCTGCTGCAACACGATCCCGACGGCGAACATGTCCTCGGTGATTTGTGGAAACGCCGCACCGAACGCCCTTCGGCGTTTATCGAAGAGGCGCAACTGGCGCGCCAGCAGATCCTCAATGGTTCGCTGGCCAGCGATTGCGAAAGCGTTGCTCAGGCCCTGCTGCAAGTGGCGCGCGACGACCTGATGACCCGCGACCTCACGCTCGGCTCGATCCGCCGAGTGTTGCAGGCGTTGATCGTGCACTTCCCGGTGTATCGCACCTACATCACCCCGATGGGCCGCTCGGCGCGCGACGAGGTGTTTTTCCAGCAGGCCATGGACGGTGCGCGGCAGACTTTGAGCGAAGCCGATTGGCCAGTGCTGGACTCCGTAGCCGGTTGGCTTGGCGGCCAGCCGTGGCGGCGCAAACCCCGTGGCCGTTCGCGCAAAATCCTCAAGCATGCCTGCGTGCGCTTTCAGCAACTCACTTCACCGGCCGCCGCCAAAGCGGTGGAAGACACCGCGCTGTATCGCTCGGCGGTGCTGCTGTCGCGCAATGATGTCGGTTACAACACCGAGCAGTTCAGCGCACCGGTCAGCGACTTTCACGCGGTGAACCAGCAACGTCTGGCGAGCTTCCCGGACAACCTGCTGGCCACCGCCACCCACGACCACAAACGCGGCGAAGACACCCGCGCGCGACTGGCCGTACTCAGCGAACGCAGCCACTGGTACGCCGAGCAGATCGAGCTGTGGCGCGCCCTCGCCCGACCGCTGCGCCATGACGATCAGCTGCCGTCGTCGGCGGACGAATTGATTCTCTATCAAGCGCTGCTCGGCAGTTGGCCGCTTGACCTGCGCGACGACGATCAGGCCGGTTTCGCCGAGTACGCCAAACGTATCTGGCAGTGGCAGCAGAAAGCCCTGCGCGAAGCCAAGCTGCAAAGCAGCTGGAGTGCGCCGAACGAGGCTTACGAAAACGCCGCTCAAGCGTTCACCGAACAATTGCTGCTGGCCCCCGAAGGTGAACTGCTGCGCGGGGCGCTGGCCAAGACCGTCAACAGCATCGCGGCGGCCGGCGCCCTCAACGGTCTGGCGCAAACCTTGCTCCGCATGACCGTGCCGGGGGTGCCGGATCTGTATCAGGGCAACGAGTTCTGGGATTTCAGTCTGGTCGATCCGGACAATCGGCGGCCCGTCGACTATGCCGCCAGGCAGCAGGCGCTGGAGGCACCAGGGCCGGTTCAGGAGCTATTGGAGAACTGGCGCGACGGGCGAATCAAGCAAGCATTGATCGCCGAGGTGCTGCGCCTGCGCGCCGACGACACCGAGTTGTTTCGCCGTGGTTCGTACCAGGCCCTCGAGGTACTGGGCAGCCAGGCGCACAACGTGCTCGCGTTTGCCCGCGAGCATGGGGAGCGACGGATCATCGTGATCGTGCCGATCCGTTGCGCAACATTGATGGAAAACAGTGCTGTGCCGATGGTTGATGCGCTGCGCTGGGGCGATACACGGGTGGTTTTACCGTTCGACGCCTCTGACGAAAATCTGAAGGGACTTTTTTCGAGCACCGCAGTCACAAAAAACAGGGAGCTGCAGGTCAGCGCCGCGCTGGGGGATTTCCCGGTCAATCTGCTTATCCAACACGTCTAGCAGCATGAGTTCAGTTCAGGAGCATTGCGATGAGTACCGACGATAAACGCATCCGCGAATTCGCCTATCAGATCTGGGAATCCGAAGGTAAACCCGAGGGCCAGGACGCCCGCCACTGGGAGATGGCGCGCAAACTGGCCGAAGCCGAGGCATTGGCGCCGAAAAAATCGCCGAAGGCTGCCGGCAGTAAAACCGCAGGCAAGACCACCACCAGCAAAGCTGTCGAGGTCAAGGCAACTGCCGCCAAACCCAAGGCCACGACGGCCAAGGCCAAGCCTGCCGGTGCCGCCAAAGTGATTCCCCCGGGCGAAAAAGCTGCCGAGAAAAAGCCCCGCGCGCCGCGCAAGCCGCCTGCGGTCTGACGCTCCCCGAACCATTGATTTGAATAACCGTGTGGCGGGTTCGCTCGCCACCGAGGGCTTACTCGTCCTCGAAAAACATCTACCCCCCGATTTTTTGCAGGAGCACCTATGACCCGTCCAAAGAAAGCCGAGCCCGCCGCGCACGCCGAACCCTCGCGCATCCGTGAAGGCCTGCCCTTCCCGCTCGGCGCGACCTGGGATGGTCTGGGGGTGAACTTCGCGCTGTTTTCCGCCAACGCCACCCGCGTTGAATTGTGCATTTTCGACGATGCCGGCGAAGTCGAACTCGAGCGCATCGAGCTGCCGGAATACACCGACGAGATCTACCACGGCTATCTGCCCGATGCACATCCAGGCCTGATCTACGGCTACCGGGTCTACGGCCCGTACGACCCGGCCAACGGCCACCGCTTCAATCACAACAAGTTGCTGATCGACCCCTACGCCAAGCAGTTAGTGGGCGAGTTGAAATGGTCCGAAGCGCTGTTCGGCTACACCATCGGCCATCCGGACGCCGATCTCAGCTTCGACGAGCGCGACAGCGCGCCTTTCGTTCCCAAGTGCAAGGTCATCGACCCGGCCCACACCTGGGGCCACGACCACCGCGTCAGCGTGCCGTGGGACAAGACCATCATTTACGAGACCCACGTGCGCGGCATCAGCATGCGCCACCCTTCAGTGCCCGAGAACGTGCGCGGGACGTTCGCCGGGCTGATGGTCGACGACGTGCTCGAACACATCCGCAAGCTGGGTGTGTCGACCGTCGAGCTGTTGCCGATCCATGCCTTCGTCAACGATCAGCACCTGCTGCACAAGGGCATGACCAATTACTGGGGTTACAACAGCATCGCGTTCTTCGCTCCGGACCCGCGCTACCTGGCCAGCGGCAAGATCGCCGAGTTCAAGGAGATGGTCGCGCACCTGCACGATGCCAATCTCGAAGTGATTCTCGACGTGGTCTACAACCACACCGCCGAGGGCAACGAACAAGGCCCGACCCTGTCGATGCGCGGGATCGACAACGCCTCGTACTACCGCTTGATGCCGGACGACAAGCGCTTCTACATCAACGATTCCGGCACCGGCAACACCCTCGACCTGAGCCATCCGTGCGTGCTGCAAATGGTCACCGACTCGCTGCGCTACTGGGCCAGCGAAATGCACGTCGACGGCTTCCGCTTCGACCTGGCGACCATCCTCGGCCGCTATCACGACGGATTCGATGAACGCCACAGCTTCCTCGTGGCCTGCCGCCAGGATCCGGTGCTGCGTCAGGTGAAAATGATCGCCGAGCCTTGGGACTGCGGCCCCGGCGGTTATCAGGTCGGCAACTTCCCGCCGGGCTGGGTCGAGTGGAACGACAAATTCCGCGACACCGTGCGCGCCTTCTGGAAAGGCGATGACGGCCAGCTCGCCGACTTCGCCAGCCGCATGACCGCGTCCGGCGAGATGTTCAATCAGCGTGGCCGCCGGCCCTATTCGTCGGTGAATTTCGTCACTGCTCACGACGGTTTTACCCTCAACGACCTGGTGTCCTACAACGACAAGCACAACGAGGCCAACGACGAAAACAATCAGGACGGCAGCAACAACAACCTGTCCTGGAACCACGGCGTCGAAGGCCCCACCGACGACCCGGAAATCAACGCGCTGCGCCACCGGCAGATGCGCAACTTCTTCGCCACCCTGCTGCTGTCCCAAGGCACGCCGATGCTGGTGGCCGGCGACGAATTCGCCCGCACCCAGGACGGCAACAACAATGCCTACTGCCAGGACAGCGAAATCGGCTGGGTCAACTGGGACCTGAGCGAGGACGGCAAGGCTCTGCTGAAATTCGTCAAACGCCTGATCAAGTTGCGCCTGGCGTATCCGATCCTGCGACGCGGGCGTTTCCTGGTCGGCGAATACAACGAGGACATCGGCGTCAAGGACGTGACCTGGCTTGCGCCGGACGCCACGGAAATGACCACCGAGCACTGGCATGACGCGCAGAATCGCTGCATGGGCATGTTGCTTGACGGTCGCGCTCAGGAAACCGGGATCCGCCGCAAAGGTGGCGACGCCACGTTGCTGCTGGTGGTCAACGCCCATCACGACATCGTCAACTTCACCTTGCCGGAAGTACCCGAGGGCAGTTTCTGGACGTGCATGATCGATACCAACCAGCCATCGATCCGTGGCCAGGAGCGTTTCGAGTTCGGTCACGAGTACTCGGTCACCGGACGCTCGCTGCTGCTGTTTGAACTGCAACGTGAAGAAGAGGACTGACATGGACTTGTCCGCCTATCTCTCACGGCACGCCAGGGACTACCGCGACACGGCTGCTCTTGGTCTGTGTCTGCGGCAAATGGTCGAAGCCGGCCTCGACCGTCTGCCACTGCCCGGCAGCGGTCGTACGCTGGAGCGCTGGCAACGGCTGTCCGAGGTCGGCGGGCATGATCTGGGGTTGTGCAAACTCTACGAAGGCCATACCGATGCCTTGGCGATCATCGAGCAACTCGGTGGCTCGCCGACGCCCGGCAGTACGTGGGGCATGTGGGCGGCCGAACCACCGCAGGCGCGGGTTCGGGTCAGCCGTTCGGGGCAACTGGTGCGGTTGAACGGGCGCAAGGCCTGGTGCTCCGGGGCGGCGGTGCTCAGTCATGCCCTGCTGACGGCGTGGGATGAGGACGATCGTCAGCAACTGGTCGCGGTGGCCCTCAATCAACCGGGCGTCACCGTGACCGATCAAGGCTGGCAAGCGGTCGGCATGGCGGCCACCGGCAGCGTCGAGGTGCTGTTCGATGAAGTCGAGGCTCAGGCGATCGGTGAGCCTGGCGACTACCTGCAACGGCCGGGATTCTGGCAGGGCGGGATCGGAATCGCCGCGTGCTGGTACGGCGCCGCCAGGGAGATTGGCGAACGCTTGCGCCTGCACTGTGCGCGGCGTGAAGAACCCCACGCACTGGCCAGTCTCGGCGCCGTCGACAGTGCCTTGCACGCCGCCGCCCAAGTGCTGCGTGTCAGTGCCCTGGACATCGACAGCGAGCCGCGGGCCAACGCCGAGTTGCTGGCCCGCCGCGTACGGGCCGTGGTCGAGGACGCCGCTGAACAGGTAATCCGCGAGACCGGTCGGGCACTTGGGGCCGGGCCGTTCTGCAAGGATCCGCACTTTGCCCGTCTGGCGGCCGACTTGCCGGTTTACCTGCGCCAGAGCCACGCTGAACGCGATCTGGCAGCACTGGGCCAACTGATTGCACAGCAATCGCGCGAGGGTTGGGCCCTATGAAGCGCAATCCGATTGTCGGTGAAGGAACCTCCCTCCACGAATGGCAGGGCTCACGCCATCTGGCAGCGGTGGACAGCATCGACATTCTCGATTTGGTACCACCGGGATCCAGGGCGGTGGTGATCGCGCCGCATCCGGACGATGAAGTGCTCGGTTGCGGCGGACTGTTGCAAGCGCTCGCAGCGGCGGGACGCACCCTGCAATTGATCTCGGTCACCGATGGCAGCGCCAGTCATCCAGGTTCGGAGCGCTGGCCGGTGGAACGTCTGAGCGTCGTGCGCCCGCAGGAATCCGCTGAAGCCCTGCGCCGCCTCGGCCTGCCCATGCACCAGTTGCAGTGGCTGCGCGGCGGCTTCCCCGACACTCAGGTCGCCGCGCGCGAGTCGATGCTGTGCCAATACCTGACCCGCTACCTGCAACCCGACGACGTGATCTTCACCACCTGGCGCGAAGACGGCCACAGCGACCACGAGGCTGTCGGCCGCGCCAGCGTCGAAGCGGCGCGGCGCGTGGGCGCGATTTGCCATGAGCTGCCGGTCTGGACCTGGCACTGGGCAACCCCGGAAGACGCCCTCGTGCCCTGGGAGCGGGCGCGCAAGATTCTGCTCAGCCCGGAGCAAATCGCACGCAAGCGTCACGCGGTGCACGCCTTCGCCAGCCAGCTGGAAGGCGATCCCGAAGCGGGCCTGGCCCCGGTGCTCAAACCCTATGTCATCGATCGACTGCTGCAACCGTTCGAGGTGGTCTTTCTATGAGTGTCGAGGATCGCTACTTCGAAGGCCTGTTCGCCGGCAATAACGACCCCTGGGGATTTCGCCAGCGCTGGTACGAGCAGCGCAAACGCCTCGTGACCCTGGCGGCCCTGCCCCGCCCGCACTACCGGGCCATCTTCGAACCGGGCTGTGCCAACGGTGAACTGAGTGCGGCGCTGGCCGAACGCTGCGATCGGCTGTTGTGCTGCGACACCAGCGCCGCCGCAGCCAATCTGGCGCGTACCCGGCTGAGCCTGTTCGACCACGCCGAGGTGCGGCAAGGTCGCTTGCCGGGCGACTGGCCTGAGGAAAAATTCGACCTGATCGTCTTCAGCGAAATCGGCTACTACCTCGACCGGCAAGATCTGACGGAGGTCATCCGTTCCATCAGCGATTCGTTGGCGGCGGACGGTCAATTACTGGCCTGTCACTGGCGCCCGCCCATCGAAGGCTGCCCGCTCAATACACGACAGGTTCACGACCTGATTCACGAACAGTTGCACCTGCCGCGACTGGTCCTGCATCAGGAAGCGGATTTTCTGCTGGAAGTCTGGAGTCGCGAACCGCGTTCGGTGGCCGCACTGGAGGGCTTGCGATGATTGGCATCCTGATTCCTGCGCACAACGAAGAAGAATGGCTAGATGACTGCTTGCACGCTGCCTTGCGGGCTGGCGGACATCCCATGTTGGCGGGTGAACCGGTGGAAATTCTGGTGGTGCTGGACAGCTGCACCGATCGTTCGGCGCACATCGTCAGCCAATACCCGGTGCAAGCCTTGAGCATCGAAGCGCGCAATGTCGGCCAGGCTCGCGCGATTGGCGCACAACAACTGCTTGAGCGCGGTGCGCGCTGGATTTCCTGCTCGGACGCCGACAGCCGCGTTGCCGAAGACTGGCTGGTGGCGCAACTGGGGCTGGGCACCGATGCGGTGTGCGGCACGGTGACGGTCGAGCAGTGGCATGACACGTTCGATGAAGCGGCGCAGATCCGCTATCACCGTGACTACCGGGCCTGCGAAGGTCACCGGCACATCCATGGCGCCAACCTGGGCGTCAGCGCACAAGCCTACGTCCGCGCC
This sequence comes from Pseudomonas sp. FG35, assembly GCF_057809295.1. Classification (NCBI taxonomy): domain Bacteria; kingdom Pseudomonadati; phylum Pseudomonadota; class Gammaproteobacteria; order Pseudomonadales; family Pseudomonadaceae; genus Pseudomonas; species Pseudomonas sp. FG35. The sequence continues at coordinate 356,356 of NZ_JBMDJR010000001.1, read as the reverse complement.
GGCGGCTTCGAACCGTTGTCCTGTGATGAGGACGTGCAGCTGGTGCGCCAACTCGAGCGTTCAGGGGCCAGCATCGCCTGGAGTCATCGTCCACAAGTCATTACCAGCGCTCGTCTGGACAGTCGCGCGCGCGGCGGTTTTGGCGACTATCTGCGACAGTTGGCACAGACTGAATAAAAAAAAGCGGATCAGGTTGATCTGTGACGCGACGAACCGCCCGTCTTGAGCAATACTCTGCTGCGCAGCAATCCAGGGTTCGGAGCGCTGTCGGGCTATCCACCAGCCTTCACGGGTCGCACACGCCTGGTATCACCAGCGTCTGGGCGATTGAGGGCGAGACACAACAAGGACGTATCACTCATGAAACCGTTATCCCTCAGCGAGAGCGGCCTGCCGGCGCAGATCTGGAACAGTGCCGCGCAGCTCGACAACATTCCCGTCATCAACACCCACACATTGGTCCCACCCGGTGCCCGCGCCGTGGTCATCGCCCCGCACCCCGGCGATGAAGTGGTGACCTGCGGCGGCCTGCTGCAACTGCTTTCCAGCCTCGGCCATCCCTTGCAACTGCTGTCGATCACCGATGGCAGCGCCAGTCATCCGGGCTCGCGCCAGTGGTCGGAGAAACGCCTGAGCGTGTTTCGCCCGCAGGAGAGTGTCGAAGCCCTGCGCCGTCTGGGATTGCCAATGCACAGCCTGAAATGGGTGCGCGGCGGTTTCACCGACAATGCCCTGCACGATCAGGAATCCCAACTCACCGATTTCATCGCCCGCTACCTGCGCCCCGGCGACGTGGTCTTCAGCACCTGGTGCCAGGACGGCACCGCCGATCATGAAGTGGTCGGCCGGGCCAGCGCCAAAGCGGCACGACAAGTCGGCGCCACCTACCACGATGTGCCGGTCTGGGCCTGGCACTGGCCGGAACGGGATCAGACGCAGATCCCATGGCATCGCGCGCGCAAGCTGCGCCTCGACACCTGGACCGTCGCGCGCAAGAGCCACGCCACCCACGCCTACGCCAGCCAGCTTAATGGCGAACCGGCGATCGGTATCGCGCCGCTGCTGCCCAAGTCGATTCTGGAGCGCATGCGCCTGCCCTACGAGATCATCTTCCTCGATTGACGATCCGTCGGCCGAGGGCAGCCACTCAAAGTGAACTGCCCGCGCCCGGATCAGTCGCATGAACAGGCAGTCATGATTCAGAGGAGTGAACGTGTCCAGCGATCCCAAGCGTCACGTCGTCGACGCGCCAGTCATTCACCGCCTGCGGGTATTGACGGTCAATACGCACAAGGGTTTCACCGCGCTCAATCGACGTTTCATCCTTCCGGAACTGCGTGAAGCGGTGCGCAGCACCTCGGCGGATCTGGTGTTTCTGCAGGAAGTGGTGGGCGAACACGAGCGCCATTCCAGTCGCTACCACGAATGGCCGCAAACCTCGCAGTACGAATTCCTCGCCGACAGCATGTGGAGTGATTTTGCCTACGGTCGCAATGCGGTGTATCCCGATGGCCATCACGGCAACGCCCTGCTGTCGAAATACCCGATCCGCGAGTACCGCAACCTCGATGTTTCGATCACAGGTCCCGAACGGCGCGGGCTGTTGCACTGCGTCCTGGATGTGCCGGGGCATGCCGAAGTACATGCCATCTGCGTACACCTGAGCCTGCTCGAAAGCCATCGGCAATTGCAGTTGCAGCTGCTCTGCCAGTTGCTCGAATCCCTGCCCGACAATGCCCCGGTGATCATTGCCGGCGACTTCAATGACTGGCAGTTGCAGGGCAACATCGCCCTCGCCCGCCGCGACTACCTGCACGAAGCTTTCGAACGCCATCACGGCCGCCCGGCCAAGACCTACCCCGCGCGGTTCCCGTTGCTGCGACTCGACCGGGTTTATCTGCGCAATGCCAGCAGTCATAACCCGCAGATCCTCGGCAACAAGCCGTGGACGCATCTCTCGGATCATTTGCCGCTGGCGGTTGAAGTGCATTTGTAGCGCGATACTGACAGCTGACCTTACATACGCAACGATGCGAAATTGGTCGCCAGGCCCGGTTTCGCAGACCGGCTGTCGGCTATAAAACGTCTCTGCCTCGCGGCTTGCGCAGCGATTAGGCCTACAAACAAGAACTTAGATAAATGCGCAAAAACATAAGCTTGCATCACCCGATTTGACTCGACCGCTCATCGTTCAATTTCTTGACGCAACGACTCATGTCTTCTTAGCTCTACCTTACTACCCCCGGAAATACTACTCGGGGCGAGCCTCAGGTCTCCCGCCAAAACGGGGGGCGACGGGCTCGCCACGCTCCATTCGGTCGCCCCTCGTTCGGGGTAGGAGAGACGCCAAGGCGAGATACCACATGCGCTAGCAAGGTAGACCTCCATGAAAACCTCACTCACCTCACAAGAGATCAAAACAACTTTTTGCACTGTTTCAAGTTCTATCTTGCTGTGCTCGTCCATGGAGGCACAGGCGGGTCCTGTGGCGGACGAGGCGACGCCTTGGTATCGCCAGGACATTCCCGTCATGACCCTCCCCGCCACGGTCGTGACCCCGGGGCCGCAACGTTTGAGCCCACAGCCGGATCTGCGCGGGACAAACCTGATTACCGAAGACCTCGCGCCCTCGGCCTGGGAACAACTTTACGGTCCGACGTCCCGTCAGGCGCAAACCGACGTCCTCAGCCCGGGCTTCGCCACACCCGGCACCGGCGACTTCAAGGGCCCCGCCGTGCTGACCCTGAAAAGCAGCAGCGGCCACACCCAGCAGGTCGGCCTGATCGGCGGGGTCAATCAGATCAAGGGCAATGGCAATGGCCTGATCACCAGCCGCGCTCTCGCCGATCCGACCACCGACACCCTCAACCTGCAAGGTCAGAGCCTGGGCGCCTACTACAGCTTGATTGGCCCACAGGGCTGGCACGTTGACTTGTCGGCCAGTGGCGGTCGGGTCAGCGGTTTCAGTCGCAACGAGCAAGGCGCGCGCCTGGCCACCGAAGGCAGCGCGATGACGCTGTCGGTGGAAGGTGGCTTCCCGATCGGTCTGGGTGAAAACTGGGTGGTTGAACCGCAAGCGCAATTGATCAACCAGCGCATCACTCTGGATACGCCGTACGCAGGCTCGGGCAACGCCTCTTCCAGTGACATTACATCGTGGAGCGGCCGGGTCGGTGCGCGCTTGAAAGGCAGCTACGATCTGAACGGGTTGCCCGTTGAGCCCTACGTGCGCACGAACCTGTGGCACACGGTGTACACCGGCGATACGGTGACGCTGGATCAGGTGGACAAGATCAGCAGCAGCCGCAAGTCCTCGACGGTGGAAGTCGGACTGGGACTGGTGGCCAGAATGACGCCGACAGTGAGCCTGTACGTCAGTGCCGACTACAGCAGTGATGTGGACGACAACGACCTGAACGGGTTGATTGGCAGCCTGGGGGTCCGGATGCGGTGGTGAAGGCGCTATCGCTTGCAGGCTAGCTCCCACGTTAGATTGTCAGCGTCGACTGATTTTCTGTGGCAGCCAGCCTGCTGGCGAAAGCAGCGACTCGGTTATGGATCAGACTTCGGGTTTGAGGATCAACACCGCCAGCGGCGGCAGGTTCAGCTCCAGCGACAACGCCTGGCCATGGCTCGCGACCTCTTCGGTGAACGCCCCGCCCCCGTTGCCGTAGTTGGAACCGGCGTAGGTGTCGGCGTCACTGTTGAGCAATTCCTTCCAGCGCCCGGCAAACGGCACGCCCACGCGGTAAGACTGACGCGGCACCGGGGTGAAGTTGGCCACCACCAGCACTGGCGTGCCGTCCTTGCTCCAGCGCAGCCACGCATAGACGCTGTTGATCGCATCGTCGCCGATCAACCACTGAAACCCTTGCGGCGCATCGTCCTGCTCATGCAGCGCCGGCTCTTCGCGGTAGAGCCGGTTGAGGTCGCCGACCAGTTTCTGTACGCCTTTGTGCTCGGAATACTGCAGCAGATACCAGTCCAGCTGCTGATCATGATTCCACTCGCGCCACTGGCCGAACTCGCAACCCATGAACAACAGCTTCTTGCCCGGATGGGTCCACATGAAACTCAGGTAAGCCCGCAGGTTGGCAAATTTCTGCCAGCGATCGCCAGGCATCTTGTCGATCAGCGAATGCTTGCCGTGCACCACTTCGTCGTGGGAAATCGGCAGGATGAAGCGCTCGGACCAGGCGTAGACCAGGCCGAAACTCAACTCGTTGTGGTGATGGGCGCGGTACACCGGATCCTGCTGAATGTAGTGCAGCGAGTCGTGCATCCAGCCCATGTTCCATTTGTAGGCGAAACCGAGACCGCCCTGTTGGGTGCTCTGGCTGACGCCCGGCCACGCCGTGGACTCCTCGGCAATCACCAGTGCGCCCGGTGCTTCCAGTGCCACCACGTCGTTCAAGTGCCGCAGGAAATCGATGGCTTCCAGGTTCTCGCGACCGCCATGACGGTTCGGCACCCACTCGCCGGCCTTGCGCGAATAATCACGATAGAGCATCGACGCCACCGCATCGACCCGCAGCCCGTCGATATGGAAATGCTTGAGCCAGTGCAACGCCGACGCCAGCATGTAGCCGTGCACTTCGGTGCGGCCAAGGTTGTAGATCAGCGTGTCCCAATCCTGGTGGAAGCCTTCCAGTGGATTACCGTATTCGTAGAGCGCGGTGCCGTCGAATTGCGCAAGGCCATGGGTATCGGTCGGGAAATGCGCCGGCACCCAGTCGAGAATCACACCGATGCCGGCCTGGTGACAGGCATTGACGAACTCGCCGAACTGCTCGGGTGTGCCGTATCGCGCACTCGGAGCGAACTGCGACAGCAACTGATAGCCCCATGAACCGCCGAACGGGTGCTCCATGATCGGCATCAGTTCGATGTGGGTGAAACCCAGTTCCTTCACGTAGGGAATCAGCCGCTCGGCGAGCTCCGGCCAGGTGTACTGGCGCGCCACTTCGCCCAGATCGTCGAGTTCGCATTGCCAGGATCCGGCGTGCAATTCATAGATCGACAACGGCGCGTTGTGTTGCTGGCGTTCGCGACGGCCGCTCATCCAGTCCTGATCCTGCCAGTCGATCTGCAACGGCGAGGCGACTTTCGAGGCCGTGTCCGGCGGCAGGCTGGTGGCCAGCGCCATCGGGTCGGCTTTGAGCGGGAGGATGCCGTGGGCGCCGAGGATTTCGTATTTGTACAGCTCGCCCGCCTGCAAGCGTGGAATGAACAGCTCCCAGACCCCGGATGGATGCCGCAAGCGCATCGGATGCCGCCGCCCGTCCCAGACGTTGAAATCGCCGACCACCGACACCCGCCGGGCATTCGGTGCCCACACGGCAAAGCGCACACCGTCGACGCCATCGACGGTTTTCAGCTGCGCGCCAAGGCAACTGCTGAGATCGCGATGGTTGCCTTCGGCGAACAGATACAAATCCATTTCACCGAGCAACTGACCAAAGCTGTAAGGATCTTCCGCGACCTGTTCACCACCGGCCCAGCGGGTGCGCAACAGGTACGGCCGTGAGCCTTCGAAATGCCCGACAAACAGCCCCGGCGTTTCGGTGGCCTCCAGCGGACCGAGCTCTTCGCCACTGTTTTTATCGACGACAGAAACACTCAATGCGCCGGGCAGATACGCCCGGATAAATTGCCCGCCGGCACCATCGCCGTGGGGGCCAAGAATGGAAAACGGGTCGTGGTGTTCTGCGCGCACTAAAGCATCAATGTCTTTTGCAGTGGGCAGCAATCTTTCTTTAGCGTGACCCTGTTCCCTGTTCGAGAAACTCATGACTACTCTCCACCAAGATCGGAAAAGGGTTTGAGCCCCGTCAATAACCCATACAGACCGTGCAGCGGCACGGGCAGCCAGGTGGGGCGATTTTCGGCTTCATAGGCCACTTCGTAGGCCGCTTTCTCCAGACCGAACAACGCCAGTGCGGCGTCGGCACCTTCAGGATCTTGCCAGGCATGATCAAGACTAGCTGCCGCTTGGCGATATGCCTGGAGAAATGCTTCCCGGGCTTCACGCAGGTAACGCTCCGTGACCCGCCGACGCGCGGCTTCGGCCTCGGGGCTGTTGTCGACGTTGTGTACATTCAGCGCCATCGCGGCGGCATAGTCGAAGGAGCGCAGCACTCCGCTGACGTCCTTGTACGGACTGTGCTTGCCACGGCGCTCGGCCAGTGGCCGCGCCGGTTCGCCCTCGAAGTCGATCAGGTAGGCATCGCCCTTGATTACCAGCACCTGTCCCAAATGCAGGTCGCCGTGCACACGAATCCGTAGACCGCCGGCGGATTGCTTGGCCAGTTCCTGCACGTGGGCAAGGATGGCTTTCTTGTGGTCGAGTAGCCGACCGACCAGCTTCTGATCCGCCGCATCGAGCTCGCCCTGATGCTGTTTGAGCAGCTTCAGGGCATGCTCGACCTGCGCCGCGACATCCTTACCCGTCGCCTGCGCATCCTTGGCCGAACTGACTTGCGGCGCGAAGTCCTGGTTGTCGCTCGGCGCTGCCAGCACCTGATGCATTTCCCCCAGACGCTGGCCGAGCATCCCGGCGAAATCCTTCAGTTCACCCAAGGCGTTGTAGTGCTGCGCCTGCTCGGACACGGCGTCGGCCAGCTCGTCGCGCAGCGCCCGTTCGAGGTTGTTCTGCGTCCATTCCCAGGCGTCGCCCTGATTGCTCAGATAGCCCTGCGCAATCATCAGCAAGTTGTCCTCGCCCTTCCCGTCGCGGCGAATCACCGAGCCCAGCAGCGGAGAGATATTGGCAAATCCAGCAGCGGTCAGGTAAGCGCTCATCTCCAGTTCCGGGTGTACGCCGGACGCGACTTTGCGGATCAGCTTGAGCACCAGACTGTTGCCGATCACCACCGAACTGTTGGATTGCTCGGCGGACAGATAGCGCACTTCGGACTCTGCGCCCAGGCCAAGTTTTTCCAGTTGCGGCGTTGCCTCGAAACGGATCTCGCCCTCAATGGATTCGAGCACCGTGCCGCCCTGCATGCCTTGCAGCACCGCGCGAATAAACGCTTCAAGACTGAAGGCATCGGTAATCAACCCGACCTGACGCACCCGGCGTACCCGCGCCAAAGCCAGTTGCTGCGGCAATGCCGGCCCGACCTGATCTTCCGAAATAAAGCCGAACGGCAATTGATAACGGCTGGTCTGTCCGCCGCTCTGCACTTCGATTTCGCTGAGCAACACCGGATGCTGTGCGTCGCCGAAGCGCACGCCGTAGGCCAGTTTCACTTGATCGATGGCGGCGTCCTTGCCGGCGAACCAGCGGCGGTTCTGCAGCCAGTTCGGCAGGATCGCCTGTTCGAGGGTTGCCCGGGACGGCGCCTCGAGCAGTTCCTCCATACGCTTTTTCAGCACCAGTGTGGTGAAGTCCGGCAGGCTCTGCGCCGGCTCGACGTGCCAGCTCGGCATCTGGTTTTCCGCCGCCAGACCGAACCAGTAGAAACCGTAGGGCGGCAGGGTCAGCAGGAAATTCAACTGGCCAATGGGCGGAAACGCGTTACCGCCGAGCATTTCCACCGGCACCATGCCGACGTAGGCCGACAGGTCGAGCTCCACCGCTTGTGCGCTGCGCGATACGTTGGCCACGCACAGAATGATTTCATGCTTGCCGTCCGGCCCGGTGTATTCGCGGGTGTAGGCCAGCACGCGACGGTTGGCCGGCGACAGCATCTTCAAAGTACCGCGGCCGAACGCCTTGGATTGCTTGCGCACGGTCAGCAGGCGTCGGGTCCAGTTCAGCAGCGAATGCGGGTCACCAGCCTGGGTTTCGACGTTGACCGACTGGTAGCCGTATTGCGGGTCCATGATCGGCGGCAATACCAGACTGGCCGGGTCGGCGCGGGAGAAGCCGCCGTTGCGGTCGATCGACCATTGCATCGGTGTGCGTACACCGTCGCGGTCGCCGAGGTAGATGTTGTCGCCCATGCCGATTTCATCGCCGTAATACAGGGTCGGCGTGCCGGGCATCGACAGCAGCAGACTGTTGAGCAGTTCGATGCGGCGGCGGTCACGCTCCATCAACGGCGCCAGACGCCGGCGGATGCCAAGGTTGATCCGCGCACGACGGTCGGCGGCGTAGTAATTCCAGAGGTAGTCGCGCTCCTTGTCGGTGACCATTTCCAGCGTCAGCTCATCGTGGTTGCGCAGGAAGATCGCCCATTGACAGTTGGCCGGGATTTCCGGGGTCTGACGCAGGATGTCGGTGATCGGGAAGCGATCTTCCTGGGCCAGCGCCATGTACATGCGCGGCATCAACGGGAAGTGGAACGCCATGTGACACTCGTCACCGTTCACGCCCTCGGCGTCGGTGTCGCCGAAGTACAGCTGGGTGTCTTCCGGCCATTGATTGGCTTCGGCCAGCAGCATGCGATCGGGGTAGTTGGCGTCGATTTCAGCACGGATCTGCTTGAGGACGTCATGGGTTTCCGGGAGGTTTTCGTTGTTGGTGCCGTCGCGTTCGATCAGGTATGGAATCGCATCCAGGCGCAGGCCGTCGATGCCCATGTCCAGCCAGTAGCGCATCACCGAGAGCACGGCTTTCATGACTTGCGGGTTATCGAAGTTGAGATCCGGCTGGTGCGAATAGAAGCGGTGCCAGAAGTACTGACCGGCCACCGGATCCCAGGTCCAGTTGGACTTTTCGGTGTCGAGAAAAATGATCCGCGTACCGTCGTATTTCTGGTCGTCATCCGACCACACATAGAAGTCGCGCGCCGCCGAACCGGGCTTGGCCTTGCGCGCCCGCTGGAACCACGGGTGCTGATCAGAGGTGTGGTTGATGACCAGTTCGGTGATCACCCGCAACCCGCGTTTATGCGCTTCGGCAATGAACCGCTTGGCATCGGCCATCGTCCCGTAATCGCTGTGCACGCCTCGATATTCGGCGATGTCGTAACCATCGTCGCGGCGTGGCGAGGGGTAGAACGGCAACAGCCAGATGGTGTTGACGCCAAGATCGGCGATGTAATCGAGTTTGGCGATCAGGCCGGGAAAGTCGCCGATCCCGTCGTTGTTGGAGTCGAAAAAGGATTTGACGTGAACTTGATAGATGACCGCGTCCTTGTACCAGAGCGGATCCTTGATGAAGGTGGCTGCCTTGGGTTTCTTCGCCATGTGAAACTCCTGTTGAATTCTATAGACACGGTGAGCCGATCACTTGGCTCGCAAACGATGAGCAACCTGTGGGATCTGTGTTCAGGCGGTGATCCGCCAGATTCCGAACGGCTGGTAAGCCGGGTCGATCCGCATGAACTGGTACTTGCCGTGCCAGTCCCAGCGATGGCCGTTCATCAGGTCTTCGCCGTGGGTCGTGGCATCATCCGGCAGGCCCATTTCCCACAGCGGCAGCTCGAAATTCGCTTCCTGAACGTTATGCGGATCGAGGCTGACGGCCACCAGAATGAAGTTGCTGCCGTCCGCGCTGCGCTTGCCGAAATACAGAATGTTGTCGTTCCAGGCGTTGTAGATCTTCAGGCCAAGATGACTGTGCAGCGCCGGGTTCTGGCGGCGAATGCGGTTGAGCTGGGCGATCTCGGCAATGATGTTGCCGGGCTGGTTGAAGTCGCGGACGCGGATCTCGTACTTCTCCGAATCAAGATATTCCTCCTTGCCCGGCACCGGCGCCGATTCACACAGCTCGAATCCCGAATACATGCCCCACAGGCCCGAGCCCATGGTCGCCAGCGCGGCGCGGATGAGAAATCCGGGACGTCCCGATTCATGCAGGAACGCCGGGTTGATGTCCGGGGTGTTGACGAAGAAATTCGGCCGGTAGCATTCGCGCCACGGTGATTCATTGAGTTCGCTGAAGTAGGTCGCCAGTTCGACCTTGGTGTTACGCCAGGTGAAATAGGTGTAGCTCTGGGTGTAACCGACCTTGCCCAGCCGCGCCATCATCGCCGGCGTAGTGAAAGCTTCAGCGAGGAAGATCACTTCCGGGTACAACGTACGGACATCGGCGATCAACCATTGCCAGAACGGCAGCGGCTTGGTGTGCGGGTTGTCGACGCGAAAGATCTTCACGCCCTCCTGCACCCAGCCGACCACGATGTCGCGCAACTCGACCCACAGGCTCGGAATCGCTTCCGGCGCGTAGAAGTCGACGTTGACGATGTCCTGGTATTTCTTCGGCGGGTTCTCCGCGTATTTGATCGTGCCGTCCGGCCGCCAGTTGAACCAGCCCGGATGCTGCTTGAGCCACGGGTGATCCTGGGAACACTGGATGGCGAAGTCGAGGGCGATTTCCAGCCCATGGTCAGCGGCTGCGGCCACCAGCCGGCGGAAGTCCTCACGGGTGCCGAGTTGCGAGTGAATCGCTTCGTGCCCACCCTCCTCGCTGCCGATCGCATACGGGCTGCCGGGATCGTCCGGGCCGGCGGTCAGGGAATTGTTGCGACCCTTGCGATGGCTGCGACCAATCGGGTGGATCGGCGTGAAATACAACACGTCGAAGCCCATGTCCTGAATCATCGGCAGGCGCGCGTGCACGTCATTGAAGGTGCCGTGGCGGGCGGGATCGTCGGTGATCGAGCGGGGAAACAGTTCGTACCAACTGGCGAATTCCGCCAATTCGCGCTCGACGTCCACCGGGAATTCCGGACTGATGCTCAAGTAGGCGCGATGATCGGCCTCGGCCATCAGCTGCGCACTGCGCGAGTGCAGGAACAACGCGACCTGCTCGGTTTCGAGCAGGCCGGACAATTCGTGGTGCAAGGCTGCCAGTTGTTCGCTCAGCTGACCTTCGCTGCGCTCGGCAGCTTGCTGCACCATGTTGCGTCCTTCTTGCAGCTCGAGGCTGACCGGGACGGCGGCGGTGTGCTTTTTCTCCAGTTCGTACTGAAAACTGGCGAACTGGTCGATCCACGCCTCGATCAGGAACAGGTAGCGGCCCATGCGCTGTGGCTGAAACACACCGCGCCAGCCGTTGTTGCCCTGATCGCTCATGACTTCGGTCTGCCAGGTCTCATCGCCCTCTTCGCGCCAGCGGATGCGCACCGCCAGTTTGTCGTGACCGTCAGCGAACACCTTGCTGGTGACCACGATCTCCCGGCCTGCGATTGCCTTGACGGCAAACTGTCCGCCGTCGAGGGTCGGCGCAGTGTTTTCTATGACGATGCGCGGCAGCAGCAGGGCCTGCGACAGCGGTATATGCGGGTTGTAGCTCTGTTCCGAGGGTTTTTCAGCAGTCATTGAGCATCTCTCCTTAACGCCCCAAGGACGCTCGTTTGCCTGTTTGGCGGTCACGGCCGGGCCTGCGCCCGATGATGAACTCTCTCAGGTTCCGAGCGACTGACGCCGGGAAAAGTTCACAGGGATTTGCCCCGCCACAAAATCGGATCGATTTCGCAGTGAAGTGGTCAATCCACTTAAGCACTTCCCACGCCAAGTGCCACACGGAGGTTCACCCGATGACTATCCCGATTCCGGCCGAAACACCCGATCCGAACATCGACAAACCGGTCTTGCCCGAGACCGAACCGCAACCGATCCCTGAACAGGAACCGCCGGGCACCACGCCACCGCCCAAGGAGGAACCGCCGACGACCATGCCGCCGGTAATCGTCTGATCAACGCGGGTCGTTGTGGTCTTTCTCGATGCGGTCTTTCTCAATGTGATCCTTTTCGAAGACTCTGACGATCCGTGGCATGACACTGAAGATCCCCAAAGCGAGCAACGTACTGAGCAGCGCCGTCGCCTCGCGGCCCAGCCCGGCCGCGACGCCAATGGCGGCGGTCATCCACAAACCGGCGGCGGTGGTCAGGCCCTTGACGTGGCCTTCGTCGCCTTCGTGGTTTTTGAGGATGGTGCCGGCACCGAGAAAGCCGATCCCGGCAATCACCCCCTGCACCACCCGGCTCATCGCATCGGCCTGGGAACCGGATAATTGCGGCACCAGTACAAACAGCGCCGCCCCGAGTGCCACCAGCATGTGCGTTCGCACCCCGGCGGCCTTGCCCTTGTGTTCACGCTCAAACCCGAGAATCCCGCCCAATATCGCCGCCATCAGCAGGCGCACGGTGATCCGGGTCAGCTGCGAGGCGTCGCCGATGTCGGCGAATTCCGCTTGCAGGGTTTCCCACACTTCATGCCACCAGGCGTTCATCGTCCAGTCCTTGTAATGAGTTGATAAAGGATGGACAGCGCCGACCATTAATCGGTTGCGTAGAACGATCTGCAGATCCGCGCACCCTAACGTCTCAGACTCCCGTGAAAAAAGGACAAGCCCATGCCCCTTCGTATCGATGAAAGCAATCCGGAATCGAAAGTCTGTTTTTTCGCCGTTGAAAACGGTGAGGAAATCCGGATCTGTGACACGCTGGAAGTCAGAACAGATAGCGAAAAAGCCATGTCGTTCGTCGAAGTGGAAGGACGGCGCATCTACGTCACCGAAGCCGAAGCTGATGCATTGACCGTCGCAGGCGCCCGGGACGGACGCGAACACCTGAAGGCCGACGACAGTGATTCGGTGATTTGACTGACCTCGATCAACAACCGGCGCAGGCGTCTGGGATAGGCATCTGCGCCTTGGTCTGCGGGCTGCTTCAAGTTGTCGCAGGCGTGGCTGCAAAACTCATCTGATACGCTTTTTATTGAAATACCTGAGTCTGTTATGCAAACAGATCGGCGCTCATAGTTCCCTGGCCTGATGGAGGCTGATGAGCGAACGACCATGAGCGAACGAATCCCCGTCCGAACCGTAGAAGCATCTCCCCAGATAAAAAAAGTACCGGCGCGCCCAATGAAGGCGAAACACGCCACCAGCGACAACCAGATCTTCACCCGCAGCTTCACCGGCCTGTTCCGCACCTTGCGCATGAGCGGTGCGGGGTTTCTGTTCCTGTTGTTTTTCGGCACGGTGTGGCTGAACTGGGGCGGTCGTCAGGCGGTGCTCTGGGACCTTTCCGAAAGCAAATTCCACATCTTTGGCGCGACCTTCTGGCCGCAGGATTTCATTCTGCTGTCGGCGCTACTGATCATCGCCGCGTTCGGCCTGTTCGCGATTACCGTGTTCGCCGGCCGGGTCTGGTGTGGTTACACCTGCCCGCAGAGTTCGTGGACGTGGATCTTCATGTGGTGCGAGAAGATCACCGAGGGCGAGCGCAACCAGCGCATCAAGCTGCAAGCTGCACCGTGGAGCCTGAACAAACTGGCGCGGCGTGCGGCCAAGCACACGCTGTGGCTGGGGATCAGCGTGCTGACCGGTCTGACCTTCGTCGGTTACTTCACCCCGATCCGGCCGCTGGCCGAAGAACTGCTGACCTTGCAGATCGACGGCGTCAGCTTGTTCTGGGTGCTGTTCTTCACCGCCGCCACCTACATCAATGCCGGCTGGCTGCGTGAAGCGGTGTGCATGCACATGTGCCCGTATGCGCGGTTCCAGAGCGTGATGTTCGACAAGGACACCCTGGCGATTTCCTACGACGTGGCCCGTGGCGAAAACCGTGGCCCGCGCAAACGCGAGGTGAAACCGGCCGAAGCCGGCCTCGGCGATTGCATCGACTGCCAGTTGTGCGTGCAGGTCTGCCCGACCGGCATCGATATCCGCGACGGCCTGCAAATGGAATGTATCGGCTGCGCGGCGTGCATCGACGCCTGCGACTCGATCATGGACAAGATGAATTACCCCCGCGGTTTGATTCGCTATACCTCCGAGCGTGAGTTGCAGGGTGGCAAGACGCATCTGCTGCGCCCGCGTCTGATCGGCTACGTGGCGGTGCTGGTGGTCATGATCGGCGCCCTAGCCTTAGCGCTGGCTGAACGGCCAATGGTGTCGCTGGACGTGACCAAGGACCGTGGCCTGTTCCGCGAGAACGGTCAGGGCCAGATCGAAAACATCTACACCCTCAAGGTCATCAACAAAACCCAGCAGCGCCAGGACTACAACCTGACGCTGGTGGACAGCGACGGCTTCCAGTTGCAAGGCAAGACCGAACTGAGCCTGGCGCCGGGCGAGATTGTCGATGTGCCGGTGTCCGTGGCGATGACCACGGAACGTGCGGCCAGCAGCTCACAGACTTTGAGTTTCAAGATTGCCGACAGTGATGAGCCTGAGGTTTATAGCGTGGCGAAGAGCCGGTTTGTTGCGCCGATGAATCGGTGAGCCGTTAGAATCTCCCCCCTCACCCCAGCCCTCTCCCCCGAGGGGGCGAGGGGGAAAGGGAGCATATCTCAGTTGCTTGCAAACCCGAGTTCGACTCCGGACTTTCAAGTCGGCATAACTCGAACAAACAACTCGTTCAGTCCCCTCTCCCTCCGGGAGAGGGCTAGGGTGAGGGGGCTTTTCCCTGACACTCTACACATTCAACCAGCACCAAGGCCCCCGATGAAACGCTACGAAAAATTCGCCGACGACATCGCTGAACTGATCCGCTCCGGCGTCCTCGGCCCCGGTCAGCGGGTGCCCTCGGTGCGCTACGCAAGCCAGACTTACGGCGTCAGCCCGTCCACGGTGTTCCAGGCCTATTACCTGCTGGAACGTCGCGGCCTGATCCGCGCCCGCCCGCGCTCCGGCTACTTCGTCAATACCCACGCCCCGAGCCCGTTCTCGGAGCCGGTGATCAGCAGCCAGGTCAACGAGTCCACCAAGGTCGACGTCAGCGAGCTGGTGTTCTCGGTACTGGAATCGATCAAGGACCCAAGCACCGTGCCGTTCGGCTCGGCATTCCCCAGCCCGACCCTGTTTCCGCTGCAACGCCTGTCCCGCTCGCTGGCCAGCGCCGCGCGGGAGATGGACCCGCGCATGGTGGTCACCGACATGTCGCCGGGCAACCCGCAACTGCGTCGGCAGATCGCCCTGCGCTACATGGTCGGCGGCCTGATGCTGCCGATGGAAGAACTGCTGATCACCAACGGCGCCCTCGAAGCGCTGAACCTGTGCCTGCAAGCCGTGACCGAACCCGGTGATCTGGTGGCCATCGAAGCCCCGGCGTTTTACGCCAGCCTGCAAGTGCTGGAACGCCTGAAACTCAAAGCCGTGGAAATCCCCGTGCACCCGCGCGACGGCATCGACCTCGGCGTGCTCGCCCAGACACTCGAACGGCACCCGATCAAGGCCTGCTGGTGCATGACCAGTTTTCAGAACCCGATGGGCGCGACCATGCCCGAGGCCAAGAAACAGGAACTGGTGGAACTGCTGAAACAGCACCAAGTGCCGCTGATTGAAGACGACGTCTACGCCGAACTCTATTACGGCCAGCAGGCGCCAAAACCGGCCAAGGCTTTCGACACTGAAGGTCTGGTGATGCACTGCGGCTCGTTCGCCAAGAGTCTGGCCCCCGGCTACCGCATCGGCTGGGTCGCCGCCGGCCGCTATGCGCAAAAGATCGAACGGCTGAAACTGATGACCTCGCTGTGCGCCTCGATGCCGGCCCAAGCGGCCATCGCCGACTATCTGCAACACGGCGGCTACGACCGCCACCTGCGCAAATTGCGCTACGCGCTGGAAGAACAGCAAAGCGCAATGCTCGCGGCCATCGCCCGCTACTTCCCGGCGCAGACGCGCGTGAGCCAACCGGCCGGCGGCTACTTCCTGTGGCTGGAACTGCCACCGCAGATGGATTCGTTGAAGTTGTTTCAGATGGCGCTGGCGCAGGGGATCAGCATCGCGCCGGGGCCGATTTTTTCGCCGACTCAACGATTCAGGAATTGTATTCGATTGAACTACGGCAGCCCGTGGACCGAGGATGCGGAAAAAGCGATGGAGACGTTGGGGCGGATTGTGCGGTCGTTTTGAGTGGCCGCTGATCGTTCCCACGCTCTGCGTGGGAACGATCATTGGAGGCTTAGCGTCCGCCGCCGAGATCGACGAAAGTCCCGGTCGCATACGAAGCCTTGTCCGACAGCAACCAGACAATCGCCTCCGCCACTTCGTCCGGCCGCCCGCCCCGGGCCATCGGGATCGCCGACTCCAGCTTGCTGACCCGATCGGGGTCGCCACTCAACGCGTGGAAATCGGTATAGATGTAACCCGGACGCACCGCATTCACCCGAATCCCTTCGCCCGCCACTTCCTTGGACAGACCGATGGTGAACGTATCCAGCGCACCTTTTGAGGCCGCGTAATCAACGTATTCATTGGGCGATCCCAGCCGCGCAGCGACCGAAGAAACGTTGACGATGCTGCCGCCCTGCCCGCCGTGTTTGGGCGACATGCGCAGGATCGCGTGCTTGGCGCAGAGGATCGGCGCCAGGACGTTGGTTTTCATGATTTTGAGGATGCGGAATTCGGACATTTCGTCGACCCGGGATTTCTGTCCCACGGTGCCGGCGTTGTTGACCAGGGCGGTGACGCGGCCCAGCTCGCTGTCGACCCGGTTGAACAGCGCGATCACTTCATCTTCGATACTGACATCGGCGCGCACGGCGATGGCCGTGGCGCCGCGTTCACGGACCTGGTCGAGCACGTGGTGAGCGGCCTGTTCGTCCGTCTGGTAATTGATGCAGATCCGATAGCCTTGCTCGGCAGCCAACAGCGCGGTGGCGGCGCCAATTCCACGACCACCGCCGGTGATCACAATGACTTTATCCATGCTGGCCTTTCCCCCGATACACACGTAACAGTCGGGGCAAGAATAACCGTCATTGCAGGGTTTTGCATGACCTGCGATTAGCGGCTCAGCTCACCGCCAATGGTTTGCCGCGCGCGACATTCTGCAGAAAGCGATCCGCCGGCATCGGGTGACCGAGCAGATAACCTTGCAGCGAATCGCAGCCCAGTTGCGTGAGGAAGTCCTGTTGCGAGTCGGTCTCCACTCCTTCAGCCACGATGCGCAGACCGAGCGCCTGACCCAGGGCGACGATTGCCGAAACGATCGCCGCATCGTCGCTGTCATGTTCCAGATCACGGACGAAACCGCGATCAATCTTCAGCTCGTTGGCCGGCAGGCGCTTGAGATACATCAGGCTGGAATAGCCCGTGCCAAAATCGTCGATGGACAGATCGACGCCCATGTCGGACAGCTCCTGCAACACCGTCATGCTCGCATCGGCGTCGCTCATGGCGGTGGTTTCGGTGATTTCCAGGGTCAGGCTGTTGGCCGGCAAATGGTGGGTGGCCAGGGCCTTGGCTACGCTGCGCACCAGTCCGGCGTGGCAGAACTGCAACGCTGACAGGTTCACCGCGATCCGCCATTCGGTGTGGCCCAGTACATACCACTCGCGCATCTGCCGGCAGGCTTCGTTGAGCACCCACTCGCCAATCGGAATGATCAGACCGGTTTTCTCTGCCAGATCGATGAACGTGTCCGGCATCAGCATGCCGTGAACTGGATGCTCCCAGCGCAACAACGCTTCGGCACCGACCGGGTGACCGTCAGCGGCGTGGAATTTGGGTTGGTAATGCAGACAAAACTCGCTGTGCTCCAGTGCTGCCCGCAGGTCCTGCAACAGTTGCAATTGCTTGCGCGCGTTGCTGTTCATCGAAACGTCGAAGAAGCTGTAACCGTTCTTGCCGCCGCCCTTGGCGTGGTACATCGCGGCGTCAGCGTTCATCAGCAGTTCCTGGGCGTTCTCCCCGTTGCCGGGGTACAGGGCAATACCGACGCTGGCGGAAATCTGCAGATCATGCTCGGCGACCCGGAACGACTGGCCGATCAAGCCGACCTGACGCGCCGCCAGGCCCAGTGCATCGTTGGGCTCGGTCAGGCGCACCAGCAGGACAAACTCATCGCCGCCGATCCGCGCCAGCGTGTCGAGACTGCGCAAATCTTCGCGCAGGCGCACCGCGACTTCGCGCAGCAACTGATCGCCCATGTGGTGTCCGAACGCGTCATTGACCGGTTTGAAACCGTCCAGATCGATGAACATCAGCGCAAAACAGCCGCCCTGCTCGTTGACCTTTTTCATCGCCTGATTGATCCGGTCGTCCAGCAACATGCGGTTCGGCAGGCCGGTCAGGGTGTCGTGCAGCGCCAGTTGGGTGAGTTCGCGGTTGGCCACGGTCAATGAATGGGCCAGATCAGCCGTGCGGGCTTCCAGGCGCGCGTCGAGAATCGAGGTCAGCAGCGCGATCGCCAGCACCGCCAGCGTGGTGATCAGCACCAGATTGTCGAGCCCATTGCCGTTCAGGCCACTGAGCGCCGCACCACAGAAACTGCCGTCGGGAAACCGCGCCGCCGCCATCCCGGTGTAGTGCATGCCGACAATCGCCACGCCCATGACAATCGCCGCCCCGGCACGGAACAGCCGCACGTAAGGCGACTGCTGACGCAGACGAAAGGCGATCCACAGCGCTGCTGCCGAGGCGCCAACGGCGATCAACAGCGAGGCGCCAAACAGCGTCGGATCGTAGTCGATGCCCGGCTGCATGCGCATCGCGGCCATGCCGGTGTAATGCATGGCGCTGATGCCGGCGCCCATGATCAACGCGCCAAAGGCCAGTTGCCAGGCCGGCAGTTTCGGCTGACTGACCAGCCACAGGGCAAAACCGCAGGACAGCACGGCGATCAGCAATGAGAGCGCGGTGATTGAAATGTCGTAACCGAGGCTGATCGGCAGCTTGAACGCCAGCATGCCAATGAAGTGCATCGACCAGACGCCGATGCCCATGGCAAACGCGCCGCCGGCCGTCCATAAATGCACGGCGCGGCCCTTGGCAGTGGCAATGCGCCCGGTGAGATCGAGCGCGGTGTAGGAAGCGAGGATCGCCACACACAGCGAAATGAAAACCAGCGTGAAGGAATAGCTACCGATGAGCATGAGGATTCTCGTGACCACCCCGCCGTACTGCGTCCGTTCTCAGCGGGGCCAAAGGCGCCGATTGTACTGATTGCGCAGAAGAATTCACTGGCAAAGTAATCAAATGGCCATCAAGCCGATGAAACGCTTGTTTGATCGTCTGACAAGGCTCAATTTCGGTGTCTTGAGCAGATCGCTCCCGGCTCTGTTTCAGCGGTTATCAGTGGTTTCCAGCTGCCCGTCCCAGCCACCACCCAGCGCCGCAATCAGCTGCACACTGGCAATCAAACGGCTCTGCAGGATATTCAGGACCGTGCGTTCATTGCTCAGCGCCGTCGCCTGCACCGTCACTACATCGAGATAAGCAATCACCCCGGCCTTGTACTGGTTTTCGGTCAGGCGCAGCGAATCCCGTGCCGCGTCGAGGGCTTCCTGGCGCACCGCCGCTTCGTCTTCGTACACCTTCAATTGCACCAGATAGTTTTCCACTTCGCGGAAACCATCGAGCACAGTCTGGCGGTATTTGGCCACGGTCTGGTCGTACACGGCTTCGGTGCGGTCGACTTCGGCCGAACGAATGCCGCCGTCAAACAGCGGCAGGGTCATTTTCGGCCCCACCGACCAGAAGCGGTTCGGCAGGCTGATCAGGTTCTGCGAGGTACTGCTGCTGTAACCGCCGCTCATGCTCAGGCTGAAATCCGGGTAATACGCAGCCTTGGCCACGCCGATGTTGGCGTTGGCGGCGATCACCGAGCGCTCGGCCGAGGCGATGTCCGGACGGCGCTCGAGCAACTGCGACGGCAGGCTCAGTGGAATCTGTGGCAGCTTGGGAATGTCCTGAGTTTCGGCAATGTTGAATTCAGCAGGCGGCTGGCCGGTCAGTACCGCGATGGCGTTTTCGAACTGCGCCCGTTGCCAGATCAGGTCCACCAGATCGCCCTGGGTGGTTTTCAGCTGGGTCTGCGCCTGCGCCACCGCATCACGTCCGGAAACCCCGGCGTTGTACTGGTTCATGGTCATCTTCAGCGAGCGCTCGTACGCCGCCACTGTGGATTCGAGCAGGCGTTTCTGCTGATCAATCACTCGCAGTTGCAGGTAGTTCTGCACCAGTTCCGACTGCTGGCTCAGACGCATCGCCGCCAGATCGGCATAGCTCGCCTGGGCGCTGGCTTCATTGGCTTCCAGGCCCCGACGCAACTTGCCCCAGACATCCGCTTCCCAACTCACGCCCAGTTGCGCGTTGTACGTGTCACGAATGCCGCTGGAGGAACTGCTCAGACTCGAACTGCTGCTGCCGGTGCCCTGGCTGGAGCGGGTCTTGCCGGCACTCAGATCGACGCTCGGATAAAACGCCCCGCGTGCACTGCGTACCAACGCCTGGGCTTGACGGTACTGGGCCTCGGACTGGGCGACGGTCTGGTTCGAACTGTTGAGTTTCTCGATCAGCTGGTTGAGCTGACGATCGCCATACAGCTCCCACCAGGCACCACGCGCCAGGGAATCGCTCGGATTGGCCTGACGCCAGCCTTCGGCTTCCTTGTACTGGGCGATTTCGGCGGTCTGCGGGCGCTGGTAGTCCGGGCCGACGGCGCAGGCACTGAGCATCGCCACGCACAGCGACAGGCTCAGCAGACGCGAGCCGCGAACGGTAGCCAGATTGATAAGCGAACGGTCAGTCATAGCGGAGTTTCCAGAGCGGCATCAGTGCGCACGCCACGCCATTTGTTGAAACGATGGCGCAGCTTGTCGAGATAGAGGTAAACCACAGGCGTGGTGTAAAGGGTCAGCACCTGACTGAAAATCAGCCCGCCGATGATGGTCAGGCCCAGCGGCTGGCGCATTTCCGCGCCTTCGGCCCGGCCGAGCAATAACGGCAAGGCGCCGAGGATCGCCGCCAGCGTGGTCATCAGGATCGGCCGCAAGCGTTGCAGACAGGCGCTGCGGATCGATTCCAGCGGCGCCATGCCCTGATGACGCTCCAGTTGCAGCGCCAGGTCGATCATCAGGATCGCGTTCTTCTTCACCACCCCGATCAGCAGGAACAGCCCGAGCAGCGAGATCAAGCTGAACTCGCCGCCCAGCGCGTAGATCGACAGCAAGGCACCGACCCCGGCCGATGGCAGCGTCGACAGAATCGTCAGCGGGTGAATGTAGCTCTCATACAGCACGCCCAGCACCAGATACACCGCCAGCAGCGCACCGAGGATCATGAACGGCTGGCTCTTCTGGGTGGCGGCGAACGCATCGGCGGTGCCGGCCATTTTCACGATCACGTCTTCCGGCAGGCCAAGTTTGGCAATCGCCCGCTCGATGGCGGCACTGCCCTGCTCTACCGTCACACCTTCGGCCATGTCGAAGGAAATGCTCTCGGAGGCGAACTGGCCTTCGTGGCTGACCCGGTCGTCTTCCAGGCTGTTTTCATAGTGAGCGAAGGTCGACAGCGGAATCCGCGCACCGTCGGCGGTAATCACCTGAACCTGTTTGAGTGTCACCGGATCCTGGGCGTATTTCGGATTGACCTCCATCACCACCTGATACTGGTTGAGGCTGTCGTAAATCGTGGAGATCTGCCGCTGGCTGTAGGCATTGTTGAGCACCGCCGTGACCATCTCCATGTCCACGCCCAGGCGTTTGGCCTGATCGCGGTCGACAATCAATGTCACCTGCTGCGCGCCCGCGCCTTCCCGGGCGTCGATGGCCGTCAGCTCGGGCAAGGCCCTGAGCGCGGTGACCACTTTCGGATACCACTCGCGCAACTCACCCAGATCACCACTTTGCAGGATGTAGCTGTACTGCGAAGTGGTCTGCTCGCGACCGCCGCCGAACTGCAGGTCCTGGTCGGCCATCAGCATCAGTTGCGCACCGGCCACCTTGGGCATTTCCTTGCGCAGGCGCTCGATGACCTTCTGTGCCGAGATATTGCGCTCCTTGATCGGTTTCAGGCGCACCAGCATGAAGGCGTTGTTGGTGCCGTTGGTGCCACCAATGAACCCCGCCACACTTTCGACCGCGTCATCCTTGAGCACGGCACGGCGAAACGTCTCCATTTTCGGCTGCATCACACTGAACGACAGGCCGTCGTCACCGCGCACGAAACCGATCAACTGGCCGGTGTCCTGCTGCGGCATGAAGGTCTTCGGCACCACCACATACAGGGCGACGTTCACTCCGACGGTGATGATCAGGCTGAGCAAGGTCAGGCGACGGTGGCGCAATACCCAGTCGAGGCTGGTGGCGTACTTGCCGACCATCCAGTCGTTGGTGCGGCGGCTCCAGCGTTGCAGGCGGTTTTCCTCACCCGGCTTATGGGGTTTGAGCCAGCGCGCGCAGAGCATCGGCGTCAGCGTCAGGGAAACCACCAGCGACACCACGATGGCCGCCGCCAGGGTGATGGAAAATTCGCGGAACAGGCTTTCGATGATCCCGCCCATGAACAGGATCGACAGGAACACCGCCACCAGCGAGACGTTCATCGACAGCAAGGTGAAACCGACCTCCTTGGCCCCGAGGTACGCGGCCTTCATCGGCTTGACGCCTTCGTCGATGTGCCGGGAAATGTTCTCCAGCACCACGATGGCGTCGTCCACCACCAGCCCGGTGGCGAGAATCAGCGCCATCAGCGACAGGTTGTTCAGCGAGAATCCGTAGAGGTACATCACCGCAAAAGTGCCGACCAGCGACACCGGTACCGCCAACGTCGGAATCAGGGACGCACGGAAGTTACCGAGGAACAGGAACACCACCAGGATCACCAGCGCCACGGCGATCAGCAGGGTCATTTCCGCTTCGTGCAGCGTGGCCTTGATCACCGGTGAGCGATCCATCGCCAGGTTCAGTTTGACGCTGGCCGGCAGCACCGCCTGCAACGCCGGCAACTGTGCCTTGATCTCGTTGACCGTCTCGATGATGTTGGCGCCGGCCTGGCGGTTGATCACCAGCAGCACCGCCGCGTCATCGTTGAAAAAACCACTGTTGTACCGGTCTTCCACGCCGTCGCTGACCTTGGCCACGTCTTTCAGGCGCAGGGCCGCACCACCGTTGTAGTGGATGATCAGCGATTCGTAATCCTTGGCTTTCTCCAGTTGATCGTTGGCCTGGATCTGCCACAGTCGCTGGTCGTCCTCGACCGAGCCCTTGGGCCGACGCACGTTGGCTTCGGCGATGGTCTTGCGCACATCGTCCAGCGCCACGCCGTACTGGTTCAGCGCCTGAGGTTCGAGTTCGATACGCACCGCCGGCAGCGAGCTGCCGCCGATCTGCACTTCACCGACGCCCTGCACCTGGGACAGGCTTTGGGACAGGATGGTCGAGGCCAGGTCATAGAGCTGGCCTTTTTCCAGCACATCCGAGGTCAGCGACAACACCATGATCGGTGCCTGCGACGGGTTGACCTTCTTGTAGGTCGGCATGCTGCGCATCCCGCTCGGCAGCAGGTTGCGCGAGGCATTGATCGCCGCCTGCACTTCCCGCGCCGCGCCGTTGATGTCGCGGTCGAGGTCGAATTGCAGGATGACCCGCGTCGAGCCCTGGCTGGAGCGGCTGCTCATGGTGTTGACGCCGGCAATGGTGCCGAACGAGCGCTCCAGCGGCGTGGCCACGGTGGACGCCATGACTTCCGGACTGGCGCCGGGCAGGCTGGCCTGCACCACGATCACCGGGAAATCCATTTGCGGCAGCGGCGATACCGGCAGCAGGCCGAAGCTCACACCGCCCAGCAGCATGATCGCCAATGAAAGCAGCATGGTTGCCACGGGGCGTTTGATGAAAGGACCCGAAAGATTCATAGGTGGCAACCACTAGCGGCAAGCTGCAAGCCGCAAGCTGAAAACAAGCTTTCGGTACGCTCTTCTCTTGCAGCTCGAAGCTTGACGCTTGCAGCTGTATTCACGTCGCCCTTCACGCAACCTCTCCTGTGCCGGACTTCGCCCAACGCCGTCCCAACCGATCAAAAGCCAGGTAAATCACGGGCGTCGTGAATAAGGTCAGCACCTGACTCACCAGCAACCCGCCGACCATCACCAGACCCAGCGGCTGACGCAATTCAGCGCCGGAACCGGTGGCCAGCATCAGCGGCACCGCGCCGAACAGCGCCGCCAGCGTGGTCATCAGAATCGGCCGGAAGCGCAACAGCGCCGCCTGATAGATCGCCTGCTCCGGCGCCATGCCTTGAGTGCGTTCGGCGTCGAGGGCGAAGTCGATCATCATGATCGCGTTCTTCTTCACGATACCGATCAGCAGAATGATGCCGATGATCGCGATCATCCCCAGGTCATTGCCACTGAGCAGCAACGCCAACAAGGCCCCAACCGCCGCCGACGGCAAGGTCGAGAGAATGGTGATCGGGTGAATGTAGCTCTCGTAAAGCACGCCGAGCACGATGTACATGGTCACTACCGCCGCCAGAATCAGCAGCAAGGTGCTCGACAGCGACGCCTGAAACGCTTCGGCCGCGCCCTGGAACTGGGTCTGCACGCCGATCGGCATGCCGATGTCCTTCTGCACTTGCTCGATGATGTCCACCGCATGCCCCAGCGCCACGCCGGGCGCGAGGTTGAACGACATCATCACCGCCGGGAACTGGCCGATGTGGGTGATCGCCAGTTGCGCCTGCCGCTCCTCGACGTGGGCCAGGCTCGACAATCGCACCTGACCGCCGTCGGTGGTCTTGACGTGAATCTGATCCAGCGCCTGCGGACCGATCTTCTCCCCGGTCTGAGCCTGCAGCACCACGCGGTACTGACTGGCCTGGGTGTAGATGGTCGAGATCTGCCGCTGGCCGAACGCGTCGTACAGCGCATCGGTAATGTTCGATACCGACACGCCCAGCCGTGAAGCGGCGTCGCGGTCGATCACCAGGAACACCTGCAAGCCCTTGTCCTGCAAGTCACTGGCGACGTCGGTCAGTTCCGGGCGCTGGGCCAGCGCCTCGACCAGTCGGCCACTCCACAGGCTGAGCAATTCAGAATCCGGCGACGACATGCTGAACTGGTACTGGGTACGGCTGACGCGGTCTTCGATGGTCAGGTCCTGCACCGGCTGCATGAACAGACGGATGCCGACAAGCTTGTCCAGTTGTGGTTGCAGGCGAGCAATCACTTCGGTCGCCGTCAGGTCACGCTGGCCATGGGGCTTGAGGTTGATCAGCAGCCGACCGCTGTTGAGCGTGGCGTTGTCGCCGTCGACACCGATGTAGGACGACAGGCTTTCCACCGCCGGATCTTCCAGAATCACCTTGGCCAGCGCCTGCTGACGCTCGCCCATGGCGGCAAAGGAAATCGACTGCGGCGCTTCGGAAATGCCCTGGATCACCCCGGTGTCCTGCACCGGGAAGAAGCCCTTGGGCACCACCATATAAAGGAAAACGGTCAGGGCCAGTGTGCCGATGGCCACCAGCAGGGTCAGCGGCTGATGCTTGAGCACCCACTGCAACTTGCGGCCGTAAGCGGCAATCATCCAGTCAATGAACGCACCACTGGCGCGGTAGAAACGGCCCTGCTCATGTGCTTCCGGCTCGCGCTTGAGCAGACGCGCGCACATCATCGGCGTCAGGGTCAGCGAAACCACCAGAGAAATCAGGATCGCCACCGCCAGGGTGATGGCGAACTCACGGAACAACCGCCCCACCACGTCGGCCATGAACAGCAGCGGAATCAGAACCGCAATCAGCGACAGGGTCAGGGAAATCAGGGTGAAACCGATCTGCTTCGCGCCCTTGAGCGCGGCCTGCATCGGGCTATCACCCTCCTCGATGAAACGCGCAATGTTCTCCAGCATCACGATCGCATCGTCGACCACGAAACCGGTGGCGATGGTCAGTGCCATCAGCGTCAGGTTGTTGACCGAGAAGCCGGCGAGGTACATCACGCCGAACGTACCGATCAGCGACAGCGGCACGGCCACCGACGGAATGATCGTGGCACTGGCACGCCGCAGGAACAGGAACGTCACCATCACCACCAGCGCGATGGCGATCAACAGTTCATGTTGCACGTCGGTGACGGAAGCGCGGATGGTCTGGGTGCGGTCGGTCAGCACGACGACGTCGAGGCCGGCCGGCAGGTTGTCGGTGATGCTCGGCAGCAGCGCCTTGATCCGGTCGACCACCTCGATCACGTTGGCGCCCGGCTGACGCTGGATGTTCAGCAGAACAGCTTGATTCTGGTTGGCCCATGCCGCCAGACGCTCGTTCTCGGCGCCGTCGACAATCTGCGCGACATCCTTGAGCCGCAGCGGCGCGCCGTTGGCGTAGGCCAGAATCAGGTTGGCGTAATCCTTGGGCGACGTCAGCTGGTCGTTGGCATCGAGCATCGACACCCGGGTCGGGCCGTCGAAGTTGCCCTTGGGCTGGTTGACGTTGGACGCACTGATCAGCGTGCGCACGTCCGACAGATTCAGGCCATTGGCCGCGAGGGCCTCGGGGTTGACCTTGATCCGCACCGCCTGACGCTGGCCGCCGGCAATGCTGACCATGCCGACGCCGCTGATCTGGGCGATCTTCTGCGCCATGCGCGTATCGACCAGATCATTGAGTTTGGGCAGCAACATGGTTTTCGAGGTGATGGCCAGGGTCAGCACCGGGGTGTCCGCCGGGTTGACCTTGTTGTACACCGGCGGCGCGGGCAAGTCGGTCGGCAACAGGTTGGTCGCGGCGTTGATCGCGGCCTGCACCTGCTGTTCGGCGACGTCCATGTTGATGTCGAGACTGAACCGCAGGGTCAGCACCGACGCGCCGCCGGAACTGGTCGAGGCCATTTGCGTGAGGCCCGGCATCTGCCCGAACTGGCGTTCCAGCGGCGCGGTAACGGCGCTGGTCATCACGTCCGGACTGGCGCCCGGATACAGGGTCATGACCCGGATGGTCGGGTAATCGACCTGCGGCAACGCCGAAACCGGCAGCAGGCGATAGGCGATCAGACCGGCCAACACGATGGCCAGCATGCTCAGCGTGGTGGCGACCGGACGGAGGATGAACAGACGCGAAATGTTCATGCGCCCTTCTTGGCCTTGTCGGTGACGGCGGCGTCAGGCGCGGTGGCGGCGGACTTGCCTTGCAGGTGTTCGGTCGGGGTGGTCGGTACATCCTTGCTGTCGTTGACCACTTCCACTTCACTGCCTTCCTTCAGACGGTCGGTGCCTTCCAGCACCACCCGGTCGCCGGCGGCCAGGCCTTCGGTGACCACCGTGTTTTCGCCGTCGCTGGCACCGATCTTCAACTGGCGGATGGTGACTTTCTTGTCGCCGTCCAGCGCGTAAACGAAGGTGCCGTTGGTGCCGAACTGAATGGCCGCCGACGGCGCCAGCACTACACCTTTCAAGGTGTCAGCCAGCAGGTGAACGTTGACGAACTGGTTGGGGAACAGCGACTGATCGCGGTTCTCGTAGCGCGCTTTGAATTTCAGGGTGCCGGTGGTCACGTCGATCTGGTTGTCGAGGCTTTGCAGCACACCGGTGGCTTGCAGTTTGGTGTCGCCACGGTCCCAGGCCTCGGCCGGCAGTTTGGCGCCGCTGCGGTAGCGGGCGAGCACGGTTTCCAGGCTGTTTTCCGGCAGGGTGAAGGCCACGCTGATCGGTTGGGTCTGGGTGATAACCGCGAGGAACGTGGTGTCGTTGGCCGCCACGAGATTGCCGACGTCGAGCTGACGCAGGCCGACGCGACCGGCAATCGGTGCGCGGATCTTGGTGAATTCGAGATTGAGCTTGGCGTCGTTGACTGCCGCCTGATTGGTTTTCACGGTGCCGAGGTATTGGCCGACCAGCGCTTCAGCGGTGTCCAGCGTCTGCTTGGCGATGCTGTCTTCCTTGTACAGGCCGCGATAGCGCTCGACATCGACCTGGGCGTTCTTCAACTGCGCCTGATTCTGCAGCAAGGTGCCTTCCGCCTGGAGCAAGGCGTTCTGGTACGGACGCGGATCGATCTCCGCCAGCAGGTCACCGGCCTTGACCATTTGCCCTTCCTCGAAATAAATCTTCACCAGTTCGCCACCAACCCGACTGCGCACATTGATGGTGTTGAGCGCCGTCACCGTGCCCAGGGCCTTGTAGTACAGCGGGAAGTCCCCGGTGACTGCCGGCGCCACGCGCACCGGAATCGGCCCTGCAGCGCCGCCGAAGCCCGGACGCATCATCCCCGAACGACCGGTGTGGCCGGCCTGCGCCTTCTCGCCGCCCTCCTTGTGGGTCGAACCGGACGGCCAGAATTTCCAGCACAGACCGGCAATGACCAGCAGGACAAGCAGGCTCAACAGCCAGCGACGGGAGTTTCGGGAAGACGATTGCATGGACTGATTAACCATTGGGCGCGTGGGCTTCTTTTACGGGAGGCTGAACGATAAGCACTGGTGGGGATTTAGCAAAGCAGCTTTACCGGCAATTTACCTTCCACTTACGTTTCAAGGTGTGAGGCAAAACACTGATACACAAATGAAAACGGCCTGGACAGGGCCAGGCCGTTAACAATTGTAAAAGCGCTTATTTCAGAACGGACAGTGCCGCTTCGTAGTTAGGCTCTTCTGCAATTTCCTTGACCAGTTCGCTGTGCAGGACGTTGTCGTTTTCGTCCAGAACAACCACCGCACGGGCGGTCAGGCCTTTCAGCGGGCCGTCAGCGATGGCCACGCCGTAGTTCTCGAGGAACTCGGTGCCGCGCAGGGTCGACAGGTTTTGTACGTTTTCCAGGCCTTCGGCGCCGCAGAAGCGAGCCTGGGCGAACGGCAGGTCAGCCGAGATGCACAGCACCACGGTGTTGCTGATGTCGTTGGCCTGGGCGTTGAACTTGCGCACGGAAGTGGCGCAGGTCGGGGTGTCGACGCTTGGGAAGATGTTCAGCACTTTGCGCTTGCCGGCGAAGTCTTTCAGGGTGACGTCGGACAGATTGCCGGCTACCAGGGAAAAGGCTGGCGCCTTGGAACCGGCTTGTGGCAGTTGGCCGTTGACTTGAACCGGGTTGCCTTTGAGCGTGACTTGAGCCATGAACGGAGTCCTTCTTAACGTTGTTGGGAAAGCATGCAAGAGGCGGAAGTTAACCACGAAATTGTCCGACGACCTATGCCTGGACTGAAATTGTCATGTGCTGGCACGCAAAACTGGATACACATTCTCCAGTACCCCCACACATCCCCGCTCTAAAAGAGGGTGATGCTTGTTAAAACGCGAGTCTGCATCTTTTCTTTAACGACCTGTCGATTCAGATCCCGGCCGTTCGACTAGGCCATGAATCCCTCACTCACCTGCGGAGAAACACCATGCGCTTCATGATCATTGTCAAAGCCAGCCACGACTCCGAAGCCGGCGTGATGCCCAGCGAACAGTTGCTGACCGACATGGGTAACTACAACGAACAACTGGCCAAGGCCGGCATCCTGGTTTCTGCCGACGGCCTGCATCCCAGCAGCAAAGGCGCCCGCGTACGCTTCAGTGGCGAAAACCGCAGCGTGATCGACGGCCCGTTTGCCGAGACCAAAGAGCTGATCGCCGGTTACTGGATCTGGGACGTGAAATCCAAAGAAGAGGCCATCGAATGGGTCAAGCGCTGCCCGAATCCCATGCCGGGCACTGAATCGGAAATCGAGATTCGCCAGGTGTTCAGCGCGGAAGATTTCGGCACCGAGTTCACCCCGGAACTGCGTGAGCAGGAAGAACGCATACGCGAGCAAGCCAAAAAACACTGAAGCCCCGAATCGAGCACGTCAGCATTTTCCGTAAGGCCGGTGACGACTGAGCGAGACACGAGGACTTTTCGACGCGAAACAGGTAGGGTGCGCAACATCACAATGCCACCACTGGATCGCGTCGCGGTTTTCATGGAGTTGTCATCGCAATGAGTTGCTGGACCGTCCTTGGCCTGTCGGCCGACGCCGATGTGCGCGCTATCAAACGCCAATATGCCGTCCTGCTCAAACAAACCCGCCCCGACGATGACCCCGAGGGCTTCCAGCGGCTGCGCGATGCCTATGAGCAGGCGCTGGCGTACAAGGAATGGCAGCAGTATCACGAGCAGGATGAAGAACAAGCGCAGGATCCGGGCATTGAAGAATCCTGGGATCTGAGTGGCCTGACAGTGGTTGAGGTCGATGCCCTGCAACTGGCGACCCGCTCGCTGGACGGGCTCAGCGTTGAAGAGCTGAATCATCGCCATGCCGTCACCCTCAAACAGGGTTGCGCGCATTTCTTCGAAGACACGGTGCTGCATCATTGCATTGAACACCCTGAGACTTCGCAGACGCTGGTGGACTGGGCCATACCGACCTTCTTCTGGTTCAGCGCCTGGCAACGCCTGGAGCTGGACGAGATATCGATTGACCTGTTGCTGGATCAGCAACGCGCGCGCATTGCGCAACCGATGCGCGATGCCCTCGAACGGGAAGACGTCGACGGATTTTTCCAGGCCTACGCCCGTTGTGCCGATTTCAATTGGCTGACGATTGAACAACATCGGCAATGGTTCAACCGTGCCCTGAGCCATTTGCTGCTGGATGCGCCAGTCTGGTCTCCCGAGATTTTCGAACGGGTGCGCACTGGTCAAGGCTGGCACGGCAGCACGGGGAATCTCTGCCCTGACGGCGAATGGCAACGCCTGCTGGCTCGACAAAATGCGCCGCTTTTCCTGGCTCACCAGCAACAACTGGCTACGGAGCCCGCCGTCACCTCCGAACACCGCGCCGCCCGCCTGCTGCTCGGCACCGGCTCGTTCAGCGCCCGCCGCGCGCTGGCCCGGCGCCTGCGCGAGGACGACTGGGCTCAATGCCGCAAGTTGAGTTCGGAGCTGTACGCCAATCACCCCAAGATCTGCGCGCAGATGCCCGGCGGCACAGCGTTTTTCTGGCGCGACTGGGAACTGAGCTTCAATGACTGGCCGACCTACGTGGGCGTGGTGCTGGCCTGCCTGATCGGTGCATTCACCCATTACATTCCGCTGGGCATTCGCCTCAGCGGGCTGATCAATATCGTCATGATCTCGACCGTGGTGTTCGGCGTGATTGTGGCCGGGCTCAATTGGCTGGTGCACAACGTTGCCCATCGTGTATGGCGGCTGGATGACCGGCTCAGCACTGGCCTCTGCCCGCGCTTCCTCAAAGACTCGCCGCCATTCGGCGTACTGCGCGACTTCATGCCCGGCGCGCTGATGGTGGCCGGGCTCGGCTGGTTTTTCGGCCCGATTGCCGGCGTGGTGTACGCCGCGATCCTGGCGACCTTCGGACTGGTGCGCCGCTGGCAGTCCAGGCCCCGGGTGTCCTGGGAAGAGAGCCGTCCGGCCATGAAGGTCGGCGTGACGATCTTCGGCATTCTGGTGCTGGCCCTCGTGCTCGGCGTATTCAAAGTGGTCGCCAGCCAAGGCACGGTCAATCGCAATCAGGGCCTGCAACCCTGGACCGAACGCCTGTGCAGTCGCTTGCCGGCCACCACCGCCGAATGCAGCGCACCGGCCACCGTCGAACAGTGGTACGGCAAGGAGGCCCGCCCATGAGCTCGAGAATGATGTTTTGCCTCGGTATTTTCTTCGCGCTGGTGATAATGGCGCTGACGAGTGCGACCCGTCCTTTCCTGCAACTCGATCTCTGGCTGGACGGGCGCGATGCGCCGGTCACCGCCCAGGCCAATGCCCTGAGCCCGGTGATCGCCTGCGTCAACCGGATCGACGTGCAATGGCGAGTGGCCTACGACCGTTACAAGCATCCCCAGCCACGTCCACCGGTCGATGAACGATGGTTCGCCAGCCTGAGCGATTTCGAGGACAGTGACGCGCTCAACGTGCGAGACATCCAGCGCGATGTCTGCTCCCAAGGTTTTACCGAAAAACTCGAACTGCTGGCTTATCAACCCGAGCTGGCGCAAGTAGCCAATGAATATGCGTTGGCGCTGAATCGTGTGACGACAACGCTTCCGCCTCAACGGTTTTACCGGGAAGCGAGCTTCATCTCCTCATCGCAACAGCCGTCCGCTGAAGAAAAGGCAATGATCGAGCGCGTCTCGCAGGATTACGCCAGTGCCTCGACACGCCTCAGGCAAGCCCTCCTGCCGCTGGACGCCGCGCAGCGGCCCGAACAGCTCAGGCTGCTGGAAGCACGCCAGGGCCGGGACGTTCATTGGTATTTGCTGGCCTATATGATCCAGGCCCGGGAAACTGTCGATGTGCTCGAAGCGGCCATGAAAAATCGCACGCTGACCCCGCAATTGCTGGCGGACACCACCGCGAAGCTGCAACAGGCCTGGAATCGTCGGGAGCCCTTCCTGAGCTCGCAAACGAGCGGTTTCCAGAACAAGACCGATGCTGCGCGGGACCTGTGGTTGTACATTGGCAAGCCCGGGACCGAATACCTCGACGCGCTGTATACCCTGCAAAAGGACTGGCGGAATCACGCCGAGCCAAAACGGCTGAGTGATGATTTCTACGCCATCAACCGCCGCTACGATGGACTGCTCAGCTACTACAACCGCCGAGCCAGAGCCGAGTTCTGATGACAGCCAGCCGGATCGCCCGCCATGAGCGATCCGGCAGCCAGCCTTACTTGGCCTTGAGCTTGAGGTAGGACTGATGCAGGTCCGAGGCCCAGCCGTCGATCACGCCTTTCACGTCATCGGCCTTCATCACCTGCGAATCATTTTCCAGCGGTTTGCCAGTGCCCTTGCGCACCACCTGCGCCGCCACCTTGTTGGTGCCGCCATCGAGGAACACCGCTTCGGTCGCCAGCGTGGTTTCCTGATCGCGAATACCGCTGGCGGTGCTGACCGCTGCCGCCACCAACGCCACCGGAATCACCTCATAAGCATGCAGGCCTTCGGTCTTGCTGCTGACGGCAGTGATGGCCGCGCGCACCACAATCACGCCCGGCCCGGGGCCTGAGGCCAGCGGCAGGGATTTGCCCAGTTCACGCTTGAGCGCCTGATCGTAGTAGCTGGTGATGCCGTTGAGGGTCTGCTGCGGAATCTTCACGGTGGGTTGCGGTTTGGGATAGAGCTGGGTCGGTTCGACGTAGAAGCTGGTGAATTTGCCGATGTCGACTTTCGGGTCGATCCAGCGCATCACTTCGGCCCCCGACGGGGATTTGGCCTCCCTGAGTTGGCTGTAGTCCTTGAGGAAGCCTGAGTACTCGTCGGGTGCGACGGTTTTGCTGGAGCAACCCACCACGCCCAGCGTGGCAATGCACAGGGTGCTCATCATTACGGCTAGCTTCATGCTGTAACTCCTGTCGGAAGGCCGAATTTATTGCGTCGGGGGAGTTACAGGTATAGCTAAATTCGCGCCGTTTGCGATCAGAAACCCGAACATTGCACAACGTCGGGTCCGGACCTTTGAAAGGTCCGGACCATCACGGGTGCTCAAGGCTTTCTTCTACCAGCTCGAAGTCTCACCACTTCTCAACGCCATCTCCCGCCGGCTGTTGGCCCGCATCGCCTTGATCAGCGACACCGTTCCCACCAGCAGAATCGCCGCACCGAACAGAAAATCAATGTTGTACAGCTGGAAATCCTGCACCGGCCCCACCAGCACCGTGCGCACCACCCCGATCCCCACCAGCGTGGCGAGGAAGTCGATCCCCGGTTCATCGCGGTAGAACACCAGCAGCAACGGCAGGCACAGCACCAGCAACATCAACAGCACCACGAACTTGAACGAGCCTTTGCGCTCGACGCTGAACGCGCATTCGTGGGGGCCGTAGGCCTTGTAGTCCTCGTCGCGGATCATCGAGTTTTTCTCGTTGATGTAGTCGGCGCGGTTGTACTTCTGGATCGGCGTGAAGGTGTTGGACATCTCCATCAGCGTGGTGATGTTCTTGAAGCGCAGGTCGATGCGCTCGCTGCCCTTGAGGTAATACAGGACTGGCTTGTAGCCGTAGCGATAGGTGTCGAAAGGAAATTCGGTGACCCGGCCCTGGACGCTGATCGGCCGCGATTCAAGTTCGGCAAAGGCGCTCTTGTCGGTCGAGGCGAGGTTGCGGCTCAGGGGCAGGACTTTCACCTGTTCGAGGAAGATCGGCGTGACGCCGAACGACCACTGCAACGGTTCCAGGCGCAGACGCAGTTCGTTGCGGCCCAGGTCATAGCGGTTGAACGTGCGCTCGGAAACCACTACCGCGCCGCTGAGCATGAACTCGCCGCGCAGGTTGTTGGTGATGCGCAGGGTCAGCTGATCCTTGCCCAGCAGCGCCGCTTCGGTGTTCGGCGGCGTGCCGCACCACGCGGTGCTTTCGCCGACACCGCCGAGCTGACCGCCACGGTTTTCGTTGAACACATAGATGTAACCGGCCCACAGCGTCACCATCAACAGCAACGCGGTGATGCCCAGAATTTTTTTTCCCGGACTCACTGATCAGACTCCCTTCTTCGTTCCGTCGTCCAGCCGAAAACCCGCTGGCGACGGGGACTCTACCAAAAGGCCACCATCGACCCAAGGAAAAATCCCCGATTCATCAGGGTTCTAAGGGTTTCCCCTGCATCACCGGCGCCGGAACAACGGTCGCGGCTCGATCACCGAGCGCCCGTACAACACGCTCATCCCCGCCAGGCCCTTGAGCGCATCCTCGGCGGATTTGTCTTCGCGTACGGCGAAGCTGTCGAAACCGCACTGGCGCATGTGGCTGAGCTGGTCGCGCAGTACATCGCCGATGGCGCGCAACTCGCCTTTCCAGCCGAAACGACTGCGCAGCAGATAAGCCTGACTATAGGCGCGGCCGTCGCGAAAGCTCGGGAAGTCGAGGGCGATCAGTGGCAGTGAGGTCAGCCATGGCAGCAGGCTTTCGACGCCATCGTCCGGGCCCAGCCAGACCGCGTGAGTCGAGGGCGATTCGAGCCAGTGGGCCAGTGGCAGAATCAACATTTCAGTGCTGTCAGCCGTTTCGGGCGAGCGGATCAGCGTCCACGGATCATCGAGCACGATCCGCGCCCCACTCGCCTCAATGCGCAACAGATTGTTCATGCCGACACCTCCAGCGCTTTCGGGTAGACCCGCTCCTTGAACGGCTCCAGTCCGATGCGCGCCACGGTCTCGACGAACTGTTCTTCGGCCTCGCGATAACGGACGAAGGTGCCGATGATCCGCTCGATCACCTGCGGCACTTCGGCGGCGCTGAACGACGGGCCGATGACTTTGCCCAGTGCGCTGTTTTTGCCCTGCGCGCCGCCGAGGGTGATCTGGTACCACTCGCTGCCGTTTTTATCGACGCCGAGAATCCCGATGTTGCCGATGTGGTGATGGCCGCAGGCGTTCATGCAGCCGGAGATATTCAGGCTGATGTCGCCCAGATCATGCAGGTAATCGAGGTTGTCGAAACGCGCCTGAATCGCCTGGGCAATCGGGATCGATTTGGCGTTGGCCAGCGCGCAGAAATCACCGCCGGGGCAGGCAATGATGTCGGTCAGCAGACCGACGTTGGCGGCGCCCAGCCCCTGCTCTTTCGCCAGTTGCCACAACGCGAACAGCTCGGATTTGGGCACATCCGGCAGGACGATGTTCTGCTCGTGGGCGATGCGGATTTCGCCGAAGCCGAAACGCTCGGACCAGTCAGCCACGGCCTGCATCTGCGCATCGGTGACGTCCCCCGGCGGCGCGGCCAGGCCCGGTTTGGTCGACAGCACCACGCTGGTGTAGCCCGGCACCTTGTGCGGCTGAACGTTGCGCGCAACCCAGCGGGCGAACGCCGGGTTCTCCGCCAGATGCGTGCCGAAATCCAGATCGGTGCCCGCCAATGTGCGATAGCTCGGCGGCACGAAGGCACTGGCGACGCGCTGGTATTCATCCTCGGTCAATTGCGCCGGGCCGTCCTTGAGGTGTTGCCATTCCTCCTCGACTTCCTTGGCGAACGCTTCGATGCCCAGCGCCTTGACCAGAATCTTGATCCGCGCCTTGTACTTGTTGTCGCGCCGGCCGTGGCGATTGTAGACCCGCAACACCGCCTCGACATAGGACAGCAAATGCTGCCACGGCAGGCCATCGCGAATTTGCAGACCGAGAATCGGCGTGCGCCCCAGACCGCCGCCGACGATCACCCGCAGCAGCATCTGGCCGTCACGTCCGGGATAAAGGTAGAGGCCGATGTCATGCATCATGATCGCCGCGCGATCCTGCGTCGCCGAGCAGATGGCGATCTTGAACTTGCGCGGCAGGAACAGGAATTCCGGGTTGATCGTTGACCATTGCCGCAGGATTTCGGCCAGCGGACGCGGATCGATCAGCTCGTCTGCCGCGACCCCGGCAAAGGCTTCGGTGGTGATGTTGCGCACGCAGTTGCCCGAGGTCTGGATCGCATGCATGTTGACCTGCGCCAGGCGTTCGAGAATGTCCGGCACTTCGTGCAGCTCGATCCAGTTGAACTGCATGTTCTGCCGAGTGGTGAAGTGGCCGTAACCCCGGTCGTAATCCCGGGCGATGCTCGCCAGTGTGCGCATCTGTTCGGCGCTCAACGTGCCGTAAGGAATGGCCACGCGCAGCATGTACGCGTGCTTTTGCATGTACAGGCCGTTTTGCAGGCGCAACGGCAGGAATTCCTCTTCGCTCAACTCCCCGGCCATGAAGCGCTCGACCTGATCGCGAAATTGCGCAACGCGCTCGAACACCAGCGCCCGGTCGTAATCATCGTACTCATACATCGGCCTACTACCTCATCAGGAATTACATGAATTCCTGTGGGAACGGGCGAACCCGAGATAGCGCCAGTTCGCATCTGGCGCTATCTCGGGTTCGCCCGTTCCCACAGTATTTTCCCTGACTATGGACGAACGGCGCAGTGCACAACAGATTCACCTGAACGCATAAAAACCGTATCAGGGCGCGGCAGATGGCCGCAGGCAGCGCCTGGATCTGATCCGCATAAATGAACAATTCCTGAGCCTGTTTTGTTTCCGGTGGGGTTTCTACAGTGCAGCTCGTGCCAGACCGGGTGGCCTGGCAAGACTTTGCAACCGTGGATGAACTGACCATGAGCACAGCAACAATCGGACAGGCTTATAACTACAAGGTCGTCCGCCAATTCGTCATCGCGACTGTTTTCTGGGGTGTCGTGGGCATGGCGATGGGGGTATGGATCGCCTCGCAACTGGTATGGCCGGAGATGAATCTGGACTTGCCGTGGACCACCTTCGGCCGCTTGCGACCGTTGCACACCAGCCTGGTGATTTTCGGTTTCGCCGGCAGCGCGCAATTCGCCGCCAGTTACTACGCCGTGCAGCGTACCTGCCAGGTGCGGCTGTACTCGGACAAGCTCGCCGCCTTCACCTTCTGGGGCTGGCAATCGGTGATCGTGATCATGCTGGTCACCCTGCCGATGGGCTACACCACCACCAAGGAATACGCCGAGATCGAATTCTCCGGCGCCGTTTGGATGGCGGTGGTCTGGGTCGCGTACGCCATCGTGTTCTTCACCACCGTGGTGCAGCGCAAAACCAAGCACATCTACGTCGGCAACTGGTTCTTCGGCGCGTTCATTCTGGTGATCGCCATGCTGCACGTGGTCAATCACCTGTCGATCCCGGTGGACTGGTTCAAGTCCTATCCGGTGTATTCCGGCGCCACCGACGCCATGGTGCAGTGGTGGTACGGGCACAACGCGGTGGGGTTCTTCCTCACCACCGGGTTCCTCGGGATGATGTATTACTTCGTGCCCAAGCAAGTGAATCGGCCGGTGTATTCGTACCGGTTGTCGATCGTGCATTTCTGGGCGCTGATCACCCTGTACATCTGGGCCGGCCCGCACCATTTGCACTACACCGCGCTACCGGACTGGGCGCAGTCGCTGGGCATGGCGATGTCGCTGATCCTGCTGGCCCCGAGCTGGGGCGGGATGATCAACGGGATGATGACCCTGTCGGGCGCCTGGCATAAATTGCGCACCGACCCGATCCTGCGCTTCCTGGTTCTATCGCTGGCGTTCTACGGCATGTCGACGTTCGAAGGGCCGATGATGGCGATCAAGACCGTCAATGCCCTCTCCCACTACACCGACTGGACCATCGGCCACGTCCACGCCGGGGCGCTGGGCTGGGTGGCGATGATCACCTTCGGCGCAACCTATCACATGGTGCCCAAGGTGTTTGGCCGCGAGCGCATGCACAGTACGCCGCTGATCAACCTGCACTTCTGGCTGGCGACCATTGGCACGGTGTTGTACATCGCTTCGATGTGGGTCAACGGCATTACTCAGGGCCTGATGTGGCGGGCGATCAACGAGGACGGCACGCTGACTTATTCGTTCGTCGAAGCGCTGCAGGCCAGTCATCCGGGGTTTGTCGTACGGTTTGCCGGCGGGGTGTTCTTTCTCAGCGGCATGTTGCTGATGGCCTACAACGTGTGGCGCACGGTGCGGGTTGCCGACGTTGCACTCGCCCACCGTGAAGCGCAGATCGCCTGAGGCAGGGAGCCGGTCATGTTCGATATTTTCTTGAATGTGTTGGGTGTGGTGTTTCTGTGGCTGGCGGTGGAGTATTGCTTGCGGCATGAGACGAGCGAGAGCCTGGATGAGGCGAGTCTGACGCCGTTTGCCGATGATCCGGAGGTGGCGCGGCGAGTTGAGATGGCTACCGGTAAAACCGTGAAAGCGGTGGCGCCGGAGGTGGCGAAGCCGGGGTGGGTCAATCTTGAGATGTGAGGTGTGTCAGCCGAGCGGCCCCTCACCCTAGCCCTCCCGAAACGTCGGACCGCCCATAGGGAGAGGGAACTGACCGGGTTGTTTATCCGTAATACACCGACCTGAAATATCGAGCCGAACTC
The DNA here is from genome assembly GCF_057809295.1 of Pseudomonas sp. FG35. Classification (NCBI taxonomy): domain Bacteria; kingdom Pseudomonadati; phylum Pseudomonadota; class Gammaproteobacteria; order Pseudomonadales; family Pseudomonadaceae; genus Pseudomonas; species Pseudomonas sp. FG35. The sequence goes on along the minus strand of NZ_JBMDJR010000001.1, from coordinate 317,960 downwards.
AAGCGCTGAAAAGCCCCGATCTGCTCCCTCTCAGTCGAACTCAGGATTGAAAACAACGCAGATCTGCTCCCTTTCACCCTCTCCCCTCTGGGGAGAGGGCTGGGCGGGCGGCGTTCCGATGAGGGGTGGCACTTGATCTTAGGTGCGGTCTCTGGGAATCAGGCTCTGCAGTTGCTGCGCGAGGAAATTCGCATCGAAGGCAAAGGTATCCGGATCCTTCAACCCATTGGTCTTGCGCCACTGCCAATCACCATCGGGCAGCCCCACCAACGAAACACTCCCGTACCGCGCCGCCGTCAACCCCATCACCGCCAGCGAAATCTGCCCGCCACTGCCCATCACGTCCGGCACAAACTCCACCGGTTTGCCGGCAATCACGATGCTCAATTTTTCAGTCTTGAAGGTTGAGGTCTCAACCGGAATGCTCGGCCCGAACGCCACATAAGCCTCGCGACTGACCTCCAGCAAACCCGGCGCCTGCACCGGTTCCAGCCATTGCTGAATCTGTCCGAACAACTCGGTAATCCGGGTGGCCCAGGTCGCTGACTGCGTCTCGAACAATTGCTTCTTGTGCGCTTCGCTGTCGGCATAGTGGCGAAGCATCTCGCCCAGTTGCTGTACGTCGTCCATCTGATTGCCCTCGTAGAGTAGCGATACCGCGAAGGACGATCATGGCAGGTTCAGCCTCAGGACGTACGACCAAGCTCGGACGAGTTGACCGACGACTCTTCATGAAATACGACGAACGGCTGCTTTTTTCGGTATTCACCTGTCAGATCTGACAGTAGGCAGCGTCCACTCCATGAGCTTTGATAAGTGCAGTCGTTTTTCAAGTTGCACGACATGGAACTCTGGAGTTCTGAAATGAATGGCCCCAATGAAATCAAAGTGCAGGTCACCCGGATCGGCCCCACTACGACCGAGGCGTCGAAAGGACTCTGGTTTCTCTTCAACAAGCACAGTGGAGATCAAATCATCTTTCCCTGGTTTTTGAGACTTACCCTTTTAAGGACACCATTGTTGGCCACAACAATTCCACAACTTGCCTGTAAAAAACCTGAGTACACATCATGCACAGAATAATTGGCGCAATGTTGATGACTCTGCCGGCTGTTTGCGCGCAAGCGGCAACTCCGCCGGACGACGTGCGCGCATCCGAGCTCGCAAACGCAGACAGCTACATCCAGAAAGTGGAGCGCTGTAAGAGTTACATCGCGAGCGCGCAATGGATCTACCGGAACTACGAGTGGGCACTTTCCATCAAGCCGACCGACTGCGCCAGACAAACGCCACCGGAAGGCACGGCCTATTTATGGGATGAACTCACCCGTGATTATTCCAACAGCCGTTACTGGACAAACACTCATGGCCTGCGCCACCAGTTGATCTGTCATCTGATGGTTGCCCGGAACAAACCTGAGTGGTACCTGGAGCCCTGGCGCCCTGACGTTGGACCTTCAAAAACAGTGGCAGAAGGCTGTAACCACGAAACGCCGTTACTTGAAGACGCGCCCTGAGCGCAGGCAACGGGGCCATGAACAGTAAGGGCGCAATGAATACAAAAAACATCTTCCTTGGGATTTTGTTTGCAACGCTTCTGGGTTGTACTCAAGTCGACACCAATCCACCGTTGCCGGTCGTGAGCAACAACCCTCACGCCGAAATGAGCGGACCTAAGGTGATCGAGTTGTTGAACACGCTCTACAACCGTAAATTTCCGAACTGCGATCAAAACAACAATCGACCTGCTTTTCTTTGTTCCGGGATCATCTTTCGAGTCACTGACAAGAACCCCGGCGACACGCACCATGTCTGGAACCCAAGCCCGACCTCAGTGAAAAACGGCGGTGTTTCGTTTTCCTATCTCAGGGCCGACTCAAAATTCGGCCGCCTGGCATGGGGAAAAGGCAACGGCTTCATGCTGTACCCCATCTTTGGCGCTCCCATCGACAAGATCGACCTTGATGTACTGTGCTCCTTCCCGATTGATGGCTGGACCTGGAACCGCACGACACCCTGCGGTGCTCATGCCTCGTTTCCCGCAACAAGCCAGCGCTGCCAGAGTGCCGGGGTTTCCACCGCCGAACAATGGAAAAACGTATGGGACACCTCACCCGACAGTCATCACATTCGACAATGCGGATTTGACGTTTCCGAAGCCACCGGCAAACCGGCGGGAGTGCCCTTCTATCAATCTGTACGAGCAAGGGGAATGCTGAGCCAGATGCCCGCGCATTTCTCCGAGCAGAATGAAATCGTGATCAAGACCTGGCCACAGAACCTGCAAAACACACTCCCGCTCATGGCGTTCTTTTTCGTGGCCGGCGGCACCAATACTGGTCTTGCCGAAGCACAGGGCAATCAAAAGGATTTTTACGACTCCACAAACCCGAAGATCTGGGTGCCAGTGATCCGCCTGTTTCCGCCGGCCACACCTGCCACCGAGGCAACGTTCCAGTACGTCGATGCGGACCAACTGGTCAAGCCGTAACCCGACGCAGCCGCGCCATGCTCAGGGTGTCGACCCATTGCCCGTCACGCACGGCGTAATCCCGGAACAGGCCTTCAGTCTCGAAGCCGAACTTGCGGTAAAGACCGATGGCCGCCTCGTTATCGGCATACACCGAAAGCTCGACCCGGTGCAGGTTCATCCAGTTGTCGGCGACGTCCAGCGCCGCCGACAACAGCTTCGAACCCACACCCTTGCCCTGCCACGCCACCGCAACAGCCATGCCGACACTGCCGGCGTGGCTACGGCGAATTCGCGAAAAAGCCTCCAGCCCGAGATGCCCGATCACCGCACCTTGATGCAGCGCCACCAGTTTCACCATCCGTTCGTTTTCGGGCATCAGCCGCTGGCGCCAGATCTCGGCAGACTGAAACGGCATCTGCAGCACCTGCCGGGTCACGGCCGGGTCGTTGTAAAGCGCGGTGACGCTTTCGACGTGGGACTCGCTGAAGCGTTCGAGGTGAATGGCGGGGTTGTGCTCAGGCATGAAAGATCCCTCCTGGATCAGTGCGTGGCCGGTCACTGTAAACCGCTTCTTCACGGATTCGCCATGACTGTTTAAAGCCGTTGACCGAAACGTCCGGCAAGCCACAACGGCTTGCGCCATTGCCTACGCATCCGCCAGAATCCGCCGGCTTGTGCGCCTTGAGGGCGGGCTCTATCGTTTCCGGGTCGCTGATGAATCAGCGATCGGGTTTAGCAGCTCGGCAATTCTCAAGGCACGCTGGTTTCGCCATTTCTGTTTTATGGCGGCTTGCGTGGGGCACTTCGGTGCGCCGGGATCCTTGAGCCTGGTCTGCTAACCCGCGTACAGCCGCCACCCCATTCGTTTAGCAGCGGTGGATGACGGCTCCATTTCTCAAGGAGCTTCACCATGATCAAACCAACACCCAACCCACCCGAAACCGACACCACCTCGCCCTACGAATCCCTCGATTCAAAGACCTTCCACGAAGCCGCCGAACGCGCCCTCGATCACTACTTCAATCCTCTACTCCCCAGAAAACCCCTGCTCAAACCCAACACCCGCTACCTCATCGCTCCCGGCATCGACAGCGAAGAACTGCTGGCCGACGCCTGCGAAACCCTGACTTCGGCCAAAACCATGGCCACCGACTTCGCCGGGCTGGTGGACGGCTCGCATCGGCATGTGCTGCTGGGCATTGCGCAACTGATCATGCTGGGTGAACTGGCGGTAAATCGGGCGCTGGATAATCTGGAGTTGAAGGCCGAGGCTCCGCTATAGCCTGATCGCCTGATCGTTCCCACGTCGAGGCGTCGAACCGTCCGCGTGGGAATGCAGCCCGGGACGCTCCGCGTCCCTCCCGGAGCTGGAACGCGGAGCGTCCCTTGAGGCATTCCCACGCGGACGCTTTCGACGTGGGAACGATCTAAGAAAAATTACTCGAACCACTCCTGCCGCTCATTGAAAGTGCGTTGAATCAACTCAACCAACGTCCGCACCTCGCCAGCCTCCTGCGATTCACTGTTCACCGCCAACCAGGCCTGCAACCGCATCGCCTCGTCAAACAACCCCGGCAACGCCACCAACCCGCGATCAAACCGGCTCATGTACATCGGCAGCAAACCAATACACGCGCTGCACCGGATCATCTCCAGCATCAGTTCATAAGACTGCATCTGCACTACCCCGGCCAACCGCTGTGCGACCAGTTCATTCCACGGTCGAAAGCTGTCGATCTGCCGGTCATGCTGCCATTGCACCAGCATGAAATCGGCGAGGTCGTCGGGGCTTTCCGGGCGTGCAGTCACGCGGGAGTAACGCTTGGCAATGTGTGGCTGGTATTCCAGTTGCGCGAGGCGTTGCGGTTCGCTGGTGGCGAAGGTCGGGCCGGGGTGCGGGGTATCGCCGTGGGCGAGCCACAGCACGATGTCGGCGCTGACGGCGCGCAGGGCCAGTTCGCTGTCGAGGGCGATGATCTCGAGGCGCACGCTGGCGTTGCGGCGCAACAGTGCGATGAGGTCGCGTCCGAGGATGTCATGCAGGATCGATTCGGCGACGGCCAGCCTTATCAGGGGTTGCTCGATCACCGGGAGTTTGCGCTCGTGAGCCAGGGCGATCAGTTGCGCCTGCAATTGCTGGCCTTCACGGGTCAGGCTCAAGGCGCTGCCCTGAAAGCTGAACAGCGCACATTGCAGTTGCTGTTCGAGTTGCGCCAGTTGTTTGCGCAGCAGGGTCGAGCGCACGTTGAGGCTGCGGGCGGCTTGCATGAAGCAGCCGCAACGGGCGCTGACCAGAAAATATTGCGCGACGTCGCCGTCGAGGGTCGCCGCTTGCGCCAGCCAGGATTCTTCCTTGTCCCGGGGCCAGCGGAAATCGGCGCTGCTCGGTCGTGCTGCGGGTTCGGTGAATGACATCGATGACTCCCTGTCGATCTTTGTTTTGGTGTGCCGCGCTTAGGGTTTGGTCTCCAGCACCTTATTGAGCTCGGCCCCGTCGATACTCAGCGTTGCGGTGTTGAGCATGCCGTCCAGATAGGCCTGGGCGATCTGTTCCTGACGCTGTGCCCGCAAGGCCTGGGTCAGTTGGTCACGCAATTCGTCGAGGGTCGCGGTGCGGGCCGGTTGTTGCTCAGTGAGTTTGATCACGTGGAAGCCGCCGCTGCTTTGAACGGGATCGGAAACCGCGCCAACCTTGAGCCGCGCCACGACACCACGCACTTCCGGCACCAGTTGCTGCAACGGTTGCAGGCCGGTGTCGCCGCCGCGCTCAGCGGTTAGCCGATCCTGGGAAAACTCCTTGGCCAGGCCTGCAAAGTCTGCCGAGGTTGCCTGGGCTTTCTTGCTCAACTCCGTCGCCTGCTTGCGCACCGCCTCAAGATTCTGTGGTTCGTTGACCCCGAGGAAAATCTGGCTGACCCGATACAGCGCCGGCGTCTGCCAATTGGCCTTGCCCGCGTCATACGCCTGCTGCAACTCGGCAGCGCTCGGGTAATCCGCCGGCACTTTACTCACCGACTGCAAATAGTCGCGAAACACGATCTGTTCGGTAGCGGCACGGGTTTGCCGAACCACGTCCGGACGCTGCGCCCAACCCTGGGCGTCGGCCTGCTCCAACACGGCTTTTTCAGCCAGGCGTGAACGAATCCAGCGCTCCAGCGCCTCACGATTACCGCGCAGTTGCTCGCGGGTTTGCGGTGGAACAGCCGCCAGCAACGCCTGCAACTCCTCCGGTGAAACCTGCTGATTGCCCAACCGCGCCACCGCAGGCCCACTGTTCGCCGCAATCACCGGCGCCGGTTGCTGGGCGGCGACCGGGTCATTGCCCGGCCGCACCACCAGCGCCACGGCCACCACCAGCAGCGCCACCGCAGCGGCGCTGATTACCATGGCAGGTTTTGTCACAGCGCGACTTCCTCTTGCTCAACCTTTGGAGCCTGGGCGGCGGCAGCGTTCTGGGTGAAATCACGCAGGTACACGATGAACTCCTGAAGCAGGCGATCCCACAGCTCCAGGTTGCCGCGCAGGTAATCGCTGCTCACGCCAGCGGCCACCACCACGTCCATTTCCATCACCAGAAATTCGCCCTGCAACGACAACCGGGCAAACCGGCGGGTTGCGTTCCACTGCTCGGCCACACCGGCCGGCAACTCGCCCTGCACGCGCAAGGCGCAGCTGAAGGTGAAGTCGACGTAGCTGCCCTGCTCCGCCACCGCCGGGTTGCCGAAACGCACGGCATAACCGATGCCCTGGCTGGCGCTGAGCAACTGGACAATGCCGTTCTGTTCGGTCTGGTTGACGCGGTAACCGGCGGCTTGCAGAACGTCGGTCAGGGATTGCGGGGATACGTGGGAGATCAATTGAGTCATTACTTCTTCCTTGTCCATGAGTCTTTTAATCAGTGCGCGATCGCAGCTTGCGGCGCATCGAATTGAGTCTTGTACAGTTCGTCGCCAAAGCCCTGAGCCAGTTCATCAAACTTGACCCGGGCGCTGCCGGCGAAGGGCTGGCGGATTTTCATCACCTCGGCCACATCGATGTTTTCGTAGGCGGTGAGAATCTGCTTGGCCACGCCGTACATCTGCTGATTCTTGACCGAACATTGCTGCACTTGTGTGTCACGTTCAGTCAATTGCGCTTGAAGCTTAGACCGTTCTGCCTCTTTGGCACGGGCCATGACCAACAACTCGTCATAGGCTTTCTTGAATTTGCCGGTCTGCTCGTTGCTGGCCGCGACTTGCGCCTGGGCCTGGCTGTGCAGGGCTTGCTGCTGCCCGGCCAGTTGCTCGGCGAGGCCTTTGGCCTTGGCCAGTTCGGCGGTCAATTGCTTGATTTGTGCCTGCGCAGCCTTGGCTTCGTTCTGCGCCGCCAGTTGCGCGGCGCTGGCCTGGGCCTGCTGGCTTTGCAGGGTTTGCAGTTGCTGGGTGGTGCTGCGCAACTGGGTGCGCAGGCGTTCCTCCATGCCTTCGGCGCTCGCCCCGGTGGCGATCAACATGCCGAGCCCAAGCCATAAACAGCGGATTTTCATAACCCTCTCCCGGCGCCTTAGAAGCGCGTGTTGATCTCAAGCTGCATGACGTCGATGTCGAACGGCGCGCCATACACCGCCTCCGAACTCAGCCAGCGGCCGGTGGCGTAGACGTTCTTCGCAAGACCGTAATTGCCCCCCAGAAAGTAACCCTTGGCGTTGGTGCCGCCGAGGTGGAACGACGAATCGTTGAAGCCGTCCGGCAAGGCATCCGGCTGGATGTACTTGTAGCCGGCGAACAGGTTCCAGTCGCCCTGCTTCTTCAGCTCCAGCGCGTTGCCGAGGGTGAACTGGACCATCCACGCATTGGCGCCGCTTTCGATGTTGCCGTTGCTGTCGAGGTTGTTGACCAGTTGTCCGGCCGAACGCTTGCGCATGTCGCCTTCGTCGTAACCGAGGTTGTGGATGTAGTTGCCCTGGCTGCGCAGTTTGAAGTCTTCCGGCAGGTCGGCGTCCCACACCACGTTGAGGTCCAACAGGTTGAATTCGGACGCCAGGCCAACGAATTGCGGTTGCGGCGTGGTGGTCGGGTTGAGCGGGTTCGGCGTGATGTCACGCAGCAGGAACACGCTGTTGCCCTTCTGCATGAATGCTGCGCGGGTGCCGTCGCTGTCGCAGCCCGGCGCGCCGGCCCACGGTTCGCAGGGGCTGGAACGCTGACCTTCGATGTCGTCGAAACGGTAATAGGCCAGCGCGCCTTTCAAGCGGTTGTTGCTGTTGATCGCCCATTTGGCGCCGATCTGCGCGCCGTACAGCCATTTGTTGTCGCTTTCTTCCTTGTCGAAGCCGTTGCTGGTGGTGGTGTCGTTGGTGTAGTCCACCGGGAACGCGCCGACAGTGCCGAACACGCCCCAGTCGCGGCTGAGCTTGTGGTCGAAAATCGCCGCCACGCCGTCGAAGTTCAGGTCGTTGGAATACAGCATGTCGGTGGACATGAACGGGTTGGCGAAGCGGCCACCGGTCAGCGTCAGCTCCTCCGACGGCTTCCAGGTCAGGTAACCCTGATCGAGCCAGATGTCCTTTTTCGAGAAACCGCCGCCGAGGTTCTGGGTGGTCGACACCGGGTTGTTGTCCGAGCCGGTGCCGATGCGGATGCCGGCGGTCCATTGCGGCGAAATCTCCGCTTTCATGCCCAGGCGGGCGCGCAGGCGGAACAGGTTTTCGCGGTCTTCGCGGGTGTTGAGCAACGGCGGCAACGCGGTGCTGCTGTTGGGGTTCACGTCGTACGGGCCGTTGTTGTTGAGTTTGGCGAAGTCGACGATTTCGTTGCTGTTGCTGCCCGAGTAGTAGCGTGATTCGTCACGCAGACGGATGTCGCCGTCGAAGCTGATGCGCGACGCCCAGTCCGGGAAGGTGTTGGGCGCGGCCCAGTTTTCCTGCTTGGCGGTGGCCATGACTTCAGCCTTGACCTGATCGCGGATCTGGTCGCGCACCGCGGCCGGCACGTATTGCACCCGCACATCGCCCGGTGCGGTGACCGGCCCGGCCGTCACGGCAGTGGACGCCGCAGCCTGCTTGGCCTGGGCCGCTTCGTTCTGGGCCTGGGCGATCAGCGCGTCGGCCTTGTCCTGTTTCAGAATGCCCTGCTCGACCAGCAAGCGGATCAGATTGATCGTGGCGTTCTCCGAGGGCGCAGGCGCTGCCGCGGCCTGACCGACCAGGGTCGCGATGACCATGCCGACCGCCAGGGACAATCGATTCACGTTGGAAATCATCTGCACACAACTCCTTTTCATACAGCTTTATGAATTCGGTTAACCCGGACGCCGCCCTTGCAGGGACATGCGCACAGGCAAGGTGATGGAGGCCGGTGGCCGCTCGCTTAAAGCAGGCGCATTGCGCAGCGCGGCGAGCACTTGCGTATCGATTTCGGGGTTGCCGCTGGACTTGATCAGCTCGACCCGGGTGATCTCGCCGACGCTGCTCAGCCACACATCGGCCTGCAGCGAAAACGCGAGGTTGCGCAGATCGGGGTTCTCGCGCAGCAGCTTCTGGAAAGTGAACGCGAGGAACTGGCTGTAGGTGCCGTTGCCCAGTCGCCCACCGCCGGATCCGGCCATGCCGCCGCCCTTGCCCGCGCCGATGTTGAACGCGTCGCTGCCGCTCTGGGCGTCGCCGTCGATTTGCATCGGGTTGGCCAGATCGTCCGCCGGCGATGGCGGCGCCTCTTCCTCGGGTTTCACTTCCTGCGGCTCGGGCGTCGGCTCGGGCTCGACGATTTTTTCTTCCACCGGGGTTTCCGGCTCCGGCGGTTTCTCCGGCGGCGGAGGTGGCGGTGGCGGCAACGGAATGATCGTCGGCACCTTCGGCGCTTCCCGGCGGATGCCGCTCATGTCGTTGGCCCACTGCCACAACAGGAATGCCGCGACGGCACCCAGCAGCAGCCCGGCGCCCCACTTCACGTAACGCAGTGGCGACTTCTTCACCGGCAAAGGCTCGATTGGCAGTTGTGCAGTCATCACTCAGCCCTGCGTCGGTTTGCCGGTAACGAGACCGACCTGGGACAGTTCGAGCCGGCGCAGCAGGTCCAGCACTTCGATGACCTTCTGGTACTGCACCGTGGCGTCGCCGCGCACGATCACCGGGAAGTCCGGGTTCTGCGCCTTCTCGATCCGCAGGCGTTCTTCCAGCTCCGGCAGGGTCACCGGATAGGCGTCGAGGAACACCTGGCCGCCGTCGTTGACCGAAATCGCCTTGGTCTTGGCTTCGGACAACGACACCGCGGCGCTGGCCTTGGGCAGGTTGATCTGGATCCCGGAGACCTGCGCGGTGGCAGTGAGGATGAACATCACCAGCACCACCATCAGCACGTCCACCAGAGGCGTGATGTTGATGCTGTCCACTGCGGCATCTTCGTCATCGTCGTGGGAGGCATTTACGGACGCCATGTCAGTGCTCCTCAGGCCGGTACGGAGTGGTTGGCGTGATGGCCGCGCTGATGCGCCGCTTCACTGGACTGGCCTTCGCCGTGCATCTCCGCCAGACGGGTGATGAACTCGTCGACGAACACGCGCATGTCGGCGCTGACTTCCTTGTTGCGGGTGATCAGGCGGTTGTAGCCAAACAGCGCCGGAATCGCGACGAACAGGCCCATGGCCGTGGCCAGCAGGGCTGCCGCCATACCCGGCGCGATGGCGTTGATGTTGACGTCGCCGGCCATGGCCGTGCCGAGGAACACCACCATGATCCCCAGCACCGTGCCGAGCAGGCCGATGTACGGGCCGCCGGCGATGGCGTTGGACAGGGTCGAAAGTTTCGAGCTGAGTTGCTGATTTTCCCGGGTGCGCACGCCGTCCATCGAGCAGCGGATCGCTTCGATGGTTGCGGCGGAAACCGACGAGGTATCGGCGCCCTGCTCGCGGCGGGTGCGGATTTCTTTCACGGCCACCAGATACAGGCGCCACAGCGACGAGTGCTGCAATCGCTGGGCGAGTTGGGTGTCGTCGGCGAACATTTCCAGGCGAGTACCGACCTTGGCGAACTGCACGCGGAAGTCTTCGTTGGCGGCGGTGACACGGCTGAGGGTGCGGTTCTTGCGCAGCATGATGATCCACGACTGGAACATCATCAGCACCAGCACCGCGATGATCACCCAAGCGTCCACCGGCACCGCGTTGAGCAGGAAGCCGAGGCTGCCGAACCCGAAGCCGGACTGTTCTTCATCAACGCCATAGGCGACCAGTTTCGACTCGGCGCCCTGGGAGGTGGCGTCGGCCAGCAGCAGCGGCGCCGGGCGGGCGACTTTCGACAGGCGAAGTTCATCGATGGCGCCTACGAATGGCTGGAAAGGACCTTCATGAAGATCGGCGCCGATGGCCATGACCGAATTGAACGCCGGCATTGCCTGAGCCAGTGCCGCACTTTCGCGACCGTTGATATACAGCGTCACTTTTACGCCTTCGGCGGTCAGTGCGACGTGCTGCCATTGGCCCGGATTCAGCGGCTGCGTGGCAACGGCGCGCTGGCCATCGATTTCCACAAATGGCACGCCTTGATTCACCCCGACCAGCAAGCTGTTGGCGCCTTCGCGGCGGGCCAGGATCAGTTGCTCGCCATTGGCCTGATCCAGCCGCAGCCAGGCACTGAAGGTGAACGCGCTGCCGGCGTTGTGCTGCAACGACGGACTGGCCGGCAACAGCAACGGCTGGCCGCTGAACTGCAAGGCCCGCCCTACTACGCCGTCAATCGCGGCGCCGGTCGCGCTCTGCGCGGTGTTGCCGTAGGCGGTGGTGTCTTTCGCCGGAGTGCCGGTGGCGCCGTCGAAGTGATAGAGCGCGGTGTAATTCGGATCGAACGTCAGTTGGCCGTTGCCGGTGGCCGGGGCTTTCTGATTGCCGTAATACATCCAGATGTCCTGACGCTGACCGCCCTCGACATTCGGCACATCGACCCAGATCAGCGCAATGCCCATCAGCGCGTCGAAGCTTTCGATCTGGTGGTTGAGCACGGTCTTGTCATCGGCGGCGACGAAGCGCAGGTCCGAGCCGTCCTCTTTCACGCCGTCGAAGGTGAAATTGCCGGTGTGCAGGCGCACCAGCAGCGCGGTGCGGCCCAGGGCCTGATTGATCGCGGCGCCTTGCGGCGTGGTGTCGACGGCGATCTGTTTGCGGTAATGCCAGTCGTCCTGCCACCAGGCTTGAGCCGTGGCCGGGAGCACGAAGCCCAGGCAGATCAACAACGAAAGGAATAGGCGCTGCATGAAAAGTGCTCCTGTTAGAAAGTGGCCTGAAGGTTGAAGTGCAGGCGCGATTCCTGTTTCGAGGTGTTCGGCCCTTCGAGTAGCGGGTAGCCCCAGTCGAGGCTGCCGGACAGCCATTTGCTCAGGCTGGCGCGGGTGCCGAGGCCGACGCTGGCCAGGGCGTAATTGGCGTCCTGGTCCGGCAGTTCGTCGCGCAGATAGAGTTGCGCACCTTCGGCGAAGGCGTAGAAGCGCCAGTCCTGCATCCAGGTGCCGGCGTACTTGGCCAGTGACGGTGTGCGCAGTTCTTCGCTCAGCAGGAAGCCGTCATCGGCGGTGCGTTCGGCGGCCAGATAACCGCGCACCGAAGTCGCGCCGCCGGCGGAGAATTGCTCGTTGGAAACCAGCGGTCCCGATGCCAGCTGGAACGCGGCTTTGCTTGCGCTCTGCCAGTCGCTGTCGAAGGTCCAGGTGAAGTTGGTATCGCCCTTGAGCACGGCGAAACTCGGGTTGGCGCGGTAGCGTTTGTAGTCGAAGTCTTCGTCGGAACTGCCGTAGCCGAAGATGCTGCGAGTGGCCGCGACCAGGCTCAGGCCGAGGCCGAGCTGGCTCTTTTCGCTGTAGCGATAGCCGTTGTAGGCGAAGGTGAACGGCGCGTACTTGAGCGGCACCTTGTCGCTCTCACCGGACAGGGTCAGGCGTTCGTCGAAGTCCTTGAAATCGATGCCCACCGACAGCGAGTTCGACCAGTTGCCGCTGGACGGGATCGTGTAGATCGCCGCTACGCCGTAGGAGTGGCCCTTGCCGAGCACGTTGCTGCCGCCGATGGTGGCGACGTTGCTGTCGGACTGGTAACCGGAGAACTGCACACTCCAGCGCTCGGTCAGCGGCGCGGTGTAGGAGCCCGACCAGACCTTGGCGTTGTCGGTTTCCTGGGGTGCGGTGAAGAACGTCAGGTTGACGCTGTGCCCCAACTGCCAAAGGTTGTTGTAGCCGAGACTGGTGACGGTGCGCAGTTTTTCGGTGTCGGCGCTGTAGTCGTTGTTCAGCCCGACGCTGGCGGTCCACGGGTTCTGGTCTTCGACCTGCAGGTCCACGTCCATGGTGCCGGGGCGCTGACCTTCACGCACCAGCGGCATCACTTGGCGGCCCGGGGTCTTGTTGAGTTGGGCCAGTTCGCCCTGGACCTTGGCGAAGTCCGGCACCTCGCCTTCTTTGAGAGCTGGGACGTTGTCGCGAATATCCAGCGGCGAATAGTGTTTGGCGCCAACCACACGCACCCGGCCGACCTTGGTTTCGCTGACTTGCAGGTAGACGATGCCGTCGGCCACCGCCTGCTCCGGCAGTTCGACGAACACCGATTGATAACCGCGCTCCTGATAGGCCTTTTGCAGGGCATCCCGCGCGCCTTCGATATCGCTCAAGGCTTTTTGCGGGCCGAGGAACGGGTACACCGCTTCTTCGATCGCCCGCGCATCGAGCACGGTGTTGCCGCGCACGAAGTATTCGTTGACGTCCACCAGACGCTGCGCCGCTGCGTTCCCGGCCTCATCGGCGAACGCCGGCTGCGCGCCGGCCGTCACCAGCAGCCAGCCCCACAGCGCCAGCCGTGACGTGAAAATCTGCTCCACACTACCCCCTGAATTTCTCGATGACCTGTTGGCGCTCATGCGCCTTGCGTGTGCGTCAGTTACTGGCGTTCTTGATTGCTGAAGTGCAGGCCCCGGTGTGCTTGCCCAGCCAGGTGTGCAGCAGCGCGAAGTTCAAGGAGAACTCGGGCATTTGCAGCAGCGCGCCGCAGAACACTTCACCGATGATTTTCTGGATGAGCTGCACCGCACGCGGCTCGTTGAGCAGCGTGGCGATGTCGCGACTGAGGACGTTGAAGCTCCAGACTTTCTGGTTCAGGCCCAGACCGACGAACCAGCGAAACAGCAGGTTGTAATTGAGCTGTTCGTAGAGCTGCTGCTCGCTGGGCACCGAATACAGCAGTTGCAGCAGCAGGATGTGCATGACCGTCTGCGGGGCGATCAGCATGCCGGGTTGGGCATTGAGGTCGTGCAAGAGATCGCGGTGGGCGTCGAGCAAGTCATCGATCTGCGGGCGCAGCAGCACCAGCGAATGACCCGGCGGAATGTAGCTGGAGACCTCTTTCAAGGCGCCCTGCCAGTCATCCTGCGAGACGATCCAGACCCACGGCGCGCCGTAGCGATACACCGAAACCGGCTTCTTGCGCGCGGCTTCGACGATCTTCGACAGGCGTTGATCGAGTTCCTGCATGCCCACTTTCGAGTAGCGTTCCATAGTCCCCATTGCCTCACTCCCGGCGTCCCGCCTCGGCTTGTGAAAAGCGCCCCTCAGGGCCCCTCAAGCGCGTTACATAGGCATGACCGGACTGGCGATGTGCTACCGAACTTTTGTCATAAAAGCTTCATTACAGAAATTGATCGGGGAATTGCGGGCATAAAAAAACCTGTGGGAGCCGGCTGGCTCCCACAGGGTTTCATCGCGATTCAGCGTTAGGAATAAACCGGCCAAGTATCGACGATCTTGCCGCCACGCACCGCCAGCAAGTCGCCGAATTGCAACAGGACGGCTTCAGCCTGGGTTGGTCTAAGGAACACCTGATCCTCCACAGTCAGCCCCACGGCATTCGAACCGTTGACCATCTCCTGGTTCGAACTGCGCCCGTAAACGCCATTGCTCTGAAGCCCCGGCGGCGATTCGAATTCGGCCATCCAGTTGCCACCGTAGATGAAGAAGGTCTGGCGCTGGTTGGTGTCCCACCACGAAAACAGTTTCGACTTGTCATCCAGCGCCGGGATGTTCACCGCACCCGTGCTTTTCAACACCGGCGTGGCGATGTACGCGGCCGGTTCATGTTCGACCAGCGACGGCAGATCGTAATGAGTCGGCTTGAGCATCGCCGTCCCCACCGACACCTCACTGCTCAGGCGTTCGTTTTCATGCATGCGATAACTCGGGCTGCCGGCCGTATTCAGGCACAAGCCGTCATGCCACAGCGCCGGATATTGCTGCCGGGTGAAATCGACGCAGCGCTGATAAATCACCATCACCCTGGCGAACAGTTCCTCGGGCGAACCGAGAATGCCCGGCACGCCCATGCCCACGAACGGGTCGTAGCCCATGAACCCGGCAAACTCCAGGTGCTGTGGGTTGGCGGCGATCAGCGCGAGCATCTGCCCGAGCACGTTCACGTCACTGACGCCGCCCCGGTGCAGGCCGACGTCCAGTTCGATGTTGATCCGCATCCGCGTGCCCAAGCCCTGGGCAAGTGCGAGGTATTGCTGCAAGCGTTCGGGGTTGTCGATCAGCCACTGCAGTTGTTTCGTCGGGTCGAAGGGGCCTTTGTGAGTCTGGTAGAAAATCTCGGCCGAGCGCACCGGCAGCGGTTTGCCGAGCAGAATGTCGGACTGCGGAAACGTCACCGCATCGTGATTGAGAAACGGCTGATGAAACGACATCAGTCGCTGCGTCCCCGCCCTTTGGCCGATATAGCTGAGCAGGCCCGGTGACGGCAGGGATTTCTCCACCAGCCGCAACTGCTTGCCCGCGCGTTTGACCGAGCGCATCACCACGTCGATGTTGTGGTCGAGGCGATCCAGGTCGATCAGCAACACCGGACGCATCGGGCCTTTGGTCTTGAGTTCGTTGTTCAGCGCCCGAAAATAGTCACTGTAAGGCCCGCCGCGATCCCCCGGCCTTAACAACGCACCCACGCCCACCAGCAAAGCGCCAACACCCAAAGTTCCGAGCACGAAATTACGTCGATTGACCGCCATCAGCTCACCCCCAGAATCGACGACAGATGCCCGTTGAGAAACTTGCCGCTCGGGTCCAGCGCCTGGCGTACCTGAATGAATTCCTGCCAGCGCGGATAGAGCGTTTGCAACGTACGGGCATTGAGCGTGTGCAATTTGCCCCAGTGCGGGCGGCCGCTGTACTTCCAGAAGATCGGCTCGACGGCGGCGAAGAAGTTGTGATGGTCCATCTGGTAATGCTGGTGGACCGAAATTGAGCAGCTGTCGCGGCCTTCGAACATGCTCAGCGGAATGTCGTCGGCCTTGACGTAGCGGTACTCGATGGGAAACCAGGTGCGCAGGTCCTTGTCGCGAATCAGTTTGAGAATCTCCCGCAGGCAGGCCGGGCCATGCTCGGCGGGCACCGAATATTCCATTTCGTTGAAACGCACGGTGCGCACGTTGGCGTAGATGTCGAACGAGTCGCCGACCCGGTCGTCGAAACTCGCCAGATGCCGCAGGCTGTTGAGCAGCGAACTGCGCAGGTTCGGGAAATCGCTGCCGTACTTGTCGATCTTCTCGATCAGGGTCACGAACTCGTTGCCGCCCTCCTCTTCGGGCGGAATCGGCAGCGTGGGCGGGTCGGTGGTTTCGTTGAGGGCAATCGACAAGGCGTAGTCGGAATGGGTGACGACGAGCATCTCCCAGTGCTGGTTTTCGCGGGTGTTCTTGTCCAGGTCTTCCAGCAGTTCTTCGGTTTTTGCGATCCACTGGCGCTCCCGCAGGCGATAGGCCGGACGGTTTTGCAGGCGGATTTTGGTGGCTACGCCCAACGCGCCGAGGGATACCCGGGCGGCGTTGAATACTTCGGGATGTCGCTGGCTGTCGCAGTCCAGCACTTCGCCGCTGGCGGTCACCAGTTGCATCCCGCAGACGTGGGCGGAATAGGACTGGAAGGTTTTGCCGGTGCCGTGGGTCGAGGTGGAAATGGCCCCGGCGAGGGTCTGGTAATCGATATCGGCCATGTTCTGCAGGGCCTGGCCGATGTCCTTGAGCGGCGTGCCCATGCGCGACATAGGCGTGCCGGCAGCGAATTCGGCTTGCAGGGTTTTCGGGTCGTGGTCGAGCAGGCCGGTGAAGTAGCTCAGCGACAGCAACGTGCCGTCGGTGGGCACCAGCGCGCTGAAGGAATGCGCCGAACCGACCGGGCGAATCTTGCCCGGTGCCTGCTGAATCACTGCGGTCAGTTCATCCAGATTTTTCGGTGCCACTCGCGCCGCCGGCAGGCAACTCTGCCCGCCCGACCAGTTGCGCCAGGGAATCAGCCGAGGTGCGCGCATCAACTGGCCCAGCGCCGGATTGCAGGCCAGCGCGCTGAACGCGCCGACGATGCTTGCCCGTTGCAATAACTGCCGGCGTGTCAGATCTATCGGCATGCCAGGATCCTTATTGTGGGAGCGGCTGATCGGCCATGAAGCCGATCAACTGAAGGAATTGTTCTTCCGAGCACTCGACGCACTGGCCCATCGGCGGCATGCCGTTGTAGCCGTTGATGGCGTGGTCGAGCAGCGTGTCGGCACCCTGCTGGATGCGCGGTTCCCAGGCCTTGCGGTCACCGGTCAGCGGCGCATTGGCGGCGGGGTTGGCGTGGCAGAGCTGGCAGCTGTTGGCGTAGATCTGCGCCAGCGCCGGGTCGGAGGGCATGGCACCAGGGGCGATGCCGGATGAGGTCGGGGGTTTGGCGTCTTCGCCGCAACCGGCCAGTGCAACGGCCAGCAACAGCAGCCAGGTGAAACGGGATGCCCGCATAAAAATCCTCGCGTGAGGTGCCGCTTATTGTTGTGATCCCACCTTAAGGCAGCAACGGCGGCGGGTTGAGGGCATTGCGGGACAGTGAGGGGGGCATCCGGGGCCAGTCGGGTTCCCTGAAGAATCGGGTATTCCTGAAAACCTGTGGGAGCTGCGGTGTCATCCCCTCTGCCCTGCGCCTTTGGGTGACATTCGCGTGACATTTGCGGGTTTAAATTTCGGCGCATTCAGGCGTATAACCGTTACAGACTTTTTCAATGACGCGGGGTAGCGACATGACCACAGCAAACATCCTTGGCAACCTGTTCCCTTCTGTCAGCGACATCCCGGAAAAATACCGCCTCGACGGTCAGGTCGAGCAACGCGAATACCTGGTCGATGGCCAGTTGCGCCGCTGGGACGGCCCGCTCGCCACCGTACGCAGCCCGGTCTACCTGCACGGCGATAACGGCGACGAACAAGTGATCCTCGGCAGCACACCGCTGCTGGACGCCGACACCGCCCTCACCGCCCTCGACGCCGCCGTACGTGCCTACGACCGGGGCCAGGGCCTGTGGCCAACCCTGCGCGTGGCCGAACGCATCCAGCACGTCGAAGCCTTCCTCGGGCGCATGCGCCAGCAACGCGACGCCGTGGTGAAACTGCTGATGTGGGAGATCGGCAAGAACCTCAAGGACTCGGAAAAAGAGTTCGACCGCACCTGCGACTACATCGTCGACACCATCAATGCGCTGAAAGAACTCGACCGCCGCTCCAGCCGTTTCGAGCTGGAACAGGACACCCTCGGCCAGATCCGCCGCGTACCGCTCGGCGTGGCGCTGTGCATGGGGCCTTACAACTATCCGCTGAACGAAACCTTCACCACGCTGATTCCGGCGCTGATCATGGGTAACACCGTGGTATTCAAACCGGCCAAACTCGGCGTACTGCTGATCCGTCCGTTGCTTGAAGCCTTCCGCGACAGCTTCCCCACCGGCGTGATCAACGTCATCTACGGCAGCGGCCGCGAGACCGTCAGTGCGCTGATGGCCAGCGGCAAGATCGACATCTTCGCCTTCATCGGCACCAACAAGGCCGCCAGCGACCTGAAGAAACTGCACCCGAAACCACACCGCTTGCGCGCAGCATTGGGCCTGGATGCGAAGAACCCCGGCATCGTCCTGCCAGAAGTCGACCTCGACAACGCAGTCAGCGAAGCGGTCACCGGTTCGCTGTCGTTCAACGGCCAGCGCTGCACCGCGTTGAAGATTCTGTTCGTGCATGAAGATGTGGTGGACAGCTTCATCGAGAAATTCAACGCCAAACTGGCCAGCCTCAAACCGGGCATGCCGTGGGACAGCGGGGTTTCGCTGACGCCGCTGCCAGAGTCAGGCAAGGTCGACTATCTGCATGGGCTGGTGGCCGACGCGCAGAGCAAAGGCGCCCAGGTGGTCAATCCGAATGGTGGCGAGTCGCGGGAATCGTTCTTCTACCCGGCGGTGCTGTACCCGGTGACGCCGCAGATGCGCGTTTATCAGGAAGAGCAGTTCGGGCCGGTGGTGCCGATTGTGCCGTACCGTCACCTCGATACCGTGATCGACTACGTGCTGGAATCGGACTTCGGCCAGCAACTGAGCATCTTCGGCACCAACCCGGTGGCCGTCGGCCGACTGGTCGACACCTTCGCCAACCAGGTCGGGCGGATCAACCTCAACGCCCAGTGCCAGCGCGGGCCGGACACCTACCCGTTCAACGGTCGCAAGAACTCCGCCGAAGGCACGCTGTCGGTACACGATGCACTGCGGGTGTTTTCGATCCGCACCCTGGTGGCGACCAAGTTCCAGGAATCCAACAAGGATCTGATCAGCGAAATCATTCGCGGACGGGATTCGAACTTCATCGCCACCGACTACATCTTCTGAGGAGGAATCAGCGCTGAGCACTTTCAGCCCCCACCGCTGGCCGCCGCTGTTGCGGCGGATCCTGCGGCCGTTGCTCGACCCGTATCGACGTTATCGCCATGCTCGAACGATTCACGCGGTGCGGGTCGCGTTGGGGTTGCTGGCAACAATCCTGCTGACCACCGGCATCAATCTGCCCCACGGCGAATGGGCATCGGTGACCATGCTGGTGGTGATCGGCGGTTTGCAGCATCACGGCAACATCGGCAAGAAAGCCGCCGAGCGCGCCACCGGCACCTTGATCGGTGCCGGCGTCGGTTTGTTGATCGTGGCGCAACAGGCGTGGCTGGGCACGCCGTGGCTGACCTATTTTGCGATGGCAGTGGTCTGCGGATTTTTCTCGTATCACGCCATCGGCAAGGGCGGCTACACCGCCCTGCTCTCGGCCATTACCGTGTTCATTGTCGCCGGGCATGGCGACAACCCGATCACCGACGGGCTGTGGCGCGGGGTCGATATCCTGATCGGTATCGCCTTGGCCCTGGCCTTTTCCTTCGCCCTGCCGCTGTACGCGGTGTACTCGTGGCGCTACAACCTGGCCGACGCGCTGCGTGACTGCGCCACGGTGTACGGGCGGATCATCGGCGGCCAGCCGGTGACGGCCGACGAGCACTTGAAGTTGATGAGCCGGCTGAACGCGGTGATGGTGCAACTGCGCTCGCTGATGCCGTCGGTGTCCAAGGAAGTCAAAGTCTCGATGACTGAGCTGGACGCCATCCAGCGCAACCTGCGCATGTGCATCAGCACCCTGGAAATCCTCGGCAACATCCGCCCTGACGCCAACGACCCCGACGCCATGACGCACCTGCAAGCGGCGCTCAAGACTGAGCACCGGCATATTCGCGTGCAATTGATCGGCATGGCCCGGGCGTTGAAAACCGGTGCGTCCGGTCGATTGGGACGCCCGGTGGAATCGCCGGACGCCGGCCTCGACACGCCGGTCTACAACGCGCTGGATGGCTACCGTTTATTGACCCGGCAACTGGCGGCCAACATCGGCGAGATGCGCCAGCGCCTGGCGAAGACTGCGCCGCGCTGGAACATCTGAGGCTTACTGCGCGGCCAGGCGCCGCGCCTTCAATCCCCAACCCTGTTGCATGCCCGCAGCGGCCAATAGAATCGCCGCCACGCCAATCCATTGCAGGGTTTGCAGTTGATGACCGAAGGCAAACCAGTCAACGAAAATCGCCGCGATCGGGTAGATGAATGACAGCGCGCCGGTCAATGCGGTCGGCAGCTTCTGGATCGCGCCGTAGAGCAACACGTACATCAGACCGGTGTGGACGATGCCCAGTGTCACTAGACTGGCCCAGGCACTCGGTGCCTCGGGCATCGCTGAAAAATGGGCGAATGGCGCGAGCAACAGCACGCCGGTGCAGACCTGGATCAGCGCAATCAGGTGCGGCGGCGTGCCGGTCAGGCGCTTGATGATCAACGCGGCGATGGCGTACAGAAACGCCGCCCCCAGCGCCAGCGCGATCCCCATCAGGTAATCATTGCCACCCTCGCCCTGCCCGCCGTGGGCACTGACGATGGCCAGCATTCCCATGAAAGAAATCGCCAGCCAGAACATCTTCTGCAGGGTGATCCTCTCGCCGAGAAACAGCGCCGCCAAACCCACCAGCATGAACGGCTGCACGTTGTAGACCGCCGTGCCGATGGCAATCGAGGCCCTTGAATAGGAGGCGAACAGCAGCACCCAGTTGCCGACGATTGCCACCCCGCTGAGCACCGCCAGCAGGAATGTGGTGCGGGTCAGAATGCCTGGGCGCAGAAAGCCGAACGCAGCGCAGATCAGCAACAAGGTGCCGGCGCCGAACAGGCAGCGCCAGAACACCACGTCCAGCACCGGTTGCCCCGACACCAGCACGAACCAGCCGATCGTCCCGGATATCAGCATGGCGGCGGTCATTTCGAATGAGCCGCGACGGATTGTTTTGTCCATCATCTATCTCCTTAATGTGTGGCAAAAGTATGCCAAGCGAGATCGGGGCCTCTCCAGCGGAAAAAGCAGGCTAAACTCGGTTTCTGCCTTTTTTATCAAGGGTAGTTTGTGCCATTCGCCTAATGCGGGAGTTTCTTGTATGACCGACGATATCGACCAGATCCTGATCGGGGCCCTGATGGAGGATTCGCGGCGCTCGCTCAAGGCCCTGGCGCAAATCAGCGGGTTGTCATCGCCGAGCGTGGCCGAGCGCCTGCGGCGGCTGGAGGAACGCGGTGTGCTCAAGGGTTACACCGTTGAAATTGACCCGAAATGCTTCGGTTATCAGTTGCAGGCGATTGTCCGGGTGCGGCCATTACCGGGGCAATTGCAGGAAGTCGAGCGGCAGATCATGTCGATTCCCGAGTTCACCGAGTGCGACAAGGTTACCGGCGAGGACTGTTTTATCGCTCGCCTGCATGTGCGTTCGATGGAGCAACTTGACACCTTGCTCGACCGGCTGAATACGCTGGCGGAAACCAATACCGCGATCGTCAAGAAGACCCCGGTGAAACGTCGATTGCCGCCGATGGCCTGAGCGGCGTAGATTGAGATTTTTCCGGCGAAGGATTGGCGGCATGAAAATTCAGGCAACGATGCTGGCTGTGTTGATGCTGGCCGGGTGCGGGACGGTTCAGACCGTGGCGTTCAGCGATAAGTTTTCCACCGACCAGTTGAAGGCTAAAAAATCCTACTGCGGCGCTGTACCGCGCATCTACAGTGGCGTGACGTACGACTTCTGCATGCTGCACGCCGAAAAGCCGGATGACGTCGATGCGTTCAACTACAAGAACGCGACACCGGGTCTGCTGGTCGATGCGGCCGTGTCGGGAGTGCTCGATACGTTGCTGCTGCCCTACACGATCTACAAGCAACAGGCTGATGGCAGCATCGAGATCAATTGATCGTCTGCTCTCTTTATCGCAGGCAACAAAAAACCCGCTTTCGCGGGTTTCTTGTTTGTAGCGGTAAAGCGATCAGTCGTCGCGGCTCATGATGCCGAAGATCTGCAACAGGCTGACGAACAGGTTGTAGATCGATACATACAGGCTGATGGTCGCCATGATGTAGTTGCGCTCGCCGCCGTGGATGATGGCGCTGGTCTGGAACAGGATGCAGACCGACGAGAACAGCACGAAACCTGCGCTGATCGCCAGTTGCAGGCCGCTGATCTGGAAGAACATGCTCGCCAGCGTCGCGCCCAGCAGGACGAAGAAACCGGCGGTGATGAAGCCACCGAGGAAGCTCATGTCCTTGCGGGTGATCAGCACGTAGGCCGACAGACCACCGAACACCAGTGCAGTCATCGCGAACGCGGAGCTGACCACTTCAGCGCCGCCCTGCATGCCCAGGTAACGGTTGAGGATCGGGCCGAGGAGGAAACCCATGAAACCGGTCAGGGCAAACGCCGACACCAGGCCCCAGGCAGAGTCACGAAGCTTGTTGGTGAGGAAGAACAGACCGTAAAAACCGATCAGTACCACGAAAATGTTCGGGTAGCCGACCCGCATCTGCTGGGCCACGAACGCCATCACACCGCTGAATGCGAGGGTGAGCGCCAGTAGACCGTAAGTGTTGCGCAGGACGCGGCTAACCTCTAGCTGCTCAGCCTGCACGCTGTTGTGAACTGCGTAATCCTGTTCGCGCATGGCGACACTCCTGTTGGTTTGAAACGTTCAGTCGCAAAGATCATAACAGACGCTCTGTAACAAGCCATGCACAGAGTTTGACAGTGTGTTTCATTCAGGTATTATGGCGCCCGCAACGCAACGGAGGTGTGGCCGAGTGGTTTAAGGCAACGGTCTTGAAAACCGTCGACTGTAACAGGTCCATGAGTTCGAATCCCATCGCCTCCGCCATCTTAAATACGACAAAGCCCTGATTATTCAGGGCTTTGTCGTTTCTGACGTTCCAGAAATTCTGATGACATCAGGATGTTTTCCACAAACCGCAACTTTCACTCCCTTCTCCAGCGACCTGCCGAACATAAAACACTCTTCATGTAATACGGGAATTCATCAAGATGACCCTGGCCTTGATGATGGCACCTGACTGATGGCTATCAGCCGAATGCTGCCCCCTGCGGACGACTGCCCTGGCCGAAACCATTTCATCTCCCACGACTGCCTTTGAACCGTAGCTGCTGCTCAATAATGGATAAGCGTGTCATCAAAAGGAACTAGCTCAGCACTGAAACGTCTGTTTGAATTACGGCATGATGCCGGCCAACAAAAAGGCCGATGGCGCAGCTGATAACAACACAAGAATGGAGTGCGCGATGAGCCAAACCGACCAACTTTTTTCCTATTGGTGGAATACATCAGGCCCTTGGGTAGAAGAACCCAACGTACGCAGGAGTGGCACGAGCGGAGTGCAGCGAGTGATGCATAACGGTGCCACTGTTTATGTTAAGCGCCAGACGGGTCATTTGTTTCGCAGCCTGAGATATCCACTGGGGCGCCCCACCACCTTGCGCGAAGGCCGCGCGCTCACAAAGTTACTCCATCTTGGGGTCAACGCCCCTCAACCGGTTTACTACGGTGCGCAAAAAATCAAAGGGGTCTGGCACGGCATCTTGGTTACCAAGGACTTGAACGGTTTCCAGGATTTGGAATCCTGGTACAACGAAGGTGCAAAAAACCAATACACGCCCAAGCAACTGGACAATGTGCTCGAAATACTCGCTTCGTTAATGGCACGAATGCATCTCGGCCGCTGGCAACATGGCTGCATGCGCTCAAAACACATTTTTATCAAAGTTCGCAATTCGTCGAGCGATCCCGAGTTCGAGCTTGCGCTGCTCGATCTCGAGAAATCCCATGGGCGAATCAGCTCATTGCGGGCAGCTCGGCACGACATTTTGCAACTCAGGCGCCATTCCTATTGGAGCGAACCGGAGTGGCAACACTTTCTTCGTCATTATGAAAAGCACCTGGGTCGACCAGTAATCACTCAGGGCCGTTCTTGAGATCCCAACGAAGGCGGCAGGCGCTCACATCACATGAATGTCTGCATCGATCTGCCAGGTGAACCGGTGAATGCAGGGGGTGTGCCCGGCGTAACTACCCGGCCCCGCCCCACTCATTGAAGGCTCTACTCTAATGACCCAGCTACCATCCAGTTTTTCGAAAGCACAGGCCACGCCGGACCGGGATCGGAACGGCCGAGAACGATTCGGCGAACATTGACGACCCGCGCGGCGCCGGGTGGTGAGGCCGGAAGCCATCTTTTATACGACAAAGCCCTGATTATTCAGGGCTTTGTCGTTTCCGGGATCAGGCCTCGATTTCCAGCACTTATCGCTACACCGGTTTGACTGTTGCAGCCGGCGGCCTGGTGTCAGGACCGATCTTGAACCAGATCGAGTACATCGCGGGCAGGAACACCAGCGTCATGATGGTGCCGACGAGCGTACCGCCAATCAGGGTATAGGCCAGCGTCCCCCAAAATACCGAGTGCGTCAGGGGAATGAACGCCAGGATTGCCGCCAGGGCCGTCAACAGTACCGGTCGCGCACGTTGCACCGTGGCTTCGACGACAGCGTGAAACGGATCCAGCCCTTCTTGCGCGTTGTGATGAATCTGGCCGATCAGAATCAGCGTATTGCGCATCAGGATCCCCGACAGTGCAATCAACCCGACCAGCGCATTGATGCCAAACGGCTGATTGAAGATGAGCAGTGTCGGCACCACGCCTATCAAGCCTAACGGCGAGGTCAGGAACACCATGATCATCGCCGAGATCGAACGGACCTGCACAATGATGATGACCAGGGTCATGGCGATCATGATCGGCAACAACGGCAGGATCGCCTTGCCGGCCTTGCCGGATTCTTCGATCGCGCCCGCCTGCTCGATCCGGTAACCGGAAGGCAGCTTCTCGATGATCGGCTGCAGTTGCTTCAGCAGCGCACTGGAAACATCCGGTGGCTGCAAGTCCTCGGCAATGTCGCCGCGCACGGTGATGGTCGGGGTGCGATCACGCCGGCGCAGGATCGGATCCTCCATGCGCACATCGACCTCGCCGATCTGCGACAACGGGATTCGCTGTCCCGACGCACCGACCAAGGTGAAGCCTTCGATTTGCTGCGGATCGAGCCGGATATCGCCCGCTGCCCGCCCCATCACCTGCACCGAACGGATATCTTCACGCACCGCCGTAATCGGTACTCCGCTGAGCAGGAACTGCAATTGCTGTGCAACCGCAGTTGATGTCAGCCCCACTGCCTGTAGACGGTCCTGATCCAGGTTGAAATGCAACGACGGAGTCAGCGGCCCCCAATCAGTGTTCACGGTTCTCATCATCGGGCTGTCCTGCATCACGCTCCGCACCTGCTCGGCGATTACGCGCAACTTCGCCGGATCAGGCCCCATCACCCGGTAGGCCACCGGAAACGGTGAATAAGGACCAAATACGATTTGCGATGCCCTGAGGCGCGCTTCCGGGGCAAGCCCTTGAGCCACCGCGTCACGAAAACGCAACTTGAGGGTTTCCCGTGCCTCCTGACTGTCGGTCAGTACCACGATCTTGGCGAACGACGGATCGGGCAGTTCGGGCGCCATCGCCAGGAAGAAACGCGGTGCACCCTGGCCGATATAGGCCGTGACGATTTTTGCCTCCTCCTGCTGGCGCAACCAGGCTTCGACCTTGGCGGCCGTGGCGCTGGTCTGCTCGATGGAAGTGCCGTAGGGCATTTGCACTTCGATCATGACTTCAGGACGGTCAGAGGTCGGAAAGAACTGTTTCTTCACCAGGCCCATGCCCGCAGCGGCCACAAAGAACAGCACAATGACCATGCCCGCGACCAGCCATTTGCGGGCAATGACCCGGGTCAGAACCCGGCGAAAACGGTTGTATCGCGGCGTGTTGTAGATCGCCGCGTGTCCACCCTCCACAGCCTTGATGTCCGGCAAGAGTTTCACGCCCAGATAAGGGGTGAACGCCACTGCGACGACCCACGAAGCGATGAGGGCGATGCCCACGATCCAGAACATGTTGCTGGTGTATTCGCCGGCCGTGGACTGAGCGAAACCGTTCGGCAAAAAACCGATCGCCGTCACCAGGGTTCCGGACAGCATCGGCGCCGCCGTGTGGCTCCAGGCATAGGCAGACGCCTTGATGCGATCGTAGCCCTCCTCCATTTTCACCACCATCATTTCAATGGCGATGATCGCGTCATCGACCAGCAGCCCGAGCGCGAGAATCAACGACCCCAAAGTAATACGGTCAAAGTTTTTGCCGGTAGCCGCCATCACCACAAACACGATCGCCAGGGTCAAAGGTACGGCAGCGGCGACCACCACGCCGACACGCCAGCCCATGCTCAGAAAGCAGACGAGCATGACCACCAGCAGCGCGACGAAGAACTTGACCATGAACTCGCCAACGGCGGAGTCGATATTCACTGCCTGGTCGGTGACTTTCGAGAGGGTCATACCCAAGGGCATTTCCTCATTGATCCTGACGATCTCGGCATCCAGCGCCTTGCCCAGATCAAGACCGTTCCAGCCCTCGCGCATCACCACGCCGAGCAACAGCGCCTCTTCACCGTTATTGCGCACCATAAAGGTGGCCGGGTCTTCATAACCGCGTTCGACCGTCGCCACATCAGACAGCTTGAGTGTCCGCCCTTGCAGGACCACAGGGGTGTCGCGGATTTTCTGCAGTTTGTCGAACGCACCATCGAGACGCAGAAAAACCTGTGGCCCGCTGGTGTCGATTGATCCGGCCGGGGTCAGTGCGTTCTGGCTGTTCAGCGCGGCGAAGATGTCCTGCGGCGACAAGCCCAGGGTCGCCAACCGCTCATGGGAGAAAGAAACAAATATCCGTTCGGCTTGTTCGCCGATGATATTGACCTTCTTTACCCCCGGCACATGCAACAGGCGCTGGCGCATGGACTCCGCATCGCGTACCAGCAGACGCTGTGGCTCGCCCTTGGCTTTCAGGGCGAACAGCGCAAAGGTCACGTCCGAATATTCGTCGTTGACCATCGGCCCGATGACGCCCGCCGGCAACTTGATGGCTTCATCGTCAAGTTTTTTACGCGCCTGATAGAACTCTTCCTGCACTTGCGAAGGCGGCGTGCTATCGAGCAACGAGACCATCGTGAAAGCGAGCCCTGGCCGCGTATAGGTTTCCGAGCGGTCGTACCATTTGAGTTCTTGCAGGCGTTTTTCCAGTGGCTCCGCGACCTGATTCTGCATCTCCTGTGCGGTCGCCCCCGGCCATGCCGTGATGACGGTCAACTGCTTGACCGTAAATGGAGGGTCTTCGGCACGCCCCAACTGGAAGAACGCCAGGGTGCCGGCAACGGCAATCAGGAAAATCAGAAAGACCGTGATCGCCCGCTCGCGAACGGCGATGGCGGAAAGGTTGAATCGTCCTTCGCTCATGGACGACTCCCGGCAACGGTGGCCGCTTCAGGCACAGGCATTCTTACGGGTTCACCTTCGTGCAATAGATGAGCGCCCAGCGCCACAATCTGTTCGCCGACCCGGAGATCGCCAGCCACGCGCGCCAGATCATCGCTCAAACCCAGCACCTTAACCGGACGCCAGGTCACGGTTGGCGGTGTCCCGGCGATGACCCACACGCCAGGACCTTTACCGGCGTCGTAGAGTGCGGCTATGGGCACTTGCAACGACGCGGCAGGTGTCGAGCCCTCGGCGATTCTAAGGGTGACTGTCGAACCTATCGGCGCATTGGCCAGCGCGCCTTCCAGTACATAGCGGGCCTCGAACGTACGCGTCGTGCGGTCCGCCGAATCCGAAAGCAACCTCAGTTTCGCGGTCACAGCACCCGAGGCATCACCATAGAGCGTGGCTTGCGCGGTGGATCCTGCTGCGGGACGCAACGTCTCGGGCAAGTGCACGATGGCCTCGCGCTGCCCTGCCCGCGCCAGTCGAACCACCGGTTGTCCAGGGCTGACGACTTGTCCGGGTTCGGCGAGTATTTCCACCACAACGCCGTCGGCATCGGCGACCAGCACCGCATAACCGGAAGCGTTGCGGGCTACGTCCGCTTGCGCTTCAGCAGCGCTTAGTTGCGCCTTGGCGGTATCTGCGGCGGCTCTGATCTGATCGTAGGCCGATGCGGAAATGGCGCCCGCGCTGACCAGAGTGCGATAGCGGGCTTCGTCATCGGCTGTCTGCCTGGCCCGGGCCCGGGCGGCGGTGACCGACTCCTGTTGCGCGCGCGCCTGCAACCCCAAGTCGATGGGATCAAGCCGCATCAGCGGCTGACCGCGTTTGACGGTCTGCCCCGTGTCCACCAGACGTTCGAGCAGCTTGCCCGATACGCGAAAGCCCAGGTCGCTCTGAATGCGCGCCGTCACCACCCCCGTAAAAGATCGGGAACCGTCGGCCGCTGACTGAACGGCGGTGGCCCGGACCAAAGGCGCTTGAGTACGCGGATCGACTACGGAGGAAGAATCACCGCACGCCACCAGAGCGAGTGGCAACAGACATGCGGCAATGGGGAAAGATCGGAGCCGGCGCATAGGTTCCCTTACTGAAATAGGATGATCATCATATTCTCATACCTGTGACCATTACCGTCAATAGTCACTTCACGTAGGCCCTGCCGAGCTTTACCAATCAGAAAACCCTCTACCCACCTCTGAAAGCTGCCAAACTTCACGAGCGTCGCTAATTGACAGATTGTGACCAAAACATATTATGGTCACAAACAGCCCGCCAAGGAACTCACATGCCCCCCCTCCGCCCGATTGCTCTTTTGGTTACCGCCGGCTTGATGTCAGGTTGCGCGGTAGGCCCGGATTACCATCGTCCGGACGCCCCGATTTCGGACCATTACGTCGGCCAGTCCGCTGTCGAACCGCGGTCCGAATCGACGCCGGATAATCTTGTCGCCTGGTGGAAAAACTTTAATGATCCACTGCTGACCGACTTCATCAACCAGGCGCTGCAGCAGAATCTGGACCTGGCGCAGGCGTCAGCGCGCGTCACCCAGGCCAGGGCCGGCCTGGGCGCCGCCAATGCAGCACTGCTGCCCTCGGCGAGCATCAGCGCACAGGCTGCACGCGCTTATCAGTCCGTCGAGACACCACTGGGCCAGGTGTTGAATTCAACACCCGGCTACGACCGTTACGGCAATGCCTACGAGGCCAACCTTGAGGCAGGCTGGGAAGTAGATGTATTTGGCGGACTGCGCCGCGGACGCGAGGCGGCACTGGCCGAGTACCAGTCCTCGGCAGCGGGTTTCACCGCTACAAGGTTGGCGATCGCTGCGCAAACGGCCGATATCTACATCACCCTGCGCGGATTACAGGCACGGCTGGAGATTGCCAACCGGCAAGTCGAAACCCGGCGCGCGTTGCTGGAAAAGGTCCGGCTGCTTTACGGCAAGGGTCTGGCCGCGGAGTATCAGGTGCGCCAGGCCGAGGGTGAGTTGTCGCAAGTCCAGGCGACCGTTCCGGTACTGCAAAGCGGTCTGGAGGCGGCCATGAATGCGATGGACGTGCTGCTCGGCACGCCTCCCGGCACTCACCGCACGCAACTGGCACGTGAGGGCGAGATTCCCGATGTGCCGTCGCTGAATAGGCTGGGCACTCCGGCAGATCTGCTGCGGCGCAGACCGGACCTGATCGTCGCCGAACGCCGCCTTGCGGCCTCCAACGCGCGTATCGGTGAAGCGATTGCCGAGTACTACCCGAAATTTTCCCTCAGCGCCTTGCTCGGCAGCGCGACAGCCGTCTCCGGCGGCAATCTTTTCACCAGTGGCGCAAGCCAGTCGGCCGGTGTCTTGGGTTTGCGCTGGCGGCTATTCGACTTCGCACGCATCAACGCCCGGATCGATCAGGCCAAAGGCCAGGAATCTGAAGCATTGGCCGCGTATCGCCAGTCAGTACTGCGCGCCACCGAAGATGTAGAGAACGCGCTGTCCTCACTGGTGAATCGGCAAACTCAGACCACCACCCTTACCGGCGGCGAAGAGGCGCTGACTCAAGCTCGCCAGTCCTCGTTCACCGCCTATGAAAAAGGCACCGCCAGCCTGATCGATGTCCTGCACGCCGACGAAACACTGTTGCAGGCCTCCGACGCCAGAGCGCAAGCGCGGACCGAATCGGCCCGTGCGGCGGTGGCGGTATTCAAGTCGCTCGGTGGAGGATGGCAACCCGTTGAGCCGGGTTCTGTAGCGGCGCGCTGAGCAGCAACCTCAGATCGCTTCAAGAGTCGGGAGACACGTGTACTCCCGACCCGCATTTGGCTTGATGGCGCTCAACTAGAAGCGATAACTGACCGACGTACCGAACCCGCTGGCACTGTTCTTGTACCTGGCACGGTAGGCCCCCCTCGATGCCGAGGTGTCGTTGACCTCGACGCTTTCCTCCCAAAGATAGGAATACGCGAGATCGATCGTGACATTGTCCACGGGTGTCCAGCCGGCGCCGAAGCTGACAACCTTACGGTCGCCCGTCGGAATGCGCGGCCCCCGATTGGTGTTGTTGGCGGGTGACTGATCGACCGAAAACCCGCCACGCAGCACCCATTGGTTATTCAATCGATAGGCCGCACCGATCGCGTGAGCCCAGGTGTCATGCCAGTTCTGTTCTTCGCTGATCGTCCCCAATTGCCCGCTCAGCAACGGCGGCAAGCCGCTGTTCTCAATGGTCAGTTCCTTGAAGCGGCTCCAGCGTGTCCAGGTGCTGCCCACATAGAGCGTCCAGTCGTCGTTGAATTGATGCGTCAGCGAAAAGTCCACCGACTCCGGCGTGTCCACATCCAGCGATGCGTCATAGCTACGGCCGCTGACGCCCAGCACGCTGAAGATGCCATCGGTGACCTTGGTTTTGGCGTCCAGGTGGTAACTGACTTTGGAGTGATACGTCAGGCCCAGGCGGGTCTGATCGGTCGCCTGCACCAGCACGCCAGCATTGAAGCCCAGTGCGGTGTCATCGCCGGTGCTTTTGAGTTTGCCGTCGTTGCGCCCGGGGCTGAGTGGATTGGGCACCATGCCCGATATCTCTCCGCCGATACGATTGATGGTCGGCCCGAATCCGATCGACACCTTTTCGTTAAAGGCGTAGCTGATGGTCGGCTGAAAGGTCAGCGTGGTGACTTCACTCTTGTTGGCGTAATAGCGGCCGGCAAAACCACTGCCGTAGTCGGTGATCAGCCCGAAAGGCACATAAAACCCGACGCCGAATGCCCAATGCTCATCGATCGGTTTCACGTAATACCCCATCGGTACTGTGGTGGCGGGCACCATGTCGCCGTCTTCCTTCCCCCCAAACGTACTGCGTGTCTGGCTGATGTCCGATTTGGCGAACAGCGTCGCCGCCCCCACGCTCACCTGCTCTCGTTTAAGCCGCGCCATGCCTGCCGGGTTGCCGTAGATCGTACTGGCGTCTTCGGCGGATGAAGATCGTCCCGCAAACCCGGACCCCATCCCGCTGATGCTTTGTTCGTTGAGGGCAAAACCACCGGCCAACACATTGGAGGACACCAGCGCGACCGCCAGGCCGACGGGATTCTTGAGCATTATTTTTTTCATTATCTGGACTCTATGGGATCACTGAAAAACAACATCGAGAACGACAGCGAAGCCATATTATCCAAGTGACCATTTCAGTCAATGGTCACATGAAGCAAAAAACAACGTCGTACCGGCACGCATGTGCCGGTAACAGGAAACCTGGTTGGGGGATGTCGCGCTCTGGCTCAGCTCACCTGAACTGGTGATCCGGATTGGTCAGGGCATCAGGCTACGCAGAATGAGGTTGGAGGTCAGCGTGGGCGCAACCTCGATAAAATCCAGATTGTGCTGCAGCAGCAACGGGTTGACGAAGGGGCGCAGGGCCAGATGAATCGCCTCGACGGTCTCGTCCAGCGGGGTCTTGCGCTCGAACTCTCCGAGCTCTCGCCCTTCACGCACGATGTCGAAGATAAAGCGCTTGATCTGGTCTTCATACATCTGCGCACTGGGCCAGCGCTCCCCGGCGGAAAATGCAGCGATGTCGTAGAGCTTGCGATCATTGAAGAACAGGTCCACACCCGTGGCAATCACGGTTTTCACCAGTCTGCGGAAACGCTCGGTCGGCGAAATCCCCTCTGCGTTGACAGCCTGCTCTACCGCGGAAACGATTTGGCCCAGACAATTCGAGCAGATCGCTTCGCCGATCGCCTGTTTGGAATCAAAGAACTTATAGATGTACGCCTTGGAAAAACCGATGGCCCTGGCCAGATCGGAAACCGTGGTTTTGCCATAGCCGTATTGGCTGAAGTGTTCATTGGCTGCCGCGACGATCTGATCACGAATCTCGTGATCAACTGGGCCACGTGGGCCGGGCGAAGATAGGGATGGCTGATTCATGGGCGTAGCTTACTCACCCTGTCGAGGACTTACAAATCGTGACCAACAGAGTACATGGTCACGAAAAGCCGGCTGATCGGCTGATAACAGGCTGACGTTCAAGTCATCGCGAAGGGCGGATCGGCCCTTCTACGGTGTTTCCACTTGATCGACCGGCAGCACCGGTAATGAAGCAAACATTTCAGCGCGGCAAACCTCAAGAATTTCGTCCGCCAATGCCGAATCATCCGGGCAAGCGCGTGACAGGACGATCGCGCCGACCGCCCGCGACAGCAGGTCGATCATTTTCTTTCTCCCCTCGCCCTCTGCGGCATCCGTGCCCACAGGATATTTTTCCGCCAGGGTTTGCAGGATCTGTTCAATGCCTGCGGCAAACGTTGCCTTCACATCGTCCGACTGACGCGCCGCGTCGCCACACAGTGCGGCCATCGTGCAACCGCTGCCGCGTCCGTCGCGATGTTCTCTGTTCACGTAGACGTTGATGAAACCTGGTACGTCGAGCGCCTGGGCGCCGGTCAACGATTTGCCAAGACTGCAGGCCGAGGCTTCGGCCATCAGGTCGGCCTTCGAGCCGAAGTGCTTGTAGAAGCCTCCATGGGTGAAACCGGCAGCCGCCATGAGATCGGCCACACCGACGCCATCAAAGCCACGCTCACGGAACAGCTCTGAGGCTGTTTCAACGATGTGTTCTCGATTGGCCTGTGCCTGGGCCTTGGTCACTCTCACGTGCAATACCTCGTGTTAAGCGGGATTTTCTGCGCTCGATGATACATAGATGTTGGCCATAATCAAAACAGTTGACAGCTTAGATTTCGATCATCATCCTAATTTCACATCCCCACCGATCTTCATCCACGGGCACGGAAGATTCATCAGATGACCAAGCAGACTCTTTTCTCCCCTTACACGCTAGGCAGTCTCACGCTGTCGAACCGCGTCGTTCTTGCACCGCTGACACGCAACCGCGCAGGCCAGGGCTTTGTCCCCAGCGAATTCGCGGCCGTCTATTACAGCCAGCGCGCCAGCGCCGGTTTGCTGATCAGCGAAGCGACGCAGATTTCCCAACAGGGTCAGGGTTATCAGGACACCCCCGGGATCTACACACAGGCACAGATTGACGGTTGGCGCACAGTCACTGATGCCGTCCACGCCAAAGGCGGAAAAATCTTCCTGCAGCTGTGGCATGTCGGCCGCGTTTCACACGTTGACCTGCAAGAAAACGGCGCCGCACCGGTGGCCCCTTCTGCGCTGCGTGCCGCGACCAAAGTGTTCGTCAACAACCGCTTTGAAGACGTCTCCGAACCCCGCGCCCTGGAAACTAGCGAACTGCCGGGGATCGTCTCCGATTTCCGCCAGGCTGCGGCCAACGCAGTCGCCGCCGGGTTCGATGGCGTGGAAATTCACGGTGCAAACGGCTATTTGCTGGATCAATTCCTCAGGGACAACGCCAATCTGCGCACCGACGCTTACGGCGGCTCGATTGAAAATCGTGCGCGTCTGTTGCTCGAAGTGACAGCGGCTGTCATCAACGAGATCGGCGCGGATCGCACCGGTGTGCGCCTGTCTCCCGTGTCGCCGGCCAATGGCGTCTCCAGCAGCGATCCGCAGGCGCAATTCAATTACATCGTCGAGCAACTCGACGCCCTCGGTGTGGTTTATCTGCACATGGTCGAAGGCGCGACCGGCGGCCCGCGCGACGTGGCCCCTTTCGATTTCGGCGCCCTGCGCCAGCGCTTCAAAAACACCTATATCGCCAACAACGGCTATGACCTGGACCTGGCGACTGCGCGGCTGGCCGAAGACCAGGCCGATCTGATCGCCTTCGGTCGCCCGTTCATTGCCAACCCGGATCTGGTGGAGCGCCTCAAGCAGGGCGCGCCGCTGTCCGCGTTCAATCCCGCCACCCTCTACGGCGGCGGCGCGGCGGGCTACATCGACTACCCGACGCTGGCTGAATCGAGCGTCAGCGCAAGCTGAGCGCGTTCTGTTTCTCACCTCCTGAAAGAGAGATACCCCATGAGCACTCGCCCTACTGTTCTCATCACTGGCGCCTCTACCGGCATTGGCGCCGTCTATGCCGAACGCTTCGCCAAACGTGGTCACGATCTGGTACTGGTCGCCCGCGATCAGGCCCGCCTGGACACACTGGCAGCGCGCCTGCGCAGCGAGCACGACGTCGCCGTCGATGTCATCCCGGCAGACCTGACCCAACTCGCCGATCTGACCACCGTTGAAAGCCGCCTGCGCGACGACGCCCGCATCGGCATTCTCGTCAATAACGCCGGCGCCGCGCTGTCCGGCCACTTCGTCGACCAAAGCACCGACAGCGTCGCGCAACTGGTGGCCCTCAACACCACGGCGCTGGTGCGGCTCGCCAGCGCCATCGCCCCACGCCTGGCCAAGGCCGGCGACGGCGCAATCATCAACATCGGTTCGGTGGTAGGCCTGGCGCCGGAGTTCGGCATGAGCGTCTACGGTGCGACCAAGGCCTTCGTGCTGTTCCTGTCCCAGGGCCTGAGCCTGGAACTCTCGCCGCAGGGCGTCTACGTGCAAGCCGTGCTACCCGCCGCCACCCGCACGGAAATCTGGGATCGCTCCGGCGTCGACATCAACACCCTGAGCGAAATCATGGAAGTGGGTGATCTGGTGGATGCCGCACTGGTCGGTTTTGATCGTCGCGAACCTGTGACCATCCCGCCGCTGCACGAAGCCGAGCGCTGGGATGACCTGCAGGGCGCACGCCAGGGCCTGCTGGGACAAATCCGCCAGTCTGCGGTTGCCCAACGCTACCAGACGCCACAGTGATTTTTTGCTAGCGAGCATTCGCGCCGGGTTCGATGCAGACACATGGCATTGCATCGCATCCTGCCGGCTTGCCGGAGTGACAATGAGTTCAATGCAGACAAATTCCCGCTCGGGTTCGCCGACGTCATTCATCGACGCGGCGAACCAGTCGATCACGGTCAACGGCATTCCCTTTGCCTACCGCGACACCGGGCCCGCAACCGGCGTGCCCCTCGTGCTGTTCAATCATTGGGGCGCGGTGCTGGACAACTTCGACCCCGCGATCATCGATGGCCTGGCGCAAACCAGACGCGTCATCACCACCGACTATCGCGGCATCGGCAACTCGGGTGGTACCGCGCCACTGACGGTGGGTGAAATGGCCGACGATGCCATCCAGCTGATCAGGGCGCTGGGGCTGAAAACCGTGGATGTGCTCGGATTTTCCCTCGGAGGTTTCGTCGCTCAGGACATTGCCCTCAAGGCGCCTGACTTGGTACGCCGGTTGATTCTGACCGGTACTGGACCGGCGGGCGGCACCGGCATCGACAAGGTCGGCACAGTGTCATGGCCATTGATCCTCAAAGGCTTGCTGACCCTGCGCGATCCCAAGTTCTACCTTTTCTTCACCTCGTCGGCCAATGGGCGACGATCTGCCTCGCAGTATTTGAGACGCCTCAAGGCACGCAAGAACAATCGCGACAAGGGCCCGACGCCACGCGCCTTCCTGCGGCAATTGAAAGCCATCACGGCGTGGGGCAAACAACCGCGGCAAGCGCTCGGACGCTTGCGCACACCGACACTGGTCGTCAACGGCGACAACGACATCATGGTGCCCAGCGTTAACTCGTTTGAACTGGCCAGGCTTATCCCCGACGCACAGTTGGTGATTTATGAGGATGCCGGGCACGGCGGGATTTTCCAGCATCACGCCGACTTTGTGGCCAAGGCGCAGGCGTTTCTCGATGCTTGATCACATCACGCAGCGACACCGCAACCCACCGACTACCCTCCGTACAACCAGCAAGAGCCGCACCACGATGAAAGCATTTCTGATTGATGGCTATGGCAAGAACCCCGGACGCATTGGCGAAGCGCCCGCCCCCGCAGTCGGTGCCCACGACGTGTTGATCGAGGTCCATGCGAGCAGTGTCAACGTGCTGGATTCGAAGATCAGCAAAGGCGAGTTCAAGCTGATCCTGCCCTACGCCTTTCCGTTGATATTGGGCAATGACCTGGCGGGTGTCGTGGTTGAAGTCGGCCCGCAGGTGACACGCTTCAAACCGGGAGACGAGGTATACGCTCGCCCGCCCGAAGCGCGGATCGGGACGTTCGCCCAATTGATCGCCGTGAACGAAAACGCGGTCGCCCTGAAACCCGCCAATACCGACATGGTACAAGCCGCGTCCTTGCCCCTTGTTGCACTGACTGCCTGGCAAGTACTGGTTGAAACCGCCCGGCTGCAAAAGGGCCAGAAAGTGCTGATTCACGCAGGCTCAGGCGG
Source organism: Pseudomonas sp. FG35 (assembly GCF_057809295.1). Lineage (NCBI taxonomy): Bacteria > Pseudomonadati > Pseudomonadota > Gammaproteobacteria > Pseudomonadales > Pseudomonadaceae > Pseudomonas > Pseudomonas sp. FG35. The sequence continues at coordinate 281,168 of NZ_JBMDJR010000001.1, read as the reverse complement.
CGTCGGCACCGTTGCCATTCAGCTTGCCAAACACCTCGGTGCGTTTGTCGCCACAACCACCAGTACCGCCAATATCGAATGGGTCAAGGCGCTGGGGGCCGATCTGGTGATCGACTACACACAGCAGGACTTCGCAAGTGTCCTGCATGACTACGACGTGGTGCTGAACAGCCTCGGCGCCGACGTGCTGGAGAAGTCACTCAAGGTCCTGAAGCCCGGCGGCCAACTCATTTCCATCTCGGGCCCACCCACTGTGCAGTTCGCGAGGGAGCAAGGATTGTCCTGGCCATTGCAGCAAGTCATGCGCCTGCTGAGCCTTGGCATTCGTCGCAAAGCGCGCAAGCAGGACGTCAGCTATGCGTTCGTGTTCATGCGGGCCAATGGCGCTCAACTGCAACGCATCACTTCGCTCGTTGAGGACGGAATCATCAAACCTGTGGTTGATCGCTCCTTCCCCTTTGAATCAACGGCCGAGGCATTGAAGTACGTTGAGCGGGGACGCGCCAAGGGCAAGGTCGTTGTTGCGCTCAAATGACCACGCCGCCTACTCATGAATCGACCGTAGACACTGCACAGCTTTTACTGCTGGAGCGGCCCTCAGCCGAATTGATTTCGCCAGAGGAGCAGGAACAGCAAGCGCCGCAACCGGATGTTGCGCGGGTTGAACCGCCCGTTATCGTTTGGCGCAGTTTGATGCTTGAGCCATAAGGAAGGTTGCAGGTGATCTCGTCAGGCTGTCGCGTTCGGCTCGACAAGATGAACTTCCGTGGCATTGCGTCCGGCCAGCCAGGCCAGCACAGACGCGGCGACCAGAACAGCGGCGCTAAGCTCGAAGGTGGCTTTGTAACCGCTCAGATCAAACGCCAGGCCGCCAACGATTGCGCCGCCGGCGATCGCCAGTTGGACGATGGCCACCAGCAAGCCGCCTCCGGCTTCCGCGTCATCCGGAAGCGTCTGCGCCAGCCACGTCCACCAGCCAACCGGCGCAGCTGTGGCGACCAGTCCCCAAAGTCCGAGCAACACGGCGGTCAGCACCGGCGATTTGCCGAAGCTGACCAACGCCAGCGCGATCACCGCCATGATCAGCGGAATGGCGGTCAACGTGCGATAGAGGCCACGCCCCATAAACCGTTCGATCAGAAAGGTGCCGATAAAACCTGCCAGCCCCAGGCCCAGTAGCATCAAAGACAATGTTGAAACACTGACACCGGTGACCCCTTCGAGAAATGGCCGCAGGTAAGTGAACAGCATGAACTGGCCCATGAAAAAGACGCTGACGGCGACCATGCCCAAAGCCACTGGCAATTGCCTCATCAACCGCAGAACGTTGCCGCTACCGGCCTGGCGCTCGGCCTTGAAGGACGGCAGGCTGATCAGCAGCCACACGGCGGCAAGCGCTGCGACTGGAACCACACAGAAGAATGCGCCGCGCCAGCCGATCAACGAGCCAAGGAAGCTGCCGGCCGGAGCGGCGATGACCGTGGCCAAAGCGTTGCCGCCATTGACGATGGCCAGCGCACGGGAAACCTGTTCAGGCTTCACCAGGCGCATGGCAGTCGCCGCCGATAGCGACCAGAAACCACCAATCGCAATCCCGATCAACGCACGTCCGAACATGAACGACGGGTAGCCCGGGGCGAGTGCGACGACCGTTCCGGAGACGATCATCAACAAGGTCAGGCAAAGCAGAAGCTTCTTGCGTTCGACGCGAGCGGCGACCGAGGCGATCAACAAACTGGTGATCAAGGCAAAGGCACCGGACACGGAAATACCCTGCCCGGCCTGACCTTCGGTGATGTGCAGGTCTGCCGCAATCGGCGTCAGCAGGCTGACGGGCATGAACTCGGAAGCGACCAGAGCGAATGCGGCCAGCGACATCGCCAGCACGGCGCTCCAGCCGCCTGTTCTTTTAGAAGGATCTGTAGAAGGAAACGTCATGAAAACTACCTGTGGTGCGAAAAACGTGTGGGGTGTGATGCGCAGGGGCAAACAGTTTGTCGCCCGTCCGGGCACTGTCCCTGTAACAGATAGACACATTCTCCCGGTCAGTCCGGTGCTTCCCTAGCGCATTCCTCTTGAATGCTTGCCTGATCCTCTGGCGATGCAGGGAGATGGATAGGAAACGTCTCGCGCGCGCATTAGAGTTCGGTCAAAGGAGTGAGCCCACATGATCCCGACCCCTCTGCCCCAGGAATCACCTTTGGCACGGCACATCGACCCGCACGTGCGCGCACCGGGCGACTTCGCCACGTCGATACCCGGTCTGTCTCTGTTTCGTCGCGACCAACCGGCACCACCCGTTGTGTGCATGATCGAGCCCAGCCTGATTCTTGTGGGCCGCGGCGAAAAGCGCCTGTGGGTGGGTGGTGAGGGTTACAGCTATGACCCTTCGCGGTTTCTGGTCACTTCACTGGATCTGCCCGCCAACTCCGAAGTGATGCTCGCCAGTCCTGAACAGCCCTGTGTCGGCCTCGTGCTGAAGCTGGATGTCAGCATGCTTGCCGAGGTCATTACCAAGAGCGGCTTGCCCTCGAAACGCCAGCCATCAACGGGTACGGGCGCTGCGATTGGCAGCCTGTCGTCTGCCCTGGAAGACGCGCTCGATCGCCTGCTGGCCCTGCTCGATGAACCCGAGGCGATCCCGGTCCTGGCGCCGCTGATTCTGCGGGAAATCCACTACCGGTTGCTGCACACCGACCAAGGCCCACGGCTGCGGCAGATCACTGCCGTCGACGGTCAGGGTTATCGCATCGCCAAGGCCATCGACTGGCTCAAGGTCAACTACACCGATGCCCTGCGCATCGATGATCTGGCCGCGCGGGTGCAGATGAGCGCGCCGACCTTTCACCATCATTTCCGCCAGCTCACCGGCATGAGTCCGCTGCAGTACCAGAAATGGCTGCGGCTCAACGAAGCCCGCCGACTGATGCTGGTCGAGCGCCTGGACGTTTCGCGCGCAGCGTTTGCAGTCGGCTACGAAAGTCCTTCGCAGTTCAGCCGCGAATATGGCCGGCTGTTCGGCACCGCACCGAGCCGCGACATGGCCCTTTTGCGCGGGCAGCCCTTCGAGGCAGCAGCGCTCGGCACAGTCGCGAATTGAACGAAAACCGGTGATGCGCCTCGCCGCGTGTCACCGCTTATAACAACGCACGTCAACCGATGATCAGCGGGTGAATCATGGAACTACGAATCAACCAGAAGACCTACCAGGTCGATGCCGACGCCGATACGCCCTTGCTGTGGGTGATCCGCGATGATCTGGGCATGACCGGCACCAAGTACGGCTGCGGACTGGCGCAATGCGGCGCCTGCTCGGTGCTGGTGGACGGCAATGTGATGCGTTCCTGCGTCACGCCGGTGGCGGGTGTGGTTGGCCGCGAGGTCACCACGATTGAGGCCATCGAAGCCGATGAAGTGGGCAAACGGGTGGTCTCGACCTGGGTCGATCTGCAAGTCGCCCAGTGCGGTTACTGCCAGTCCGGGCAGGTGATGGCTGCCACCGCGCTGCTCAAGCAGAACCCCAAACCGAGTGATGCGCAGATCGAGGCGGCGATGGTCAACCTGTGCCGCTGCGGTACCTACAACGCCATTCATGCCGCCGTGCATGAGCTTGCCGGCAAGGGGGACGCGTGATGAACGTTCGTATCGACCCTTCACAACACGCTTCAGTACTGGATCTGCAGGAACCGATCAATGTGTCGCGCAGACGTTTTCTGACCGGTACCGCCGTCGGCGCACTGGTGCTCGGCTTCGGTCTGCCGCTCGGTGCGACACGGGTACAAGCGGCAGCGGCAGCGACTGCCGAGCGTGGCACCCAAGTCCCGGCGTTTCTCGAAATCCGCCCGGACAACCGCGTGCGTCTGCTCTGCCCGTTCATGGAAGGCGGGCAAGGCACGTTCACCGCCATGGCGCAGATCGTCGGTGAAGAACTGGATGCGGACCCGGCGACCTTCCTGGTCGAAGCAGCGCCGCCCGGAGAAGCCTACGTGGTGATGGAAAACGGCATGCGCATCACCGGCGGCAGCATGTCGGTGCGCATGAGTTACCCGGTCATGCGTCGCCTCGGCGCCCTCGCCCGCGCCATGCTGTTGCAGGCCGGCGCGCAGCAACTGGGCGTGCCGGTGAGCGAGTTGAGCACCGAGCCGGGCAAGGTCGTGCATGCCACGTCCGGGCGTTCGTTGGCCTACGGTGAACTGGCCGAGCGCGCAATGGATCTGCCGGTTCCCGATCCGGCCTCTGTAAAGCTGCGCGATCCGAGTCAGTTCCGCTGGATCGGCAAACCGGTGAAGCGCCTCGATGCCTACGACAAATCCACGGGCAAGGCGCTGTACAGCATCGATCTGAAGGTCGACGACATGCTGCATGCCGCCGTTCAACATGCCCCGCGCCTGGGGATGACCGTGGGCAACCTGCGCAACGAAGATCAGGTCAAGGCGATGAAAGGCGTGCATTCCGTGCACCGTCTGCCGGGCGCCGTAGCGGTGGTCGCCGAGCGCTGGTGGCACGCCAAACGTGCCGTCGAGGCGATTCAGGTCGACTGGCAAGAGCCGACGGCCGACAGCCAAGTGCGGCCGATGCCCGCTGACTTTTCCAGCGATGCCTGGTTCAAGCGCCTCGCTGAAGATAAAAGCCCCGCCAGAGATGATGAACACGAAGGCGATGTGGCTTCGATTCTCAAGGAGACCAAGACCCGGATCGACGCCACTTACCACAACCAATACCTGAACCACGGACAGCTGGAGCCGCCTTCAGCACTGGCCCGATTCAATCCGGATGGTTCGCTTGAGGTCTGGCTGCCGAATCAGGCGCCGGACATGTTCCGCGCCGACATCGCCAAGCGCACCGGGCTCGATCCGTCACGCATCACCTTGCATTCGCCGCTGTTGGGCGGGTTCTTCGGTCGGCATTTCCTCTACGACTCGGCCAGTCCCTACCCTCAGGCCATCGCGCTGGCCAAAGCAGTTGGCCACCCGGTCAAACTGATCTGGAGTCGCGAAGAAGAGTTCCTGCGTGACGTGCTTCGCCCGGTTGCCGCCGTGAATTTCCGTGCCGCACTGGACAGCGACGGCTGGCCGCTGGCAATCGAAGCGATAAGTGCCACCGAAGGCCCGACCGAGGCCCTCGCCGGCAAGCAAGGTGAAAAACTCGATCCGACGGCGCTTGAAGGCTTGTCGGGCAAGTCCTATGCGATCCCCAACAAGCGCATCGCGCAGATCTACGTCAAAGGCCCGGCGATGCTCGGCTACTGGCGTTCGGTGGGTAATTCGCTCAACGACTTCTTCTACGAGTCGTTCCTCGATGAACTGGCCGACAAGGGTGGCAAAGATCCGTTCGACCTGCGCCTGCATTTGCTGCGCGACAACCAACGGCTGACCACACTGCTGCAAGCCGTGGGTGAGCTGTCGGGCGGCTGGAAGCGCGGCCCGTTTACTGCCGAGGACGGCAGCCGACGTGCGCGAGGGGTGGCCATGGCTTCGCCGTTCGGTACCGAGACGGCGGTGATCGCTGAGGTGTCCATCGAGAACGGCCAGGTCAAGGTGCACGACATCTGGCAGGCGATTGATCCGGGCAGCCTCGTCAATCCGGCGATTGTCGAGGCTCAGGTGAACGGCGCCGTGGCGTTGGGACTGTCGCAAACGCTGGTCGAGGAAGCCGTGTGGGTGGATGGCAAACCCCGGGCGCGCAACTACGACTTGTACCCGATCCTGCCGCCTGCGCGGATGGCACGGGTGCATGTGCGGGTGGTCGAGAGCGGGGAAAAAATGGGTGGCATCGGTGAACCGCCATTGCCTGCGGTCGCGCCCGCTGTCGCTAACGCGGTAGCAGCGCTGACCGGTCAGCGGGTACGCAGCCTGCCCTTGAGCCGACACACCTTCAGTTGATCAGCGCCGGAGCGTTCATGAATAACAGCCGATTCGCAAGAACCGCTGGCTGGCTGGCCGTGCCGTGTCTGGTCGCGGCAGGCCTGCTGGCCTGGTATGTCAACCGCGAGCCTGTCTCGCGCCTGGAAAACCATCAGATCGCCGTGGCCGACATCGATCCGGCGCTGGTGGCCCGTGGCGAATACGTCGCCAGGCTCAGCGATTGCGTGGCCTGTCACAGCGTGCCGGGCGGCGCGCCGTTCGCCGGCGGCCTGGAAATGGCCACGCCGCTGGGCTCAATCCATGCGACCAATATCACCCCGGACACGGAAACCGGCATCGGCCACTACAGCTTGGCGGACTTCGACCGTGCCGTTCGCCACGGCGTGGCGCCCGACAGTCGCCGTCTGTACCCGGCGATGCCCTACCCGTCCTACGCCAAGCTCAGTGATGAAGACGTACGAGCGCTGTATGCCTTCTTCATGAAAGGCGTGGTACCGGTGAAACAAGCGAACATCCCGAGCGGGATTCCGTTTCCGCTGAACCTGCGTTGGCCAATTGCGCTGTGGAACGGTGTGTTTGTCGATGTCGAACCATATGCGGCCAAACCGTCGCAGGATGAACGATGGAACCGCGGCGCCTATCTCGTTCAGGGCGCCGGGCACTGCGGCAGTTGCCACACACCGCGCGGCCTGGCGTTCAACGAGAAGGCACTGGACGAGTCCGGCAAGCCATACCTGGCCGGCGCCCTGCTCGATGGCTGGTACGCACCGAGCCTGCGCGATGACCACAACACCGGCCTGGGCCGCTGGAGCGAGCAAGAGATCGTGCAGTTCCTCAAGACCGGTCGCAACCAGCACGCGGTGGTCTACGGCTCGATGACCGAGGCGTTCAACAACTCCACACAGTTCATGAGCGACGACGATCTGACGGTCATTGCCCACTACCTGAAGTCGCTTCCGGGAGATCGCGAACGGGATGGCGCGCCTTGGCAGTATCAAGCGGTTTCGGCAGCGCAACGTCTGGAATCGCCCGGTGCACAGACCTACGTGACGCGCTGTGCGTCGTGCCACGGTCTGGACGGCAAGGGTCAAGCGCAATGGATGCCGCCGCTGGCGGGCGCTACCTCGGCTTTGGCCAAGGAAAGTGCCTCGGCAATCAATATCACTTTGAATGGTTCGCAACGAGTGGTGGCGGCCGGCGTGCCGGATGCCTATCGCATGCCTGCCTTCCGTGAGCAGCTGTCGGATCAGCAGATCGCCGAAGTGCTGACGTTCATGCGCAGCACTTGGGGCAATCAGGGGAGTGCCGTTGATGCGCAGACGGTGGGCAAACTGCGTGAACACACCGATCCGGCCAGCAGCAGTCCGATCATCCTGCAGATGCGCTAGAGGAAAGATTGATAAAGCATCGACTTGCTGGTCCCGCGCACGGCGCGGGACTGGCTAGCCTCCAGACTGCTCAGTGTGGGCTGGCGGTCGGACGAACCACAATCTCACTCACGTCCACATCGTCAGGCTGCTCGATGGCATAGGCGAGCGCCCGCGCAATGGCGTCTGCATTGAGCGCCACACGCCGGAAGGCTTTCATTTCTTCGCGTGCCACCTCATCGGAAATCGTATCGGCCAGTTCGGACTCGACGACACCCGGGCACACCACGGTCACCCGGATCTTGTCCGTTTCCTGGCGCAGTCCATCCGAGATAGCCCGGACCGCGAATTTGGTCGCGCAGTACACTGCCGCTGTCGGAGAAACCGCGAGTCCACCAATGGACGAGATGTTGATGACCTGACCGAAACCCTGCGCCTGCATGTCCGGCAAGACGGCGGCAATACCGTGTAGCACACCGCGAACGTTGACATCGAGCATCTGGTTCCACTCATCGACCTTCAACGAAGCCAGCGGAGACAACGGCATCACCCCCGCGTTGTTGATGATCACATCGACTTTGCCATGTTGGTTCTTGGCGAACGCCACGAAGGCGTGCATCGATTGCAGATCCGTAACGTCGAGTGCGCAGGCACTTGCCGAGCCACCTTCGGCCTGGATCTCGCTGACCAGTTTGTCCAGACGCTCGGTCCGGCGGGCACCGAGGACCACATGCGCGCCTTTGGCGGCGATCAACCTGGCGGCCGCTTCGCCGATACCACTGCTTGCACCGGTAATCAGGACGACTTTGTTTTGAATGTTCGACATATCCGTAGCTCCTGCTGTCTGCATTGAAGTTCAGCACCGACCGCTGAAGACGCGGTCGTTGCTGCGGGGTACGTCGAAAAGATTAAGGGCACAGGCATCGTCGGCGCGTGCCGAAACCTGCGCCACTTTTGCCTATTCGTGTCTTTGTGCATCGCCTGCAAATTTGTAGCGTAGGGGCGCTCAGGCCCCACGGAACTCGCTGGGCGTTACGCCCACTTCGCGACGAAATACCTGCGAGAAATGACTGGGGCTTGAGTAGCCGACCTCCAGCCCGATGTCGATGACGCCAAGACGGGTCTCCAGCAACAGGTGCCGCGCGCGAGCCATGCGCAAGCGAATGAAGTACTGCGATGGCGAAAGCCCCGTCGCCCGCTTGAACAGGCGGCTGAAGTGGTACTCGCTCAGCTCGGCAAGGCTGGCCAGTTTGGCCAGGCTGAATTCATCGCTCAGATGCGCGCGCATGGCGTCGGTGACTTTGCGCAGTTTGTAGGCTTGCAAGGCGTTGACCCGACGCCCGGGCTGGCTTTCTGCGAGATAACCGCGTACCAGATGCACGGCCAGCGCCTGCGCCAGCGAGCGGGCGAAAAGAGCGCTGGGCGAGCGTTCCAGGAGCAGCTCGGTGCGCAACTGCTCCATGACAAACGCGACGCGCTCGTCCCGTGCCCCTGAAACATCGCGCAAACGCACAGTCCCTGCGTACTGACCCGACAGCTCTCGAGACGCTTGCTCGATCAGCGGCAGCCCGAGATAAAGATGCATGACTTCGAAGGTATCGCCTCCGTGCGTCTGCCAACGCATTTCATACGGCTCATCGGAGCTGGTAAGGAAAAAATCGCCGGCACTGACCTCGGCAGCTTCCCACTCGCCACCCAATGCGCGCTCCTCTACCGTCGCCGCCCCGGCCAGAACCAGAACGAGCAGCGGTTCCACCACTGCAGGCACGAGAATGGGCTCAGGAACGCTGCGATGGGTAAACAGCTGAATCACTACGTCGGTGATTTCCGGGCGCGAGGGTAACGCCTGCGGTTCGCCTGGCAGGAACTCCCCCATCGACTCGCCGGTGATGCGCAAGTCTCGAGAAGATGTCGACATCGGTTCCTGGGAGGTGCGCCCGGTATGTGCCATGAACTCGTCCTTTTCAGATTCGGCTGTGCCAAGCCAGACAGGTCTCGGACGCTTGCCCGCACGCCGTGTCAGCAGACCGGCTCGATAATATCGGGCTTTTGCCGTGGGTTGAATCGAGCACCGAACCTCCCTCACTGACATTCAGCGCAAAACCCCGACAGCGTGGGCAATCTCACGAAAGCCGACTTTGCCTCGCTGCGAGACAGTAGGCCCGTCGCCGATGACAGCGCCTCGCCGGCGCCAACACGGCTTATCCCTACTCGATCAAAACGCTGGAGAACATCATGACCGACTTCAAGAACAGCACCCCAAACGAAGTGGCCGGTAAAGTCGCGCTGGTCACTGGCGCGGCCAGTGGCATCGGCAAGGCCATCGCACTGCTGCTGCACGCCCGCGGCGCCCAAGTCATTGCTGAAGATATAAACCCTGAGGTTGAAGCGCTGGCCCGCCCTGGCCTGGTCCCCCTGGTGGCCGACATCACTCAGGACGGCGCAGCCGAACGCGCGGTCGCCCTGGCCGTCGAGCAATTCGGTCGGCTGGACATTCTGGTCAACAACGCCGGCATCGTCATCAACAAACTGGTCATCGACATGACCCGCGAAGACTGGGAACGCATTCAGGCGGTCAACGCCACGGCGGCCTTTTTGCATAGCCGGGAGGCGGTCAAAGCGATGATGCCCAACAAGTCCGGATCGATCGTCAACATCGCGTCCTACGCTTCCTATTTCGCCTTCCCCACCATTGCCGCCTACACCGCTTCCAAAGGCGCGCTGGCCCAATTGACGCGCACCCTGGCGCTTGAGGTCATTGGCCACGGCATCCGCGTCAATGCTGTCGGTGTCGGCGATGTGGTGACCAACATCCTCAACAATGTGGTCGACGACGGCCCTGCCTTTCTCGCCCAACATGGCGAAGCGGCACCGATCGGCCGCGCCGCCCAACCGGAAGAAATCGCCGAAGTGGTCGCCTTCATCGCCTCGGATCGGGCCAGCTTCATGGTCGGTTCGGTGGTCATGGCCGACGGCGGCATGACGGTCACGGCCGGCTGAGCCGCAGCACAAATGCGCCGCAGGACACGCCCGACCAACCCGAGAGGATCAGGCAAATCTGCGGCAGTTTCGTCCTAACACCGCTGCGCTCGGCTACGTAATCTGAAAGCACGCAACGGATGCACACACAGGCCACGGCAGGCCGCTCAGATGAACAACGTCAATGAGGACTGAACAATGAAAAACGCAAAACGGCTTTCCCTTTCACTGGTGATCGGCGCGATGGTGGCCTGCGCGATCAACCTTTCCTCGACCAGCCTGTACCTGGCCGCTGACGGATCTGACCGCACGCCAGGCATGCGCGTTACTGAAGGCGGCAGTGATCGCACTCCAGGGTTCCGCGTTGCCGCAGATGGTTCGGACCGCACGCCAGGCATGCGCATTACTGAAGGCGGCAGTGATCGCACTCCAGGGTTCCGCGTTGCCGAAAACGGCTCTGATCGCACGGCTTTGGGCCGTATCGGCTCAGTCTGAACATCCGAGGAGAAAAGTGATGAAAGATGCCAAAAAAACCACTCAGGACCATCGTTACGCAGGCATGTGGGTCACCGCGGATGGATTCATCCGTCATGAGCTTCTGACGACTGGTCGTTACGACGAGGCCCGTGGTAAAAACAAGAGCGCCTATCAGGGCCGCTACGAACTGGTTGGTGATTACATCCAGTACTGGGACGACACCGGCTTCACCGCTGATGGCCACTTTCATGACGACGTGCTGTATCACGCCGGAATGATCCTCCATCGGCAATGAGTACTTTGATGATGTCGGGTGAATATCGTCTGCCCGGGCAGTTCCGGGCAGACGCTGATGAACACTAGTGAGAGCCTTGAAATGGAACAAAGCGATGCTTTCATCCTTCAAAACACAGCCGTCTACCGTGACGAACTGGTTCGCCTGCTGACGCAACGCTTTACCACACCCGGGATCTATGAGACCGCCATAGCTCCGCTGCATGTGATTCGTTTCGATGCACCTTCGGAGCTGATCCATACCGTGCACAAACCGGCACTTTGCCTGATCGTGCAAGGCCAAAAAGAAATCAGCCTGAGTGACGATCATTACCTCTACGATCCGCTCAGTTACCTGGTGGTCTCGGTGACGCTCCCGGTTGCCGGGCGCGTGCTGAAGGCCAGTCCGGAAGCGCCCTACCTGTGTATCCGGTTCGATTTCGAGGCCACGGAAATTGCCCAGGTCATCGCCGACGCGCCGCCGGCGGGCGTACCGGACGAGCCGGAACTGGGCCTTTTCCTTGAAAGGGTCGATGTGCCCCTGCTGGAAACCATGCTTCGACTGGTCCGACTGCTGGACACCCCGAAAGACATCGGCATGCTGGCACCTCTGGCCTTGCGGGAGCTGTATTACCGCCTTCTACGCGGCATGCACGGCCGTCGTTTGTATGAGCTTGCCCTCGGCGACTCGCAAACACGTCGGGTTACGCGGGCAATCGATTGGTTGAACAACCACTACACCCAACCCTTGCGCATCGAAGAACTCGCCCGGGTCGCCAATTTGGGCAACTCCACATTGCATCATCGCTTCAAGGCAGTGACCGCCATGAGTCCGCTGCAGTATCAGAAACAACTGCGCCTGCAGGAAGCCCGCCGGCTGTTGCTCGGCGAAGGGCTGGATGTGGCGAGCGCCTGTTATCGAGTGGGCTACGAAAGCCCGTCGCAATTCAGCCGGGAATACAGTCGCCAGTTTGGCTGCCCACCTTCCAAAGATGCCAGCCGCACGCGTCGCACGGGGTAAACCCCGCACGTTGACGCAGACGCCGGGAACGGTTATCCGCCCGGATCGCGAAAGAGGCAGGCAGACCCAAGCCTGCCCCTTTGCGCAATGCACAGCGATGGCTGTAAGCGGTCAATGCGTATCGTCTGACGTGATAAGCGACAGGAACCAATGGCCTGCCTCGTCCCCGACGTCCAGGCCAGGCTACAGAGCGATACAAAAACGCCGCCGCACGACACATCCCGGGTACATGCCAATGCAAAAGTGTGGGCCATCGGAACCTTCGCTGTCCGACCTCACCCATCACTCAGGCAGGTATTTCCATGATCAATCAAATCGACACCGTGCTGTACACCGGCAAGACCCGCACCACCGGCGGGCGCGATGGCGCATCGCGCAGTTCGGACGGCAACCTGGACATCAAGCTCTCGCCACCCGGTTCAAATGGCAGCGGCACCAATCCCGAACAACTGTTGGCAGCCGGCTGGTCGGCCTGCTTCATCGGCGCCATGGGCAAGGCAGCTGCGGCACAGAAGATCAGGCTTCCAGCGGATGTGGCGGTCGAAACCGAAATCGATCTGGGCAAGACCGGTGATGCGTTCTTCCTTCAGGCACGCTTGAGTGTCAGCCTGCCGGGGCTGGAGCCTTCGGTTGCCCAGGCGCTGGTGGACGCGGCGCATCAGACCTGCCCTTACTCAAAGGCCACTCGCGGCAACATCGACGTCACCCTGCGGCTGATCTGAATCAGCCCTGTTTGATCCTGCAAACCGCCCGATGCACGGCTTCGGGCGGTTTTTTTACAGGGTTGAGCGATGCCGTTCCTCCGGTTCAAACAACCAGAGGAGCGAACGGTCATTGAACGATTTACGCGAACGACGTCTCGTGCTCGCTTTCGTGAACGTAAATCCACGAGATTCCCGATGGCGAATCCGGGTCGAGGCGCATCAGCGCCGAGTCGACTTTCTTCTTGGTGATCCCGTTCTTGACCAGGTCGAAAACCGTGAGGAAGAAGTCACCGGGAAGCGGCGTGATCGAGAGATTGATGATGTGCGACTCGGGGCTTCCGGCACGTTTGCCGTGCAGTCCCCAAAGGCGTTCCCAGTAGTTCTCCCGATCCATGATCTGACCGTCCGTGAGCACCACCCGGAAATCGTTCGCCAGGGCATCGTACAAAGGCTTTATCGCGTCTTCCGACTGGGAAGCCACGCCGCGCGACCACGGGAAAAAGAGGTTGTACCAGCGGTACACCTCGGCTTTGACGAGTGCGGTTTTATCGGTTGTTTCGGTGACTCGGCTGATTGCCATCTGCGTTCTCCTTAACAAGCTCAAAGGCGCGGGTTCTCCGTTACGCATCGCCTGGGCGTTGCTCCGCGCCTCATTCAAGATCCATCCTGAAATCAACGTCACGGGGCCAGTTCGAAAGCGCATGAATGACTTCAGAATTTCTCCTGTCATTTGACTGACCCGGCCACAAAAGTAGACGCCAACCTGTTGGTTTGCATTGGAAACTGACAAGCGGCTTTTCGGCTGTCTGAGCGCCAAGGGCCGTGCTTGAGCGGTTCCGTAACGACACAGACCCAGCTCCCTCTCCCGTTGCGCGATTTCACATTTCTTTCACGAATCGCTTTGTCGCTGTAAAAAACCCTGACACAATTATTGGCAATGATTCTCAACAGCGCTTTGTTTGCTATTTAATAATCAGGAAGCCTCCATGTCGCGCCCCACCTCGCCACATCGTTTCAACCCGTCACGCAACCTCCTGTCCATGGCCATCTGCATGGCCGTCATGACCCCGGCGCTGGCCGATGAAACCCGCGAGGTGCAGGACAGCGCCCCGCCCGCCACCCTCGAACTCGGCGCGACCGCCATCACGTCCACCCAGTTGGGCAGCACCACCGAAGGCTCCGAGTCCTACACCACCGGCACCATGGCCACCGCCACCAAGCTGCCTTTGACCCTGCGCGAAACACCGCAAGCCGTCACCGTCATCACCCGCCAGCGCATGGACGATCAAGCGATGACCAGCATCAACGACGTGGTCAACGCCACGCCGGGGCTGTTCCTCGACTACTCCAACGGCCCCGGCCGACAGGCCTACAAAGCCCGGGGCTTCAACATCGACAACCTGATGTACGACGGCATTCCGAGCGGCTACGACGGCGTGAACGTCGGCTCCCAGCCGAATCTGGCGATGTTCGACCGGGTTGAAGTCGTTCGGGGCGCGACCGGTCTGGTCACCGGTGCCGGCAACCCTTCGGCGGCGATCAACCTGGTGCGCAAACGGCCATTGGCCGAGCAGCGCGTGACCCTGACCGGCGCCGCCGGGACCTGGGACAACTATCGCGGCGAGCTCGATGCTTCCAGCCCGCTCAATGACAGCGGCACCCTGCGCGGCCGGGTGGTCACGTCCTACCACGACGCCAACAGCTTCATCGATGACGTCGACGAGCAACACAACCTGTTCTACGCCGTCACCGAAGCCGATCTGAGCGACGACACCACTTTGACCCTCGGTTTCTCGCACCAAAAGGACAGGACCAACTACTTTTGGGGTTCATCAATGATCGGCCTCGACGGCCATCACCTCGACCTCCCGCGCTCGTACAACCCCGGCACTTCCTGGGAAGACAAGGATCAGGAAATCAACACCGTCTTCGCCGAGATCCGTCAGCAACTGGCCAACGACTGGAAGCTGCAGGTCAACGCCAACTATTCCGAGCAGAACGCGCTGTTCTCCGGCTCGTACCAGTCGCGCTGGGTCAACGACACCCTGGCCCGCACGGTTTACCAATCCAAGGCCGATGAAAACCAGGCCGGTCTCGACGCGTTCTTCAGCGGCCCGTTCGAAGCCTTCGGACGCAGCCATGAACTGGTGGTCGGCGCCAGCAAACGCATCTACGACCTGACCACCCACAACTACTCGCCGTACGACACCAACTGGCCGATCAACGCCGGCAAGCCGGACTTCGTCCACACCAACAACACACGTGAAGTCACCACTCAGGACGGCGTATACCTGACCACCCGCCTGAGCCTGGCCGACCCGCTGAAACTGATCCTCGGCGGACGTCTGGACTGGTACGACTACGACAACCGCGATGGCGACGGCGATTACAAAGTCACCCGCAACGTCACCCGCTATGCCGGCCTGATCTACGAGCTGGACGACCATCATTCGGTGTACGCCAGCTACAGCGACATCTTCACCCCGCAGAGCAACAAGGGCACCTCCGGTAACCCGGTCAAGCCGATCGTGGGCAAGAACTACGAGGTCGGCATCAAGGGCGAATACCTGGGCGGCGCGCTGAACGCCAGCCTCGCCGTGTTCCGCGTCGATCAGGAAAACCGCGCGGTGCAGGTGTTCGTGCCGAACTGCCCGCAGGCTTCCTGCTATGAAGCCTCCGGCGAGATCCGCAGCCAGGGTATCGACTTCGAACTGCAAGGCGCGCTCACCGACAACTGGCAGATCGGCGGCGGCTACACCTACGCCCGTACGCACACCATCAAGGATGCGGAGAACCCGCAGAACGTGAACAAGCAGTTCGACACCGACACGCCGGAGCACCTGTTCAAACTGACCACCCGCTACAACTTCCAGGGCCCGCTGGAAAAACTGCGCGTGGGCGGCAACATTTCCTGGCAGAGCCGCATGTACAACGACATCGAACTGCTCGATGGCGGCAACTACCGACTCAAGCAAGGCGCGTACGCCGTGACCGACCTGATGACCGGCTACCGGGTCAATGAAAACCTCGACCTGCAACTCAACGCCAACAACATCTTCGACCGCAAGTACTACTCCACCATCGCCAACTCCGTCAGCTACGGCGGCGACAGCTATGGCAGCCCGCGCAACATGATGTTGACAGCCAAATACACCTTCTAATTTGTCCAGGCGCAGGGACGCGCCACCCCCGCCAAGATTCCTCCCGCCACACCTACATACCAAAGCGTTAATTTCAAAAACCCATGTCTGGTGGTCAGTCGTACCCCTTTGCCCAAAGATTGCCTTCGGCCAGGGCTGCAGCCTTGCGCCGCCTGTGCAACTTCTTTAACTCAATGGGTGTTCAAAATGACTGACGAGAAAAACGGAACCACCCGTCGTGGCTTGATCACGACGGGTGCCATGGCCGCTACCCTGGCGGTGGCATTGCCGGCGCTGGCGACGCAGCAGACACCGGCATCCGCGTCAGGGGGCAGCAAAAGCGCCGGTAAAGGCAGCGATTCGGGAATGTTCACCGTCAAGGATGGCACGCAGATTTTCTACAAGGACTGGGGCCACGGCCAGCCGATCGTTTTCCACCACGGCTGGCCCCTTTCGAGTGATGACTGGGACATGCAAATGCTGTTTTTCCTCAACAAGGGCTTTCGCGTCATCGCCCATGATCGACGTGGCCATGGTCGCTCTTCGCAGACCGCCGAGGGCAACGCAATGGACACCTACGCCGCCGACGTTGCCGAGTTGATGGCGCACCTGAACATCCGCAACGCCGTGCACATCGGCCACTCCACCGGCGGCGGTGAAGTGGCGCGCTACGTGGCGCGGCATGGTCGCGGCCGGGTGGCCAAGGCCGTGCTGATCGGCGCTGTAGCGCCCATCATGCTGCGCACCGCAAAAAATCCCGGAGGCCTGCCGATGGAGGTGTTTGACGGGTTGCGCAAGGCACTCGCGCAGAATCGCAGCCAGTTTTATCGTGACTTCCCGAGCGGACCGTTCTACGGCTTCAATCGCCCAGGTGCGAAAGTGTCTGAAGCGATCGTCGAAAACTGGTGGCGTCAGGGCATGAACGGCGGGATCAAGGCGCAGTACGACTGCATCAGCGCGTTCTCCGAAACCGACTTCACCGATGACCTGAAAAACATCGATGTGCCGACCCTGGTACTGCACGGTGAAGATGACCAGATCGTGCCGATCACCAATTCGGCTCACCTCTCAATCAAATTGCTCAAGCACGGTACGCTGAAAACCTACCCCGGCCAGCCCCATGGCATGTGCACCACAAACGGCGACACCATCAACGCGGATCTTCTGGCGTTTATCAATGCGTGATTTGCCGGGGTGCCCTCCTGACGGCAAGCCACATACACCCCCTTAAAAACAAAGCTCCGATCGAGTCGGAGCTTTTTATTGGGCGAATCACACAGCCGTTGCAGTTATCTACCGGGCCATCATCAACGTCTGATCGACGGGCAACGCGGGGCGTAATTTTGGCACTACCTGCAACTCAATCGGCGTGCCAAGAAATGCCTGGCAACGCGAGCGCAGCCAACGCTGAGCGCAATCGTTGTGCGCAGCGGCACGCCAGACCATGGAAAGCTCCCGCGATGGCAGCAACAGAGGGGCCGGCTCGGCCCTGATGCCATTCACCGAGGCCATGGCCCTGGCCACGTAATCCGGAACGATGACCAGCATGTCGCTCTGCGCCAACAACCTTGGCAAGGCACTGAACTGCGGCACTGCCAGCACCACTTTGCGCCGACGTCCGAGCAGGTCCAGCGCGTGGTCGGTGTCATCCCTGGCCTTGCCCATGGACGACACGATGGCATGCGGGCGCTCGCAGAACTCATCGAGCGCCAGCAGGCCCGGGCGGGTATCCGAGCGCAGGAGCATTGGCCGGATCGACCGTAGACTCTTGCGTCGAGCGTTGGCCGGCAGATCGAGCGTAGGGCTGATGCCCAGAGAAATCTCGCCATTGAACAGCCGCTGCGACATCTGCTGCTGATCGACGCGCAGTACCACCAAGGCAATATTCGGCGCCTCGCTACGAAGCTGGCGCAGCAGTCGCGGGAGCAACGCGTATTCGACATCGTCGGACAGGCCGACCTGAAAGGTCACCTCGCTGGTAGCTGGGGCGAAGGGCTGGCAACGGCTCAACGCCGCGACAACGCCATCCAGCGCCGGCGTCAGGTTGGCGAAAATTTCCTCGGCCCGCCTTGTCGGTTCCATCACCCTCCCCGCACGAACGAACAACGGATCGTCGAAAAGCACACGCAAACGCCCCAGCGCTGCACTGATGGTCGGTTGACCGAGAAACAGTTTCTCGCCGACCCGGCTGACGTTGCGCTCATGCATCAGCGTCTCGAAGACCACCAGCAGATTGATGTCGACACGACGGAGTTCATTTCTGTTCATGAAGTTCACCACCCGGCACGCGGCCATTGAAATCGACGGAGAGCTGATAAAGGTTAAGGGCGCGCCTGCCGGACGTCTGTGGTACTTGGGGACAGCGGGATCATGCGTTAGGTGAGTGTTTTGATACTTGTGTATGAACCGTTTGAAACCGATAGCTGCATCGGGCCGCGCAAAGACCGGTGCAATGGCCGTTTTTTCGGGTTTTTTGTCCTAGCTGACGGCGTGCTGCGCCACTACGATGCTTAACCGTCTATCTACTCACGCCCACACCTGCGCAACGTGTCGCACGGCGCTATCGCCAGCGGGACCGTGTCTCTGGTCGGGCATCAACCCGCACGAGCAAACACCGGCCGCCCGGCCAAGGGATTCGCCACAACGTCACAACCTTTTGGGAAAAGAGCAATGAACAACAATCCCATCAGCAACAACCCCAGCGAGCCGGTGGTATTCATCGTCGACGACGATGCCGCGTTGCGCGAATCCCTCGGCAGCCTGTTGCGCTCCATTGGTCTGCGGGTGGAGCTATTCGGATCGGTCGCCGAGTTCATGACGTATCAACGTCCGGACACGCTGAGTTGCCTGGTACTCGACGTGCGCCTGCAAGGCAGCAGCGGGCTGGATTTCCAGAATGAACTGGCCACCGCCGGAATCAATGTGCCAATCGTGTTCATCACCGGACACGGCGATATCGCCATGACCGTGCGCGCGATGAAAGCCGGCGCAGTGGACTTCCTGACCAAACCGTTTCGCGAGCAGGACCTGATCGATGCCGTCTGCGCCGCACACTCGCGGGACAAGCAGCGTCGCGAGTCAGGGCGGCATGCCGATGAGCTGCGCGCCCGTCATGGGACGTTGACACCCCGGGAGCAGACGGTCATGGCTCTGGCGGCCTCAGGCTTGATGAACAAGCAGATCGCCGGGGAAATCGGCCTCAGTGAAATCACTGTGAAGATCCACCGGGGCCAGGCCATGCGCAAGATGGGCGCGCGCTCATTTGCCGACCTCGTGCGCATGGCCGAAGTCATCGCGGCGCTGCCTGCACATCGGTGACCGAATGAAACGATACGGTATGGCTCAAGCCGCCGTGGCTGCCCGGCACAATCAACACTCAAGTTCCGAACAACTAACACTTGGGTATATCCATTTCATACGCAGTCATATTGCAAGTGACCCAATGCAGCAGTGCCAGCGTAGAAGTCTTCGAATAAGATCTTTATTCAAATAACCATTACTCAATACAACGATTGGTGAATGACAGACAGTCGCCAACAACCGTCATGTCTGAAAAACAACTTCAGACTTTTTAACCTCTTCATTAATACGCCTTTCATAGCGTTTGCCTGCTTCATCGAAAGAACACGACCTGCCGTCCGATAGCAAAAATCTGGAAGAATAAATGTCTATCATCAAACGTCGCGCACAACTTCTTTGTTCAGACGCCTTCGCCTGGCTTTGCGCCATAGCGGTCGGCAGCATGATCTATATCACCAACGCGTACCTCGATCTGGACGTTGCGCCGACGTTGTTCTACATCACGCTGGTATTCATGTCAGCGAACATCTTCCCGGTACCGGTATTTCTTGCCGTCGCATTGGGTTGCCTCACACTGCTGACGGCCGACTTCCTGGTCGATGAAGGTTATCGCGATCACCGCAGCATCGCCGGATTCGTCAGGTGCCTGATCGCGCTGACGACCATTTCCCTTCTCGCGTTGCGCAGCAAACGCGCCACTGAAACGCTGCGGCGCAAGGAAGCGTTCTTTCTGGGCGCACAGAAACTTACCCACACCGGCAGTATCGGCTTCATCATCGATAAAAAAGTCAGCGTGTCATGGTCGCAAGAGTCGTCGCGTATTTTCGAGTATTCGCCGGACGTCACCCCGACACTGGCGCTGGTCAAGTCACGCACTCATCCCGACGACCTGCCGGTTATCGATCAGGTGCTGGAGCAGTTTGCGCGCCGGCAGGAGCTGGTCGAAGTCGAGCATCGGCTGCTCATGCCGGATGGTCGGATCAAGCACGTGCAGATGATCGCCAGCCCGTTGCCCAGACATCGCGGGCGCACGCAATACGCCGGGGCGCTGATGGATGTCACCGCCAGCAAACAGTCGGAAGAGGCGTTGTTTCACTCGCAAGCCACCCTCGCCCACGTCACGCGCCTGACTTCCATGGGCGAACTGGCCGCGTCGATTGCCCACGAAATCAATCAGCCGCTGGCAGCGGTCATCACCAGCGGCGAATCCTGCAAACGCTGGATCAACCGGCCCGAACCCAACCTGGAAGAAGCCCGCCGTTCGCTGGACCGGATCATTCAAAACTCGGTCAGGGTCTCCGATGTCATCGCCTGTATTCGAGCGTTATCGCGACACAGCGAGGTGCAGCGCAATGTCGAAGTGTTCGACGACATCGTCAGTGACTCGCTGACGCTGATGCAACATGACATCAGCTTCCATGAGGTTCGCCCGCACGCCCGACTGGGCACTCACGGTGCGCGGATCAAAGGTGACCGGGTACAACTGCAGCAAGTCATCATCAATCTGATCATCAACGCCTGCCAGGCCATGGCCAATGTGCTTGACCGCGCCCGGACGCTGCGGATCACCACCTCGATCCTGCACAACGAGGCCGTGCTTGAAATCGCCGACTCCGGCGTCGGCATTGCCGAGGACATCCTGCCTTCGCTGTTCGACCCCTTTTTCACCACCAAGCCCACCGGCCTGGGAATGGGCCTCTCGATTTGCCGTTCGATCATTGAATTCCACGGCGGCCGCATCTGGGTCAACAGCACCGAGGGCGTCGGCACGCAGTTTGTGTTTGCGATTCCATTGGCTGCGCTCGAACACGATCAATGACAACCATCCACCCCTGATGTCGCCCGGTGGCGATATGGAGACCCGCATTGTCTATCCAACGTACAAACCCCGGCGCAGAACCCGAAACCCCGGTACACGAACGAACCGTCGTGTTCGTGGCATACCCGCAAATGGGCCTGCTGGATCTGACCGGTGCGCAGACCGTTTTCTGGGCGGCGACGTGCGGACTGGCGCAACTCGGTTTGCCCGGTTATGCCTTGCACACCGCGAGCCTGCAAGGCGGGCCGGTGCAGACCGGCGAAGGCCTGGTGGTTCAAACCCGGCGGCTGGATGAGCTCGGCGACGAGCCGATCAATACGTTGATCGTTCCAGGCTCGGCGTTCATCAGCCAGGCATTGCGAGACAACGCGCCGCTGGTCGATTGGTTGCGCGCCACGTCAGCCACTGCCAACCGTACGACGTCGGTATGCAGCGGTGCTTTTTTCCTGGCTCAGGCCGGACTGCTCGACGGCCTGCGCGTGGCGACACACTGGTTGATGGCTGACATGTTCGAGCGGCTGTTCCCCAGGGTCGAGCTGGATCGCGAGGCCATCTTCGTTCACCAGGCATCGGTGTGGACCTGCGCCGGCGTCAGCGCTGGGATCGATCTGGCGCTGGCAATGGTCGAGGCCGATCACGGTCGCGAGCTGGCCATGCAGGTCGCCCGGCGCATGGTGGTGTACTACCGACGCCCGGACAACCAGAAACAGTGGAGTCCGCTGCTGCAATCACAACATTCCATCGCGCACGAGCGCTAGCCGGAGACGGTGGTCATGAACGCACCGCACAAACTGTATTTGGTCAGTCACCCGCCCTGCATCACCCGCTATGGCACGCACACATCGTTGTCCACCGCTGAGCGCGTGGAGATCATCGACGCATTGACGCAGACCCTGAGCGCGACGCTGAGCATTCTGGCGCGACTCAGACACAGCCAGCAGACAATGCGCACCGTCAGCTTTCTACCGGTGCAGACGCTGTTTCGCAGGCTGTTGAATGCCAATACCCGTTACGCCGACTTTCTCGTCACCGGCATCACCGACCTGGGCGGCCATGCCCAGCGCGACGCGCTCTACGACCTCAATGAGGCTCCCGAACCTTTATGCTTTGCCGACTGCCTTAAAGGCATTGACCGCGCCCTGAGCCGACTGCGGGCCGCCGATGCCTTGTTCCGCGACTGTCGCGCCAGCGCAATTGCCAACAACGACTGCGCCAGCCGACAACTCTTTGAAGCCTGCACTCGACATAACAGTTACTTTCTTTCGTTAATCAACAACCATTTATTTGCTGAACATTGATTAACTTTCGCAACTAACAAAAAAACCAACTAAACATACCCACGTATACTATTCCACAATTTTTGAAAGCGTATCTTGCAAGTATGGCGGGCGCGACAGACACCCGCAAAGAACGCAAGGTTTCCCATGTTCAACTCAGCTATTGTTTCAGTTGTCGATGATGACGAACTTGTTCTGGTTTCAATGGACAGTTTGTTGCGGTCTTGCGGTTATACGGTCAAGACATTCAACAGCGCTTTTGCATTTCTTGAATCGAGCGCGCCAGAGCAGACCGGGTGCCTGATCTCGGACATTCAGATGCCCGGCATGTGCGGGGTCGAAATGTACGAGGCGCTGGCGGCCAGGAAGATCCATATTCCGACGATTTTCATCACTGGCAAACCGGGCCTGCCCCCCGAGTTCAGTGCGCGGGTGAAGACGCCGGAAGGTTATTTCTCCAAACCGTTCCATACCGGGGCATTGCTGGCCTGCATCGAACAGGCGCTGATGCGCCGCCGTTGAGCGGCCCTGACGAATAACTGGATGCAGAGCCGCCGCTGCCCGACCAACAAACCTCAAAGCAAAAAAAGGCCCCGCAAGCTCATCACTTGCGGGGCCTGATTTTTATCGAGCCCGGCAGAATGCAGCCGGGCCGCCGACAGCCGATCAGTAATCCCAGAACGCTGCAATCCAGCGGAACGCATCGCCATCGACCGCCACTCGACCTACCGACGGGAACGGCAGATGGGTGGCAACAAACCACTCGCCACTCGCCGCCGCTTCGCGCATCAGACGCATGCGAACACGCACCGACTCTTCAGGATCATGCTCGAAACCGTTGTGCCATTCCGGATGCTCGAAGGCCACCGGAAACAGGGCGTCGCCAGCAAAGGTCAGGCGTTCGCCGCCCGAGTTGACGTAGACAATGCTGTGCCCCGGCGTATGCCCGCCGGTGAGTTTCACCACCACCCCCGGCGCCACTTCGTATTCATCCTCGAAGGTGCGCACCTGGCGGCGGTAATCGTTGATGAACTGATTGGCCGTCGCGCGCAGAACGTCAGGCACTGGCGCCGGCATGACGGTCTGGGTGAAGTCCGGCGTCTCCCAGAACTCGACCTCTTTTGCCGAGACGTGAATGCGCACATCCGCACGCAACCGGCTCTTCACCTCGTCGACCAGCAGACCGCCGACATGGTCCATGTGCATGTGCGTGATCACAATGTCAGTCACGCTGGCCAGATCAATGCCCGCCGCTTCCAGGCGTTTCGGCAACTGGCCGGCCCGGGGGAAGCCGGGAAACTGCCCGCCCAGCCCGGCGTCGACCAGAATGATCTGCTCGCCGCTGCGCACCACCAGCACGTTGAGTGCCCAGTCAAACGCGTCCGGCCCCAGGAACATGTCCTTGAACCAGGCGGCGCGAGCCTGCGGGTCGGCATTTGTGGACATGGTCGAGGTCGGCAGCGGCAGCACGCCGTCGCTGATCACCACCACGTCGATGTCGCCGACCTGCAGTGCGTAGCGCGATGGCACCAGCTCCTGCGCCGGAGCGAATGGCTGGCGGGTGACGGACGCCTGCCGGTCATCGGTTGCGTTGGTTTGATTGGAGTGATTCAGATACGTTGACATGGTCGCTTTCCTCTTGGCTGAGTCAAAATTTCCCGGACGAATGCCCTTGCTGGCGCAAGCGCTGAATGGCGCGCCTTGAAATCGAGTGTGCATCGCGACCACGACGTCCAACACCATACGCGGGTATAGGGCTTGAACCACATCGACCGAGTAACGCCGCTGTTGAGGTGGCAGTGGCCCATACCAATGTATATTCGCGCTCCTGCCCGCAAACACCGAAACTACGGCGCACCGGATCGCCGAAAAGCGGGCGATCATCAGGTCCCTGAGCAGTCATGAACTCTATTTTTCACCAACCCGACCCTCTCACCTGCTTGCTCGCGCAACCGCGCACGCTGGTGTTCCTGGCGTATCCGCAGATGGGCTTGCTGGACCTGACCGGCGCACAAACCGTGTTCTGGGCCGCGTCCAAGGCCATGGCCGAACGCGGCTTGCCTGGCTACGCGTTGCACACCGCCAGCCTGGACGGCGGATTGATCGCCACCGCCGAAGGGCTGTCGGTCAACACCTTGGCCCTGCGCACCTTTGACGAGACAACCATCGATACGCTGATCGTGCCCGGTGCGCCGAACATCCGTCAGGCCATGCTCGACAATGTTGCGTTGGTCGACTGGCTGCGCGCGGCGTCAGCCAAGGCCAGACGCACCGCCTCGGTGTGCAGCGGCACCTTTCTGCTGGCCCAGGCCGGGCTGCTGGAAGGCTTGCGCGCAACCACCCACTGGGGCATGTGCGACATGCTCAAGGGTGGTTTTCCGAGTGTCGATGTCGACCTTGATGCGATCTACATCCAGCAAGGCAACGTCTGGACTTCCGCCGGGGTCACCACCGGAATCGACATGGCGCTAGCGCTGGTCGAGGCCGACTGCGGCCGCGCCGTGGCGTTGAAGGTGGCGCGTGAGCTGGTGGTTTTTCTCAAACGCCCTGGCGGTCAGGCGCAGTTCAGCCAGTTGCTGCAAGCGCAGATCGACGACAGAGGCTGCTTCGAAGAATTGCACCTGTGGATCAGCGAAAACCTCGGCGACCCGCAATTGAGCGTCGAATCGCTGGCCCGACAGGCGCAAATGAGCCCGCGCAATTTCGCGCGGGTCTACAAACGCAAGATCGGCCGCACGCCGGCCAAGGCACTCGAGCTGTTTCGCCTGGAAGCGGCGCGACGAATGCTCGAAGACTCTCAGCGCAACATCGACCAGATCGCGCAGTTGTGCGGGTTTGGCGACGAAGAACGCATGCGCGACACCTTCTACCGTCACCTCTCGGTCTCGCCCCGGGAATACCGCAGCCGGTTCTCGCGCTGACGCCACACAGCGCAATGGCACCGGGCTCGCAGACGTTCAAATACTGTCGCTATACACACGTATAAGTACGCCGCCGAACCGAGCGGCGTATCGTGCGGCAATGGCGGGCGTCCTCGACGGGCTACCCGAGATCAGCCCTGGTAAAGCAATGTCCCACACCGCTGTTGTATCGGTTGTCGATGATGATGAGTCCGTGCGCATGGCGCTGGACAGCCTGTTGCGCTCGCACGGCTACACCGTGCAGTTGTACCCGAACGCGGAGGCTTTTCTGGCGATGAAGGCGCCGCCCCGCCCCGGCTGCATCATCTCGGACATCCAGATGCCCGGTCTGTCCGGCATCGAGATGTACGATGAGCTGTGCGCCCGAGGCGTGCGCATCCCGATCATTTTCATCACGGGTTACCAGGGGCGTCCGCCAAGGGTCAACGCCGCATTCCCCGAGCCCCTCGCCTATTTCCCTAAACCCTTCCCGTGCGGCGAACTCATCACCTGCATCGAAAGCGCATTCAATCGCGCCGTTTGACGGCCCTCTTTCTATACCTGTGTATACCCCACCCCATACCTAAGCATGTCGGCACTGACCCTATGTAGAAGTGTCTCGCCGCACCTTCCCCGATAGCATCTTCCCCAGCGAATCGAACCGGCTCTGCGGTTGTTCACAACCACCTGCTTCGTGCAGAGCGGCAGACGGTCACGCATCAACGGACAAGCCGTTCAACGACCAGAATTTCCACAGGAGTCATCCGATGAAACAGCACATTTTAGTGATAGGCGCAGGGTTTGGTGGAGTCTGGAGCGCCCTGAGCGCCGCACGTCTGCTGGACCAGCATGATCGTAACGACGTGCAGATCACCGTCCTCGCACCCCAGGCAGAACTGCGCATCCGTCCGCGCTTCTACGAGCCGGATGTCCACAACATGAAAGCGCCGCTGGGTGAACTGTTCGATGCCGTGGGCGTGAAATTCGTCAAAGGCATCGCCGACAACATCGACACCGCCAGCAAGCAAGTGACCTACAGCGATGCCTTCGGCACACAAGGCACGCTGAACTATGACCGACTGGTATTGGCTGCCGGCAGCCGAGTAATCCGGCCACCGCTCAAAGGCATGATCGAACACGCCTTCGATGTCGATCAGATCGAAGAAGCAGCACGCCTCGAAGCCCATATCAAGTCGTTGAAGGACCAGCCGTCGAGCGCTGCGCGTAATACCGTGGTGGTCGCCGGTGGTGGTTTTACCGGGATCGAAACCGCCACCGAAATGCCGGCCCGCCTGCGTGCCGCACTGGGTGACGATGCGCCGATCAGGGTCATCGTGGTGGATCGCGCGCCGCAAATCGCCGCGACTCTGGGTGACGGCATTCGCCCGTCCATTGTCGAAGCGTCCCGAGAGCTGGGCATTGAATGGGTAGTCGACGCCTCGGTCGCCTCGGTGGATGCCGGCGGCGTGACTTTGGCTGACGGCAAACGGATCGAGTCCAACACCGTCATCTGGACCGTTGGCTTCCGCGCCAGCCCGCTCACTGAACAGATTCCGGGCAGCCGTGATCCGCAAGGTCGCCTGCACGTCGACGGCCACTTGAAAGTGCTGGGGCACGTGGATGTCTTCGCCGCCGGCGACGTCGCTTATGCCGCCACGGATGATCTCGGAAACTACGCCGCGATGTCCTGCCAGCATGCGATCAGCCTGGGCCGTTATGCCGGCAACAATGTGGCGGCTGATCTGATCGGTGTCGCACCGGTCACCTACCGCCAGCCCAAGTACGTGACCTGCCTTGACCTCGGCGCCTGGGGCGCGGTGTTCACCGAGGGCTGGGACCGCCAATTGAAACTGG
The DNA here is from genome assembly GCF_057809295.1 of Pseudomonas sp. FG35. Taxonomy (NCBI): domain Bacteria; kingdom Pseudomonadati; phylum Pseudomonadota; class Gammaproteobacteria; order Pseudomonadales; family Pseudomonadaceae; genus Pseudomonas; species Pseudomonas sp. FG35. Next base: position 254,193 of record NZ_JBMDJR010000001.1, on the reverse strand, counting down.
TCGGGCAAGAGGCCAAGGACCTCAAGACCCAGATCAACACCGTGTGGATCTACCCGCCTGCCGCCGATCGTGCAACCGCACTGGCCGCGGCCGACCCATTGATTCCGGTGGCCTGATCACCCGACGGTTCACACTTCCCTATCGCTGCGCATTCCCAGGCGCCCGCCACGGTTTTTTTGGCGGGCGCTTTTTTATGCAGAACTCACAAAGCGTCGGGCGGCAATAAACGGCACTCTAGCGTTGAGTCGATGGCTCCGCTGCCAGAATGTCTTCCAGAAAGTCGATGAACACATTGATACGACTGGAGCCCCGGTGATTGGGCAGATACAACGCATTGATGCAGCAGCTCGCATTACCGGGGTTGACTTCATAACCCTCCAGCAGCCGCGTCAACCGACCGGCCTCGACATCGGCGCGCACCAGCCAGTCCGCCAGCAGGGCCACCCCGCGTCCCGCCACCGCCGCTTCGCGCAGGATATCAGCGTTGTTGCTTTGCAGGCGGCCATGCACATTGAGCTGGATGGTTTCCTCGTCACCCTGGAACGTCCAGTGCTGGTGCGAACCACCGTAGTCGAAGCGCAGGCATTGATGCTCGAGCAAGTCTCGTGGATGCGCCGGCACAGCGTGACCGCTCAGGTAATCCGGACTCGCCACTACCCAGCGCTGAAAGCCGCCCACGCGCTTGCTGACGATATCGTCACTGACCACCGACGATCCCAGGCGCACCGAGACATCGATCTGCTCACTCAGCAGATCGCTGACCTGATCGCTCAACGACACACTGATTTCAAGCCCCGGATGGCGGTCGAGCAATTCCCCCAGTTGCGGTGCAATGATCTGTCGGCCGAATTCGACCGGCACACTGATGCGCAGGCGTCCCTGCGCATCGCTGCCACGGTCGGCGACCACCGCGTCGGCCTCATCGATGGCATCGAGAATGGCCACCGCTTTCTCGAAATAGGTTTGGCCGGCGACCGTCACGCTGGTGTTGCGTGTCGTGCGGTTGAGCAGGCTGGCGCCCAACTCGTGTTCCAGCCCCGCCACCTGGCGCGTCACTGAAGAGGTAGAGATGCCGAGTTTGCGTGCCGCCGAGGAATAACCACCGCAACGGACGGTTTCAACGAACATCTTCAGTGCCAGCAACTTGTCCATAAGTGGAGCCCGATCGAAAGGAAACGGTGATGATTGTGCATCACCGTTCGCCGATCGTCTTGTAGGACCGTGCTTCATCGGACTCAGCGGTGCCTGCGGTTCAGGCATCGGCCTTGCGGCTCAGGAACAGCGCCAGGGCCAGCGCCGGCAGCAACGCCACGGTCACGGCGGACAGGTTCCAGCCGAAATGCTCGTAGAGCGGACTGGCGACCAGCGATCCCAGGGCGCCGCCGACGAAGATGCTGGTCATGTACACGGCATTCAGGCGGGCCCGGCTGTGCGGATCGATGGCGTACACCTCGCGCTGGCCCAGCACCATGTTCAGTTGCACGGCGAAGTCCAGCAGCACCGCGCAAATCACCAGCCAGACATAGCCGCTGCCCGGCAGCGCGGCGATCAGCAACGAGGCTGGCGCCAGCAACAGTGCCACGAGCGTCCCGCGCCGACCGTGCCCGGCATCGGCCAGTCGCCCGGCGATCGGCGCTGCGACCGCGCCGACAGCGCCGACCAGGGCAAATATCGCCACCTGTGCCTGACTGAAACCGTGGTGCCGCATCAGCTCGATCGGTGCAAGGGTCCAGAACAGGCTGAAACTGGCGAACAGCAAGCCCTGATACAGCGACCGCTGACGCAGAACCGCGTGCCGACGGGCCAGCGCAAACACCGAGCCGATCAGCGCAGCGTACGTCGCCTGATGGCTCGGGACGCGGCGCGGCAAGGCAATCGCCATGATCAGGGCGATGACAGCCATCAGCGCCGCTGCGCTGAAAAACACACCGCGCCAGCCGAACACTTCCACCAGCAGACTCGACAGTGGCCGCGACAGCAGAATGCCCAGCAACAGGCCGCTCATGATGTTGCCCACCACCCGCCCACGGCTCGCCTCGGGCGCCAGATGCGCGGCCAACGGCACCAGAATCTGCACCGCCACCGAAGTGAGGCCGATCAGCAACGACAGGACAAGGAACATCGACGGCGAATGCGTCAGGCCGGCGCACAACAGCGTCACGCTCGCCGCGAGGGTAAAGCCCACCACCAGCCGACGGTTTTCCATCAGGTCGGCCAGCGGCACCAGCAACAGCAGGCCCAATGCATAACCGAACTGCGTGAGGGAAACGATCAGACTGGCATTGGCACTGGACAGGCCGATCTGCGGCGCGATCAGTTCGACGATCGGCTGAGCGTAATAAAGGTTGGCCACGACCGCGCCGCAGCAGAATGCCAGGAACGCGACCATCAGGCCGGAAAGAGAAGCGGATGGTTCGGCCTTGGCCGCCGCTGCCGGATTGCCCGTAAGCATGATGACACCTCGATGAGTTTGGAAAAGTGACGCCAAGGCTAAGGGCTGCTTCGGCCTTCGAGTATCCATCCCAAAGGCAATTGAGTGATGCGCCAAATGCAACGCCCCCCGGCGTTGCACTTGGCGCAACGTGCTATTGCGCGGTCCGGCAATACCCGGACGCATGCACCTTCTCTACCCTTGGGCACCTGGCGCAGAGCTTTGCATCGGCGCCCTTCCCCGGTCGTTCAAGGAGTTGTCGAAGATGCCAAATCCGTCCCTCACGCCCACCGCGTGCTTCTTGGGCAACCGCTCATGAACGGCCATTTCATGAGATCCAGAACGCTGTGGATCAGCGCAGCAGCCCTCGCGTCGATCGGGGCAATCGCGGCCCTGGCGCTGATGTGGCGGCCGGCAATTGCGCCGTTCGAGCGCCCGCAAACCTTCGACTCCGCGCAACTGCAACGCGGCGCACGAGTGGTCGAGGCTGGCGACTGTGCGGTGTGTCACACGCGACCCGGCGGCCAATACCTCGCCGGCGGACTGCCGCTGGTGACGCCGTTCGGCACCCTCTACAGCACCAACATCACTCCGGATCCACAGACCGGCATCGGCCAATGGTCGCTGCCGGCCTTCGAGCGGGCGATGCGTGAAGGGATCTCCCGCGACGGCCACTTCCTGTACCCGGCCTTCCCTTACGTTCATTACCGGCGCATGAGCCAAGACGACATCGCCGACGCCTATGCGTACCTGATGAGCGGCCCGGCCGTGGACTCGCCGCCACAACAAAACCGCATGAACTTCCCGATGAACATCCGGCCACTGGTGTCGTTCTGGAACCTGCTGTTCCTGCATGGGAAGCCGCTGATACCGCTGGCGGAGCAATCGCAGGCGTGGAATCGCGGACGTTACCTGGTCGAGGGGCCCGGTCACTGCGCGGGCTGTCATTCGCCGCTGAACCTGATCGGCGCCGAGAAGTCCGGCGAAAGCCTGGCCGGCGGCAGCGTGGATGGCTGGGACGCGCCTTCACTGCTGGGCATGGCGCACCGGGCAAACCCGTGGAGCAGCGAGCAACTGGTGAGTTACCTGCGGGCCGACGTGGTCAACGGACACGGCACGGCGGCGGGCCCGATGCGCCCGGTCAGTCTCGGTCTGGCGCGCTTGCCCGTGGAAGATGCACAGGCGATTGCCGAATACCTGCTGAGTCTGCCGGCGAAAACTGCGATCAACGAAATTCCGAGCGCCAGCGCTGAACCTGAGGATCGATCCTCTGGCGCCCTGCTGTTCGCCAGTGCCTGCGCCGGCTGCCATGCCCAAGGCGCGCCGATGCGTGACATCGACGGCCGTCCGGCTCTGGATCGCACCTCGGCGCTGCAGGCCGCCAGCCCGCGCAACTTTGTGAAAACCGTACTCGAAGGCATCCCGGCAGAACCCGGCCAACCGGGACCGGTGATGCCCTCGTTCGCCGCCAGTCTCGATAACACCCAACTCAACGCCCTGGCCGTCTACCTGCGCCATCAGGCCAACCCCGATCAACCGTGGACCGACCTTTCCGCCACCCTCGAAGCGCTACGTCAGGAGACGAAATGACTCAGATCACCCTCAACGTCAACGGATCTTCCCGGGCTCTCGAGCTGGAACCGGACATGCCGCTGCTCTATGCGCTGCGCAATCACCTGGGCCTGAACGGCGCCAAGTACGGATGTGGCCTGGGCCAATGCGGCGCCTGCACCGTCATCGTCGATGACCAACCGGTGTTTTCCTGCCTGACACCCTGCGCGGGTCTTGAGGGCAAAAAGGTGCGGACGGTCGAGAGCCTGGGAACAGCCGAACGCCCCGGCTCCCTGCAGCAAGCGTTCATCGACAAGCAGGCCGCTCAATGCGGTTACTGCATCGCCGGCATGTTGATGCGTGCGCAGGCACTGCTGGAACGCAATCCGCATCCCGACGAGCAGACCATTCGCGAACACATGGCAGGCAACCTGTGCCGCTGTGGCACGCATTTGCGCATCATCGAGGCGATCAACCTTGTCGCCCGGCAAAACGGGGGTGCGCAATGACGGCGATCAGCGAAGTCGATCAAAGTCGCCGCGCGTTCCTGCGCGGCGGCGCTCTGCTGGTGGCGTTTGCTTTGGTGCCTGTCTCGCGCCGCGCCTTGGCCGATACCGAAGTCGATACCCTCGGCACGGTCGTGCTGGCGCCGGACCTGCCCGGCAGCCTGCGCACCAACCCTTGGCTCGATGCGTGGATCCGCGTCGGCCCCGACGGCATCACCGTCTACACCGGCAAGGTCGAACTGGGCACCGGGGTCAAAACCGCGTTGCTGCAAATTGCCGCTGAACGGCTGGAGGTCTCCCCGACAGCGATCAACCTGCTCACCGCCGACACCGCACTGACGCCGAACGAAGGCTACACCGCCGGCAGCCACACGATTTTCGACAGCGGCACCGCGCTGTTCAACGCGGCGGCACAAGTGCGCGAGATGCTGCTCGAATCGGCCGGGCGCAGCTGGAACGTTGCGCCGGCACTGCTGACGACTCGCGACGGCAGCATTCTCGGCCCGACCGGCCAACGCATGTCCTACGCCGACGCCGTCCGGGATGTGGATCTGCACCGCTATGCAACGTCCGAGTCACCCTCGATGCCGCCGGCGTCATTCAAGCTCATCGGCCATTCGCTGCCACGCCTGGACATTCCGGGCAAAGTCAGCGGCGGCGCCGCGTTCGTGCAGGACATTCGCCTGCCGGGCATGCTCCATGCCCGGGTCATCCGCCCGCCGCGTCCCGGCTGCACGCTGGACGCCATCGATATTGAATCGATCAAGGCGCTGTCCGGGGTGGTGCAGGTGATTCGCGACGGCAATTATCTGGCCGTGGTCGCGCGGGACGAATGGCAAGCGATCAAAGCCATGCGTCATGGATACGCCTCGGCGCGCTGGAGCGGCGGACAGGCGATTCCCGAATCGCGCGACATCCATGCGCTCCTCAAGCGCCTGCCCTCGCGTCGTTATCCGATTAGCCATGAAGGCACCCCACAAGGCGCGACCGACAACGAATATCGCGCCCGGGTGACCAAGCAATACCTGATGCACGGTTCGATCGGTCCGTCCTGCGCCGTGGCCTGGTTCAAGGACGGCACCCTCAACGTCTGGACCCACACCCAGGGCGTGTATCCGCTGCGTGCCGGGATCGCCGAAATGCTGCGGTTGCCGCCCGAGCGCGTGCGCTGCATCCACACCGAAGGTTCCGGCTGTTACGGCCATAACGGCGCGGACGATGCAGCAGCCGACGCGGCGTTGATTGCCATGCGCGTGCCGGGCACGCCGGTGCGGGTGCAATGGATGCGCGAGCAGGAAAACCTTTGGGAGCCGTACAGCTCGGCGATGGTCACCGAAGTGCAAGCCAACCTTGACGCACAGGGTCGGCTGCAGGACTGGAACTATGAGCTGTGGACCACGCCGCACAACGAACGCATCGTCAACGCCGGGCGCTTGCTGCCCGCACGCCTGCTGGCCCGGCCGTTCGCCTCCGCACCTTCGGTGCCGATCGCTCAGCCCGAAGGCGACGGCGATCGCAACGCGGTGCCGCTGTACACCGTGGCCTCTTCGCGGATCGACATGAACTTCGTCACCGAAATGCCGTTCCGCACCTCGGCCATGCGCTCGCTGGGCGCCCACATCAACGTCTTCGCCATCGAAGCCTGCATCGACGAGCTGGCCGCCAAGGCCGGACTGGATCCGGTTGCCCTGCGCCTGGCGCACCTGACCGATCCTCGGGCACGGGCTGTTGTGGAAAAGGTTCGCGATGCCGTCGGCTGGCCGCAAAAAAGCAGTGAACCCGGCGCAGGCCTTGGCTTCGCCTTCGCGCGTTACAAAAACATCATGGGTTACTGCGCCATTGCCGTGCGTTTGCGGGTGCATCCGCAGACCGGCGAAGTGCAGATCGATCACGTCGTGACCGCAGTGGACGTGGGCCAGATCGTCAGTCCCGATGGCCTGCGTAACCAGGTCGAGGGCGGGATCGTGCAGTCCACCAGCTGGACGCTGTATGAAAAGGTCGCCTATGACGCCGGTGGCATCCGCAGCTACGACTGGAGCGGCTACCCGATCCTGCGCTTCTCGCAAGTACCCAAAAAGGTCGACGTTCACCTGCTCGACCAGCCGGGGCAACCGTTTCTGGGGGCCGCCGAAATCGTCCAGGGCCCCATGGCGGCCGCCATCGGCAACGCCGTGGCGAATGCCACCGGCCGGCGTTGGCTCAACCTTCCGCTGACCCGCTCGCAACAGCCTTCCTGAACTGCGCCACGTTGCATTTCACGCAATGCAGCGTGGCGTCGCGTGTGGATTATCAAGCACCGGACAGCCGCTTAACGTAGGGCCATCCGGTGTCGGGCCAAATGTCCCGACACCGCCCTGCCGATCCTTTTCGAAGACTGGAGAACCCCCATGACACAACAACTGTTCCGTCCCATCGCCCTCGGCCCCTACACACTTCCCCACCGGGTGGCGATGGCGCCGTTGACCCGCTCCCGTGCCGGACAACCGGGCGACATCCCGACGTCCATGAACGCCGAGTACTACCGCCAGCGGGCGAGCGCCGCGCTGATCATCACCGAGGCCACGCAGATTTCCCGCCAGGGCCAGGGTTATGCGTGGACGCCTGGCATCTACAACGATGAACAAGTGCAAGCCTGGCGTGAAGTCAGCCGCCAGGTACACGAGGCCGGCGGGTTGATCTTCATGCAACTGTGGCATGTGGGCCGCGTGTCGCACCCAAGCTTTCAACCGGACAACGCACTGCCGGTGGCGCCTAGCGCATTGCCTGTGCCGGGCAAGACCTTCATCGTCGACGACGAGGGCAACGGTGTCTGGGGCGACGTGCCGGTGCCGCGCGCACTGCAAACGTCGGAGATCGCCGACATCATCAGCGACTACCGCCGCGCTGCGCGCAATGCACTGAACGCCGGGATGGATGGCGTGGAAATTCACGCCGGCAACGGCTATCTGCTGGACCAGTTCATCAACAGCAACAGCAACCAGCGCACCGACGGTTATGGCGGCCCCCTGGAAAACCGTGCGCGCCTGTTACTGGAAGTGGTGGCGGCCGTGGTCGACGAAGTCGGTGCCGACCGTGTCGGCGTGCGCCTGACACCCATGGGCCGCTTCATGGGCATGGGCGATGAATCGCCGGAGGCCACATTCGGCTACATCGTGCGCTCGTTGAACCGCTGGAAGCTGGCCTACCTGCACTTGGTCGAGCCGGCCGTGGTCGGCACTGTCAAGGATGAAAACTTCGATCCGCGCTGGGACGCGATCATCGCTCAGTTGCGTGATGCCTGGGATGGCGTGCTGATGATTGCCGGCGGCTACGACCCCGAGTCGGCGGAACAGGCCCTGGCCGACGGTCGCGCCGACATTATCGCGTTTGGCCGACCGTTCCTCGCCAACCCCGATCTGCCTCGGCGAATCCGCGAAGGCCTGACGCTCAACGCACCGGACCCGAGCACGTTCTTTGGCGGCGATCAGCGTGGCTATACCGACTACCCGGTTTACGCCCACTGATACGCTGAACAGCGGACGCAAAAAGGCCTGCCACATCGGCAGGCCTTCTTCGTTTTCGCGGAACGTTACTGCTTGAGAATCAGCAACGGCTCGCCCTTCTTGACGATGTAGGTCGCCAGTTCCGAGCCCTTCTCGTTGCCGACGTTCCTAGCGATATGCGCCACACCCGCCGGGATGAACAGCGAATCCCCCGCCTTGAGCGTCACCGGTGCCTGCCCTTCGAGCCGGTATTCGAACGTGCCGCTGATCACGTAAGCCACTTCCACACCCGGATGCGCATGGTTGGGCGAGGTGACGCCCGGTTCGAAATCGACGCGAGCCTGGATCACCTCACGATCCGCCGCACCCAGGTCCTGTCGGACCAGATCGGTACGGCTCAGGCCTTGTTGCCAGTTCTTCGTCGGGGCGGCAGATGGGGTTTCAGCCGCCTGTGCGAGGCCGGTCAGCGATACGAGTACGGCGGCAGCGGTCATCAGAAGTGTGCGGCGCATGGTGTTGTCCTCTTGGAAGTAGTGATGTGTTGGCCACTACTTTGGCCGAGGCATGTACGCAGGATGTGTCCTGATGACGGGGTTTGTTACCCGTTTGTGTACGGCGGCGCGATGGATACACGCTTATACAAAGGGTTTGGCCAGCACCTGCGATAGCCAGCCTCTGAACGCCACGATCTTTTTCGATTCGGCCTGATCGTGGGGCGTGACGAGGTAGAAGCCGGAAGCGGATTTCAAGCGCAAATCAAACGGCGCCACCAGCCTGCCCGCGCGCAGATCGTCATCGACATAGGTCGAGCGACCGATGCACACGCCCTGCCCGTCAATCGCCGCCTGCACCGCCATCATCGCCAGGTCGAAGGTCAATCGTGGGCCTTTGGCCGTCAGCGGTGGCTGGCCTGCCGCATGCAGCCAATCGTTCCAGTCATTGGCGGTCACGCCACTGACTTGCAACAAGGGGTGATGCGCCAGATCTGCCGGAGTTTTCAGGGCGTTCTTGCCAGTCAACAAGCGCGGGCTGCACACCGGAAAGATCTCGTCGGCCATCAACCAGTCGGCCCGAAGTCCAGGCCAATTCCCGTCGCCGTAGCGGATCGCCGCATCGATGCCGCCCTTGCGAAAGTCCACCCACTCGGTGGAAGCACTGATCCGCACATCAATCTGCGGATGCGCCTCGCGAAATGACGGCAGACGCGGCAACAACCATTTCGACGCCACCGACACTAGCGTGCTGATGGTCAGGACGCTGTAGTTGCTCGACTCCAGCAGCTTTTCAGTCGAGTAGCGCAATTCAAGAAACGCCGAGCGGATGCCGGGCAAGTAAGCATTGCCCTCATCGGTCAATGCCAAACCGTCTTTCAAGCGCATGAACAGACGCACGCCAAGCTCATCCTCGAGGCGACGGATCTGATGGCTGATCGCAGTTTGTGTGACGTTTAGTTCTTCAGCGGCGCGGGTGAAGCTCATATGCCGGGCGGCGCATTCGAAGGCTCTCAATCCGTTGAGCGATGGCAGTCGGGGGAGCATATGACCTCTTCAGTCCATGAGATTTTGTCATACGCTAGCACTGGATTTGTCCTTTGCGAAGCGGCGCGGTCATAGCGGATTCTGAGGCTCCATCTGCAAGGAGCCCCCATGAAACTGTACTACGCCCCCATGACCTGTTCGCTTTCACCGCACATTGTGTTGCGTGAGCTGGAGCTGCCGTTCGAGCTGATCCGGGTCAACAACCAGACCAAGCAAACCGCCGACGGCCGGGACTTTCGCCAGATCAACCCTAAGGGTTACGTGGCCGCGCTGATGCTGGACAACGGTGAAGTGCTGACCGAGGGGCCGGCCATTCTGCAATACCTCGCCGACCTCGTGCCTGGTCATGCGCTGGCCCCGGCCAACGGCAGCTGGGAACGCTCGCGTCTTCAGGAATATCTGAACTTCATCAGCTCGGAAATTCATGGGGGCAGCGCGCCGTTGTTCAGCAGCGAAATCCCGGAAACCACCAAAACGATCTTCAAACACAAGCTGTTCAAGCGTCTGGATTACCTGAACCGCATTCTCGCGACCCAGCCGTTTCTGATGCAGGCTTTCGGCGTAGCGGATGCCTACCTGTTCACGGTGCTGAAGTGGTTGCCGACTTTCAGTATCGCCATTGAGGACTGGCCAGCGCTGGCGAGCTACATGACACGCATCGCCGAGCGGCCCAGCGTGCGGGCTGCCATTGCGGAAGAGGACGCCACGCAACCGGTGCTCTGACAAGACCGGAAAACCGCTACCAGAACGGGTTGCTGTTGCCCGCCGGATTGCTGATTTCATCGCCCCACGCGCGTTTCGCAAGGTGACAGTTGTTGAATGCCCCAGCGCTTCTATAGTGAAAGGGTTCAAGCCCTCCTCCCGCCGAGCGCCCCATGGCCAGCACCGATCAACTGATCATCTGCGAGCATTGCGACTGCGTGTACGAAAAAGTCGTGCTGGCCAAACACCAGAAGACCCTCTGCGTGCGTTGCGGCGCCGTGCTCCAGCGCTACAACAACCTGAGCGTGGAGCAACGGCTGGCCCTGAGCTTCACCGCGGCGATGCTGTGGCTGTTCGCCAATTTCTACCCGGTGATGAGCATCAGCATGAAGGGCCTGAAAAACAGCGCGACCCTCTGGGATTCAGTGCTGGCCCTGAGTCAGGGGCCGATCACCTTCATGGCGATGGTCGCGGCAATCTCGATCATCATCGCCCCGGCCTTCCAGTTGGTTCTGTTGATCTGGGTCTTGAGCTTCGCCCTCGCCTCGCGCCGTTCACCGGGGTTCAAGCTGTGCATGCGCTGGCTGGAAACCTTGCGGCCGTGGAGCATGCTCGAAGTGTGTTTGCTTGGCGCAATGGTGGCGGTGTTCAAACTGGCGGGCATGCTCGACGTCATTCCCGGCATCGGCCTGTTTGCCTTGGCCGTGCTCAGCCTGTTGCTGATCCGCATCGCCGGGCGCGACGTGCGTGAACTGTGGGACATCCTATGAAACGGCCACCGACTGCCAGCGAACTCAACCTGTGCCTGTGCCACAGCTGCGGACTGGCCTGCGACATGACCGGCGAACCGCACCAATGCCCGCGCTGCGACGCGCCGCTGCACCGGCGCAAGACCAACTCGCTGACCCGCACCTGGGCCTACATGTTCGCCGCGCTGGCGTTTTACGTGCCGGCCAATCTGCTGCCGGTGATGAACACCACCCTGCTCGGCAGCGGCGCCGACAGCACCATCATGAGCGGCGTGCTGGAGTTCTGGGAACACGGTGCGTGGGACATCGCCGTCATCATCTTCGTCGCCAGCATCGCCGTGCCGGGGGTGAAATTCGTGGCGCTGACCTTGCTGCTGGTCACCGTGCAACGGGACAGCCATTCGGCGCGCAAGGAGCGTTCGAAGCTGTACCGCTTCGTCGAGCTGATCGGCTATTGGTCGATGCTCGATGTGCTGGTGGTCGCGCTGGTGGCGGCGCTGGTGAAATTCCAGGCGCTGGGGGATATCGAGCCGCGCGTAGGGATTCTGTTTTTCGGCCTGGTGGTCGTGTTCACCATGCTCTCGGCCATGAGTTTCGACCCGCGCCTGATCTGGGATAACGCGCCGGACGAAGAAACGGAAGAACCCCGGCACTCGACTGAACAAATGCCGGGGCATCAAGCGGTTTAAATCAGATCTGCGCAGTACCGCCGTCGACGAACAACTCGATGCCATTGACGAAGCTGCTGTCATCCGAGGCCAAGAACAGCGCGGCCTTGGCAATCTCGCTCGGCTCGCCCAGACGCCCGATCGGCACGATAGACGCCAGTTGATCGAACAGCCCCTGGGTGTGTTCCGCCGGCACCAGCCCTGCCAGCCCTGGCGTGCGCACCGGGCCAGGGCTTATGGCGTTGACGCGGATGCGCCGTGGTTTCAAGTCCAGCAACCATGACCGAGCGAAGTTGCGCACCGCCGCTTTGCTCGCGCTGTAGACGCTGAAGTTTTCCGTGCCCTGCACCGAAGTGGTCGACGAGGTCAGCAGAATCGAGGCGCCATCGCGCAGTAGCGGCAAGGCCTTCTGCACGGTGAACAGCGTGCCCTTCACGTTGGCGTCGAAAATCCGGTCGAAGTGCTCTTCGGTGATCGAGCCCAGCGGCAGCATGTCCCCGCCGCCGGCGTTGGCGAACAGGATGTCGAGGTGCCCGGCCTTGGCGGAAACCTCGCGGTAGATGCGATCCAGATCCTCCAGCTTCGCCACATCGCCCTGAATGCCGATGGCCCGTGGGCCGATGGCGGCGACCGCTTTGTCCAGTTCGGCCTGACGACGGCCAGTGATGAATACCGTGGCGCCCTGAGCGACGAATTCCTGCGCCGAGGCCAGGCCGATGCCGGTGGTGCCGCCAGTGATCAGTGCGATTTTGCCTTCAAGTCTGTTGCTCATGATGAATCTCCAGTAACCGTTTCGAGGTAGGTGACGGGTCGTAGGTGAGCCGTTGGAAGCGACTTTAGGCCGATGAATTGAATTGAAAAATCCGCAAAATCGGTTTTGTTTGTGCACAGACATGCACAATACTCAACCGCATCTACCCCACCGAGCTCGAACCGATGAATCAGTTAATGGCGATCCGCACCTTCGCCCGCGTCGTGGAAAGCGGTTCGTTCACCAAAGCCGCCGACTCGCTGAACCTGCCGAAAACCACGGTCAGCAAACTGATCGGCCAATTGGAAAACCACCTCGGCGTGCGCCTGCTGCAACGCACCACCCGCCGCCTCACCGTCACCGCAGACGGCGCTTCCTATTACCAATTGACACAACAATTGCTGCATCAACTGGACGACATCGATCAGGGTTTCAGCCAGGCGCAAGGCCTGCCGCGCGGCAAGATTCGCGTGGACATCGGCGGCTCGACCGCGACGATGCTGGTGATCCCCGAACTGCCGAGGTTCTTCGAACGCTATCCGGATATCCAGGTTGATCTGGGCGTCAGCGACCGCCCGGTGGACCTGATCAGTGAACGGGTGGACTGCGTGATTCGCGGCGGCCCGCTGACCGAACAAACCCTGGCCGTGCGCCGCCTCGGCGAAGTGTCCTGGACCACCTGCGCCACGCCCGACTATCTGCAACGCCACGGCACCCCAAGCCACCCGCTCGACCTGGCCAGCCATCAGCTGATCGCCTACCGCTCGGCCTCCACCGGGCGCATCCTGCCGTCGAACTTCCAGCGCAACGGCGAACGCCACCAGATCGAAGGCAAAGGCCTGATCAGCGTCAACGAGAGCAACGCGCACCTGGCGGCCGGGCTCGCCGGACTGGGGATCATCCACACCTTCAGCTACACGGTCAGGACCGCCATCGAGCGCGGCGAACTGGTGCCGATCCTCGAGGACTGGCGCCCGCCGGCCTATCCGTTTCATGTGCTGTACCCGCCAAACCGACATTTGAGCAATCGGGTGCGGGTGTTTATCGATTGGCTGGTGGAGCGGTTTGCGCAGGTTGATTGACGTACTGCGGAAGCATTGCTGACTTTTACGCAAAACACCTTTGACCCAGGGCCGGTTCTTCTCATGCCCGTTGCCACCGATACTGGCGGCCATTGACAGTCATGGGAAACCGCACAATGCAAACCGATTACGCTGCCTGGGCCTGGACGTCCGGCCAAGGGCTGGATGGCCTGACATTGACCCGCAAACCTCTCCGGCAACCCGGCCCCGGGCAAGTGCTGGTGGCCAACCGCGCCATCGCCTTGAACCCGGTGGACTGGAAGATCATCGAGTGGGGCCACTCCGCGTGGCACACCGGCCGTGTGCCGGGTGTCGACGGCATGGGCGTGGTGGTCGCGGCCGGCGCCGGCGTGACACTGCAACCCGGCAGTCGCGTGGCGTATCACCAATCCTTGGCGAACGATGGCAGCTACGCCGAGTACTGCCTGCTCGACGCCGCTACCGTGCTGTCAGTGCCCGCCGCGCTCGATGATGCCGCGGCGGCGTCACTGCCCTGCCCCGGTTTGACCGCGTGGCAAGCCGTGGAAAAAGTCCCCGCGATTGGCGCGGCCGATGTGCTGGTGATCGGCGCCGGCGGCGCGGTCGGCCTGCTGTTGGTGCAACTGGCGGTACAACGCGGATGGCGGGTCTGGGCGACCGCGTCCGGCGCGCATCATGAAAAGCTCAAGGCCCTGGGCGCAGTCGGCGTATTCGATTACCGCGAACCGGACTGGCAAACCGCACTCGCAGCCAGCCTCGGCGAACGTCGTTTGCACGCCGTATTCGACACGGTCAGCGGCGCTCACGCGGCGAAAATGGCCGACCTGCTGGGCTACAACGGCCATCTGGTGTGCATTCAGGATCGTCAGGAAAGCGCGCCGCTGCCGGCGTTCACCACCGCGATTTCGCTGCATGAAGTGGCATTGAACAGCTTCCACGTCCACGCCAGCCTGCACGATCGCCAGACCTTGCGCCGCAACGGCGAGCAGTTGCTGCAAGCGCTGCTCGACGGCAGCCTGATCGGCCCGGCGCTGCAGATGTTCAACTTCGATGAATTGCCCCAGGCCTTGCGCGCCCTGAAGGACGGCGCGGGTGGCGGGAAATGGGTGACGCGTCTGCCCGCCGTTTGAATCGCGTCAGTCGAGGCCTTCCCCAGTGCCTTGACTGACCTCTCGGGTCAGACAATCAATCAGCGCCCGCGCCGAAGCCGACAGCTGCCGGTGCGGCGGATAGATCACCGAGAACGGTCGGGAGCGCCCGCCCGACTGTTCAAGCAGCCGCACCAGTCGCCCTCTTTCGATCCGTTCGCGGACAATGAAGTCATAGGTCTGGCAGATGCCCAGCCCCTGCTCCGCCAGCGACACAATCCCCAGCACATCGTCGGACACCTGAATATTGGCGCTGGGCAGCCATTCGCGGTCTTCGCCCTGCTCACGGAACAGCCACGGCCCGACGCGCCCGGTGCTGGGCATCACGAACGGCAGGCACGCATGCCGCTGCAAATCGTCGACGCGCTGCGGTGTTCCGGCCCGTCGCAGATAATCCGGCGCGGCCACCACACACAAACGCGCGTCCTCCAGCTTGCGACCGATCAGCCCGCTGTCCGGCAACGCGCCCAGCCGAATAGCCAGGTCGAACCCTTCGGCCACCAGATCGACGTTGCGATTGCTGATGCTCAACTCAACGCGCACTTGCGGATGCTGCCGGGTGAAACGGGCGAGCATCGCCGGCAAACGATAGTGGCCGTAAGTGGTCGGCACGCTGAGGCGCACGCGGCCGCTGAGTTCGCCGTCCTGTCCCTGAATCGTGCGCTCGGCGTCGTCGATCAGGCCGAATGCCGCCCGGGATTGCTCCAGATACAACACACCGGCATCGGTCAGGCTCAAACGCCGCGTGGTGCGCCGCAGCAACTGCACACCCAGGCGCGCCTCCAGCCGCGAAATCGCCCGGCTGACCACCGACGGCGTGGTTGCGAGAAACACTGCACCGGCGCTCAGCGAACCCTTCTCCACCACCGTGACGAACACTTCGACGTCGGCCAGATAATCGAATCGGCGACTCATCTTGATCTCCAGAGAACAAATGCTTTGCTGTGGCGCGAGTTTATCGCCGCCATGAGCATCAATACAGTGAGCCGCACTTTCCTTCATCTTCTGGAATCGCCATGCGCTCAATTACACGTCTTGCTTTCGCCTTGTCTCTCTCCGTTGCCGCGTTGAACGCCCAGGCGGCCAATGTGCTGGTGGTGCTGTCGGACTCCGATCATCTCGATCTGAAGGACGACAAGGTCTTCAACACCGGTTTCTACCTCAACGAACTGATGCAACCGGTCAAGTTGCTGCTCGATGCCGGCCACACCGTGACCTTCGCCACCCCGACCGGCAAGGCGCCGACGCTGGATCGCTCCTCCGACGACAAGATGTATTTCAACAATGACGTGGCAGCCTTGCAGACCCACAAGGCGCTGCTGGAACAACTGAAGATCACCTCGCCCGGTGAATCGCCGGTCATCAGCCTGTCGCGGGTCGAGCAAGTCGGCTACGAGCATTTCGATGCCGTCTACATTCCGGGTGGCCACGCACCGATGCAGGATCTGCTGCACAGCCAGGCGCTGGGCAAACTGCTGAACAACTTCCATCGAACAGGCAAAACCACAGCGCTGGTGTGCCACGGCCCGATTGCACTGCTGTCGACCCTGACGGATCCGACCGCATTCACCCGCCGACTGGAAACCGGCAAAGCCGCGACGGCAAACAACTGGACGTATGCCGGCTACACATTCACGGTCATCAGCAATCAGGAAGAAGAAATCGCCAAAGGCCTGTTGAACGGCGGCGCGATGAAGTTCTATCCGCAGACGGCACTGGAAAAGGCTGGCGGTGTTTTCAGCAGTAACACGGCGCCGTGGGCCAGCCACGTAGTGGTTGATCGCGAACTGGTCACCGGACAGAACCCGGCGTCGGCCCTGGCCGTGGGCAAGACCCTCGTTGACCGCTTGAAGTAATCTCGGCGCCCTCGCACTTTCACCGTTTCGTCTAACCTGACGTTGCACCCGACGATGATTGCCCATCGACGGGTGCATCGACCTTGATGCCCACGAAACGGAGAATTCCATGCTCAAGCGAACCCTGGCACTGACCGCTGGTTTGGCCCTGTCCCTGTCCGCCGTGCTGGCGCAAGCCGCGGAGGTGTTGAAGGTCAGCGCGATTCCCGACGAAGCCCCGACCGAGCTGCTGCGCAAGTTCGAGCCGCTGGGCAAATACCTGCAACAGCAATTGGGCATGGACGTGCAGTTCGTCCCCGTGGCGGATTACCCGGCGGTGGTTGAAGCGCTGGCCACTGACCGCCTCGATCTGGCGTGGCTCGGCGGTTTCACCTTCGTCCAGGCGCGGCTGAAAACCGGCAACGCCATTCCGCTGGTGCAGCGCGAACAAGACGCCCAGTTCACCAGCAAATTCATCACCGCCGACCCGGATGTCAAAAGCCTCGCCGATCTCAAGGGCAAGACCTTCGCCTTCGGCTCCGTGTCGTCCACCTCCGGCAGCCTGATGCCGCGCTATTTCATGCTCAAGGACGGCATCAAACCGGAAAGCTATTTCAGCCGCGTCGGCTACTCCGGCGCCCACGACGCCACCGTCGCCTGGGTGCAGGCCGGCAAGGTCGACGCCGGTGTGCTGAACGCCAGCGTCTGGCAAAAACTGGTGGACGCCGGCAAGGTCGACACCAACAAGGTCAAGGTCTTCGCCACCACCCCGACCTACTTCGATTACAACTGGACCGTGCGCGGCACCCTCGATCCGGCGCTGGCGGCGAAGATCAAAAAAGCCTTCCTCGACCTCGACCCCGCCAACCCCGAGCACAAGAAAATCCTCGACCTGCAAGCCGCCAGTCGCTTCATCGAAACCAGCCCGGACAATTACAAAGGCATCGAGGAAGCCGCCCGCGCCGCCGACTTGCTGAAATGACGCTGCGCCTCAAACAGGCTTTTTTGCACCACACCAATGGCGTGGAGGCCTTGCGTGGCGTGGATTTGCAGATCGAGGCCGGCGAACAGGTGGCGATCATCGGCCCGTCCGGCGCCGGCAAATCCAGCCTGCTGAATATGCTGGCAACCGCGATTCGGCCCAGCAGCGGCGACATCGAAGTGCTGGGCGAGCGCGCCTGGCACTTGTCCGCGCGCCAACGGCAACGCCTGCGTGCGCGCATCGGTCTGGTACATCAGGCGCCGCCGCTGCCGCCCCGGCAACGGGTGGTGACGGCGGTGCTGGCCGGTAAACTCGGGCAATGGAGCCTGGGCAAAAGCCTGATCAACCTGCTGCATCCGCTCGACGTGCCCGGCGCTCGCGCGGCCCTGGCAAAACTGGATCTGGCCGACAAACTCTTCAGCCAATGCCAACAACTGTCCGGCGGGCAATTGCAGCGGGTCGGCATCGCTCGCGTGTTGTATCAGGCGCCGGAGGTGTTGCTGGCCGACGAACCAGTCTCGGCGATGGACCCGGTGCTGGCCGGGCACACGCTGTCGATCCTGTCGCGCCATGCCCGCGAGCACAACGTCACGCTGGTGGCGAGCCTGCACGCGGTGGAGCTGGCGCTGGCGCACTTCCCGCGAATCATCGGTTTGCGCGAGGGTCGGATCCTGTTCGACTGCCCGTCCGCGCAAGTCAGCCGCGACATGCTCGACACCCTCTACGCCAACGAACAACTGCAATCCCCGGCGCCCGCCGTCCCCCCGCTGATTGTGCAGATTCCGCGATGCTGAGCGCCGATACCCGCGACCCCGCCGCACTGCCACGGTTGCTGCTGACCGGGCTGGCGATTGCCTTGCTGTGGCCCGGTATCCAGCTCAGCGAGCTGGATCTGGGCGTGCTGTTTCACGCCGACAGCCAGAGTGAAATGGGCCGCTTCGTGTCGATGTTCTGGCCACCGGCCCATGACCGCGAGTTTCTGCAATTACTCCTCAAAGCCACCCTGCAAACCCTGGCCATCGCCACCGCCGGCATGGCCCTGGCGCTGCTGTTGGCGGTGCCGGCCAGCCTGCTCGCCAGCCGCGCCCTGTCGTTGACCGCCGCCTCACGCAGCGGCCGGCCGAGCCTGTTGGGCCGCCTGCTACGATGGCCGGTGCGCGGGCTGCTGATCTTCCTGCGCAGCGTGCCGGAAATCGTCTGGGCCCTGCTGTTCGTGCGCGCCGTCGGCCTTGGCCCGGCGGCGGGCGCGCTGGCCATCGCCATCACCTACAGCGGCATGCTCGGCAAGGTCTACGCCGAAATCTACGAATCCACCGACCAACGCCCGGCCCACGCCCTGCTCCAGGCCGGCAGCGGCCGCCTCGCCAGCTTCGCCTACGGCGTACTGCCCAACGTCGCGGCGGAACTGCTCTCCTACACCGTCTACCGCTGGGAATGCGCCATCCGCGCCTCGGTGGTCATGGGCTTCGTCGGCGCCGGCGGCCTCGGCCAACAGATCGACCTCTCGATCCGCATGTTCGCCGGCGGCGAAGTCGCCAGCATGCTCCTGACCTTCCTCCTCCTCGTCCTCGGCGCCGACCAACTCAGCCGCCTGCTGCGCTGGAGGCTGGCATGAAACGACTGATCAATTCGGTGCTGATTCTCGCCATGGTTGCGGCCGTCATTGCCTCGTTTGCCTATCTGGGCCTTGATCTTGAAGAACTCGGAAGCCCTACCAGCCTGAAACAAATGGGCTTGTATGTGGCGCGCTTTCTCAGTCCCGATTTCAGCGCTGACTACCTGAGCGCCATCCTGCGTGGCTCGATGGAAACGCTGGCCATGTCTGCGCTGGGCACCCTGCTCGCTGCCGTGCTGGGCCTGTTATTGGCGCTCCCCGCTGCTGGCCGGTTTGGCTGGTTTTTTCAGAGTGCTGCGCGCCTGGTGCTCAATGCACTGCGTGCCATTCCTGAACTGGTGTGGGCCGCGTTGATGGTGCTGGCGGCTGGCCTTGGGCCGAATGCCGGGACACTCGCGCTCGCCCTACACACCACGGGCGTGTTGGGGCGGTTGTTTGCTGAGGCACTGGAAAACACGCCGCCGGAACCGGCGGATGCGATTCGGTTGCAAGGGGGGAATCCGGTTTTGGCGTTCTGCTACGGCACCCTGCCGAACCTGGCGCCGCAGTTGCTGGCGTACTGTTTGTATCGGTGGGAGAACAATATTCGGATGGCGAGCGTGCTGGGGTTTGTCGGGGCTGGGGGGTTGGGACAGATGTTGTATGTGAGCTTGAGTTTGTTTCAGGAGGCGCAGGCGGGGACGGTGATATTGGCTATGCTGATTTTGGTGTGGGGAGTGGATTGGTTGAGTGGTTGGGGTCGAGGGCGGTGGGTTAAGGCTTAATGCCGTCAAGATTCGTATCTCGATATTTTCAAGGGTGTTTAGACGGCCCACGCTACGCAATTAAGCTCTTCAGACCATTCTAATAAATAACCCCATAGGGTATGACAATGATTGATTGGGTTGCTGCTGCGTTCACCAGTGCAAAAACGGCGGGCGATATCGCCAAGAGCCTCATCACCCTGCGTGATGAAGATATGGTGAGAGGCCGAGTTATGGATCTGACTGGCACTCTGATGGAGCTTCAACAACAAATGATGCAGGGCCAGTTGGAACAAATGGCATTGATCAAAAAGGTCGCCGAACTTGAAGAAAACCTTCATAAAGTGAGCAGCAAGCAAAACGTACTTAATCGATACGAGTTGCTGGGCGTTGGTCCAGCCAAGGTGGTATATGCTCTGAAAAAAGAGTTTCAAGAAACGGAGCCCGCTCATCTGTGCTGTACAAATTGCTATGACAAGGGACATCGCTCGGTTCTAAAGGCAGTTCGACAAAGCGGATCAACCTCAATGAAGTTTTCATGCCCGGATTGCACCAATACCTTTTACATTACTGGCGAATATCTTCCCATTGCATTCAGAGCCAAATAAAATCGTTTGCATCTCACAATAAATATCTAACGCCATTTTTTTCGATAAAAAACCTCCACATCAGAAAGTCGAATAAAAAATACAAGAATCGAGATAGTATATTTATTTTAGAGCAATTAACTTACCCTAGCCTTCTTGACCATCCCCTTGAGAGCAACGGTACAACAGACATTAACGGAGGAAACCATGCAGAAAAATGATACTAAACGCGGTTCAGCCCTCATCAATGCTTTGCGATCAGACTCAGTTGTGAGCATAGGAAAGGAGTATTTGGAGTTTGGGGTTGACGCGGCTCTTGAGTCTGGAGTGTTAAAAGATATTCCCTTCATAAACACCCTGGTTGGTGCATTCAACGTTGCTGGCTCCTTTAGGGACCAGTTGCTGACCGCCAAGCTTCTAAAATTCATCAGTCAACTGTCTGAGATATCGGAACCAGAACGAATAGCCATGGTAGAAAAGTTAAATGAGGATGATAAATTTTCTGGAAGATTCGGTGCATCCGTCATAGAAATATTGGATAGAATGGAAAGCGACAAAAAACCAGAGCTAGCTGCAAAGTGTTTTGGAGCATTTGCGAAGGGACAAATTTCTTTCGAAGAGCTTAGGCGTATTTTGTTTGCACTTGAAAAAATCCCCTCCTTTGATATAGATAAGATGAGAGATTTCTCAAATACGACGATTGAAGAATCCGTAAAAATGGATGAATCTTTACTTCTCGCGTTCGTGAATGCCGGTCTTGGAAAAAATAATGGCGGCATGGATGGCGGGGCAATTTTACCAACGAGCCTTTGCAAGCTATTTATCAAAATTGGTCTCGCTTAAAAAAAAGCAAAAAGAGGTCAGATTTATTTTATAAAAAATCAGACCCCTTTTGTCCATGATCAAGCGATTCAGAATGGAATATCAGGGTCCGAACCGCTCGCCCCTGCTGGGAATGGCTCAGGAGGCTGCGCCTCAGTGGGGATTACCAAAAGCGCAGGAGTGCTCAATGGCTTGGTGGCACCTTTATCATCAGAGGCTCCTGGAATTATGATTAGTGCATCTGCACCAACGGCAGCCTCACCTGCTTCGCCAACTATTTCCTCATCCTCCGTCGGCTCCTCAATAAGATCTAAATCGACAAAATCTCGCCCCATCATCATTTTATAATGAGGCATATGCTCCATAGCCTTAAAGACCTTGAAGAAGATTTTCATATAGCTGTGCGCCATACCATCGCTTATTGCCACATACAGATCGTCTGGCGAATAGTGAGATCCGTCATTAACCCAACTAATCAATGATTGGCATTGAACCTTTTCCTGCCCTTCAAACTTTTCGATAATAACATGCGTATCTATGCCCCCTAGGATCTTGAAGTAATTTTCCAAAATCCTGCGCATGGTATTTTGTATAGTAAGCGTCGGCAATGGCTTTCTCGACAACTCTGCCCACAACAGTTGATAGGACGTTTTAATAGGATTACTCTCAAAGCCTTCAATCTTTGAGAAGTGATCGGGCTTGCGTACTACCCAAAACGTTTCATCCTTAATGGAAGCATCTCCAGCCCTATTGGGGTTAAAGGTGATTTCTTTATGAAAGTGCACGTTATGAGTCAAGACGAAGACCTGTTTTAGGTTATTTCCCTTCTGGCGAACCTCGTGAAAAAGTTTTTTTATTAAGCTGCTCACGATAAACAGAACATCGCTATCCAGACTTGAAACCGGGTCATCAATGACGACTATTCGATCAGTACTAATCCCCGACGTTGTGATACTTCCCCTGAGCAAATGATAGAAATACAGAAAAGTGACGAAGGTCTTTTCGCCTTCGCTAAGTGTTGCTTTAGCGTCAGTTCCATCGCTTCGGATCAGCCGATATGAATTATCGGCACACGCAGGATCCAGGGAGAAGCTTCGAAACCCAAAATCTTTCAAAATTTTATTGATTGCGATGACAGTAGGTCTTACGCTTGTCAGCGAAGTTTCAATTCTTACAATTTCCGCGTCAGCCACTGATATATCTAGCGTTGCTCTACCCATGCTTGCAGCGATGCTATCAATTGCTTGGCCGATACCGCCAGCATCTTTTGCGTAATCAGCAAGATCATCTTTAAGCTCAACATCAAGAAGATATCGCCACACCGCATCTGTTAACTTACCCTGCTCGACGGTAAACCCCGAAACAAGACGATTGTGTTCAGCAACCTTGAGATTGGCTGAATTTATCAGTTCAGAAACTCTAAGCGGAATCTCCGCAAAACCTTCCAACGCTACGTCAACACTCGGGCTAGCCACCTTTTGATCAATGCGCTGCCTGTTCACTAGTACAATTGCATTCAAGGCTTGCAACTCAAGATCAAGCTTCTCTTTATCTAAGTGAGAACAATCCGTGGCTAGGATTGTTTGAGCCTGTGCTAATAGCCCATCTGTTACAGAACTATAAACATCCCGAAACTGCGATAGCGCTTTAGTATCAGCCTCGAATTTTTCGTCGAAATAGTCCGCCAGGCTTTTTTCGAACTCATGCGGCAGTTTCTGTTGACAGAAAGGACAGTCATCGTCGGCATTTACCAAGTACTTCATACCTTGCCTAATCCAGTCACTGTTCCCTAGGTGCTGGATCATCGCGGAAACATTGACATCCTCTTTACCAACTACTTTCTTGCTCAGGATAGGGTCTTGTTCAAACGCGACTAAACGAGACAGGTCAAGGTTGGAAACAGCATTCATGGGTGATGGTGCATCAACATAAAGGACCTGTGCGCGCTTGCGCAGGTCTTCGATAGTAACCAACTGGGAGGTGTTACTTTTGCTTTCTTGTAATACCCTGTTCTTGAACGCCTCCCGGTTATTTCGCAGACCTTTGAAAGCACCCTGAAACTCATCGTCGTACTTCTGCTTTTGTTCCCAACACCGTGCTACTAACTTCGCTTCCAGAGAATTTTTTTCACCGATCTTCCCACTCTTGCCGTCCGGGCCATTCAGGTTTTCTTGCGCTTTAGTTTTGAACAACGCGTGGCGATCTCTTTCTTTCTTCAACTCTTCCAGCCGGTCAAGTTGCGCCTGCTCGGCCTGTCCCAGCGTGAAAACACCTTTGAACTGCTTCGAATCTGTGAAATTCGTAGCGATGAAATCGTTGTTGTAGACCATTACCGGAATCGGATTGCCCTTCGCCCATGTAACTTTGGACGTAGTTGATAGTGCTGGGTCGTTTATCAGCCTGCTGATCGTTGTCTTACCTGCTCCGTTTGCACCGTAGAAGTAGTTCACGACCTTCAGGTTTTGAATCGTTTCAGGGGTTATGGGGCTGTAGGTAGCTATGCCAGAAAGAGTGATCGATTCAATCATGTCTCGCATCCGTAGAGGGAGGAAATCAGAGAACGAGCCAAGGAGCAGCCCTATATATGAAGCACGTCACACAACAAGCAGTGGCCTTCTGACACCTCAGCGTAGACCACTACAGCTACCTGTGAAGACTGTAGAGATCTAGGACTACCGCCGCGAGCGTCCGCGCCTGTCTTTCGAATACACAACGCCCGATACGATGCATCGGGCGTTGTGGTGAAACAGGTATCCTTGAACCATGAAGGCAATGTGATAGCATGCGTTCGCTCCCCCCGGAGAGGGGGATTTCTTTAGATCTCGCAAGGAATATGCCCCGTGAAAGACTTCGTCATCAGCGTCAACAACACCGTCCTCTATCTCTCCCTGGCTTTCATCTGGCTGGTCGCTATCGTCGCGATTTTCACCAGTGGGTTCTTGCCGGCGCTGGGTATCTTCGTGGCCGGCACCCTGTGCTGGTGCATCATTTCCGGCTTCTGGTTCGTCCAGTCGGCGACCTACGAAGAACTGCGCAAGCTGAACGCCAGCAAAAACTGAAACATCAGGGCGGGGCCGCAAGTGCCCCGCCCTACCCTGAGCGCTTGGTTCCGTGCCAAGCGCTCTCGCCCACCGCGAATGGCTCGCATAAATCCCGCCTTCTTCGAAATCCTGAAATTCCCGCCTTCCCTTTCTGCCAATAAAGCCCAGTACTATCTCTCAAGAAATATCTCCGTCTCTTGTCCTCATCCACTGAGTGGCGAACTAAAAGGAGTTTGGTTTTGGGACATCTTCTGACTGAGCCGCAGCTGACCGACGTCAGAGCTGCACTCTCCTGGCCTTTCAACGATTTGCCGGTCGAATACGACTACGTAGCGGCGGAGGTCAGAGGCATCGATCCTGAGGTGCTCTACGAAATCCTTTATTCAGAGGTCGCGCCGGTGTGCTTCACCAACCTTGTGGCCGCTGTGCCTCCGGTATGGACTGGCTTTGATCCGGACTCGCTCAGGGTAATGATCGAGGAAAGGTTGGCAGCGAGGGAGAACAACTGGTTTCGCAGGCAGTTTGATAAGGCGTTGGTTCGCTGGCTGCGATACAACTACGGCTACATTTGGAAGGAGATTTCCTCCAGGCTTTGAGCGCTTAAACAGCTCCGTTTAAAGCAACCCGCCGTAACTTCCCCAAAGCTACAACGCCTTGCGTCATTGCCTACGACTACGCCAGAATCCGCCGGCTTGTGTGTCTACGACACGGGTTTTATCGTTTCCGGGTCACTGAAAAACAGTGATCGGGTTTGGTAGCCCGAGACAAACACAAGATGCAGAGCTCTCCATCGCGGCGGTCAATCGCCCCGGTTTTATGGTGGCCATGCACAGGGCGTCTTCGGGCGCGCCGGTCTTCCTTGTGTCCCGGTCTACCAACCTGCGTATGGCCACCACCCAACGTTTGGTAGCGTGTGGGTGATGGCTCCTGATGACGACACAAGGAGTTTCACCATGATCAAACCAACACCCAACCCACCCGAAACCGACCCCACTTCCCCCTACGAATCCCCCAACTCCAAAAAACTCCACGACGCCGCCGAGCGTGCGCTGGATCACTACCTCTTCCCCGCCGCAGGGATCATGTCGTCCTTGAACGAGCCCGAGCGGATGTACCTGGCCAATCCGAAATACAACACCGAATGCCTGCTGGCCAACGCCAGCGAAAACCTCGGTGCAGCCAGTGAGATGCTGAGCAATTTCGCGGCCACGCTCGATCCCTCGCATCGCAAGACGGCGATCGGTATTACTCAAATCGTGATGATTGCCGAGCTGGCGGTGAATCAGGCGCTGGATCACGTGGAGGTCGCGTAGCCGTCGTTGACCGCTTTTTCTCCAGCGAGAGTTGCTGAGTCCGTTTTTGCTGCTGGAAACATCCGGCTCAGAAGACGTGGAATGTAAAAAGCCCGGCCCGGCACCCTCGTCAATGACGAAGGATGCCGGGCCGGGCTGTTTGCGTTTCAGTTACTGGTTATTGACGGTGATGTACGGGTCCCAGGTGTGTTGCGGGCCCAGTTGGTTCAGGTCGCGGTCGAGCAGGACGAAGGTGATCTGGTACCAGAGTTTGCCCGGATTCTCGGCCGTGGCTTGCCACATGGAATAGATCACATCGGTTTTGGAGATTCCGCCGTTGGCAGCCTTGTTCAGGTAAGGCACTACGCCGGGAATGTTGTAGGTGAGCGGTGTCGACATGGTGCCTTTGTAATCGCCGCCCTGGTGGGGGTCGCCGCTCTGGACGTTTTTGATCAGGGCGATGCGGTCGAAGTTGCGCGACAGCGTGGTGGCGCGCCAGCGGATGTTGTCGCCGGGTTTGACGTCGATCCACAACTCGTCGCCGCCTTCGCCGGTGTTGCCACTGGCATTGGGGTCGACGGCGTCGCGCGTCACCAGCATGGAGATCGCGCCGCCTACGTCGTTGGGATGGGCAAGCAGGTAATCGGCATCGACATTGACTAGCACGTCAATGGTTTGGGTAGCACTGGACATTTTGAGGCTCCTTGTTTTTGGAATCGCATAAGCGACCGCGCCCGCGAAGGCTGTCCGGCTCATCCGGTCCATGGATGCGGTCTGCGGAGAACGATAGGAGATGGCCTAATAGTGTCAAACCGCGATTCCTTGACGCGGAAAAACGGGAGCACTGCGCGACACGACCAAGGTTTTGATTTGGTTCTGTGCGAGTCGATCTCTGATGGATTTTGAGCTGTTCACTGGCGGTAACTGTTGGCGAAGGCGCACAGCCGGTGTTGGCATTAACGGCGAAACGGCTACACCCGGCCTTTTGTGGAGCGGCAAGCGATCCTCCTGCGGGTCATTTTTGATGGACTGGTGGCAACTGGATGCCGACACGGGGGTGTACCTGGTGCGGCCGTCGGCGCGGTTCAATACGGCGACGACTACGGCGTTCAAGGACTGGATCGAATAAACATGGGTAAACATGGGGACAGATCTATTTATCCGTGGCGTGATAATAGATTCGCCCCCATTCCTGACAGGAATGCCCCCATAAAAAACATGAATTTTATTTAAAGCGCTCAATCTTTTAGCGTGGCCATTCCGCATATGGAGATGACGCTATGAATGACTCAAGACTGCGCCTTTACGTCGATGCTCAATTCACCAGTCCCTACGCAATGTCGTGCTTTGTGGCCCTTCGAGAAAAGGGAATCGAGTTCGAAATGAGCACCCTGGACCTGGACAAACTGGAAAACCAGGCCAGCGATTACGCCCGTCTTTCCCTGACTCAAAGAGTGCCCACCCTCGTGCATGGTGACTTTGCGTTGTCGGAATCTTCGGCGATCACCGAATACCTGGAAGAGGTGTTCCCCCAAACACCTGTTTACCCACAGCATCCACAAAAACGCGCGGCAGCGAGGCAAGTTCAAGCGTGGCTACGCAGTGATCTGCTCCCGATCCGACAGGAGCGCTCTACCCTTGTCGTGTTCTATGGTCAGAAATACGGACCGTTGTCAGCCTCAGCCGAGGCTGCCAAACAAAAGTTGATTGATGTAGCTCAGTGGCTGCTGGCCGACAATCCGGACTACCTTTTTGGTGAATGGTCGATCGCCGATGTTGATCTCGCGTTGATGCTGAACCGATTGATACTCAATGGGGACACGATGCCGGCTCAACTGGAGGATTACGCGCAGCACCAATGGCAGCGTCCGACAGTACAAGAGTGGATCAAGCTGCAACGACCTCGACTGTAACGGCAGCATTTTCTTTGCTTTTCTGTTGCTACTCGAGCCTACACCCCCTTGAGCAAGTGCCTACAAATTCACCAGAAAGCGCCGGCTTTCAGGGCTCGCTCCTCAAGCCGTATCCTTTTCCCGTCACCCACATCCCGCCCAAGGCAGTAAGCCGTCCTAATCATCCAGGACGTGCCAAACCCTTGGGCGTTTTTGTTTTAAACAACGGAGGCAGATCCATGAATCTTCGATATCGCGACGTTGCCGCACCGGGCGATGCGCGAGATCAAGGAAGAGATCACGACGCGGATCCGTTTCAATTCCGTGGTCGAGACCGGCGTGCCCGGTTTCATCCCGCGTAAAAAGTGACACATGGCAAAGGGGCGGCCTCCTGTGAGGTCGCCCCTATACTCTTTCCACCTGACTGTTGAGACGACACCGATGGACGTCTTCCAAAGCATGCGCTTCTTCATCGCCGTCGCCCAAAGCGGCAGCTTCACCGCCGCTGCCGAGATGCCGGACACCAATACCACCAACGTCTCCAAAGCGATCTCTGCTCTCGAAGCGCGCCTGCATACGCGGCTGATCAATCGCACCACCCGGCGTCTGGCCGTGACCGAAGCCGGCGTGCGCTATCTGGAGCGCTGCCCGCCTATGTGGCCAAACGCGGTCTGCCGCAAACACCGGGCGAGCTTTGCGAACACGAGTGTCTGCGCATCGTCAACACGGTGATGCCGGTAGAAAACTGGGCATTCGAAGGACCGGAAGGCATGGAAACCATCAGCATTCCCGTATCGCCCTTCCACATCAATACCGCCGACGGCATGACCATCGCGGTCAGAAAAGGCATGGGCATCGGCATTCAGCCGATTGCTTCGGCCGTGGATGGCCTGAGGGCGGGAACCCTGGTGCGGGTGTTGCCGGAGTACCGGCTGGAGGAGTTGAACCTGTTCGCGATCTATCCGTCGCGCAAGTTCGTCGATGCGAAGATCAAGACCTGGGTGGAGTTTCTGAAGCAGTCGATCCCGCAATTGCTGGCATCGGATGAAGACGTCGTTGGAGCGAAAGCGTGTTGAGCGTGGCTGGCATGGAGTGTCGACCCTCCATCCCCTGCGCCCGACTCAACTGGAACAGCCAGTGCCCATCACTTGATATTGCAGAACGTGGCGCTCGCCATGGGAATCTTCGTAGGTCATCTGCACCGGCACCGGGGCGCATTCGTTGGCCGGTTCGGTGATGGATATGACGTGTTCGATGTCCAGACTGGTCGAAGAACTGTAGGTCTCGACCGGGATGTTCGCCGCGTCCGCGTTATCGGCGTAAGCGTGCGCACCGAAACTGCCAAGCATTAAAACCAGCGCGATTTTTTTGAGATTCATGATGTTCACCGTCTCGTTGAGGACCGTGTTTGTTCACGGATTGGAGACGATGCTAAGGGTTGCGGCGGCGGGGAAATATCGGCGAGATAGACAAACACTGTTGCTGGTTTTCATATGAATAGGGTCGACGCCAATCATTGACCGCATCAATAACAACCATTAATTCAATGAAGTTCTCATATCAAATCGAACGCGTAGGATCTGCTCCATACCAACCCACTGCACACGGAGTACAGAACCATGAAACGCCAAACAATCCTCGGCATCGCCTTCTCGCTCTTCGCCTTGAACGCTTTTGCGGCGACTGAAACCGATCCACTGTTCAGCGATGCTGTTGCCGCTGCGACTCAGACTGATCCACTGTTCAGTGACGCCGTTGCCGCGACTGAAACCGATCCACTGTTCAGTGACGCCGTTGCCGCGACCGAAACTGATCCACTGTTCAGTGACGCCGTTGCCGCGACCGAAACCGATCCGCTGTTCAGTGATACGGTAGCCGAAGGTGGTTCTGACCGTCTGATCGAAAGCCGTAACGCCTGAATGCTGGGTTTACCGCAGTACCCGACGAAAGCCCGGCCCTATCCGCCGGGCTTTTTCATGTCTGAAGGGTATCGCCCTGTCCTTTGTGGCTATGCAGCTGTCACTCCACGCATTTTTTGGGGGTGATGCGAATCACCTCCGCCAGGTTGTCAGCAGGCTGCGAACCGGTACTCAACACCACATCCCGGCGTGCACTCAACTCGATAGGGTATGGCCCGCCCTGCGAGAGCGCCGACCGCGTCCTGGCGGTAAACGCTTCATCGTTTTGCGTATAGAAAATCCACTCCCGCTGGTGTCCACCCGTCACCGTGCAGACCCACTTCGCCAGTCCCTTCTCCTCTACCGCCGGCACTATCAACTTCTCCATATCAGCCATGCGGATGGCGTCCCGACGCTCCGGTATCACGCCTGTCGATGTGTACTTCCAGACGATCCTGATTTTGAAAGACAACGCTCGTTTCTCAGTCAGCGATATCGAGTCCAGCCCCTTGTAGATCATGGGTGCGGGGGACTCTGGAAAATCGGATGGCTGATACTTGCTTTCAGAGGCCTCGACAATTTGCTGCTGTGGGGGATAAACGAATTTGTCGTCGAGAAGCGCTTCGAGCGCCGCCCTGCTTCTGCGTTCTCGATTCGCTACACAATTATCGTAATCAACACTTTTGGCCGGACCAGCCGCCAGGCACGCGTCACGCTCGACCGGAGGCGGCGACTTGGAGCTGGAGCAGCCAGCAACGACTACGCTGACTATCGCCAGCAAGCGGAAGCGGTTTGTGGCGTGCATTACGCCAAAACCGGACCTCATCAGAGAGCGCCCGGTTTTATCAATGACCATGAATAGCTTTTCCTTTAAACCTTGACCTGCGGCTGCAAACCAGCCCCGCTGGCTTCAATTTTTATTGCGTCCGTGATGTCCTCCTGAAAATAGATCGGCAGGTGTAAAGCTTCTTCAGGACGTAACAGTTGTCGTCATCGCGAGCTTTTTCTGAAGATCGGAGAACCGGCTTAAAGAGGACGGATCTTTTGTCGGGGGAGAAGAACCTGTCACCTCTGTGCGCGACAATACAACTGTCACTCATAAAACTTTCCAGCGAACAGAATCGCTGCACAGCGCTGCCATACATTCGATTGGGCATTATCGTCCAAAGGAGATCGGTTGCTGGCATGCGCCCATGCAGCTGCCGCATCGAGAAACGCATTAACCGTTCCGTTTTCCCATTCCTGGCTATCTGATCGATCTATTGATGAGGGAGCGTTATGTTCCAACAAACGTTCACTGGCAAAATCAGCCCCCAGCGCCTCGACAAATCGAATGAACGACTGCTCATCTCTGACAAGCGCTAACAATTCATCAAGATCTACAGGCGTGTGCATAGGTTTTCCGGGTAAGGCGTTTTGAGTGAATGCATGCTGCGACAGGGGAACGCGAACGGTCAACTCACCGTCGGACGGAGGGCTGCTCGCAAGAACTCAGCAAATCATTGAGCGCCATCTGAAGCCCAAGCGCCTTTATATCGGCCGCTTCGGTCATGAACCCGGTCTTCCCCTCCATTTCCATTTCATACCGGTCTATGCCTGGGTCGAAGACCTGTTCTGGAAAGACTCCCGCTTTCGCCTGCTCGAATCTTTTGCCTAGGTCGAGAATCCTTTGCCATCAACCGATGGTGCAGAACTGACGCTGTTCGTTTGGCGAGAATTTGCCGAGAACCCCAAACCGCCGGTGATCCAGGGACGCTCTGTTGAAGAGGTGATTGAGGAACTGCGCAGCGCCTTCAAATGATCAGTTCATTGAGTCGCCCGCTGCGCTGATGACTCAATCGAAGGCGCCATTGAGCACTTCATAAATCAGCCCGGTGGCCAGCGCGACCAGGATCAGATCGGTACCGACCTGCTGCCATTCGTAGCCGTCGTAGTGCGGCAGTCTGCCGACCAGTCGACCATCGAGCTTCTTCGCAATACCGGGCGGCAGCGGTTTGCCCCGCGCCAGGTTCTTCTGGATGCCGGGCGGCAACGCCGGGCCCGGGGTCCAGTAGCCACGATAGCCGTCCACGATCCCGATCACCCCGCCGCGATCAATACTCGGGCCGTGCCCCTGATAACCGCCCCCGCCTTTTTTCCCCTGATTGCCATGATCCTGGCTGTTATGCGGGTTGCCTTTGCCCTGCCCCTTTCCGTTGCCAGGATCGGCCAGCGCGGACACCGAAGTGCTCAACAGCGCAATACAGGTCGTGGTCGCAATCAACGTGCGTAAACCGGACATGGGTCGTTCCTAGAAAGAATGTGTGTGTGGATTGTAGTCAGTTTTTTTTACAGGCATGGAGAGATGGCCCTGTCATCGCGGTTTGTGACGATTCTCGATGCGTGCAGCTTTCGGTACTCCCCGATTCGCGCTTACCATGCGCCCGACTCGTATTATCGCGGGAAAGAAGTCTGGCACCGCCGCCCCGACTTCAACGAAAAGGAATTCACCCCATGTTCGAACGGAACAAACTGGTTCCAGAATTGATGGTCACGGATCTGCAGGCCAGCCTCGCGTTTTGGGTCTCCTGCCTGGGCTTCAACATCGCTTATCAACGCCCGGAAGAGGGCTTTGCCTACCTCGACCTGAATGGCGCTCAAGTCATGCTCGAACAGGTTGATCCGGATGCAGGCCAATGGCTGACGGCGGAACTGAGCAAGCCCTTCGGAAGAGGCGTCAATCTGCAGATTGACGTTGAGGCGGTTGCCCCCATCATCGAAAGACTGGGCACCGCTCAGGTCTCACTCTATAAAACCTGCAAAGACACCTGGTATCGCGCTGATGATGTCGAAGTCGGCCAGCGTGAATTTCTCGTTCAGGATCCGGACGACTATCTCGTAAGACTGGTAGAACGTCTGGGCGAACGTCCCGTTTGCCCGATTTGATCAAGGACGATAAAAACAATGAAAAACGGCAATTTGGCACGGTTTCGAAGGGGCGAATTGCAGTCGCCGGCCATTCCCCTGCTCGAAGAGGACTCGCCCGGCGACGGCATCATCTGTGCGGACGGCGGCGCTCGTTCCCGTGAGGTGATCCAGCAACAGGTGGTTGCGTTAATTAGCCGGTCGGCGCAGAACTGATCGCGGTCTTGCCTGCGTATCGTTCATCCGTCAGGATCCCTCCCTTTTTTGACTGGCAGCAGCAATCGTGGAACGTCTTTTCGTTTATGGAACCCTGGGCCCTGGCCGACCGAATGAGCATGTGATGCCGAAAATCGGCGGCACGTGGCAGGCCGCTTCGCTGAAGGGGCGTCTGTCGCAGGCCGGATGGGGCGCGGCGATGGGTTTTCCCGGTCTGGTGATTGCCGAGGATGGCGATGTGATCGAAGGCTACGTGTTCGCTTCCGAGAATTTCCACGAACACTGGGCGGCACTGGATGAGTTTGAAGGGGCTGAGTATCAGCGGGTGTTGACCAAGGTGAAGCTGGATAACGGAACGACGATGGATGCCTATGTCTACGCGCTCAAATAGTCGGCCTTCGGCCTTTTCTCGACGGATGAAAATCTTCCTGGCCGGGCTAGTGTTTTGTGTTGGGCTATGGGGTGCTTCCGAGTGGTGGGAGAAGGCGTTGGCGAAGCCTGACTACGCAGCTCATATCAGCCCCGATGGCTGCTTCAGGGTGCAAACTTTCAGACCTTTCTGGTTACTGCCCAACTTCCTTCACCCGCAGGCGCCTCCAGACGCCCCCTTCGAAACTCAATGGTTCGTCCGCTGGGAATCTCCCGCGTTTTTCCGTTTGTACGACAATCGCGATGATCAGCTACTTGGCGAAAGCGAGATCTACGATCTGGTGAGTTACGGAGACCGATTGTCTTGGGGTTACGGCAGCGATACCGAGGTTCGCGTTGGCTTGATCACGATCGGCAATACTCGCCCTGATTGTACAAAGGGAGACTGACGAAGCCATGACGAGCCGCGAACTACTCCATAGCAAAGGCTACACACTGCTCTTTGGAGCAGTTCCGACCATGTGGCTGGCCGCCCTTCGTATCGCATTCGATACCGGCATCAAACCCTCAAACGAATGGCCCGTGCCCCGCGGCATCGATTGGCGCCATTCGCAGCTGGACACTGATCCGAACATTCAGCGCGTATGCCGATTGCCACAATTGCTGGCGGTGGTGGGCGAGTTGATCGGCGAACGCTTCTTCCTCTCTCAGGTCGAGGGCCGCGAACCGCTCATCAATGGCGGCCACCAACAACTGCACCGCGACTTGTCGGCGCAACGCCCCGGCGACACCGTCAACGCGCTGGTGTACCTCGACGATTACGGCCCGGAAAACGGTGCAACCCGCATTGTTCCCGGCAGCCATCGCCCTGCTCTGAGCGAGCCCCCATTCGATTTCACTGACGAGTCCCGATCCGTGCAGCTGACGGGCAGCGCGGGCGACATCCTGATCTTCGATGCCGACCTGATCCACGCCGGCAGCTTGAACTCCAGCGGCGCACGCCGTCGCGCCCTGTTGATCACCTTTTTTTCCGACTCGCTCTATGCAACACACTTGGAAACGGTGAACCTGAGAAACATACAAATGGACACGACTGAGCGGTTCGATCCGGCAGACTTCGTCTTCAAGCCCCTGAACTGAACCAGCCACCAGACACTTAAGGAATGTGACACCCCATGGACGAAACCACGCAGTACAGAATCGCCACCCTTGAAGATGCATTGACCATCTGCGAATTGGGCCAAGTGCTCAACGCCGTCCACCACGCAGCCCGCCCCGACATCTACACCGCCTCAACTGAGGACTTCGCCCGTGATTTGCCGCACTGGATGAACTACCTCGACAAGCCAGGTCAGCTTGTCTTCATTGCCCACGTCGGTCAGCAGGCCGCAGGCTTCATTGCTGCGAGCCTCTCGGCCAGCTCCAGTCCGCTGATGCAACCCATGAACATCGTGCGTATCGGCTCGGTGTGCGTCGCAGAAGACTTCTGGGGCAAAGGTATCGGCCGCCAACTGATGCAATTGGCCAAAGATTGGGCCCTCGAACACGACGCTCAGGAACTGAGATTGTCGGTCTGGTCATTCAACGAACGCGCGGCACGAATGTACATGGAGTTCGGGTTCGAGAGCCGCACCATCGATATGGGCATGCGTTTGTCCCCGGTATGACGGCTAAGCCGTAAGCTCTACGTAACTCGACTCCCCTCCTCCCGTAGCCCCCGACAACCAACCCCAAACAAAGGCCAGCGTGGTACGCCCGGCGTGGTCGACACCGACCGTGCCACGGGACCAACCGGCAAGCAGCTCGCCATCCTGCGTCAGGCACTGAAAAAGCAGCTCGAAAGTCTCCGGTCCGGTCACGCGCCCGACTTGATTGCCGATGCGAATCCGGCCGCCCTGGTAGGTGCTGGAAATGGCATTGCCGTCGACCTCGTAATAAAAAATCGTGCCTGCACCGGAAAGTCCTTGAGCGTTGTTGGCGACCGCGAAACGACGCTTGTGCAAACGTGCAGCGACTTGCGAAAAAGCAGTTTCCACGACTTCAGACGATTCCATTGGGCTTTCCCTGTGAAAGGTATATTCCTTGCCGGGGAGATTACGAGGCGCTGACCAGATTGAGCAATTCATTTGACTTGATTGCCTCAGGCAACTATATAGTTGCCTGAGGCAAATATATGAGCACACCGTAATGTCCACAATCACCGACCGCGCCGACATCGTTCGGCAATTCAACCGCTTCTATACTCACCAGATCGGCGTGTTGCAGGAGCATCTGCTGCAAAGCGATTACTCGCTGACCGAGCTGCGCATCCTCTACGAACTCGCGTCCGGCGGTGACCTGACCAGCGCCGACCTGCGCCAGATGCTCGGCCTTGACGCGGGCTACATGAGTCGGCTCATCAGTGGTTTCGACAAAAAGGGCCTGATCCAGAAAGTCCCCTCCGCCACCGACGCCCGCGCCAGTCAATTGCACATCACCGACCTCGGCCGCGAAACTCTCGCCCCGCTGGAACAGGCCTCGCGACAAGAAGTCATCACCCTGCTCGAACGCCTGTCTGAACCGCAGCAACTGCAACTGATCGCCTCGATGAAGCAAATACAGACGCTACTCGAGGGCGGCCAGTCGACGACCTATCTGTTGCGCGATCCGCAGCCCGGTGACATGGGCCTGGTGGTGCATCAACAGACCGCAATCTACAGCCGTGAATACGGCTGGAATTCAGAGTTCGAAGCGCTGGTGGCAGAGGTTGTTGCCAAGTACCTGCGCGAATTCGACCCCAGCGGCGAGCGCTGCTGGATCGCGGAAAAGGACGGCAAGGTGGTGGGTTCGGTATTCGTCATCCGCCACGACGAAACCACCGCGAAACTGCGCATGCTCTACGTGGATGCCAGCGCGCGGGGCCTGGGGATCGGCAATCGGCTGGTCGAAGAATGTCTGCGTTTTGCCCGGGATGTCGGTTACAAGAAGATGATTTTGTGGACCACCAGCAATCTGGTGGATGCCCGCCGGTTGTATCAGCGGGCGGGGTTTGAGTTGGTCGAGGAAGAGCCGATTCACAGCTTCGGCAAAGAGCTGGTGAGTCAGACATGGGCGATCGAGTTGTGAGGTTTATGCTCGCGGTGAGTCGTCGTAGTCAGGCAGGACAATAGCGTCCTAAGGCACCTCTGAATCGACCGCCATGGGCGTAGTGACTTGCCATGAAGGTTTTTGGTCAACCTGACTGTCGAAAGCACGACGTGCCTTGCGAATGTCGTCGACGTTTTCGACCACCCACGTCCACACAGGCGACATACGGACCAAAAGTCCCATGCCCAGTGGCGTCAGCTCGTATTCGACACGTGGCGGAACTTCACCGAACTCCCGTCGAATCAGAAGACCATCACGCTCCAGTGAGCGCAGCGTCTTGGTCAACATGCGCTGAGTCACGCCCCTCATCTGTCGCTTGATCTCGGCATGGCGCATCGTGCCGTACACACCCAGCGCGTGCAGGATGCCCAACGACCAGCGACTGCCGGCATGCGTGAGGACTTCTCGCCGGACGCCATCATCATCGTCTCTGAGCGTCTGGCAGATCCTTTCTGCCTGGCCAAGAGTCTCGTCACCAAAAAGCAAAAAGGGGACTGATTTATTTCTCAGTAAATAAATCAGTCCCCTTTTCTTGTTCTGACAGGATTTTGGGGCGTGTTCATCCAGGTGGCCTGATCACAACGGTCTCCCCTCGCGCAGGGGCTGAAATCGATAAGCCCGGCATTGAGCCGGGCTTGTGATTACGCAGCAGATCCGTCTATTTGTTCAGGCTGCCATATTCGCCCCGCCGAGGCTTTTCTTGAGTGAAGCCTTCATCACTTCCATTTCCTTGCCCAACTCCTCGAGCTTTGCCTTGCCCAGCAGCTTTCTGGCCTGAGGAAACATCTCGGTTTCCTCTTCCTCAATATGGTGTTCCAGAAGCTCTTTGACCACCTTCACGCGGCCGGCAAACTCAGGTGTAGAAGGATCGGTGGATTTCAGGTCAGGCAATACCAGTGAATCTACCGTGCGGTGTTCTTCTTTCGCCTCGTAGTACATCTCATCCTGTTCCTTACCGCCTGCTTCCTTGAAAGCCGGATACAGAATCTGCTCCTCGAGCTGAGTATGAATGGTAATTTCCAGTTCAAGCTTGTCCAGCAACTCCGCACGCTTTTTTAATGCGCGATCGGTGGATTCACTGAGTTGATTCAGAATGCCTTTAACTTTTTCGTGGTCAGTTTTCAGAAGGTCGATGGCGTTCATTTCAGGCCTCTATCACGGATGATTGTTCGCCGATCAAGGTCGGCAATTCTCGCGTTATTCCGTACAGATCTCGCATATTTTGTGCCAGCATCACAGCTTTTAAATGGCATTAAATATCAAGGAGTTGCGCAATGTGATGGCAAAATATAAGCGTGCACTCTGCATGAGTAGGGGGTGAGGTGATTGCAAATAGCGGAAGTGAGTCAGTAATCGGCAATTGCTGCGAGAGGTAATAATGATTGGAAATACAAGCGTAGGACGCTAGGGCGAGTAGCCCTAGCTGATATCACTTTTTCTTGTTCGCCGGTTTTTCTGCTTTGTCTGACTTTTTAGCCTTGGTTGTCTTGCTGTCAGTTTTTTTTGCAGATTTTTTTGGTTCGGCATCTTTTTTCTTGTCTTTCTTTTCGGGCGATTTGGCAAGAGCCGAGGCAGCCGCTGACTTTTTCGTTGGGGACGATTTCTTGTCTTTCAATTCCTTGGCATTTTTCGAGGACTCACCTTTATTTTTCTTCTCTTCTTTAGCCACGTCGACCACCTCTCGAAGTGCCGGTATTGGCACATTGCCTGTGAAATTTTCCACAAGCTGATCATTAGGCGAGAGCGTCCTGAAGCGGTTCAAATTATTTGATACCGTTAAATGGCTTCATATATAACCGAACCAACAATTCGTCTTTCAAAACATCAACGGAGATATCCATGAAAACCGCCCTGATCTCCGACACCCATAACCTCCTCCGCCCCGAAGCCCTTGCCGCGCTCCAGGGCTGTGACCAGATCATCCACGCCGGCGACATCGGCAACCCGGACATCCTCACCCAACTGGCAAAAATCGCCCCCGTCCACGCCGTGCGCGGCAACAACGATCTCAACAGCCCGTGGGCCGAAAACCTCCCCGACCTCCTGACCTTCACCCTCAACGGCTGGCCAGCACTCCTCGTCCACGACATCGCCGACGTCCCCGCCGATCTCGATCCGGGCATCAAGCTCATCATCACCGGCCATTCCCACAAACCCCGCATCGAATGGCGCGGTGATCGTCTCTACGTGAACCCCGGCAGCGCCGGCCCTCGGCGTTTCAAATTGCCGGTCACGCTGGCGATCCTCGAGATACAACCCGACCACATCGAACCGCGCCTGATTTCCCTGCTGGATCCCCCTGCCTGAAACCGCTACCGTTCCCGCATCCAGTACCGGGAACCTACGCGCCATGTCCATCGCCGACAACCTACTCGCCTTCACCCTCGCCGCCACCCTGTTGACCCTGACGCCCGGTCTCGACACCGCGCTGGTGCTGCGCACCGCCACCGTCGAGGGCAAACAGCAGGCGTTGCGAGCAGCATTGGGGATCAACGTCGGTTGTCTGTTGTGGGGCGCGGCGGTGGCGTTTGGGTTGGGGGCGTTGATTGCGGTGTCGGAGCTGGCCTACAACCTGTTGAAGTATTGCGGCGCGGCGTATCTGGCGTGGCTGGGGTTGAACATGCTGCTGCGCCCTCGTCGTTCGCTGGCACCGGCCGAGGCCGACGGAAAGCCGGGGGCGAACTGGTTTTTCAAGGGCATGCTGGGGAATGTGCTGAATCCGAAGATCGGGATTTTCTACGTGTCGTTTCTGCCGCAGTTCATTCCGCAAGGTCAGCCGCTGGTGCCGTGGACGTTCGGGCTGGTGAGCATTCATGTGGTGCTCGGGCTGATCTGGTCGCTGGTGTTGATTGGCGCGACGCAGCCACTGTCCGGGTTCCTGCGGCGCGAGAAGGTGATTCGCTGGATGGATCGCACCACCGGGATGATTTTCGTGTTGTTTGCTGCGAGGTTGGCGTTCAGCAAGCGTTGAGGCGCCTGCGCTAAACACACCTTCGGTCGAGAGCTGCCACCTCATCAAACTAAGGCTTGCCCAGCACATATGGATATCCGTATATTCGGACAACCATATGTACTGAAGACATCGTCATGCTCAACCCCGCCTCCGTTTTCAAATGCCTCGCCGACGAAACCCGCGCCCGGGCCACACTGCTGATCACCCGTGAAGGTGAGCTGTGTGTCTGCGAACTGGTCTGCGCGCTGGACGACAGTCAGCCGAAAATCTCCCGCCATCTCGCGCAGCTGCGCACATGCGGTCTGCTGCTGGATCGTCGTCAGGGCCAGTGGGTTTATTACCGGCTCAACCCTGATTTGCCCGCATGGATTCGCACTCTGCTCGATACCACGCTCGCCGCCAACACCGCCTGGCTGGAAGAAAACAGCGCGCGGCTGGCGGCCATGGGCGATCGCCCGCTCAATACTTCCGCTTGCTGCTAAGCCTCAGGCTTTCGGGATTCCCATGTTTTTTGCTTTTGCTATTTTTCTGTTCACGATTGTGCTGGTCATCTGGCAGCCGAAGGGGCTGGGTGTCGGCTGGAGTGCGACGCTCGGCGCGGTGCTGGCGCTGCTCAGCGGGGTTGTGACCCTGGGCGATATTCCCACGGTGTGGGGCATTGTCTGGAACGCGACCGCGACGTTCATTGCCGTCATTATCATTAGCCTGTTGCTCGACGAAGCCGGTTTTTTCCAGTGGGCCGCGTTGCACGTCGCCCGTTGGGCAAAGGGCGATGGCCGGCGTCTGTTCGTCTTTACGGTGTTGTTGGGCGCCGCCGTTTCTGCGCTGTTTGCCAACGATGGCGCGGCGCTGATCCTGACGCCGATTGTGATTTCGATACTGCTCGCCCTGCGCTTCTTGGCGGCTTCCACTTTGGCGTTCGTCATGGCGGCCGGTTTCATCGCCGATACCGCCAGCCTGCCGCTGGTGGTGTCCAACCTGGTCAACATCGTTTCCGCCGATTATTTCGGCCTTGGCTTCAGCGAATATGCCTCGGTGATGGTGCCGGTCAACGCGGTTGCCGTGGCCTCCACTCTGGGGGTGCTGTACTGGTTCTTCCGGCGTGACATACCCACACATTACTCACTGGATGACTTGCAGGATCCGCGACTGGCCATCCGCGACGGGCTGACTTTCCGGGTCGGCTGGATCGTGTTGGGGCTGCTCCTGATCGGTCTGTTCGCCCTGGAACCGCTGGGCATTCCCATCAGTGCGATTGCCGCAGTCTGCGCGGCGCTGCTGTTCGCGGTGGCGGCGCGGGGTCATGTGATTTCGACCCGGCGCGTGCTGCGCGAAGCCCCTTGGCAGATCGTGATTTTCTCGCTCGGCATGTACCTGGTGGTGTACGGGCTGAAGAACGCCGGGCTGACGGATTATCTGGCGACGGCACTGAATTATCTGGCCGGTACCGGGCTTTGGGGCGCGGCGCTGGGTACGGGATTTCTGACCGCCCTGCTGTCGTCCGCGATGAACAACATGCCGACGGTATTGGTGGGCGCGTTGTCGATCCAGGCCAGTGATGCCGTCGGCGTGATACGCGAGGCGATGATCTACGCCAATGTCATCGGCTCGGACCTGGGCCCGAAAATCACCCCCATCGGCAGTCTGGCGACGCTGCTCTGGCTGCACGTGCTGGAGCGCAAAGGGATCCGCATCACCTGGGGTTATTACTTCAAGACCGGCGTGGTGCTGACCCTGCCGATTCTGTTCATCACCTTGTCTGCCCTGGCCCTGCGCCTGAGCGTTTAACGCCTGTCTGGAAAGAGGAATCATTATGCGCGTTCTATTCATGTGCACCGCCAACAGCTGCCGCAGCATTCTCTCGGAGGCGATGTTCAATCACTTGGCGCCGGCCGGTTTCGAAGCAGTCAGTGCCGGCAGTTTCCCCAAGGGCGAGGTGCTGCCGCGCAGCCTGACCACGTTGCAGGCGGCCGGCATTTCCATCGCCGGGTTGAGCAGCAAGGGCAACGAGGCCTTCGAAGACAACCCGCCGGACATCGTCATCACCGTGTGCGACAAGGCCGCCGGGGAAGCCTGCCCGGTGTATTTCGGCCCGGCCCTGAAAGCCCATTGGGGGCTGGAAGATCCGTCGGATGTGGTCGGCGATGAACGCACCATTGATGCCGCCTTCCGCGCCACCCTCGCCCAAATCGAAACCCGCTGCCGGGCCTTCCTCGCCCTGCCCTTCGCCGAACTTGACCGTGATGCCCTCAAGCGCGAGCTCGACCGCATCAGCACGCTGTAACCGGAGCTAACATGACCAACTTGCCCAACCTCGATCCTTCACTGGTTCAAACAACCACGTGTGACGAAGGCGCCCACAAGCCGCGCATCCTGTTGCTGTACGGTTCGACTCGCCCGCGCTCCTTCAGCCGTTTGCTGGTCGAAGAAGCTGCCCGCCTGCTGGAGCACTTCGGTGCCGAGACGCGAATCTTCAACCCTTCGGGTCTGCCGCTGCCGGACGATGCTCCCGGCGATCACCCGAAAGTCCAGGAACTGCTCGAACTGATGCAATGGTCGGAAGGCCAGGTCTGGTGCTCGCCGGAACGCCACGGCGCGATGTCGGCGGTGTTCAAGGCGCAGATCGACTGGGTGCCGCTGGCCCTCGGCGCGGTCCGTCCGACCCAGGGCAAGACCCTGGCGGTGATGCAGGTCTGCGGCGGTTCGCAATCGTTCAATGTGGTCAATCAACTGCGCGTGCTGGGCCGCTGGATGCGCATGTTCACCATCCCCAATCAGTCGTCGGTGCCCAAGGCTTATCTGGAATTCGACGAAGGCAACCGCATGAAACCGTCGGCGCTGTACGACCGGGTGGTGGACGTGATGGAGGAACTGGTGAAATTCACGCTGTTGCTGCGTGATCGCCCGGAACTGGTGGATCGCTACTCGGAGCGCAAGGAATCGGCAGAAGAGTTGATGCAGCGGGTCAAT
Organism: Pseudomonas sp. FG35; assembly: GCF_057809295.1. Classification (NCBI taxonomy): domain Bacteria; kingdom Pseudomonadati; phylum Pseudomonadota; class Gammaproteobacteria; order Pseudomonadales; family Pseudomonadaceae; genus Pseudomonas; species Pseudomonas sp. FG35. Next base: position 212,361 of record NZ_JBMDJR010000001.1, on the reverse strand, counting down.
CAGCGGTCGATCTGATGACCAGACCTCACAATAAAAAACCGGTGCGAACGTTCGCACCGGTTTTTTTTTTCGTCGCCGGGTTACGGCTGGATGGAAGCATCGTCGCTTTGAGGTGACTTGTTTTCAGCGGGCAACCGTCGACGGCGCATCAGGCGATACGCCGCCGGTATGACAAACAGGGACAACAGCGGCGCCGTGACCATGCCGCCGACCATGGGCGCGGCGATGCGGCTCATGACTTCGCTGCCGGTGCCGCTGCCCAGCAGAATCGGCAACAGGCCGGCGATGATCACGGCCACGGTCATCGCCTTGGGGCGCACGCGTTGCACAGCGCCTTCGCGAATCGCCGCGACCAGTCCACGTTCAAAGTGGTCGCCGAGGCCTTCGCGCTCGGCCCAGGCGTTTTTCAGGTAGAGCAGCATGATCACGCCGAACTCGGCCGAAACCCCGGCCAGTGCAATAAAGCCAACCCCGGTCGCGACCGACAAGTTGTAGCCCAGCAAATACAGGAACCACGCACCGCCGCTCAATGCGAACGGCAACGTGGCCATGATCAGTAGCGCCTCATCGAAGCGAGCGAAGGTCAGGTAGAGCAGCACGAAGATGATCAGCAGCGTGGCAGGCACTACCAGTTTCAGCCGCGCATTGGCCCGCTCCAGAAACTCGAACTGCCCGGAATAGCTCAGGCTCATACCGGGCTGCAATTTCACCTGTTCATTGACGGCGCGACGCAGATCGGCCACCACCGAAGCGATGTCCCGCCCGCGCACGTCGATGTACACCCAACCGGAAGGCCGGGCATTCTCGCTCTTGAGCATCGGTGGGCCGTCCGTGACCTTGATCTTCGCCAGCATGCCGAGGGTGATCTGGCTGCCGGAAGGCGTGTAGATCGGCAATTGCTCCAGCGCGCCGGGCGAATCACGCCACTCTCGTGGATAACGGATGTTGATCGGAAATCGCGCCAGCCCCTCGATGGTTTCCCCGATGTTTTCCCCGCCAATGGCACCGGAGACGATGGATTGCACATCGCTGATGTTCAGCCCGTAGCGGCCGGCGGCGTTGCGGTCGATATCCACGTCGATGTAGCGGCCACCGGTCAGGCGCTCGGCCAGTGCCGAACTGACGCCGGGCACACCTTTGGCCACCCGCTCGACGGCCTGGGTCGCGGCGTCGATCTGGGCCAGATCGTTGCCGGCGACTTTCACGCCGATGGGACTTTTGATCCCGGTGGCGAGCATGTCGATGCGATTGCGGATCGGTGGAATCCAGATGTTGGTCAGGCCCGGCACTCGCACCACGCGATCCAGTTCTTCCACGAGTTTTTCCGGGGTCATGCCCGGACGCCATTGATCGTGGGGCTTGAATTGGATAGTGGTCTCGAACATCTCCAGCGGTGCCGGGTCGGTAGCGGTTTCCGCACGACCAGCCTTGCCGAATACATGCTCGACCTCGGGCACTGACTTGATCAGCCGATCGGTCTGCTGCAACAGTTGCGCGGCTTTTTGCGCCGACAAACCCGGCAAGGCCGAAGGCATGTACAGCAGATCGCCCTCGTCCAGCGGCGGGAGGAATTCGCCACCGAGCCGCGAAATCGGCCAGGCAGCGCTGACGAATACCAGCAATGCCACCAGCAGAGTGAGTTTCGGCCGCCGCAACACCGCATCCAGCGCCGGATGATAGATCCGGATCAACCAGCGGTTGAGCGGATTGTGGCGCTCATCCGGAATCCGCCCGCGAATCCAGTAGCCCATCAGCACCGGTACCAGCGTCACAGAAAGTCCCGCTGCTGCTGCCATGGCGTAAGTCTTGGTAAACGCCAGCGGGCCGAACAGCCGCCCTTCCTGGGCCTGCAAGGTGAACACCGGAATGAACGACAGCGTGATGATCAGCAAACAGAAAAACAGCGCCGGCCCCACCTCCGCCGCCGCATCGGTCATCACCTGCCAATGACGCTCGCCCTTGAGCGCCTGCCCCGGATTGGCCGCGTGCCACGCTTCGATTTTCTTGTGGGCGTTCTCGATCATCACCACCGCCGCATCGACCATCGCACCAATGGCGATGGCGATCCCGCCCAACGACATGATGTTGGCGTTCAAGCCCTGATAACGCATCACGATGAAGGCGATCAGCACGCCCACCGGCAACGAAATGATCGCCACCAGCGAAGAGCGCAAATGCCAGAGGAAGATCCCGCACACCAGCGCGACGACGATGAACTCTTCGAGCAGTTTGTGGCTGAGATTTTCCACGGCGCGATCGATCAGTTTGCTGCGATCGTAGGTGGTGACGATCTCGACGCCGGGCGGCAGGCTGCTTTTCATGTCATCGAGTTTGGCCTTGACCGCCGCGATGGTCTCGCGGGCGTTCTTGCCGCTGCGCAGGATTACCACGCCGCCGACGGTTTCGCCCTGGCCGTCCAGCTCGGTGATGCCCCGACGCATGTCCGGCCCGGTCTGAACCGTTGCGACATCGCCGAGAGTTACCGGCACCCCGCCAGCACCGAGCTTTAACGGGGTAGCCCGAAAATCATCAAGCGTCTTCAGGTAGCCGGAAGCGCGCACGATGAATTCGGTCTCGGCCATTTCCAGCACCGCGCCACCGGTTTCCTGATTGGCCTTGCCGATGGCTTCGCGCACCTGCGCCAGAGTGATACCCAAACTGGCCAGCCGCACCGGATCGGGCTGCACCTGATACTGCTTGACCATGCCGCCAACGGTAGCGACCTCGGTGACGTCGGGCAGGGTCTTGAGCTCGAACTTGAGGAACCAGTCCTGTAACGCCCGAAGCTGCGCCAGATCATGCCCGCCGCTGCGATCCACCAGCGCGTACTGATAGATCCAGCCGACGCCGGTCGCATCCGGACCCAATCCCGGTTTGACGCCGGCAGGCAGGCGACTCTGGATCTGGCTCAGGTACTCCAGCACTCGCGAGCGCGCCCAGTATTGATCGGTGCCGTCTTCGAACAGCACGTAAACGAAGCTGTCACCGAAGAACGAATAACCGCGTACGGTTTTCGCCCCCGGCACCGAAAGCATGGTGGTGGTCAGCGGATAGGTCACCTGATTCTCGACAATCTGCGGCGCCTGTCCGGGGTACGGCGTGCGGATGATCACCTGCACATCGGACAGATCCGGCAGCGCATCGATCGGTGTGTTCTGCACCGACCACACGCCCCAACCCGTGACGAACAGCGTCGCCAGCAGCACCAGAAAACGATTGGCGACGGACCAGCGAATCAGCGCGGCGATCATTGCTGGCTCCCCGAAACGTTCCCGCCCGATTCAAGCGGCTCGGCGACGATGCCCTTGAGACTGGCCTCCGAATCGAGCAGGAACTGGCCGGACGTCACGACGCTCTGCCCTTCTGCCAGGCCCTCGAGGATCACCGTTCTGCCGTCGCTTTCCTGACCGAGGCGCACCTCCACCGGGCGATAGTGCCCCGCGTCCTCGGCGAGCATGACCAATGCCCGCTTGCCGGTGCGAATAACTGCCTCGCTGGGCACCGACAAACTGTCTTGCCCGGTCGATCGGTTCAACCGCACTTGCGCCGTCATCCCCGGCCGCAATCGGCCGTCGGCATTGGTCAGCTCAACCCTGACGCGCAGGGTTCGGCTGTCCGGGTTGGTGTCCGGCAGAATCGCGCTGACCGTTCCGTTGAATACTCTGCCGGGAAAGGCCGGCAGGCGTGCTTCGACGGCCTGCCCCACGGCAACCGAACCGGTCTGCGATTCCGGCACCGCCACAGCGAGCCAGACACTGTTCAGCCCGTTGACCCGCGCCAGGGTTTCACCGCTCGCCACGGTCATGCCCGCCCGCACATCGAGTGCTTGCAGCACACCGCCCAAAGGGCTGGTGACCGTCAGTTCGGACTGCACCTTGCCGCTGCGCTCCACTTGAGCAATCAAGCTTGCTGGCATCCCGGTCAGCCGCAAGCGCTGGCGCGCCGCCGCGATGAGGTCGGCATCGCCGCTACGCCTGAGCGCCAGAAACTCGCTCTGGGCCGCCGTCCATTCCGGCACGAGAATGTCTGCCAACGCCGTGCCAGCCGTGAGCACGTCCCCCGGCGCACGGGCGTAAACCCGCTCGACAAACCCATTGGTGCGCGCCTGGATCACCGCGACATCGCGCTCGTTGAACCCCAGCACACCGCTCACATCGAGGCTTGAGGTGAAGGCGCCGCGACTGACCGGCGCCACGCGCAGACCAAGGTTCTGACTCAACCCCGGATCGATACTGACGGTCGCACTGCCCTCCGCGCCGCTGGCGTATCGGGGCACCAGTTGCATGTCCATGAAGGGTGACTTGCCCGGTTTGTCGAACTTCTGCTGCGGGTACATCGGGTCATACCAGTACAAGGCCTTGGGCTCAGTGCTCGGCGCTGGGGCTGAAGCCGGCACACCCTTCATTCGCTGATAAGCCAATCCGTAACCGCCACCCACACCCACCGCCAGCGCGAGGCCGGCCAGCCACACGCCGTTCCATTGTTTACGGTTCACAGGCTGGTCTCCCCATAAGCGAAATGCAGACGCGCAGCGGTCAGCGCGCGTTGTTCTTCCATGTCGATCTGTTTGAGGCGGGCCTCGATGAGTTCGCGGCGGGCGTTGACCACCGCGTTCAAATCGCCCTGGCCGGCGCGATAACTGGCCAGGCTCAGATCGACTTTCTCTCTGGCCAGCGGCACCAGGCTTTCTTCGGTGCGGCGTACGGCCCGATCGAGGCGCTGGTAATCGGCCAACTGGTTTTCCAGTTGTTCGGTGTGCTCGCGGGACAGGGCCTCGCGCTCGGCTTGCAGTTGGCTGACCTCGGCCTGTCTGGCGGCGATTTTCGGGTTCTGCCGCGTCTCGGGAAACAGCGGCAGATCCCAGGAAAACTGCACGCTGACCATGTCGCCAAACTCGCGCCCCCGGTGCTGGTAATCCACCTCCCAGCTCCAGTCGGACTTTTTCTCGGACACCGCCTCTTGCACCCTGGCCTGGGCTTCGCGGGTCATGGGCGCGAAAGCAGCGAGTTCGGGATGGTGTTGCAGTTGATGATTGAAGGTCGAGGCATCGACCGACCACACGGGCAAACCGCCTTCGGGCTTGTCGTTGGCGGCGCTGCCGATCCAGCGTTTGAGCGCGGCTCGGGCCAGGGTACGCTCGAGGGTCAGGTTGTCCTGTTGCTCGGCGAGTCGGGCCGCTTCCTGCTTCGGCGTCACCGCGTCGGCAGGTTGCGCGCGGCCACCGGCGATCTGCGCCCGGACGGTCTCACTCAGCAGGCGATTTTCCTTGAAGAGATCCCGGAACAGCGCTTCCTTACGCTCGACCGAATAGCCGCTGATCCACGCCAGCGCTGTCGCCTGACGCACCTTCAAACGCTCGACCCTGCGCTCGGCCGCCGCGCGCTCAATAGCGGCGTCGGCAACTTCGATGCGCGCCTTGCGTTTGTCTGCGTTGGGCATCTCCTGCCGGTAACCGACCATCTGCATGGTCATGAAGTCCTGATCGACGCTCCAGCGATCCGGGCCGCCCACGGGGTAGTTCTGCAAACCGAGCAACAGCTTGGGATCGGGCAACTCGCCCGCCGGAATGGCCGCGCTGCTGGCGGCCTGGATTTTCTGATCTTGTGCGGTCAGCGACGGCGCATTGTTTTCGGCCAGCCGCAGCGCTTGATCGAGTGTCAGCGCGGCGGCGAAACCCGGCCACGCGAGCACGCTTGCCGCAAAGCCGGCCACCAGAGGCCAACCCGTGCAATTGCACTTGAATGTCATGTTTACGATTCCTGTGATCGTCCACTGCGCGCGGCGTAAAACACGCGCACAGCCAAATCACTCCGCCTGGGCGGAATGAGCTTCGAGGGGGGGACAGGAATCAGGTGCGGGGCGGTCGCCAGACCCCGGACGGGGCCGCTAGCGGCAGGGAGTCACTGAAGAACGAATGCGTGACAGGGCTGAATACGGTAACGGGCGGCTTGAGGATCGCGACTTGCAGCAAGCCGCCGGTCTTGCACTCCTGGCCGGGTTTGCAGGGGGAGCCATGGTCGGCAGGACTCTTCATGTCCTTGCAGCAATCCATGTTCATGCCGTCCATCATCGCCATGCCCATGGTTTGCATCGGGCACGGTTCTGTCGGTGCCTGCACGCCCGCCATCCCGCTGAGGGGAAGCGCCAGGCTGATCAGGAAAACGAGACAAAACCGCAGATAGCGTTTCATGGCCGGGAGTCTAGTCGTGAAAACGGGCGCCTACAATCGGCTGCCCGGCGATCTCACCGGACACGCATTAAGCCAGGATTAGCAGCAGAAAATGATGCAGCAGGCGCCCGATCACCTAACCTCAATGCTTGTGTGATCAACCGGAATCGCCCAGTCCCATGCGTAATGCATTGAAGTCATTGATGTTCATCGCCTTGATCGTGCTCGGTTCAGGGTTCGTGGCGGTGTCGGCCGCCGACTTGCCCGGCACACCCGATGTCAGTACCGGCGCCCCGCTCCCCGGCGTCACGCAAAGCGATCTGCAAGCCTTGCAACTGCGCCTCGACGGACTCAAGCAGCAGATCTCGTCCGCCAACAATTACAACCAGCTCGAAGGCCCGCAGGATCGGGTGCAGACGTTCATTCTGGACATTGATCGGCTGTCGGCGTCGTTGTTGCCGCAGCAGGCGCAACTGGCCGTGCAACTGGGCGTGCTCGGTGCCGCGCCGGCCGAAGCGGTCGCTGCCGAACAAGCCGATATCGCGGCGCAGCGGGCGACGTTGATCGAGCAAAAAACCAAAGTCGATACGGCGTTGAAGAACCTCGCCATCCTCAAGCAAAGCGCCACGGAGCTGATCACCCAGATCGCCGGTATCCGCCGCACCTTGCTCGAAAGCGAACTGACGCTCAGCACCGACAGCATTCTGAATCCCGGTTTCTGGGCTCCCCTTGTCAATCCGTCAGCGGACGACCGCCAGCGTCTGCGATTTTTCGTCGAACAGGTGCAACAGACCGGTGCCGAAGCCTGGCAACCCGGCCAGCGTTTTTACACCGCCCTGCTGGTGGTGCTGGCCTTCGTCGTCTGGACGCTGGGCCGGCGGCTGGCCGATCGCTGGCTGGCGTGGGTGTGCATTCACCGCATGCCGGAGGGGCGACTGCGCCGCAGTTCGCTGGCGTTCGCCTCGGCACTGGCGACACTCGCGACCACCGCCATCGCCCTGCAACTGCTCTATTACGCCTGCACCCGTCACGTGCCGTTGCCGCCGATGCTGGCGACATTTTCCGATGAGTTCGGGAAAGTGGTTTATGCCTGCGTGTTGATCACAGGGCTCAGCCGCGCCCTGCTGTCCACCGAGCATCCGTCGTGGCGCTTGCCGGCGGTGGCTGACGAGGTGGCAAACGCGCTGCAGCCATTTGCGCGGATCCTCGCCGCCGCGCTGCTGGTGCTGGTGACGGCGGTGCAGGTCAGCAATGCCTCCGGCATGAGCAGCCAGATCGTGCTCGCAGGCCGAGGCATCATTGCGCTGGTGGTGCTGGTCATCGTCACAACGTTGCTGATGCGCGTCGGTAAAGTGCGCAAAGTGTTGGCGGCGGCCGGGGATACGCAGGTGGCGGGCAACACGTTTGCCGGGGTGATTTACACCGTGGCCACCCTGGCCATGGTGCTGTCGTTCGGCACCCTGCTGACGGGGTATGTGTCGCTGGCGCGGTTCATCACCTACGAACTGGTCTGGGCGTTTATCGTGTTTTCCGGGTTTTACCTGCTGATGCAGTTGCTCAAGGACAGCTGCGAGTACTTCTTCTCGCCCCGCCACTCCAGCGGCAAGGCGCTGAAACAGCTGCTCGGCGTGGGTGATCGGCGTCTCGAACAGGCCTCGACCCTGCTGGCCGGTTTCGGTAGGGCTGCGCTGCTGCTGTTGGCCGTCATCACGCTGTTTGTCGGCGGGATCGGCACCACCCTGGGCCAACTGGCCAACAACATCGGCACGATCCTCGGCGGCGCCGGCCTGCGCAAACTGAACATCGTCCCCGGCCATTTGCTCAACGCGATGCTGGCGCTGCTGATCGGCATCTACCTGATCCGCGCCCTGCGCCGCTGGCTCGACAACGAGTTCCTGCCCAAGACCGACATGGACCCGGGCATGTGCGCCTCACTCAGCACGCTGTTTTCCAACATCGGTTATGCGGTGGTGATCCTGCTGACCCTGTCATCGCTGGGCGTGCAATGGACCAACCTGGCGTGGATCGTCAGCGCCCTGTCGGTGGGCATCGGCTTCGGCTTGCAGGAGATCGTGAAGAACTTCGTCTCCGGGCTGATCCTGCTCACCGAACGGCCGGTCAAGGTCGGCGACCTGATCAGCATCAGCGGCGTCGAGGGCGACATCCGCCGGATCAACGTGCGCGCCACCGAGATCCAGCTCAGCGATCGCTCGATCGTGATCGTGCCCAACTCGCAACTGATCTCGCAGAACCTGCGTAACGTCACCCTCGGCGGCAGCGCCCAGGGCGTGGCGACGCTGGAGCTGATGTTCCCGCTGGATATCGACCCCGAACAGGTGCAGAACCTGCTGTTCGACACCTACAAGGAACACGAAACCATCCTCGAGAAACCGGCGCCGTTCGTGCGCTTCAGCAAGCTGACGCCGGACGGGATTACGTTGACGGTGACCGGCTATGTTGCGAGCCCGAGGATTGTCGGGACGACCAAGAGTGATCTGCTGTTCGAGATACTCAAGCGGCTGGGGGCGGCGGGGATCGAGCTGGCGAAACCGCCGAGTACCTGAGGAAAAACCTGATGGGGCCTGTACCGCTGCGCGCCTGCTTGATCAGGCCTCAGGGGTTTCAATCGACTCTGGAGCCGCTTCCGCCTCGAGTTTCAGGCGATCCGCCTTGCTGATGTACTTCGGCTTGTTGCTCTTGGGCGCCAGTTTGGCGTTGGCCTTTCTGGATTTTTCCTTGAAGAGCTGTTGCAGTTTTTTCTGACGGTTCATGTTTTTACCCTGTTTGAAATCCTTGAATGATATCAGCTTCAAACTCAGGCACAGGTCCCCGTGAATCTTTGCGTGCACTCAAGCTTGCCCCACGCTAACGCGTTAAAACGTTAGCGGGGAGAAGCCGCCGACCTCTATCCGCGCGTTGACCACGAGGAGTGTGAACGCGGCTCCCTGCCGATTCTATTCTGCGTCGTCCGTTGGGGACATCATAGGAACGGGCAACAAAACGGAATTTTCTCTGACAGCCGCCAAAAGCTCGTACAGAAAATTAGACATCCGGTCATTCCAGATATCGGTGTGCCCGGTCATGACGGAAGCGTCAGTGCGAATGTTGGCAATCGGGAACCTGTAAGGCATACAGCCCTGTTCCGCCGCCCCCCGCTTCAAATACTCGTTTCCAACTACCTTGTCGCAATCACCGGGACTTTCGCACCGTGTCCACAGCATCGAGGGCACGTCACCTACCCCATACGCAGCTTTTCTGGCAGGAATGCAATATGTCTTGTTTGGAGTGAGCGCAGCCAAAAGTTCTGGTTGATCGTATTGAGGCGTACATTCCTTGACGACCAGCTGGTGGGTAACAAGGGGGATGTAATGACCGACAGCTGTAGTATCCAGACTCCAGAATTCGTGGTTGGGATGATGCTGAAACAGCGTTCCGAAAACTCTGCCAAGCGGAAAGGTATTTTTCGTGGCCCAATCTGCTGTCGTTGTTACGATGACGAGGCTAGGTCTTGTGCCAATTTCATAGTTGTAGGAGCGTGCCATATCAAATAGCGGTTTCAAGCGCATGGCTTCAAATGCGGGGTTAACCAAAACGACAAGATCGGCTACAGACAACATCTTCGCACCGGCTCCACCTTTGGCATCCCGGCGAATCTGGTCTCCCAAAGTCTGGGATATCGAAGAGTAGAGAATTGCGCCGCCGAAACTGTGCCCGATAATCACCAGACGAGACTTGGGGTTCTCCTCTCGAATAGTCGAAAGTTTTCTCAGCAATTCAGAAACGCCACCGCCAGCACCAATGTTATGTGCAGTCGACTTTCTGTCCCAGAATGTCAGCAAATAACTGCTGAGCCCTACTAAAGGGATGTCCGTGTCAATGGAATCGCCCCGCCATGACACATACACACCGACAGTTCTTCGACCGCCACCGGAAAGATTGGCTCGGTTGATCAGCTCCTGGAAGTGATCAACATCCTCATCCCCCGGTCGGGAGGTATGGTGCCAGCCATGAATGTAAACAACCACATCCCCATTATCTGTAGCGGCTTTACTGGCAGCCGATACGCCTGTATTGAGCTGCTGACGGCTGAAGGGATTGCCGAATTCATCGAATTCTACGAAGTTGATGCAGCTGTCGGTGGCATTGATGGTTTTACACTGCCTGGATTTGCTCGCATCAAAATGAAGATTCGGTACTAGTTGACCGTGCTCCCCTGGCGGCGGGTCGGGCCTGACTCGATAGGGTCCTTGTGGCATGCAGGCGCTGAGGAGTATGGCGATCACCATAACCAGCAAAAAGCGGCCTTTTCTGCTCATAAGCTCCTCCTTGAACAAAGTGATGACACGATGCCATCAATCAAGGATAGCCGAGAATTAAAAAGCCAGTATCGTCTCGCCAGCAATCAATGGCGAACAAGGAACACTTTGAGCCCCCCCCCTTTTCTGTAAGCCGCGTCACGCCAGCACGTCTGTGATCCACCGCACCTGCTGCGCCAGATCCTGCGCCTTGCGCTCGCAAACGGCATGCCGTGCCCGCCCGAAATGAGCCAGTGTCTGCTGCTTGTGCCGCAACCGGTGCTGGCACTTTGAGACAAACGCCGGACTGCGTGCCTGCAACTGCAGCGGCCCGAAGTACAGTTCCTCGGCGGTATAGGAAACCGGCCCGCCCCGCTCGGCCACGATGATTTCGTAGTCGAAGCGGTTCTCGCGCAGGACTTCTTCGCAGAGGATTCGGTAGTCGTTGTCCATCAGCCATTGGCGCAGCGGTTGTTCGCCGCCGTTGGGTTGCAGGATCAGACGCTCGCGGCCGCTGAGACGCGCCTTGCCGGCTTCGAGAATGTCGCGGATGGTTTCGCCGCCCATGCCACACACGGTAATTGCCGTGATCCCGTCTTCCGGTTCGACGGCCATCAAACCATTGGCCAGGCGTACGGTAATCTGCTGCTCAAGATCGTTTCCGCGCACGGTGCGTTGCGCCGAACGGAACGGCGTCTCGGCCATCTCGCCCGCCACCGCCGCCGCGATCGCGCCACGGCGCATCAGGGCCACCGGCAGGTAACCGTGATCCGAGCCGATATCGGCCAGCCGCGCATCGGCGGGCACGTGCGCCGCCACCCGCTCCAGGCGCATGGACAATGTCTGTTCGTTCAACCGCAACCCCTTTCACTCTGAACGCCCGGCGCTGGTGGCCGGATCGGGGCGCGATTCTGGGGGGCAACGGCGGGCATTTCAAATTTATGTGACCAACCGCGATGCCTAGACCAACACCGCCAACCAGGCCGACAGCAACAACAAAACCGCCAGCACGGCATTCATGCGCCGAAACGCCCGTGGCGAGCCAAAGAACCGCGCGCTGCCCACGCCCAGCAGCGCCCACGCCGTCATGCACGGCAGGCAGACCATTAGAAAAACCGCGGACAACAGCAGCATCCGCGCGCTGTCGTCGCCGTTGCCGCCAAACACACTCACCACCGCCACGGCCATCATCCAGACCTTGGGGTTGATCATTTGCAGGCCCGCGGCACCGACAACGCTGAGGCCGTCATCAGCCGCTGTCGCCGAGTCCAGCGACGGCGGCGTACTGCGAAAGATCTGCCACGCCAGCCAGCTCAGCCACAACACCCCGGCCCAGGCCATCGCCTGTTGCACAAGGGGATAGCGCAACAAGGTTTCTCCCACGCCGAGTCCGACCACCAACACCACCAGCGCCGCCGAAACACACGCGCCGAAGATGATCGGCACGGTGGCCGTCAGACCGCGTCGCGAGCTGTGGCTCATCACCAGAATATTGGTCGGCCCCGGGGTGATCGAGGCAACGAATGAAAACAGCAGAAAAGGCAGCAACGATTCCATGACAGGACTCCCGAATCAAAACAGGAGACCATGGTCGCGGTTGCGCGGGGTTCAGTCTGGAAGGTTTGAGCAGCGCTTGCGGTAATCCGCCGGTGTCAGGTGATAGGCACGGCGGAACCAGCGCCCGAGATGGCTTTGATCGGCGAAACCGAGGGCGCTGGCGACGGTGGCGGGGGTTTCGCCACGCGCCAGCAACTGGCGGGCGCGGGCCAGGCGCAACTGGATCAGATACGCATGCGGCGCCAGTCCGAAAGCGGCCTTGAATGCACGGGTCAGACGAAAGCGATCGACCCCGCAGGCTTGGGCCAGGTCGTCCAGCCCGATGTCCTCAAAGGCATGAGCATGCAGATAGTCCCGCGCCACCTGGGCCACGCGTGGCAGGCGCGGATCGAACGGTTGACGCTTGCGCCAGTCGAGGTGGGATGTCAGCGCGCCGAGCAAGGTGTCGATGGCGGTCTGACGCACGATGCGCAAGTCGCCTTGATGCAGGGCGTTGAAGGCCTGATTGATGGCCGTGGACAGGCGCGAATCCTGACTCAGGGTATCGGTGAACCCGAGCTGGCTGTTATCCGGCGCATGCTCGAACAGCACGCGCAATTCACGCTCCAGCCAGTGCGGGTCGAGGTAGAGCATGGAATAGGTGAAGCCCTCCTCCGTCGGCGCGTGCCCGTCGTGGATCTCCCCCGGCTCCAGCATGAAAATCTTGCCTGGCGTACTCAGATGGCGCACGCGCCGGCAATGAAACTGCTGCACGCCCTGCTCGGTGACGCCCACCAGAAAGCTGTCATGCCAGTGCGGATCGTAGGCATGGCCCTGGAAATGGGCACGAATCGACTCGATCCCGGTGTCGGCATCCTGAGACAAGTCGATCCAGTTGCGTTTGTCCACGCAAGGCTCCGAAGGCAGTGGTTGTTCGTCAAGGACGTCTAAGTTACCGCGACTTTGCCGATGGGTTTAGAACATTTGTGCACGTGAGCCAGGCAGGCCATCCAGCAAATTTAATGAACCCTGAGTGCCACGGCCCGCCTAAGCCAGAGACCATCAGGAGGTAGCTCATGCAAATTGAAACCACGTGGATCGTACTGGCCGTCGTGCTTTTGCTCATCGAATTGTGGGCGATCAACCGGGTGCGCAAGAGTGAGGGGAAAGCCAGCAACAAAGGCGTCTGGATCGTATTGATCGTATTTGTGCCGCTGTTCGGGCTGATCGCCTGGGCACTGGCCGGGCCCAAGCACGTCACTCAGGCCTGAAGCCCAAGGTCAGCGAGAGCCCCGAACATTCGGGGCTTTTTGTTGGCCGCTGGTTTGTATCGCAGTGTGTACGAACGCCTCCCGGATACATGCCCGCGCATCAGCCAGCGGAAACGGAAACAGCGCAGATACGTGGCCAGTCTTTAATGGGCTCCAGATTCGAAGGGTTCAGCCAGAACCCGGCCCTCGCCGATCATAAGGAGACTTGCCATGAAGCACGCACCACACGCCACCGTCACCACCGGGAAAAACCGTCGTCGCCTGCTGGGCCTGTCGATTCTAGCCACCGCGCTGCTGCAATTCGGCGCCTTCGCCCAGGCACAAACCGCAGCCCCCGAGCCGGTCAAGACCGAAGCCGCCAGCGTCAAGGCCGATCTGCCCTTCGGCCCGCTCAAGCATGTGAAGGCCGGCCTGCTGGACGTGGCCTACGCCGAAACCGGCCCGGCCAATGGCCCGGTGGTGATTCTGCTGCACGGCTGGCCGTATGACATTCACAGCTACGACGACGTCGCGCCGCTGCTGGCGGCCAAGGGTTATCGGGTATTGATGCCGTACGCCCGGGGTTATGGCGACACGCATTTCCTGTCCGACAAGACCGTGCGCAACGGTCAGCCGGCGGCGCTGGCCAGTGACGTGATCGATTTCATGGATGCGCTGAAGATCAAGCAAGCCGTGCTCGGTGGCTACGACTGGGGCGCGCGCTCGGCTGACATCGTTTCGGCGCTGTGGCCGGAGCGGGTCAAGGCGCTGGTGTCGGTCAGCGGTTACCTGATCGGCAATCAGGCCGCCGGCAAGAACCCGCTGCCGCCCAAGGCCGAACTGCAATGGTGGTATCAGTTCTACTTCGCCACTGATCGCGGTGAAGCAGGCTACGCCAAGAACACCCATGATTTCGCCAAGCTGATCTGGCAACTGGCATCACCGAAATGGGCCTTCGACGACGCCACGTTCGACCGCAGTGCCAAGGCGTTGCAGAACCCGGATCACGTCGCCATCACCGTGTTCAACTACCGCTGGCGTCTGGGCCTGGTGCAGGGTGAAAGCCAGTACGAGGCACTGGAACAGAAACTCGCCACCGCACCGTCGATCAGCGTGCCGACCATCACCCTGGAAGGCGATGCCAACGGCGCACCGCACCCGGCGCCCGAGGACTACGCCAAACGCTTCACCGGCAAATACCAGTTCCGCCTGATCAACGGCGGCATCGGTCACAACCTGCCGCAGGAAGACCCGAAAGCCTTCGCTCAGGCGATCATTGACGCCGATCACCTCTGAAGCGGCACGCCAGACGGCTCGTCATTTGACGAGCCGTTTTTCCTTGGACGGGCGATAACCGAAATAGGCGCTGTAGCACTTGCTGAAATGGCTCGGCGACACGAATCCGCACGCCACCAGCACGTCCACCTGAGACAGTTCGGTGTGTTGCAGCAGACGCCGGGCCTCGGTGATGCGCAGCTCCATGTAATAACGCTGCGGCGTGGTGCCCAGTTGTTCCTTGAACAGCCGTTCCAGCTGACGCCGGGAACGCCCGGCATATACCGCCAGTTGCTCCAGCTCCAGCGGTTCCTCCAGATTGGCGTCCATCAGCTTCACCACTTCACGCAACGGCGCGCTGACGCAGAGGTTCTCGGTCGGCTTGATCCGCCGGTAGCGCGACTCCTCGAACGCCAGAATGTCTTCGATGCCTTCCACCAGAGCCTTGTCGTGCAGGCCTTTGATCCAGTCCAGCGCCATGTGGAACGCGCCGGACGGACTGGACGCGGTCAGCCGGTCGCGGTCGATCACGTAGGGTTCGCTGCTGACCTGGGTCGCCTTGGAAATCTCCGCCAGCGCCGGCCGATGCTCCGGGTGAATCGCACAGCGGTAGCCTTCCAGCACCCCTGCCCGACCCAGGAACCACGCGCCGTTCCACAGCCCGGCCAGTATCACGCCGGCCTCGGCGGCCATTTTCAGCAGGTTGATGAACTCGTCGCTCGCCTTCAATTCCGTGCGGTAACCGCCGCAGATCACCAGCAGATCCAGTTCCTGCAACACGCTGGTTTCCAGACGCGAGTCCGGGCGGATCACCAGCCCCAGATCGCTGATCACTTCGCCGTCGCTCAGGCCAAAGGTGCGCGTGGAAAATAGACCGGGGCGCAGCAGATTGGCGGTGACAAGAGTGTCCAGCGCCTGAGTGAAGGCCGGCAGGGAAAAATGCTCCAGCAGCACGAACCCGGTGCGGGTCATGCGTCCCGGCCCGCTGGCGGGCTCGTTCAGGTAGCGAAGGTTCTTGCCTTTCATGCCACCGCTGAATTGGCGTCGTTCGATCAAGGTGGGGTCCATCGTCTCGTTGTTATGGCGCCATGCTAACCGGCGCCGCAGCAAATTACTCGCAAACGACGCTAGCACCCATCCAGAGATCGCTCCCACGCCGTTGACCTTGATCGTTCCCACGCTCTGCGTGGGAACGATCAGTCAATGCCCTGGGGTTATCGATCCGGCCTGCGTCCCAACGTCGCAGGCCCGGAACCTTGGCAAACGCCACACAAGGCTTAAAATCGCGCCTCCTCTTGCAGTCGCCCGACCGGCGCCTGCCCGCAGCCATGACAACCCTCAGGTTTGAACAGCCGGCCACTTTCACGAAGTGCGCCAGGCTCAATCGCCCTGCCCGTTCGGCGGTCGTTTGTCTTCAACACACTTCGGCTTGGCACTCGCATGCGCAGAGGCGCACGTTCCGCTGTTCGATCACTTGAGGTTTTTATGACACCGCGTTTGCTGGCCATGGCGCTGGCGCCCCTGCTCGGGCTGTTCATTGTTGCGCTGGGCAACGGCTTTCTGTCTTCTTTGACCACCCTGCGTTTGGGCGCTGCCGGCGAATCGGCGACGATGATCGGCATCGTGTCCTCGGCCTATTTCATCGGCCTGACGCTGGGCGCGATCTTCAACGACCGGCTGATCCTGCGCATCGGCCACATCCGCGCCTACAGCAGCTTCGCCTCGCTGATCGCCGCGACCATCCTGTTGCAAGGGCTGTTTTATGACACCTGGGGCTGGGTCGTGCTGCGCCTGATCAACGGCTGGGCCACGGTCGGCGTGTTTCTGGTGATCGAGAGCTGGCTGCTGCTGGCCGGTGACGCGAAGATTCGCGGCCGCCTGCTGGCGCTGTACATGATCGTCCTCTACGGCGCCGGCGTGCTGGGTCAGGCGTTTTTGGGGAAAATCACCGGGCTGGGCGACACCGCGCCGTTCATGGTCGCCGGCATGCTCGCAACCCTGTCGGTGCTGCCGATCGTGATCCTGCCGCGGGTTTCGCCGCTGCTGGAACAGGTCGAACCGCTCAAGCCTCGGGCCTTGCTTGGCGTTTCGCCCACCGGGTTGGTCGGCTGCTTCGGCTCCGGCGTGACCATCGCGGCGATCTACACCCTGCTGCCGCTGTACCTGCAACGCATCGGCCTGAACGTGGGCGAAGTCGGCAGCATGATGGCGTGGACGATCCTCGGCGCAATGCTGCTGCAATACCCGGTCGGGCGCTGGTCCGACCGCAAGGATCGCCTGCAAGTGCTCACCGTGCTCTGCGCCGCGTGCACCGTTCTGTCGCTGGTGATCGTGCTGGTGCCGCTGTCCTCGGCCCTGCTCGCGGCGATGCTGTTCCTGTTAGGTGGCGGCGTGTTCGCGCTGTACCCGGTTGCGGTCAGCCATGCGGCCGACCGTGCGCCGGTCGAAACGTTGGTGCCGATGATTCAGGGCATGTTGCTGATCAACTCGCTGGGCTCGGCGATGAGCCCGCTGCTGATCTCGCCGGCGATGAATGCCCATGGCGAAACCGGCCTGTTCTGGGCCTTCGCGCTGGTCAACCTGGCCATGGTGACGTTCTTCTTCTGGCGTCGCGGCAAGCGTCCGGTGCCGGCCAATCCGGCACCGTTTGCGGCGGCAGCGACCTTCTCGCCAACCGGCGCAGAGCTGCGAGTGACCGAGGATCTGCGTCAGGCCGCGCAGGACCATCCGCCGATGGTCGATGCGTTGAGCGGCGAAGCGGCGCCGGCAACGGGATCGCGCTACGAAGCCAGTTGAGTTTCTGGCAGGCATAAAAAAACCGGTGACTTTCGTCACCGGTTTTTTATTGCCTGCTAATCAGTGTGGAGCCCGAGGAATGGTCTTCATCAGGTCTTCAGGGCTGATATGCCCCACCACGCTGCCCGGCTGCGGCAGATTCAGGATGTGGCCCTTCATCTTGCCGATCACGTGCATCTCGCACGGCTTGCAGTCGAACTTCAGGGTCAGCACTTCATCGCCGTGAATCAGCTGCATCGGCGCGACCTTGGTTTTCACGCCGGTCACGCCTTTGGCCTGTTTCGGGCACAGGTTGAAGGAGAACCGCAGGCAGTGCTTG
Organism: Pseudomonas sp. FG35; assembly: GCF_057809295.1. Taxonomy (NCBI): domain Bacteria; kingdom Pseudomonadati; phylum Pseudomonadota; class Gammaproteobacteria; order Pseudomonadales; family Pseudomonadaceae; genus Pseudomonas; species Pseudomonas sp. FG35. The sequence goes on along the minus strand of NZ_JBMDJR010000001.1, from coordinate 194,721 downwards.
GTGATCATCACTGGCACTTCACCCGCCTCTTCATGTGCCTCGTACGCCGCGTCGATCAGCTTCACGCCGTGACGGTGGTAGAAGTCGCGGGCCTTCTGGTTGTAGACGTTGGCCAGGAAGGACAGGTGCGCCTCCGGATACACCGGCGGTGGCGTGGTCTCGGCCTTGCGCGAACCGCGCGGATGAGCGGCAACGCGCGCGGCGGTCAGCGCTTCGATCACTTCACGGCGCAACGACTTGAGCTGCGAGTTCGGAATGAAGAACGCTTGGGGCGCATCCAGTTTGATCGAGGTCGCGTGGTACTCGGTGGTGCCGAGCTGACCGAGCAGATCGTGCAAGGTGTCCAGCGCCTGTTCCGGTTTGTTGGCGACGCCGAACGGGCCTTCCAGCGCAACGCTGGCACTGATGCCCTCTTCGCTGGTCACGGTCAGTTCCAGACGCTCTTCACGCAGCTTCGCCAGCCAGCTCACGCCGATCCGACGCTCGGCAGAAGTCTTGAGCAAGGCCTGCTGCCAGTTGTGGTCGAGGTTGCGGTTCAGCGGATGGTTCGGGCGCAGCTTGTACAGGCCTTCCGGCATTTCGTTCGGCTCGACGCGGTAGCGGTAGCGCTTCTCGCCCTCTTCCTCGAACTCGCCCTTGGCTTCGGCGATGTTGGCGCGGAAACCCACCACTTCGCGCTTGACCAGCACGTTGAGGCCGTCGCCATTGGACAGCGGCTCGTGGGTGATGACCTGCATGTCACGCTTGCCGACTTTCTCGACCACGCCCACCGCCAGACCGGTGAAGGTCGGCGAATCGAACGCGCCGATGTCGATCTTGCGCTCGCTGACGAAGTAGTCGGTGCTGCCACGGTGGAAGGTCTTTTCCGGGTCCGGCATGAAGAAATGCGCGGTGCGACCGCTGGAGGCGCGGGCCAGGTCCGGGCGGTCGTTGAGCACGTCGTCCAGGCGCTGGCGGTAATAGGCGGTGATGTTCTTCACATAGCCCATGTCCTTGTAGCGACCTTCGATCTTGAACGAACGCACACCGGCCTCGACCAGTGCGCGGATGTTGGCGCTCTGGTTGTTGTCCTTCATCGACAGCAGGTGTTTTTCGTAGGCGATCACGCCACCCTTTTCGTCTTTCAGGGTGTACGGCAGACGGCAGGCCTGGGAGCAGTCGCCCCGGTTGGCACTGCGCCCGGTCTGCGCGTGGGAAATGTTGCACTGACCGGAAAACGCCACGCACAGCGCGCCGTGAATGAAGAACTCGATGGCGGCATCGGTTTCATCGGCGATCGCGCGGATTTCCTTGAGGTTCAGTTCACGGGCCAGTACCAGTTGCGAGAAACCGGCCTGATCGAGGAACTTCGCCCGCTCAAGGGTGCGGATGTCGGTCTGGGTGCTGGCGTGCAGCTCGATGGGTGGAATGTCCAGCTCCATCACGCCCAGGTCCTGGACGATCAGCGCATCGACGCCGGCATCGTACAACTGATGGATCAGCTTGCGCGCCGGCTCCAGTTCGTTGTCGTGCAGGATGGTGTTGATGGTGGTGAAGATGCGCGCGTGATAGCGACGGGCAAATTCCACCAGTTCGGCAATTTCGCTCACCTCGTTGCACGCGTTGTGGCGCGCACCGAAGCTCGGGCCGCCGATGTACACCGCGTCGGCGCCATGCAGGATGGCCTCGCGGGCGATGGCCACGTCACGGGCGGGGCTGAGCAGTTCCAGGTGATGTTTGGGCAAGGACATATATAGTTTTTAGTCAGGCTGTCACGGTCGAGGCGCGCATTGTAGCCGCGAAACGCGTGGGCGGCACGCCTGTGCTGCCGGGTGGCAGTTGCCAACAATGCCGTTAGCACCGCATTCCCTGTGGGAGCTGGTTTGCCAGCGATAGCGGTATATCAGCTAGAGGTGTATTGGCTGACAGGACGCTATCGTCGGATCGCCGCCCGGGGCAAGCCCGCTCCCACAGGGTTTTCAGCAGGGCTGAAGTCAGGCCTTGGCGGCCATCGCCGTCACTTCCACCTTCATCCCTTCAACCGCCAGCGCCGCCACGCCAACCGCCGCGCGCACCGGCCATGGCTTGGCGAAGAAGCGCTTGTACACCTCATTGAACGCAGCACGATCAGCCATGTCGGTCAGATAAATGGTCAGGTGCAGCACCCGATCCATCGAACTGCCGGCCTTTTCCAGCGCCACTTTCAGCGCCTGCAACGTGCATTCGCTTTGCGCGGTGACGTCGCCCAGTTCCAGGCTGCCGTCGGCACGGGTCGGAATCTGGGTCGACATCAGGATGCCGTTGAATTCGGTGACGTCCGAAGAGATCGAGTCTGCATCCGGATCCGGGGTGTAGGTGATGTCTTGGTTGGCCATGAGAAAGTCCTTCGCTGGCAGTGAGGACGGCGCCATCGCGCGCCGTTTCGGGCGGCCAGTTTACAGACCCGGTCGCCGGTGGGAAGTCCCGACGCGGTGTGTCAGCCCTGCGCCAGTATCCGCCGCAGCTCCAGCGCATTGCCGAGTGCCGCGCCGCTGGCGGTGTTGTCGAAAATGCACCAGGTATCGATGCCATCGACAGCCGCCACCTGCAAATCGCCGGCGAGCGTTTCCAGATACGCCGAATCATAGGGGCTGTGATAAATCCGTGGCGAACCGTGCAGCCGCCAGTAGCGCACGCCCGGCCAGCCGCACGGAGCCGTGTCGGTGCTGATGCGCGAGGGATCGACCACCGCTTGTGCGATGCGATACGCCATCAACAACAGTTCGGCGGCGGCCCAGGATGCGTGGCGCGGCTCCAACACCACGGCCCCGGAATAACGCTGGCGCAAGCCGATGAAAAAGGCCTCTGCAAGCGCTTCGTCAAACGTCAGCGACGGCGGCAACTGCAGCAGCAGGCAACCCAGATGATCGCGCAGCCCCGAGCACTGTTCGAGAAAGGCGTCGAGCTCACGCTCACAGTCCCGCAGGCGTCGCTCATGGCTGATCGACTTTGGCATCTTCACGCAGAAGCGAAATCCGTCCGCCACCGACTCGGCCCATCGGGCATAGGTTTGCAGCTTGTGCGGACGGTAAAAGGAGCTGTTGATTTCCACACCATTGAGCAGCGCGGCATAGCGTTGCAGGTGGGTGCCCTGCTCCGGGAAGTCCGGCCAGTATTCGCGGGGCAGGCTCCAGCCGGCGCAACCGATGAAGATCGACGACGCAATCAAAACAGTACCCTGCCCGTTTGGATTGGTTTACCCATCAGGAAACTGGCGAGCAGCCATTTGAACAGGGCTGATTCGTTCAGCGGATGCAGGTCGATGTGCAAGTCTTGGGTGTTGATGGTTTTGGTCATGCAGCTTTTGAGCGAGCGTCGGCGTGATGAGTGCGAGGCGGGCGACGAATGGCTTTGGGGCGTAAAGCGTCAGGCTTCTCCTCCTTGGGTGAGGATCGATAAACAGGTTTGAATCACGCCGTTTAAAGACATGTCGGAATGCTTCCGGATGCCTACAAATCCTTGCGCCAGAGCCTACCGCTACGCCAGAATCCGCCGGCTTGTGCGCCTTGGGGGCGGTCGGTAACTTGGATCGGGTCACTGATTTCCAGTGATCGGGTTTAGCAGCCCGGTTCATCTACCACGGTTGCACATCTCACCTTGTCAGGTTTTTACCTGCATTTTGCGGTGGCTGTGCGCATGGCACCTTCGGGTGCGCCGGGTTTGGTGATGACCGGTCTGCTAACTTGCGCACAGCTGCCACCTTCCGTTTAACAGCGAGACGGTTGCAGCCTCAACGAGGCACATCACCATGTTCAAAGTAACGCCGAATCCTCCGGTCACCGAACCGTCCAGCATCACCGACCCAACTTCCCCCTACGAATGCCCTGACTCCAAGAGATTCAACGAAGCCGCCAACCGCGCCCTCGACTACCACCTCGGCCCGATATCAGCCCACATGATGGCCGCGCCCTACTACCCCAACCGCCTCTACCAGGCCAACCCGGCCAGCAACAACGAATCCCTGCTCGCCGACGCCGTCGAAACCCTGGGCTCGGCCAACGTCATGCTCAACAACTTCGTCGACCTCCTCCAAGGCCCCCACCGCAAAACCGCGCAGGGCATCGCGCAAATCGTGATGCTGGCGGAACTGGCGGTGAATCAGGTACTGGATAACGTTGTGCCAACGGAATAAGGCCCTTGGCGGCAGGTCTCTCCTGCCGCCCCCGCAGCAGTCGATCAATCCCCGCCACTGGATATCCCCCCAATCCCAATTATGCTCAATGAAACCCCGCCCTCCCGCGAGGTCGTGATTCTGTGCACGCTCCACGAAATACCTGAACCGGCATCCGCCACAGGCCTTGGGTACGCGACGTTGATGAAGTGCTCCGGCCTACAAAAACAAGCACGACGGAGAACACCCATGGCAGTACTCGACAGCATGTCCACCGGCAGTGCCCCGCACCACAGCGTCAGCCGAGAGGAACGCAAGGTCATCTTTGCGTCGTCCCTCGGCACGGTGTTCGAGTGGTACGACTTTTATCTCTACGGCTCCCTGGCGGCGATCATCGCCAAGCACTTCTTTGCCGGGGTGAACGAGACCACGGCGTTTATCTTCGCCCTGCTCGCCTTTGCCGCCGGTTTTGCGGTGCGGCCGTTCGGGGCGATTGTTTTCGGACGCTTGGGTGACATGATCGGGCGCAAGCACACGTTTCTGATCACGATTGTGATCATGGGTGTGTCGACGGCGATTGTGGGTTTCCTGCCCGGTTACGCGACCATCGGAGTCGCGGCGCCGATCATTCTGATTACCCTGCGCCTGCTGCAAGGCCTGGCGCTGGGCGGCGAGTACGGCGGCGCGGCAACGTATGTGGCCGAGCATGCGCCCAAGGGCAAGCGCGGTTATTTCACTTCCTGGATTCAGACCACCGCGACCCTGGGTCTGTTTATGTCGTTGCTGGTGATCCTCGCCTGCCGTACCGCGCTGGGCACCGAAGCGTTCGAGGCCTGGGGCTGGCGGATTCCGTTCCTGCTGTCGATCCTGCTGCTGGCGGTCTCGGTGTACATCCGGTTGCAGCTGAACGAGTCGCCGGTGTTCAAGAAAATGAAGGAAGAAGGCAAGTCGTCGAAAGCCCCGCTGACCGAGTCCTTCGCCCGTTGGGACAACCTGAAAATCGTGATCATGGCCCTGCTCGGCGGCACCGCAGGCCAAGCGGTGGTCTGGTACACCGGGCAGTTCTACGCGCTGTTTTTCCTGCTGCAAACACTGAAGATCGACCCGCAGACCGCCAACCTGCTGATCGCCGGTTCGCTGCTGATCGGCACGCCGTTCTTCGTGATTTTCGGCAGCCTGTCCGACCGCATCGGGCGCAAGGGCATCATCATGGCCGGGTGCATTCTGGCGGCGGTGACCTACTTCCCGATCTTCCACGCGCTGACCCAGTACGGTAATCCCGACGTATTCGTCGCCCAAGAGAAGAACCCGGTCAAAGTGATCGCCAACCCCGACCAGTGCTCGTTCCAGTTCGATCCGGTGGGCAAGGCCAAATTCACCAGCTCGTGCGATCTGGCGAAAACCATCCTGGCGAAACGGGCGATCCCGTACGAAAACGTGGTGGCGGAACCGGGCACCGTGGCCCAGGTGCGTATCGGCGACAAAGTCATCGAAAGCTTCGAAGGCACGACCCTGCCGGCCGCTGACTTCAAGACCCGTAACGACGCTTTCACCGCCAGCCTCGGCGCCGCGCTGAAAGAAGCCGGTTACCCGGAAAAAGCCGACCCGGCCAAGACCAATTACCCGATGGTGCTGCTCCTGCTGACCGTTCTGGTGATCTACGTGACCATGGTCTACGGTCCGATTGCCGCGTGGCTGGTCGAGCTGTTCCCGGCGCGCATCCGCTACACCTCGATGTCGCTGCCGTATCACATCGGCAACGGCTGGTTCGGCGGGTTCCTGCCGACGGTGGCGTTTGCGATGGTCGCGGCCACCGGGGATATCTACTACGGCTTGTGGTACCCGATCGTGATTGCGGTGATGACGGCGATTCTGGGGATCTTCTTCATGCCGGAGACCAAGGATCGGGACATTCATCACACCTGACCCAACTCCGTTCGATGCTGTGCGTGGCGTTCACGCACAGCATCGAACGTTGTCACATCGGCGTCATTCTCCCTTGGTAACGTCGTCGCGCCCCGATGCCCCGACCACCAAGGTGACCCTCCCGGTGTACTCAAGCCCGACGCGCCAGACCCTCATCCTGCGATCCGACAACATGGCCAGTGACGACTTCGGCGCCCTGTTCTCGCGAATGTTCGGCAACCGTTATGGCGACACACCACCGCCGCCCAAAGACATCATCATTGGCGGCGTTTACGGGCGGTACGAAGGCGTGAGTTTCCGGCGCATGCATTACCGGGGCGATTTCACCGTCGCCTTCCCCGAGCCGTTCGATGAAATCACCTTCGTCATTCCCACCGCCGGCAAGATCGTATTCAACCATGATTCCGTGGGGCTGAGCGATGTAGGGCTGGCCATCGACAAGGCTGACCTGCGTTCGATGCGTTTTATCGACAATCATGCCCAGCACGGCATGTCGATCAGCCGTGCGGCGCTCACCGAACGGCTGTCGACCCTGCTGGGCAAACCGATCGTGCACAAGCTGCATTTCGAGCCGAGGGTGGATCTGAACAGCCCGGCGTTTCAGGGCATTCGCGCGCTGATCGATCTGGCCACCGGTGCGGAATTCGATCTGCTGTTGAACGCTGGCTCGCTGATGCCGTCACGGCTGCGGGAGATGCTGGTGGACGCGGTATTGGAAGCCTGGCCGCACAATTTCAGCCAGGCCTTGCGCCGTCCAGAGGCATTGATTGCGCCCAGGCATGTGCGGCAGGCGATCGATTACATTCAGGCGCATCCCGAGATTCAGATCAGTGGCACGGATCTGGCGCGGCTGGCCAACGTCAGCCTGCGCGCATTGCAGGAAGGGTTTCGACGGTTTGCCGGGATGTCGATTGTCGGGTATCAGCGGCAGGTGCGGCTGGAGCGCGCTTACGAAACGTTGCGTCAGGGCGTTTCGCCGTCGGTGACTGAGGTGGCGCTGCGATTGGGCTTCAGCAATGTCGGCCGGTTCAGCCAGTATTTCCAGAATGCCTACGGCGTGAGCCCGGCCGAGGTTCGAAAAGGATTGCGCTGAGGCAATCCTTTTCCTTCACCTTCAGTTGATCAGAACTGGTAACTGGCCTTGAGCCCGCCGCTGAAACCATGGCTGTCGCCGCCACCGCTGGCACCGACTTCCGCACCAAGGCTCAGAGCACCGAGGTTGGCCATCAGGTTGACACCCCCGCTGAACTGATCGCGGTTATCGAACGCCGCGCGCTGCTCGATATCCAGCCCCAGCAGGTGCCCTTCGCTGTCGACCTGATGATCGCCCAGCACATGCTCGTAACCGACCCGCACGCCCGGCACCAGTTGCCACGCGCCCATCGACATCGGGGCGAACGAGACGTCGAGATTGGCCACCGCACTGCGGCGGGTTTCCTGAATGTCATCGACATTAAGGGCCAATTCGCTGCCCTTCTCCTGGAAGCCTGACAGGTCCAGACGGCTGACCCGCACGCCAAGGCTCGGCTCCAGAACCACATCGTTCATCGGCATCCGATAACCGAGTGCCAACGTGGCGCCGCTGAGATTGCCGTGGGTGTCGCCCTTCGCCGAGCCGAGGCCGCCACCGAGGTCGCGTTTGCTGTCGTAGTCGACGTAACCGGCGCTGATATTGGCATCGACAAACAGGCCACGTTCCAGGCTGGTGAAACCATAACGGGCGCCAAGGTCGAGGAAGGTGAAATTGGTGTCAGCCTCGCCGCCTGCGCCGCCCACCGAGCCTTTGCTGTAACCGATGCCGCCGCGAGCGCTGAGTTGTTCGGAGAAGCGCTGCGTGACGCCAACCATCAGGCCCTGACTGTGTTCGTTGCTGCTTTGCGCATGGGCCGAACCGTCGGTGCCCAGGTAACCGGCGAGCGCGGTGCTCCACAAGCGGTATTGACCGACCTTGAGGTCAGTGCCGCTGGCGAATGGCGCGGCGGCCTGTTCGATCATTGCGTTCTGACGCAGCAGATAACTGGCCGCATCCGCATGTACCTGACCGCCGACCGTGGACTCGACGCCACTAAGGGTGCCGGCGTCGATGGCCGATTGCAGGTAGTAGTTGTAGGCGCTGTAAGTGCCCGAGAGCTTGCTGTTCTGCAATTCCTGCAACAGCTGCGCACCGGCGGCGGCGTTGCCGATCAGCCCCGCCTGACCCGGCAGGCTGTTGTACTCGACCATTTTGCCGCGCAGTACATAAATGGTTTCCTGGGACAGACCCAGCCCCTGCTTGAGGTAGTTGTCCATGCTGCCGTACTGCGCGGTGACCTGATCCAGACCCGCTTGCAGGTAACTGGCCTCGACGCCCAGCAGCGGCGCGTAGATCGCGGCCATGCTCGGCGGCATCATCGCCAGGGTTTTGGCGACCCGCGCGGCGGTGTAGTCGTTGGTCGCCAGGTAGTTGCTCATGATCGTGGCGTTATCCACGCCGGCGATGCTCAACAGAACGGCAGCGGTCCAGCCGGTGCGGTCCTTGCCGGCGGTGCAATGGAACAGCGCGGCGCCGTCGACACCGGCCAGTTCATTGAACAGCGCACCGAACTGACCACGCATACCGGCATCGCTGACGAACGCGCGGTTGGTCTCCTGCATCATCGCAATCGCATCGGCTGCGCTTTTGAACGACACGGTGGTGATGTTCGCGCCGGAGGTGGTGCTGCCGATGATGTCGATGTTCTGGTAGGTCGCACCGCTTGGCATCGTGTCCGGCGTGCTGGCAATTTCGCTGGGCGTGCGCAGGTCGTACACCGACTTGATCCCCAGACCGTTGAGGGTCGCCAGGTCCGCCGCCGTCGGCGTCAGGGCATTGGAGCGGTAGAACACACCGGCGCGCATTGTGCCGTCATGGGCCGTGGAATAGGGGGTTGTGGTGCCTGCGATATCCCGAAAATTGTCGATGCCTGCCAGGCGCGGGGTATCGAGATCGGCGGCCTGGGCGGCAGCAATGGACAGACTCAGCACGGACAGCGAACACACAAGACGTTGATACACGGGGCAGCCTCACTGGAAACAGGTTGGGCTGCCCACTATCTGCATTGAAATGTGACGGAATATGACAAATCGGCGAAGCCCGGAAATCATGGCGCGATCTGTCCATTGGCGGCGTTTTTTGTCCGTCAAACGTTCACTAACCGTTTAAATACTCGACGTGCTTTGACGTTTTTTTTGCAAGCACCCACGTAAACTGCAGTCTTCGCCCCTTCTGGAACCCGTCAATGAACGACGCAGATGATGAAATCCTGACGCAAGCGGCGCACTGGTGCATGCGCCTGCAAGACGAAACCTGCACGCCCGACGAACGCCAGGCGTTCCAGCAGTGGATTCAGATCGACCCGCGCCATGCTTTCGAATACGCAAAGATGCTCGAGGTCTGGGAATTGAGCGATCAACTGCCGGACGAGCGCGACAAGTCAAAAAAACGCAAGGCCACGACGCTGCCCTGCAGTTTCGAAGAGTTTCAACGCAATCTGGCGCAACGTGGCTGATGCGCCCCGATACGCCGGGATTGTTGATCTGACGTAAAGCTGCCCCCCCTGGCTCGGCCAGTCCCGCGCCTTTTGAGCGAACAATCGCATTGATCGAGCTGCGTCCTTTATTCGGGGTTAGAATCCGCCCGGTTCGGCTAACAGTTTAAGGATGACCCCAGCATGTCCACCCAAGACACCTCCCTGCAAGACACCGCCGCCCCCGAGGGCGTTTGTTTCGGCTGCGGCAGCAGCAACCCGCACGGCTTGCACATCAAGAGTTTCTGGCACGAGGACGGCGTGCACGTCATGGCCGAGCATGTGCCCGAGGCCAAATACTGCGGCTGGCCGGAACTGGTCTACGGCGGTTTGATCGCGATGCTGGTGGACTGCCATTCCAACTGGACCGCGATGGCTTATCACTACCGGGCCGAGCAACGCGAACCCGAAAGCCAGCCACGCATCAACTGCGTCACCGGCAACCTCGGCATCAAGTTCATCAAACCGACGCCGATGGGTGTCCCGCTGACACTGAAGGCGAAAGTCGAGGGAGAAGTCGGACGCAAAACCCGGGTGATCTGCGAGGTCTACGCCGGGGATGTGCTGACGGCAGTGGGTGATTCGGTATTCGTGCGAGTGGATACCGAGCAGTTGGCAGCGACCGCGCACGGTCGCTGAAATCCGTCACTGAAGGAAAACTCGATGCCCGATCGCAAAATCATCATCCCCGACTCCATGAAACCCATCGTGGAACGCGCCGGATACGCTCCGGCGGTTCTGGTCGGCGATACGCTTTACTGCGCCGGTCAGGTGGGCCGGACGGCTGACTTGAAGGTCATCGAAGACCCCGAGCAACAGTTCATCCGCGCCTGGGAAAACCTCGACGAAGTGCTGAAGGCCGGTGGCTGCACCTTCAACGATGTGGTGGAGATGACCACCTATCACGTCGACATGAGCCAACACATGCCGGTGTTTCGTGACGTGAAGAACCGCGTATTCCCCAAAGGCTTCTGCGCCTGGACCTGCATCGGCGTCAGCCAACTGGCTCACCCGGGGTTGCTGGTGGAAATCAAATGCGTGGCGGTGCGCAGAAGCTGAGCCTTACGCCGGCTGGTGACTGGTCACGCAGTGAATCCCGCCACCACCGGCCGCGATGGCGTCGATGTTGATCTGCACCACGTCGCGGTTCGGGTAGAGCTTTTTCAGCAGGTCGAAGGCCTTCTTGTCGGCGTCCTTGTCGCCGAACTCCGGAGCGATCACCGCGCCGTTGATCACGAAATAGTTGATGTAACCGGCCGCGAAATCGTCGTTGTCCTTGTTGAACTTGGTCTTGCGCGGTTTCAGCGGTGGCGACACGGTGTGGATCTGCAACGGACGACCGTCGGCGTCGGTGGCTTTCTTCAGGATTTCCAGGTGCGCCAGGGTGACCTTGTTGTCGTAGGAGCGCGGGTCGGTGTCGAGGTTGGCGATCACCACGCCGGGCGTGACGAAGCGCGCGTAGAAATCGACGTGGGCGTCGGTGATGTCCTTGCCCTTGATGCCCGGCAGCCAGATGATCTTGCGCAGACCGAGGCGTGCTTTCAGTTCCGCCTCGACGTCGGCCTTACTCCAGCCGGGGTTGCGGTTTTCGTTGACCCAGCAGCTTTCGGTCATGATCGCGGTGCCGTGACCGTCGACTTCGATGCCGCCGCCCTCGCCCACCAGTTCGCTGCGCTGGTAGGTCGCCTGCGCATCGGCCGCCACGCGTTTGGCGATCTTCGCGTCCTTCGAATGCTGTTGCTTGTTGCCCCAGCCGCTGAAGTTGAAGTCCACCGCGCCCAGGCCGTTCTTGTCATCGATGACGAAGTTGGCGCTGATGTCGCGCATCCAGATGTCGTCGAGGTTGGCGATCTGGTAGGTGATGTTGGAGCTGCCGCAAATCTCTTCGGCCAGGCTGCGCTCGCCGCTGCGGCAGTAGATGGTCAGCGGTTCATAGCGGGCGATGGCGCGGGCGATTCGGCCCAGGGCTTCCTGGACGTCTTCGGTGAAGTCTTCCCAGATGGCGTCCTGCGCGCCGAAGGCCATGTAGGCGCGTTCGTGCTTGTCGCCCTCGTCGGGCATGAACCAGCGACCTTCACTGGCCGCCAGTACCCGCGCCGGGGACAGGCCAAGACCCATGACGGCAGCGCCTGCACCGACGGCGACTGAAACCTGTTTGATGAACTCGCGACGAGTCGGCATGTGTACGTTCCTGATGGGTAAGGGGCCGCCGGGGCGGCCCGGAAAAATCACTTGGCAGTGGCAGTCTTGAATTTGGTCCAGGTGCGCATGCGGGCGCGCATGTCAGCCTGGGGAATGTCCTTGCCCGGTATCAGACGAGCATAGGTCGCTTCGTCGAGGTAGATGTCCGGGTTGTTGCGCATGGCCTCATCCACGTTTGGCCGGGCCTTGGCGTTGGAGGTCGGGTAACCGGTGAAATTGCTGATCGCAGCCATGTTTTCCGGGCGCATCACGAAGTTGATGAATTCGTAGGCGTATTCCGGGTGTTTGGCATCCACCGGAATGGCCATGGTGTCCATCCACACCGTGGTGCCCTCACGCGGCACGCGGTACTGGAAGCGGGTCTGCTTGCCGGCGCTGTCCGAAGTGCGCTGGGCCTGAGTCATGTCGCCGCTGTAGCCGAGGGACAGGCACAGGTTGCCGTTGACCAGATCGGTCACCGGTTGCGACTGGAACTTGCGAATGTACGGCCGCAGCTTCATCAGCAAATCACTGGCCGCCGCCAGATCCGCAGGCTTGGCGCTGCGCGGGTCGCGTCCCAGATAGTTGAGCACCACGGCCAGCACTTCGTCCGGCGAGTCGATCATCGAAATCCCGCAATCGGCAAATTTGGCCGCCAGCTCCGGTTTGAACAGCATGCCGAGGCTGTTGACCGGCGCGTCGGCCATGCGTTGCTTGATCTGCTCGGCGTTGTAGGTCAGGCCGATGGTGCCCCAGGTGTACGGCACGGTGGCCTTGTTCGAATGCTCGTAATGGCTGCGCAGTTTTTGCAGGCCCGATTCGATGTCGTTCATCGCGGTGATCTTCGAAGGATCCAGCGGCAACAGGCTGCCGGCGCGCATCAGCCGTTCGGCCACGGTGTCACCGGGGAAGATCAGATCGTAGCCGCTGCCGCCGGAGAGCATTTTGGCTTCCAGGGTTTCGCTGCCGTCCATCACGTCGTAGATCACCTTGATCCCGGTTTCGGCGGTGAATTTGCTCAGTGTGTCTTCAGCGAAATAGTCAGCCCAGTTGTACAGCCGTAAGGTCTTGTCTTCGGCGTGCACGGCCGGCATCAGGCCGGCCAGCGCCAGGCCCAGAGCGCCCAGCAACCACTTGTGTGAAGTAGGCATATCAGACTCCTTGAGGATTCCAGCGGGCGTTAAGGTGACGGCCGTCCTGGCTCAGCAATGCGCCGTACATTTCCGGACGACGGTCGCGGTAGATGCCCCAGCTCAGGCGATCTTCACGCATGGCTGCCAGATCCAGGCTTTGCACCAAGACACCGGTGCTGGCGCGGTCGGCTTCGGCGAGCACTTTTCCCTTGTGGTTGCAGATGAACGATGAGCCGTAGAAATTCATTTGCAACGCCGCATCGGTGCCGGCCACTTCGCGGCCAATCCGGTTGGAGGCGATCACCGGCAGCAGATTGGCAGCCGCGTGGCCGCGCATGGTCATCTGCCAGTGGTCGCGCGAATCCAGATCCGCGCAGCCCGGTTCCGAGCCGATGGCGGTCGGGAACAGCAGCACCTCAGCCCCCATCAACGCCAGGCAGCGGGCAGTTTCCGGGAACCACTGATCCCAGCAGATGCCCACGCCGAGGCGGCCGAACGCGGTGTCCCAGACTTTGAAACCGGTGTCGCCGGGGCTGAAATACTCCTTCTCCTGATAACCGATGGCGTTGGGGATGTGAGTCTTGCGATACACGCCCAACAGGCGCCCGTCGGCATCCGCCACGCTCAGCGAGTTGAAGTAGGCGTTGCCGGTCTTCTCGTACCAGCTCAGCGGTAACACCACGCCCAGTTCGCGGGCCAGCGCGGCGAATCGCGACAGCACCTGACTGTCGCGGTACGCCTCGGCCAGCGCCATGTGCTGATGGCTCTGCTCGATGCAGAAATACGGCGTGGCGAACAGCTCCTGCAACAGGATCACTTGCGCGCCCTGCCCAGCCGCTTCACGCACCAACTGCTCGGCGCGATCAAGGTTGCTTTTCAGGTCCCAGGTGCACGGCATCTGGGTGGTGGCGACTTTCAATATCGTCATCGATCAACCCTCCACCGGCCAGGCTGGCTGTTGCTGGGTGATGCAATGCACACCTCCGCCGCCATGGGCCAGGTGATTGATCTGCACCGGCACCACTTCACGGCCTGGGAACGCCTCGGCCAGGGTTTGCGCCGCCACATGGTCGGCCTCGATGCCGTACGCCGGCATGATGATCGCGCCGTTGGCGATGTAGAAGTTGGTGTACGAGGCGCAGAACACTTCGGCTTCGGTGTCCACGGCATCGGTGGCTTCATACAACTCGATCAGCTCGAATTTGCGGCCCTGAGCGTCGGTGGCCAGCTCCAGTGCGCGGCGGTTTTCCCGCACCACTTCGGCGTACACCGAGCTGCAATCGTGAGTCGCGTCCACCAGCAACACGCCGGGACGAGCGAAGGCGCAGACGCCATCGACGTGGCCGTCGGTCATGTCGCCGGTGACGTAATCCGGATCGCCCGGCAGCCAGATGGTTTTCTTCACGCCGAGCAGGCGGCTGAAGATTTCTTCCATCTCGGCCTTGCTCACACCGGGGTTGCGATTGGGGTTGAGCAGCACCGATTCGGTGGTGATCAACGTGCCCTCGCCGTCCACGTGGATCGCGCCGCCCTCGTTGCTCAGCGCAGTGCCGAAGCACTCGCCGCCCAAGTGATTGAGCACGCGGCGCGCCAGGCTTTCGTCCAGATCATGGGCCGACTTGCCGCCCCAGGCGTTGAACCGCCAGCTCACGCCCGCCAGACCTTGCTCAGGGTGAACGACGAAACTCGGGCCAGAATCGCGGCACCAGCTGTCGTTGACGGCCAGCGGAATCAGTTCGATGTTCGGCCCGCACAAGGCTTTTGCACTGGCGATGGCCGACGGATCGACAACCATTTTCACCGGTTCGAACCGGGCGATGGCGTTGGCGACGCGGGCGAAATCTTCCTGCACCAACGGCAACGTGACGCCCCAGCCCGACTCCCACAGGGCCTGATTGTGGGGCCAGACCATCCAGGTCGCCGCGTGCGTCACCCACTCTGCCGGCATCATCCAACCGCTGTTGTTGTTTTTGTTCTGCTGCATGGTAAAAAGCCCTTTGAGTTAAGCCATTGTGTTCAATGAAAACAGCCTCGGCGGCGTTGACGTGCATGCTAATGGCGGTCTGAAGGGCAAACAAACGATGGATTTAGCGGAAAACTGATTAGAGGAACTTATCGATCATGCTGAAACACTGGCCACCCCTCAGCTCGTTGCGCGGCTTCGAAGCCGCCGCAAGGCTGGGCAGTTTTCACAAGGCCGCCGAGGAACTGAGCCTCACGCAGTCGGCCATCAGCCAGCAGATTCGCAGCCTTGAGGCGTACCTCGAGCAACCGCTGTTTTTCCGCAGCGGACGCAGCGTCAGCCTGACCGACGCCGGCCACGATCTGCTCAGCACCACCCAGGCCATGCTGCAGCAACTGTCGGTGGGCATCCGGCGGCTGGGGCAATACCAGAAACCCAATCAACTGGTGCTCAACACCACGCCGGCGTTTGCCCGGCACTGGCTGCTGCCGCGCCTGGGGGATTTTCGGCGACAGCATCCGCAGGTCGATCTGTGGATTTTCAGCACCGATGAGGTGCCAGACATGGCGACCCAGACCATCGATCTGGCGGTGCGCGACGACATCAGTTCCCAGGCTGAATGCAGCTTCAAGGTGTTGCACGCTGACCGCCTCTATCCAGCGTGCCACCCGAGCCTGCTGAGCGTGCCGAGCGCGCAGCGGACGACGCTGCACGGCGAGCGGGAAATGGACTGGAGCCATTGGGCGGTTGAATCAGGGATCGATGTCGGCCAGCAGGATCAGGGTTTGAATTTCTCTGATCCGGGCCTGCTGCTGGACGCTGCATGCGGCGGGCTCGGCATCGCGCTGGTCAGCCAGTTGCTCAGCCGCAAGGCTCGGGCTGACGGGCTGTTGCAGCCCTTGGTGGACGAGACCATTCGCGGCCCGAACTGGGCGCTGCTGACCCACCGCGACAGCGAAAACGATCCGATGGCCCGCAGTTTTACCGAATGGCTGCTGGCGAACCTGAGCGATCCATGACCGGTGCGTGACGGGCCATCACTTCGGCGATCCAGTCGATAAACACCCGCAGCTTGCGGCTGATATGGCGGTTCGGCGGATAGGCGACGTAAAGCGGCATCGGATCAAGGCGCCAGTCTTCGAACAGCGGCACCAGATCACCGCTCGCCTCGTGTGCTTTGGACATGTACTTGGGCAACCACAACACGCCCAGCCCCGCGAGGCCCGCCGACAAATAGGCATTGCCGTCATCGACCGCCAGCACATGACGGCCCTTGATCTGCAAGTCTTCGTGTTCATTGTGCAAGGCGTACGGCACCGGTTTGCCGGTGCGTGCCCAAAGGAAACCGACCACCCGATGATGGCTGTCTTCCAGTTCACGGGGATGCATCGGGGTGCCGGAGCGGGCCAGATAACTCGGCGCGGCGTACACGCCAAGTTGAAGATCCGCCACCTTCCGGGCCATCAGTGACTGATCCCGCAGCTCGCCCCCGCGCACCACGCAATCTACGTTCTCATCGATGATGTCGACGATTCGGTCGCTGACGCCCATGTCGATCTGGATCTCCGGATACCGCGCGCAAAACTCGGGCAGAGCCGGCACCAGAATCAGATTGGCCAGGGGGCTGGGCACATCGACCCGCAAGCGTCCCTTGGGCTGCGCCGCCGCACCGGGAAGACTGGTCTCGGCGTCGTCCATGTCCGCCAGCAACTTGATCACCCGCTCGTAATAAACCGCGCCGTCCGCCGTGGCGTTGACCTTGCGCGTGGTGCGGTTGAGCAACTTCACTCGCAGCCGCGCCTCCAGTTGCTGAATCAGCTGGGTCACGGTGGTCTTGCTCATGTGCAGGGTCTCGGCGGCCTTGGTGAAACTGCCCGCCTCCACCACCCGGGCGAAAGCTTGCATCGCGTCAAAACGGTCCATATCCCACCTCTGACAGGGGCTCGATTGTTTGGTATTTGCAAACAGTGATCGCCAAGGTTGCGCGTTTATCGCGCCGAGGCAAGTCCCTACAGTTGCTCCATCACCGGTTTTCAACCCATTGAAGGAGAAACCCCATGACCGTTGCCCAGCCAAAACGCGACGTGGTTTTCCCGCCCGGACGCCATGCCCTTTACGAGCGCAACCGCTATTCCCCGGCGGTTCGTTCCAACGGCTTTCTGTTTGTCTCAGGCCAGGTCGGCAGCCTTGAGGACGGCTCGCCGGAACCGGATCTCAAGCAACAGGTGCGACTGGCCTTCACCAATCTCAATGCGATCCTCGGCGCGGCCGGCGGCAGTTTCGATGACGTGGTGGACGTGACGGTATTCATGGTCGACCCGCAATCGACCTTCGAAACCATCTGGGAAGTGGTGCCCGAGTTCTGGGGCGAGGCGCCGCATCCGACCATTACGGCGGTCGGCGTGACCTGGCTGTATGGCTTTCAGTTCGAGATCAAGGTGATTGCCAAGCTGCCGGAATGACCTGATATCGCGTCGATTTGCAGCACGGGCCGACAGTCTTCAGACTGTCGGCCCGCATTCCTTTTGCGATCCATCGCCATGTCCGACACCTTGTTGAAGCCCAGTCTGCCCGGCATCGCCCTGCGTCGCTGGCGAGTGCTGCACCGCGTCAAGCAGAGCCATGCCGCCGAGTTGTTCAAGGTCACCCAGTCGACGATTTCCCGCTGGGAAAGCGGCGTGCAGGCGATGGATCCGGACGCCCATCTTCAGCTCGAACGGCTGCTCGCAGCACGACTCGAAAGCGCCGCCGATCAGGCCCTCGCGCGACTCAAGGCTCATGCAGGCCTGGAGTTGCCGGGGATTCCGGCGGAATACTTTCAGGCGTTGGCGTTTGACGGAGAATTGCCGGTCGGAGTCGTCAGCTACCACGAGGCTTTTGACACCACCGAGTAAGGCCCGAAACACTTAGCGCACCCACCACCGCGCCATCAACCGCGAACTCTGCGGCATCAGCCAATACACCATGTTGAACGAGATCAACCCGGCGACCAGCATCTTGAACAACCACCCCGGCAATCGCAGATCCGCCAGTTCCAGCAGCGCCGCCAGTGCCCATGGCATGGACACCGACAGCGGCCACACGATCAGCCATGACACCAGCCATTGCTTCCAGCGGGCGCCGGCCTCGGTGGTCATGGTTGCTGGCGCCGCAGCACGGCGCGCTGGTAGATGCGGTCGCGGGCCAGGGTCATCGGGTCGCGGCTCAGGGCGATGCCGTCGAGCAAACGGCCGGGGCTGAAGTCGAGGCGTTGCTGGGCGGCTTGCTGGTCTTCGGCGGGCACCAGCGAATCGAGGGTGAAGAGGCCCAGTTCGACTTCGCGGCGGTTTCTTGGCCATGGGATCGAGCCGTCTTCGACCACGTCGCCCGACGCTGCCAGTTGCGCGATCAGACGCATCTGCGCGGGGCCCTTCGCCAGTCGCGCCGTCATTTCATCCTGCAAATAATCGGCTGGCATGCGGGCGGCTTCCTGGTCGCCGATAAGCGATTGGCCGGTCAACGGTTCGATGCGATAGCGAACGATCTGCTCCTGGTTTTCATGGTTGCTGAAAACCAGCGAATTCACGCCGAAGTATTCGATGCTGGTGTAGCTCGACGGCGCCGGTTTCGGCGTTTCCAGAAAGTGTCTGGCCCTCGGATGCTCTGCCAGAAAAGCCTGCAACGGCTGCGGATCCGGCGGTGTGGCGACCGTTGCAGCGATGCCTTTCAGGAAGCCGAGAAATTCCAGAGGCGTGGCCACCGGAAAACCGTCGAACGAATGGCCGACAATGTCGGTGAACTCGCCGTTAGGCAGCTTGAAACGCACCGCGAGCCCGCGCGGGCTGGCCATCGGGTCGCCGTCAACCGTGGCCGGCACGCCACTGAAGTTGGAGAACCGCAGGACCACCGGCACCGGTTTCCCCTGCAAATGGGCCGCACGGCTGAGACTCGCCGCCGCAAGTGAAGCCGTGAAAGTCCCGTTCACCAACAGACCTTTGGCATGGGTCGCGCGAAAGCCCGGATGCTTGCCGAACGTAGCGTAAAGCGCATCGAGCAGCGCGTCGTAGAGTTTGTCCTGAGACACCGGATCAGTCCTTGTGAAAGTCAGCGGTTGTTCGCCAGCGGCATAGGCCGGGGACGCACTCAGCGCCCCCGACAACAGCGCGACGATCCACGGTCGGGATAATCGCATCGCGGTCACTCCTGACGCCGACCGGGATTGAGCGCGATGTGTTTGTACTCGACAAAATCATCCATCGCTGCCACACCGTTCAGACGCCCCTGCCCCGACTGTTTGAAACCGCCCTCCTCGAACTCGTCGTAGACCACCGCCCAGTCGTTGACCCACACCGTGCCGGCCTCCAGCTCACGGGCGACCCGCAGCGAGCGGTCGATGTCGCGGGTCCAGACGCTGGCGGCCAGACCGAATTCGCTGTTGTTGGCCAGTTCAATGGCCTCGGCTTCGCTATCGAACACCTGTAGGGTCAGCACCGGGCCGAAGGTTTCGCGCTGGACGATGGCCATCTCCGGATCGCTGACCCGTAGCAGCGTCGGCCGATAGAACGCGCCCTTGGCCAGCGGCCCTTCAGTCACCGGCCCACCGCGCACGATGACTTGCGCACCGGCAGCAATCGCCTCTTCCACCACCTGATTGACACGCTGCACGTTCGGTTTGTCGATTAGCGGTCCCATGTCGCTGTCCGGATCCGCCGCCGGCCCGACCCGCACCGCTTCAAGTCGAGCGGCAAGGCGCTCAGTCAATACGTGGGCGATGTCGCGCTGTACCAGCAGGCGCGAACCAGTCATGCAGAACTGTCCCGAAAACACCGTGAGCGCCTTGACCAGCGTCGGCGCCACGGCGTCGAGGTCGGCGTCGTTGAACACCAGCATCGGCGTTTTGCCACCCAGTTCCAGGCCGAAACGCTTGAGGTGTTGCGCCCCCGCTGCCGAGATCGCCCGCCCTGTGCCGGTGCTGCCGGTGAAGCTGATGACCGGCACCTTTGGCGACTCCACCAGATGAATCGAACCGGTCGCGCCCTGCTCGCTGAACAGGTTGATCACGCCGCGCGGCAGCGACGGTGCTTCACTCATGATCCGCGCCACCAGCGCGTTGGTCTGCGCGGTCTGCCCCGGCATCTTGATCACCGTGGTGCAACCGGCGGCCAAGGCCGGCGCCAGCGAGCGGATCATAAGCACCACCGGCGAATTCCACGGCACGATGATGCCCGCGACACCGACGGCCTGGCGGATCACCAGGGAGATCTTGCCGGGCCGGGGTTGCGCGGCGCGGCCATATTCGGTGCGGGCCAGCGCGGCGTAATAGCGCAATTTGGACGGCACCATGCCGACTTCAAAGGCGGCCTCGGGACGGATCTTGCCGTTCTCCAGCGCCAGGGTGTCGATCAGCTCGGCGGCGTTGAGTTCAAAGACGTCCGCCAGTTCCAGCAGCACTTGGGCACGCAGTTGACTGTCGTCTTTCCATGGGGTCTGCGTGAAGGCTCGTTGTGCAGCTTCGATGCCTTGCTGCGCTTCGGCCAGTCCGCCTTCGGCGTAGCGACCGATCAGCTCATAAGTCGCTGGGTCGATGGAGTCTTTGTAGTCACCGGAATCCAGCCACAGGCCGTCGATCCAGTTCAAAACCTTGGTGTTGTTCATGGCGAAAGCTTCCTTGGATTCAGGCGTAGAGACCGGCGATTTTTTCGGCGGTGGCGATCACGGTGAGGTTGGTGGCAACGGACGGCACGTCCGGGAAGATGGAAGCGTCGACCACCCGCAGGCCCTGCACGCCGATTACTCGGGCTTCGAGGTCGACCACGGCCATGGCATCGCCCGGCCGGCCCATCGGCGCGGTCGAGGTCGGGTGGTGATAGGTGTCGAGCGTGGCTTTGACGCTGGCCAGCAAGGCGTCGTCGGAGTCGTTGCCCTGCCCCGGATTCAGCTCCGAGTGAATCAAACCCTTGAGCGGCGCGGTCGCACCGATCCGCCGTGCCAGACGAATACCGTCCAGCAGGCGCTGGCGGTCCATGGGCTCGGCGAGAAAATTCAGATCGATATTCGGCGCCACCGACGGATCGCGGCTGGCCAGCGTAACCTTGCCTCGGGACAGCGGCCGGGTCAGCGCCACCGCGAGCACGAAGCCCACCTGGGTCGGGCTCTGGTCATGGGGGAACAGGTGGGTCGCGGTGATGTGAATATCCAGATCGCCGTGCTCGGCGCTGCGGCTGTGGGTCCAGAGCTTGGCGCCGATGGCCGGCGACTGGCGACCGATCAGGTCGGGTTTGGCGGCGTAGGCATTGTAATAGAACGGGTGATCCGCCAGGTTCTGCCCGACCGGCAATTCGGCGACCGGCTCAATGTCCAGTGCGCGCAGATCGTCGCCAGGGCCGATACCGGAGCGCAACAGGATCGCCGCGCTGCCGTAACTGCCCGCCGAAAGAATCACTTCGTTGGCGCGTAATTGCTCGCCATTCGCCAGTTGCACACCCACCGCACGTTTGCCGTCGAACAGCACCTTGTCCACCAGGCTGTCGGCGCGAATCTGCAAATTGTCGCGGGCGCGCACCTCGTCCGTGAGGTAAGCCATGCCGGTGTTGACCCGCACGCCGTCGACGATGTTCATCGGGTACGGGCCGACGCCGTTGGCATTCGCGCCGTCGAAGTCGTCGATCATCCGGTAACCGTTGGCGACCGTGGCGTAGATGAAGGCTTTCTGCATTGGTGTGACGTCGGCGCTGCCGAGCTGACGCACCGGCAGCGGCCCGTCGTGGCCATGCAATGCGCTGGCTCCGCCGCTGTGGTTTTCCAGTTTTTTGAACGAGGGCAGCAAGTCCTCAAAGCTCCAGCCCGGCAGATTCCAGCGCTGGAAGTCCGTGGCTCGGGCGCGAATCGCCACCGCGCCGTTGATGGCCGAACTGCCGCCCAGCACTTTGCCGCGCAACGCGCCGATCGGGTGTTCGACATAGCCCGGCCGGGAGGTGTAACCCCACTCGAACTGGCGATTGCCATTGGCACCGACCACATCGCTACTGGCGACGATTTCGGGGTACTTGCCCGGGGCAAAACTCTGACCCGCCTCCAGCAACAGCACCTGGCGCCGGACGTTTTCACTCAAGCGACGGGCCAGTACCGCGCCGGCGGAACCGCCGCCCACCACGATCACATCGACCGGGGCACGCCGGGCAGAATTAACAAGGGTATCGTTCATCGGTTTCTTCCCTGTCAGGCGTCAAAGCGCGCCTGTTGAGGAAGAGCTTATTGAAGGGTTCGAGGGCTCATAAGCCGGGGAAAAACGAATCGCGGTTTCGCTTTTCCCGAACGCCTTAACCGGCCGAATGAGCCCCGAGCAATTGCTCCCACACCGGCGGATTGCCGATCTGTTCGCAGAGAAAATCGGTCAACGCCTGCAACTTGGGTGAAGCCCGCTGGGAGCGTCGGTACACCGCCGAAATATTCCCGCCTCGGGGCGCGTAAGGCGCCAACACCTCCTGAAGTTCACCGTCCACGATAGCTTGCGCCGCCAGAAACGTCGGCAGAATCGCCAGCCCCATACCGGCCTTCGCCGCCTCCATCAACTGATGGCCGTTGTTGGTGCGCATCCGGCAGCGCACACGAAACGATTCCAGCGCATTGTTCACCGGCAGCGTCCACATGCCGTGGGGTTCGCGGTTCACGTAGAGCATGGCGAAATGTTCAGACAGTTCTTGCGGGGTTTGCGGCGTGCCATGAGCGGCCAGATAGTCGGGACTGGCGCAAATGATATGACGATTGGCGGTGATGGTTTTCGCCACCAGCGAGGAGTCCGGCAACTCACCGATGCGGATCGCCGCGTCGTAGCGTTCTTCGTGTAGGTTGACGTGGCGATCGTCGAATTCGATGTCCAGGCGCAACTCGGGATAGCGTACCGCGAAGGACGACAGGATCGGCGTCAGGTAACGAATGCTGAACGCCATCGGCGCCGCCAGCCGCAGGCTGCCGCGCAGGCTCGATTGAAAGGCCAGCACCGCGTCTTCCGCCTCTTCGACCTCCGACAGAATCCGCACGCAATACCGATAAAACACCTCCCCGGCCTCCGTCAGCCGGGCCTGCCGCCCGCGTTCGAGGACGATGCTGCCGAGTCGTTTTTCCAGTTGCGCAATCCGCTGGCTGACCATGGATTTGGCGGTGCCCAGTTGCCGGGCTGCCTCGGTGATACTGCCGGTGTCGACCACCATGACGAACGATTGCATCTCGCAAAGCTTGTTCAAGTTCTACATCCAGTGTGTGCAAGGTTCGGACGGCGCAATCTACGGCTCGCCCGGCATCGCCCACCAGAGCCGAAAACGGGCCGCTGCTTCCCACACAATGGACAATCGGGCTTGTATAGTTGGCGTCCCTTTTCCAGCGAATCTCGCCCCGTGCTAGACCTCAATGACCTGCAGTATTTCGTGATGGTGGTGGACCACGGCGGCTTTGCGCCGACGGCGCGGGCGCTGGGGATTCCCAAGTCGAACCTGAGCCGGCGCATTGCCTTGCTTGAGGAGCGTCTGGGCGTGCGCCTGATCATCCGCAACACCCGGCACTTCTCGGTGACGGAGCTGGGCCAGACCTACTACGACCATTGCCGGGCGATGCTGAAACAGGCCGAGGCCGCCGAAGCCGCGATTGCCATGACCCGCGCCGAACCGGGCGGCGTGTTGCGCGTGACCTGTCCGACGACGCTGCTGGAAGAATGCGTCGGCGGGATCATCACGCGCTTCATGGCCATGCACCCGCGCGTCGAAATGCATCTGGAGGCCAGCGACCGGCAGGTCGACGTGGTGGCCGAAGGCGTCGATCTGGCGTTGCGGGTGCGGCCGCCGCCCTTGCAGGATTCCGAGCTGGTCAGCCGGGTGCTGTCGCAGCGGCCGCAGTGCCTGGTCGCCAGCCCTGCGCTCTTGAGCCGGCTGGGTGAACCGAGCGAGCCGGAAGACCTGTCGCGCTTCCCCAGCGCTCACCACGGCAGCCCGCAGCAGGTTTACAGCTGGACGCTGTTCCATCAGGACGGTTCCGAGTTCACCCTACAACATCGCCCGCAATTGATCACCAAAGGCCTGCCGATGCTGCGCTGCGCGGCCATCGACAGCGTCGGCGTTGCGCAGATGCCAATGTCGCTGGTGCATGACTTCATCGAACGCGGCCAATTGGCGGTGGTGCTGCCCGACTGGGCGCCGCGTACGGAGATGATCTACGCGGTGTTTGCCAGCCGTCAGGGCATGCTGCCGTCGCTGCGGATGCTGATCGACTTCATGGCCGAGCAGTTCGAGTTGCTGGACGATCCGCTGCGCGGAATGCGTACAAAAGCCTGAGGCCATTACTCACAGTTCGTGTTTAACCGCTTCACCAATGCGCTCTTGATGGCATTTCTGCGATCAATATTCTGTCCTCATGTTGTTTTTGCCCCGGACAGAAAAGAGCGCAAGCCATGCCCAGCCCGAGAACGCTGTACCAGAAGCACATCGACAGTCACACCGTCTGCACCCTCGATGATCAGGGCCACGTGCTGCTTTACATCGACCGCCAGGTCGCCAACGAATACACCAGCCCGCAAGCCTTCAGCGGCCTGCGCGATGCCGGGCGTACGGTGTGGCGGCCTGCGGCGACGCTGGCGGTGGTCGATCATGTGAACCCCACCGCACCGAAACGCATCGCGACCATGCCTGACGCCGGGGGTGCGCGTCAGGTGTCGTACTTCGAAGAGAACTGCCGTGACTTCGGCATCGAGCTGTTCGATGTGCTGGATAAACGCCAGGGCATCGAACACGTCGTAGCGCCGGAACAGGGTTTCATTTTGCCGGGCATGGTGGTCGCGGCCGGTGACAGCCACACCACCACTTACGGCGCACTGGGAGCGTTCGGTTTCGGCATCGGCACCTCGGAAATCGAGCACCTGCTGGCAACCCAGACGCTGGTCTACAAACGTCTGAAAACCCTGCGGGTGACGGTCAACGGTGAGCTGGGCGCAGGCGTCACCTCCAAGGACATCATCATGGCGCTGATCGAAAAGATCGGCGCGTCCGGCGCCACCGGTTACGCCATCGAGTTCACCGGCCCGGCCATCAGCGCCCTCAGCGTCGAAGCGCGCATGACCATCTGCAACATGGCCGTCGAGGCCGGCGCCCGGGGTGCGTTCATGGCACCGGATGACAAGGTGTTCGCCTACCTGCAACACAAGCCGCGTGCGCCCAAGGGCAAGGTCTGGGAGCAGGCAATCGAGCGCTGGAAAACCCTGCACAGCGACGAGTGCGCGGTGTTCGATCGCGAAGTCATCCTCGATGTCGCCGAGCTGGAACCAATGGTGACCTGGGGCACCAGCCCCGATCAGGCCGCGCCGATCAAAGGGCGCGTGCCGGACCCGGCCGCCCAGCCCGATCCGATCCTGCGTCAGGGCCTGCAGCGCGCCCTCGACTACATGGGCCTGACACCCGGCATGCCGCTGGACGAAGTGACGATAAGCCATGCCTTCATCGGTTCCTGCACCAATGCGCGGATCGAAGACTTGCGTGATGTCGCCCGCGTGGTGCGCGGCAAGCGTGTGGCGGCCCACGTGCGGGCGATGATCGTTCCCGGCTCGACGTTGGTGCGCAATCAGGCCGAGGACGAAGGCCTGGCGCAGATCTTTCTCGACGCCGGTTTCGAATGGCGGCAATCGGGTTGCTCGATGTGCCTGGCGATGAACGACGACGTGCTCGCGCCAGGTGATCGCTGTGCGTCGAGCACCAATCGCAACTTCGAAGGCCGTCAGGGCGCCGGTGCGCGCACCCACCTGATGAGCCCGGCGATGGTCGCCGCCGCCGCCATCAGCGGCCATTTGACTGACGTGCGCACCGTCGCGCTGGAGGCTTGAACCATGCAACCTTTCGACACCGTCAGCGGCAGCGCCGCGCCGTTTCTTGCATCCAACATCGACACCGACGTGATCATGCCCAAGCAGTTTCTCAAGGGCATCGATCGTCAGGGGCTGGATCGCGGGCTGTTCTTCGATCTGCGCTTTCTCGCCTCCGGCGAACCCAACCCTGAATTCGTGCTCAACCAGCCGGCCTGGCAGGACGCGGCGTTTCTGGTGACCGGCCCCAACTTCGGTTGCGGCTCCAGCCGCGAACACGCGGTATGGGGCTTGAAGCAAGTGGGAATCCGGGCCTTGATCGGCACCACCTTCGCCGGGATTTTTTACGACAACTGCCAGCGCAATGGTGTGTTGGCGATTCAGCTGGACGACGCGCAGTTCAAGCGTGTAGCCGAGGCGATCAGCGTTCCGGCGACCGCGCGGATCAGCGTTAACCTGGCGCAGCAGACCCTCGAGCTGGCGGACGGTACGCTGATCGAATTCGAGATCGATCAGTTGCGCAAACAGTCGTTGCTGCTCGGGCTGGACGCCATCGGCACCACGCTGCAACGCACCGAGCAGATCCGCGCCTTTGAGGCACGGCATCTGGCGGACAATCCCTGGTTGGGTTGATGGCAAAAAAACGGGCGGTTCATTGAACCGCCCGTTTTCATTCCACGGACAAATCGCGGAAGTACTCTTCCAGAAACTCCACGCATACCCGCAGCTTTGCCGACTCGCTGAGCCGGGTCGGATAGACCGCCCAGACGTTGGCGCTCTGGGTGTAGCCGTCCAGCACCTGCACCAGCCTGCCCTGCTCGAGCATCGGTTTGACGTCCCACATCGAGCGCAACAGGATCCCGCCGCCGCTCAGCGCCCACTCCAGCACAATCTCGCCGCTGTTGGAGGACAGCGGGCCATTCACCCGCACCGTCTCTTCTTGCCCGTCCTTGCTCAGGGTCCAGATGCCGAACGCGTTGTTGCGCTCCTTGAGCACCAGACAATCGTGGTCTTTCAGGTCTTCGAGAGATTGCGGCGTACCCCGGCGTTCGAGGTATTCCGGCGTGGCGCACAGCACGCGCCGATTGCTCACCAGTTTGCGCGCCAGATGCTGGCCCGGCAGGTCATCGCCGACGAGGATTTCCAGATCGAAGCCCTCGCCCACCAGATCGACCACCCGGTCGAACACGTCCAGCCGAATGTCGAGTTTCGGGCACGCCCGGGACAACTGACTGATCGCCGGCGCCACATGATTACGGCCGAAACCGAAGCTGCTGCAAATGTGCAGCGACCCCGCCGGCTGGTGCCGGGCCTGGGAAATCTCGCCGAGAAACTGATCGAAATCTCCCAGCAATTTCTCCGCCCAAATTCGTACGCGCTCGCCGTCATCAGTCAGCGCGATGCGTCGGGTGGTGCGGTGCAGCAGCTTGCTCGCCAGCGTGGTTTCCAGCACCGAGATGCGCTTGCTGACGTAGGCCGGTGAAAAGCCCAACTCGTCGGCGGCGCTGGCAAAGCTGTTCTTGCGGATGACGGTAAGGAACACCTTGAGGTCTTCGGGCAAGGGAAATTGGTCACGATTCGTGTTCATAGGCCGCATGCTTCCGCTGTTTATCACGCATTTTGCGAAGGATACCATCGAATCACCGCCTCGCCACCCGAGCCCGGTGCACCGTGGTTTCCCGTCAATCCTCGATAAAAACAAACATGAGGACATGCGTCATGAGCGACTCCCTTGAGCAATCCCTGAACGTCGACGGCCCGCGCGCCGACGGCATCATCCAGCGCCTGCGCACCTACGAGATCGGCGTCATCCCGCTGCCGATCTTCCTCGGCATCGCCGTGATCGTGTTTCTGTCGGCCCACCTCGGCTTTCTGCCGAAGAACATGATCGGTGGACTGGCCGTGATCATGACCATGGGCGTGTTCTTCGGCCAGATGGGCTCGCGTCTGCCGATCCTCAGGGAAATCGGTGGCGGCGCCATCCTGTGCCTGATGCTGCCGTCGGTGCTGGTGTTCTACGGCTTCTTCGGCGCGCCGACGATCGACGCGACCAAAATGCTGATGAAGGAAGCCAACTTCCTGTACTTCGTGATCGCCAGCCTGGTGGTCGGCAGCATCCTGGGCATGAGCCGGTTCATTCTGGTCCAGGGCATGATCCGCATGTTCATCCCCTTGCTGGCCGGCACCCTGGCCGCCGTCGCGAGCGGGCTGATCGTCGGCAAGCTTGCCGGCTACAGCGCTTACCACACGTTCTTTTTCATCATCGTGCCGATCATCGGCGGCGGCATCGGCGAAGGCATCCTGCCGCTGTCCCTGGCCTATTCGACGATCCTCGGCGGCACGCCGGACATCTATGTCGCGCAACTGGTCCCGGCGGCCGTGGTCGGCAACATTGCAGCGATCATCTGCGCCGGTTACCTGGCACGGCTGGCGCTGAAACGCCCGGCCATCAACGGTGAAGGGGCGCTGATTCGGGCGAAAGCCGAAAACGATAAATTCAAGGTCAAGGATGAGTCCGCCACCGCCATCGACCTGCGACTCATGGGCGCTGGCGTGCTGGTCATCTGTGCGTTCTTCTTGCTCGGTGGCCTGCTGGAAAAGGTCGTCGGGATTCCGGGGCCGGTGATGATGATTCTCGCGGCGGTGCTGTTCAAATACGTGCGCGTGCTGCCGGAGAAGCTGGAAAAAGGCGCGCAGTCTTTCTACAAACTGGTTTCCGCCGCCTTCATCTGGCCGGTGATGATCGGTCTTGGAATGTTGTATGTGCCGCTCGACAGCGTGGTGAAGGTGTTTTCGATCGGCTATGTGCTGGTGTGCCTCAGCGTGGTGGTGTCGATGACCGTCGCCGGTTTTTTCATTGGCAACCTGATGAAGATGTACCCCATCGAATCGGCCATCGTGACCTGCTGCCACAGCGGTCTGGGCGGCACCGGCGACGTCGCGATCCTGTCGGCGTCGAACCGGATGTCACTGATGCCCTTTGCGCAGATTTCCACCCGGATCGGCGGCGCCTCGACGGTGATTCTGGCGACGCTGTTGCTCGGTTTCTTCGCCTGAACACTGGATGAATGCCAAGTGATAGCGGTTGCGGTGGCGCACACCGCAACGGCCAGAATGACCGTTCGGCGCTTTTTCTGGCAGCCCTGCACAAACGGGTCTAGGGTTGCGTGGCTGGCAAAATGCTGGCCACTTGGCAAACGTCCTCGACGAGCGCCATCAGCGGCACTGGAAGAAAAATCAGGGATGGTTTTTGTGCTTGCGCGGGTATTGCACTCTTGAAGAGTGAACGACCTATCCCTGTGTTTCGTTGCTTTCTATCAAGGACAGAAAGATGACCAACGTACAGGCGAGATTTCCCCATTTGCCCTTTCGGCAAACCCCTTCATTGACGCCCGAGGTCAGGCCCGACGGTTTTGGCTGACGACGCTTGCGCGTGAGCCGGCGCTGCGGCGTCGCCCCTGCGCGAACCCTGTTTGCGAATTGATCAGATCCCGACGGATCAGGTTGTCACGTCGCCGAGAATCCCGGTTGCCGGTGGTTCTGGCGGATGTCGTTCGCCTGCCTGTCAGGAAAGGCGCCCCTTCTGCGCAAGGGGTCGAGCGGCACACACCCACGAGGAAGGCCTCGATATGACCGGTTCAAACCACAACATCCCGCCCTACGGCGTCGCCATCCAGAGCGCGATCACCGGCGGCGATCTGCAACAGATGAAGACTTTGTTGAAGCAGCGCGATTCAACGAAGCCGGAAGCGAAGGAGCTACAAACCGCGTACGAAAAACTGGCCAAAGAAGTTTCTCGACTGGAAAAACCCTAAGGCCATTTCCCACATTGCAATGGAGGCAATCAACATGTCAGCAACTCAGCAAAATGTCGGCTTGTTCCCGGTGAGCTACCGGATCGGTACGGGCCAGCCGGGGGCGCAGAGTCTTGCGCTGAACCTGCTGGTGTCCACGCCACAGCAGCAGGTCACCGGCAACGCCGCGGTGACTCAGGCGACCAATCCGCCGCTCGACATCGACTCGGACGTCTGGGGCGAATACACCTACATGACGGTGATGAAGCCCGGTGTCAGCAAGATCCTGATCACCGCCCAGGGCAACCATGGCGGCCCCGGTTCCAACTCCATCATCAACTTCAAGATCCATCTGGTGATCGGCACCGACTGGCGCGAAGGCGTGGCCAACTATGAGTACTTCGACGGCCAGCGCTGGCACGAACTGAACAACGTGCCGGCGCATCTGGTGGAGGTGCCTTCGAACGTTCTTCAGGCTTTCAATCCCGGCCCGGTGATCGAGCCGCACAAACCGGTCCTGCCGCTGTATGCCGCGCCGATTCAGGGCGCCATCGCCAGCGGTGACCTGGCGCAGATGAAGAGTCTGTCCGCACAGGCCAGACAGCAGCTGGAGCAATTGCCGCAATTGCGCATAGCGGTGGACGCCGCCAAGACAGAAATCAGCCGCTCGCAAAGTCGCTGATCGGCTACAGGAACCATTTCTTTCACAAGGGAGCAGCATCATGTCGATCGGACTTTTTCACACCCGCCTCATCGCCAGCAATTCACTGCTGGGCGCACCGGTTCTGACCCTCGATATCGTGGTCGATACTGTCCGCAAAAAAGTCAGCGGCACCGCGAGCGTGTTTCAAAGCACCTGGCCTCCGGTCAACTTCCATGCCCGGGTCTGGGGCGATTATTCCGAGGCCAGGCTGACGCCGTCGGCCGAGAATTACATCATTCTCACCCTCGACGGCAGCCCGAGCGGTCCGCTGAGTCAGATCGCCCAGACCTTCCACCTCAAAGGCATTCTGGGCGACTGGACCAGCGGCTTTGTCGATTACCGCTACAACGAAAGCGGCCAGTGGCAGGACGTGCGGCACGTCGCCGTGCATCAGGCACCAAGTGTCGAGCCACTGCCGCCCGAGCATCACGTCCAGCCGCTGTATGCCGTGGCCGTGCAAACGGCACAGGCCAGCGGTGATCTGGCGCAGTTGAAAGTCGCCGTGCAGCAAGGCGAGCAACAGCTGGCCCACGAGGGCGCCTTGCGCAGTGCCCTTGAGCAGTTGAATGCGGAAATCGCGCGACTGGAAGCACGCTAAGTCGTACGGCCCGGGCGCGGTCCTGGGTGACCGCGCCCGGTCTTCCAGCCCATCGAGGTCAGTCCAATCGTGCCGCGCACAGGCCCGTGCGCAAGGATCTCCCATGACAGACAACCGCCCTGCCCGCTACCTCAGCGACACCGATCTCAAACGCTACGTGCCGGTGCACGTGGTCTGGGAAATCACACTCGCCTGCGACCTCAAGTGTCTGCATTGCGGCTCCCGCGCGGGGCATCGGCGTCCCGATGAACTCAACACCCGCGAATGCCTCGAGGTAATCGATTCCCTCGCCGCCCTCGGCACCCGCGAGATCACCCTGATCGGCGGCGAAGCCTATCTGCGCAAGGACTGGACGCAACTGATCCGCGCCATCCACGACCATGGCATGTACTGCGCGATCCAGACCGGTGGGCGCAATCTCACACCGGCGAAGATGCAGGCAGCGGTCGATGCCGGGCTCAACGGGGTCGGCATTTCCCTGGACGGACTCGCGCCGCTGCACGACAAGGTGCGCAACGTGTCCGGTTCGTTCGACAAGGCTGTGGACACCCTGCGCCGGGCCAAGGCGTCGGGGCTGGCGGTGAGCGTCAACACCCAGATCGGCGCGGCCACGTTGCCGGACCTGCCGGAGCTGATGGACACCATCATCGAGCTCGGCGCCACCCATTGGCAGATCCAGATCACGGTGGCCATGGGCAACGCCGTCGACCATCCGGAACTGTTGCTCCAGCCGTATAAGCTGCTGGAAGTGATGCCGCTGCTGGCCCGGTTGTATCGCGAAGGACTGGATCGCGGATTGCTGATGAACGTCGGCAATAACATCGGTTATTACGGCCCTTACGAACATCTGTGGCGCGGCTTCGGTGATGAGCGCGTGCACTGGAGCGGCTGCGCCGCCGGCCAGACCGTGCTGGCGCTGGAAGCGGACGGCACGGTGAAAGGTTGCCCGTCACTGGCGACCGTCGGTTTTTCCGGCGGCAACGTGCGCAACATGAGCCTGCACGATATCTGGCACTACAGCGAAGGCATGCACTTCGGCCGCCTGCGCTCGGTCGATGATCTGTGGGGCTACTGCCGAAGCTGCTATTACAACGACGTCTGCCGGGGCGGCTGCACCTGGACCTCGCACTCGCTGCTGGGAAAACCCGGCAACAATCCTTACTGCCACTACCGAACCCTGGAATTGCAGAAACAGGGTTTGCGCGAGCGCATCGTCAAAGTCGAGGACGCCGCCCAGCGCTCGTTTGCGGTCGGACGTTTTGACCTGATCACTGAACGCATCGACACCGGCGAAAAAGTCAGCAGCGTCAGCGACAGCGGGCAAGTGATCAAACTGGCCTGGATCAATCAGGGCCAGTCGTCCCCCGAGGAAGGACGCCTGCCGACACAACTGGCCCTGTGCCGCGACTGCCTGCAATACATCCACCCCCACGAATCGATCTGCCCGCACTGCCGCGCCGATGTCGCCGCCGCCGAGGCCCGGCACCTGAACGACCGGGCCCGGCAGCAGGCAATCATGAAGACGCTGACCGGTTTACTGGCGGGAGTGCCGAGTTCATTGAGTTGAGACGGCGGCGGGTGCCGTTCGCCCGTCTTTCGGGCTTCTTCGGTCGCTCTGATTCTCGGGGCCATCGCTGAAAAAGCCCGGAAAGTCTGACCGGCGCTGCCGTCCGGGAAATAAGTAGCTGTTTTCCCTGAAATTTATTTGTTTCAGGGCTTCACAGAATGGAAGAGCGCTGGTAAAGTGCCGCCCACTGTTGCAGAGGTCCTCCCGGGACTGAAACCAATAGCTACAGGGGCGTCGCCAAGCGGTAAGGCAGCAGGTTTTGATCCTGCCATGCGTTGGTTCGAATCCAGCCGCCCCTGCCATTTTTTCCTCGTTTCACCCTCCTCCATTTTACCTCTGCCTCAACGGCATATCATTTTTTCAAATTCAACGTAATAGCCGAACGCACCAGCGCTTTCAGAGCCTTGGTATCGATCTTGTCGTCTTCGTGAATATCAATCGCCCGCCGGGTATTGCCCTCCAGACTGGCGTTGAACAGTCGTGACGGATCCTCCAGCGCCGCGCCTTTGGCGAAGGTCATTTTCACCACGGCCTTGTAGGTTTCCCCGGTGCAGATCATGCCGTTGTGTGACCAGACCGGAACGCCGCGCCACTTCCACTCCTCGACGACCTCCGGGTCGGCCTCGTGAATGATTGCACGGATCTCGGCCAGCTTCTGGCCGCGCCAGTCATTCAGTTCCTTGATTCTTGCATCGATCAGCACAGAGGGATTTTCAGTCGCCGCGCCGCTGCTGTCCTTCTTCATATCCTTGTACTCCCGAAACCTTTTCCGCTATCCAGCGTAGCGCCGACTGCGCCAAACGCCGGGCAAAAAAAAGCCCCGCAAGGTGCGGGGCAAAGGAATTGGTTGGTTGCGGCCAACCAAAGGAGCATCGTCAAAAAGCGTTACCCGTCAGGCGTTACAGGCACTCCTGGGCAGCCCGTTCAAAACTCGACGGCATGAAACTCGAAGCCAGCAAGTGGCGCTCATACAAAAACACCTTGCCGCCGTCCTGTGCCTTGTAGGCTTCCAGCACGTTGTCCGCCGCCACCTTGCTCGGTACCACGATCCGGTAGCTGCGCTGGGTCTGTGACACGGTCGGGTTCAGCGCGCTGCCCTGCAGCTTGGGCACCACGCATTCGGCGTACTGGGCAGGCGTCTTGTGCGTCTGCAGGGTCAGCGTCGGGTCGTTCGGCGCGGAGGCGCAAGCGGTCAGCAATAAACTGGCAAAAGCCATGGCAGGGATAAAAAAGGCACGCATGGATAAAATCCTGAAAATAAAAGGTTCGGTTCTTCGGCAACGTTCAGTGTCACGGGCACTGCCGTTGCCGTTTTTGGTTGGGGTGTTCAGCCTGCACTTACCAGGGCTTTGAGCGAGTCATCGAACTGCTTCAAGGCACTCAATTGCAGATCGCGTTGCTGTTCGATTCCGGCAGCGATTTCAGGCGCGGCCTTGTTGTGTACCCACACCGAAGGCAGTTGCTTCTCCACCGCGCCTTCGGCCTTGCCGATGTATTGCAGGTTGGCGTCGTAGAAGCGTGCAGCGAACCGCGCTTCGACCTGGCTGTTGCGTTGGGTCAGCAGACGGTTGTGGGTGTCGAGCATCACCACCACGTCCGGATGGGCCTGTACCAGCGCATCAAGGTTTTCGTAGATGGTCACCGAGAGAAACTGTTGTTGCAGCGAACTCATCAGCCAGTCGATGGCCAGCTCCGGGTCGGAGCTGTCGACGAAGGCATCACGGATCCGCGCATCGAGTGCATTCCTGGCGCCGTTCACCGCCACATCGTGGTAACGCTCGAGGTATTGCAGGTTGTCCAGAGTGTTTTCGCTGTACAGCACACCGACGGTTTGCGAGTGCTGCAGCGCGGCGCTGCTGGCGGCGACGGGCAGAAAATGGCACGAGTTGGCATCGTCTGCATAAGCCGGAGCCACGGTGGTGGCCACCCCGCCCATCAGCAGGGCGACTACAGCCAGTCGGGTCAAAGTCTTCATCGCGCAATTCCTTCAGCAGCGTGTTCGATGGAGGCGATTTTCCGCCCATCGGCGCCAAAGCAGAACTTGCGTTTCTTGATGGTCACTATTACTTGAACCGATAGTTGCGCGGCGTGCAGACTGCTGCACACTCAATCACAACGAAAACAGATGAGGATTACCCGTGCGAACCTTTGATCTGATCCGCGATGCCGTCCTGCCCGAATTCCGCGACCGGGTGGCCGAATACCTGGTCGAATACGAAACCGTGCTGGGCCAGTCAGCGAACGATTCAGAGTCGGTGCGGGCCGTGGCCAATCAGTTGCGCGGTTATCTGCGCGGCCTCAATACCACCCGAGTGCTGGGCATGGCGGATTGGGAAGAGCTCGACCGGCGCGTGCTGAACACCTGGCTAGCGCCCGCTTGATGACACGCTAGACTCTTCAGGCTGCGCCCGCAGCGCCAGACCTGGAGGTGTCCCATGAGCAATAGCACCGAACCCACGACATTCACCGGCTGGGCCGCCACCTCGGCCGGCGCGCCGCTGGAGCGCTTCAGTTACGACCCCGGCCCGCTGGGAGATGAAGAAGTCGAAGTCGCCGTGGAGTACTGCGGCGTCTGCCACTCCGACCAGTCGCTGATCGACAACGACTGGGGCATCAGCCAATACCCGTTCATTCCCGGCCATGAAGTGGTCGGCCGCATCGTGCGTACAGGCCCGCAGGTACGTGGTCTGGAAGTCGGCCAGCGCGTGGGTATTGGCTGGTACAAGGGCAGCTGCATGCACTGCTCGTCCTGTATCGGCGGTTCGCATCACCTTTGCGCCACCGCCAGACCGACGATCATCGGCAGCCATGGCGGATTCGCCGATCGGCTGCGCACCCACTGGGCGTGGGCGCTGAAACTCCCGGACAATCTCGACCCGGCCCTCGCTGGCCCGCTGTTCTGCGCCGGTTCCACGGTCTTCAATCCGTTGGTGGAATTCGACATCAAGCCGACCGACCGGGTCGGCGTGGTGGGTATCGGCGGCCTCGGTCACCTGGCGCTGCGGTTTCTCAATGCCTGGGGTTGCGACGTCACGGCCTTCACCTCTTCCCTGAGCAAACAGGACGAAGCCAAACGCCTCGGCGCCCACAAGGTCGTCGCCTCCACCGACAGCGAAGCGCTGAAAGCGATTGCCGGCACCCTCGACTTTCTGCTGATCACCGCCAACGCCAACCTCGACTGGACGGCCATGCTCGCCACCCTGCGCGGCAAGGGCCGGCTGCACTTCGTCGGCATCGTGCCCGACGCGATTCCGGTGCACGTGTTCAACCTGATCCCGCAACAGAAATCCCTGTCAGCCTCCCCGGTCGGCTCGCCCGCCACGGCAGCGACCATGCTGGAATTCTGCGCGCGGCATCAGATCCTGCCGCAGGTCGAGGAATTTCCGATGAGCAAGGTCAATGAAGCCGTCGACCATTTGCGCAGCGGCAAGGCGCGGTACCGGATTGTGTTGAACGCCAGCAAATGAAGGATTTGGCGCGCCGACTGCCATCGGCGCGTCACTTGCCTCACATAGAAGCTGATGGCATTAATAAATAAAAAAACAGTATTTATCGTTATAAAAGTCTCGGCGTACTCTCAGCTCATCCCGTCATTGAACACAGTGAAGTGCGCCATGAAACCGACTGACAACCTGATCGACATCGCCGTCTACCGCAAACGCCGCCACGCCCAGCAACAGGCCCGGCTGATGTGGGAAATGTATGCGCGCAATGCCGGTTATCAGGCTTGGCAGTGGGTGCAGGCCGCGCGTTCCAGCGAGACGCGTCAAGCGTGAACGCGCGTGAACCCTCGCGCTTTCTGGCGAGCGCCGATGAACCTGTGCTGGACCTGAACAACCTCGAATCCCTGGAAGAAGACCCGATCTGTGAACGCGTCGCGCAGAACCTGCAACGTCTGCGCGGCAAGCGGCATCTGTCGCTCGATGCCCTCGCCCGCCAGTGCGGCGTGAGCCGGGCGATGCTGGCGCAGATCGAATCCGGGCGCAGCGTGCCGTCGATCAAGGTGCTGTGCAAAATCGCCAAGGGTTTGAAGGTGTCGGTGGCAGCGTTTCTGGAACATCGCGCGCTTGAAGGCGTGGCCGTGTTGTCGGCGAGCCAGAGCAAGCGACTGGTGAGTGCCAGCGGCGCGTTTGTCAGTCGCGCCTTGTTTCCATTTGACGTGGCGCGCCAATCGGAATTCTACGAACTGCGTCTGAGCCCCTTGGGCGAAGATCAATCCGAAGGCCACGGCCCCGGCGTGCAGGAAAATCTGGTGGTGGCTCAGGGCGTGCTGGAGATCAGCGTCAACGACGAGCGCTATCTGCTGTCGACGGGCGACTCGATTCTGTTTTACGCCGACCAGCCCCATCGTTACCGCAACCCCGCCGACAGTGAAGCGGTGGCGTATCTGGTGGTGACTTACCCCGAACGCCTGGACTGACAAACAGACAACAAAAAGCCCGACCGGGAATTTCCCGGTCGGGCTTTTTCATGCGCTGGCGAAAATCAGCAGGTGCAGCACATCATCGGCATGCCGTTGCAGCTCATCATCATCGGCATGCTGCAGTCGTTCATCATCTTCATCATCAGGGCGCAGCAGTTTTTCATCATGTCCATGTTCATGCCCGGCATCGGCATGATTTTGCACATCATGCAGTCGGCCATCATGGTGCATTCCATCACGCACTTCATCGATGGCATCGGCATGCCCATCATCGGCATCATCATGTTCATCATCGGCATGGCCATGGCCGCCGGGGACATGCACATCATGCTCATGTTGCCGCAATGCATCATCATCGGCATGCCGCAGTCCATCATCATCTGCATCATTTCAGCGCTGTTCTTGAACATGGCCATGTCCATGCCAGCGGCCGGCATCATCTTGCACATCATGCCGTCGTCCATCATGTCGCAGCTCATGGTCGCCATCATCATCGGCATGCCCGTCATCGGCATCATCGGCATGTTGGCGTTCATCGGCATTTGCATCTGCATGGCGTTCATCATGGTGTAGCTCCCTGAGGATTAAGAACTGGATGAGAAGTTGATGGAGCGGATTCTAAGGATTGGAAAATCCGCAACAAGCTGTCCATCGAGCATCAAAAACTGCTGTTCAAACGCTTCAAGTGCAGCGTTCCGTGCGACTTGAACCGTTGCAGCAGCAGAGTAGACGCCATGACAGATCCGGCAAATGCGGGAGCAGGTTTTTAAATGTCATGGATATGCAATCCAACACCAAGCAAATAACTTAAAGAAATAATCGTTCTAACCAGCGGGCATTATTTTCACCGTGTTTGCTTATTCCATTAGTTCAGCTACGATCCACTTTTTAATCTTTTATTGCTATTTACCGTCCCCTCTATAATTCGGGACAGTTCTTAACAATAAGGAAGTTCCATGCCGCAACGTTTACTACTGGCAGCACTGTTCCTGGCGGTCGCCGGGTGTGCCAGCCCTCCTCCGGTTTCCGTGCATACCAAGGATCCCGTCAGTTCGACCCTGCAAGGCGATGCCACGCGGCCAGCGCAGGCGCAGTGGGTGCGCACCGAGTTGTATTTCTCGGTGGGGCCGCTGGAGGGCAAGGAAGGTGTGGTGAGCCCGGCGCGCTGGCGCGAGTTTCTTGATCAGGAAGTGACGACGCGGTTCCCGGACGGGTTCAGCGTGTTGGATGCGTATGGGCAGTGGAAGGACCATGACGCGAAAGTGCCCGAGCGGCTGGCGACGAAGGTGATTGTGATCCTGCACGAAAGCGGGCCGAAGCGTGAGAGTGACATCGAGGCGATTCGTTTGGCGTACAAGCGGATTACGGGGGATTTGTCGGTGCTGCGGTTGTCGCAACCGGCGGTGGTGTCCTTCTAATCTACGCTCCGTTGCAGAGCCTGCCGAGGTGTCGACACCAGGCAGCTCAACCCGGCCAGCAAGAACGCCCCCACCAGCAATACCCCAATCCCCAGAAAAGCGCCGAAACCAACCACCGTCACGCTGGAATACAGCATGTAAACGCACAACCCAAAAAACACCAGCGGCAAAACCGGATAAAGCGGCACCCTCACCGGCCGGGGCACCTCAGGAAAGCGCCTGCGCAGAATGATCAACGCGAGACTGCTCAAACTCAGAAACAGCCAGTACACCGGCGTCAGATACTCAACCATGGTGTTGAAACCGCTCTGGGTAAAACTGCCAAACAACACCAGCAACAACGCCACCGCCCCCTCCGCCAACAACGCCTTGCGCGGGACGCCATCGCGCTCATCCCACTCACCGAAGCGGCGCAGTTGCGGCACATCGCGGGCGGCGGCGTAGGTGGTGCGGGCGCCGACCAGCAAGGTTGAGTTGATAGTGGCGATGGCCGCGATGCCAACCATCAACAGAATCAACAACACGCCGGGAGCACCGAAGGCGCGGTTCAACAATTCCACCGCCGGCGCGTTGCTCGCCGCCAGGCCTTCGAATCCCAGCCCTTGGACGAACGCCCAGTTCAGCGCCAGATAGATCGCCATCAGCACCGTCAGCGCACCGAGCATGGCGATGAAGATCCCGCGTCGACCATCGCGCACTTCGGCGGACAATGTCGCTGCATCGCTCCAGCCGCCGAAGGCCAGAAATACGAAGATCATCGCCGCTGAAAATTCCGCCGCGCCCGTGTGTTCGGGCACCACCGGATCACTGGGCAGCGTCGGTTCGATCCCTTGCCACGCCAGCCAGACCCCGGCGCTGGCAATACTCAGGAACCCGAGAGCAAGCAGCCCGACCAATACCGTCTGCGTCATGAAACCAATGTGCTTGCCCGTCAGATTCAGCAGCACCAACGCGACAATGATCGCGCCGGCAAACAGCCCCGACCCGTAATGCCCCAACGGCACGACAGCATTGAAGTAGTCGGCAAACATGAACGCCGACAACGCGATCCACCCGGTGTGCATCACCGAGAATCGCGACCAGGCAAACAGGAAACCCATGCGCTCGCCGTAAGCGGTGCGCAGGAAATGATAGTCACCGCCCGGATGCGGGAAGGCGGTGGCCATCTCGGCAAAGCACAAGGCCCCGGCCATCGACGCCAGTGCGCCGAGCACCCAGACCCAATAGAAATGTTCCGGCCCGACGTTCAAGGCAACGGTCGGCGCGGTTTTGAGAATATCGGTGGTGATGACCATGCCCAGCGTGATCAGCAATGCCTGGAACACCGGCAGGTGCCGCTTGGGGCCATTGGTTTGAGTCATGAAGGTTCCCGCTGATGATCCGCCATCCATGGCGGAAAAGACTCAGAAGCCGTAAGTCGCGGTGGCGTAGTAATACGCGCCGTTGGTGCCGATCGGCGACAGCACGTCGTACGGCAGGTTGCCGCCGTAGTTGATGGCCGAGCCGGAGCGTTCCGGGTAGTTGTCGGTCAGGTTGTTGCCACCCAGGGCGATGCTGAATTTCGGGGTGAATTTGTAGGTCACCTCGGCGTCCAGTTGCCACACCGCGCCGTAGGTTTGCTCAGGCTGCGAGTCGCCGAAATCGAACACCCGAGTAGTTTCGCCCTGGCGGGTCAGACGCCCGAGCAGGCCCCAGTGTTCGCTGGTCCAGTTGGCGGAAAACACGAAGCGATCCTTGGGCGCGGCGTCGGTCAGGGTGTTGCGTTCCTCGACGCCGACCAGCGCGTCATTGCCGATCCCCAAGGCGGTCAGTTGCGACGGCGTGCCCTTGGTGCTGGTGACCTTGGTGTGGTTGTAGGTGTACGCGGTGGTCAGGCCCAGTTGCCCGTCGTAGAACGGCTGATGGTAGTTGAGCACCAGTTCGGCACCGTCGGTGCTGGTGTCGGCAGCGTTGGTGAAGAAGTTGACGTCGTGCACGCCCGGCACGCCGAAGTTGTCATTGATGTAGCTTTCCAGCGCGTCGCTGCCGATTCGCTGCGACAGGGTGATGCGGTCTTTGACGTCGATACGGAACACGTCGAGCGACGCATCGAAGCGTTCGTTCAACTGGAACGTCAGGCCGAGGCTGAAGTTCTTCGAGGTTTCCGGATCGAGTTTTTCCGCGCCCAGGGCACGGGCAATCGGATCGTTGACCGACAGCACGCGGATATCGGTGAGCGTGCCGCCGTCGCCGAAGTTGCTGGTGGTGTTCTGGAAGCCGCTCTGGGCCAGCGACGGCGC
Source organism: Pseudomonas sp. FG35 (assembly GCF_057809295.1). Classification (NCBI taxonomy): domain Bacteria; kingdom Pseudomonadati; phylum Pseudomonadota; class Gammaproteobacteria; order Pseudomonadales; family Pseudomonadaceae; genus Pseudomonas; species Pseudomonas sp. FG35. The sequence goes on along the minus strand of NZ_JBMDJR010000001.1, from coordinate 154,243 downwards.
GCGGAAGTTGTTCGACACCGCACCGCGCAACGCCCATTGATCGGTCAACTTGTAGCGACCGCTGAGCTTGCCGGTGAGTTTGCTGCCCGCATCGTCGTAATGTTCCCAGCGCGTGGCGGCATCGACGAAGAAACGGTCGGTGAGATCACCGGACAATTCGGCGTAGGTGCCGAACACGTTGCGATCCAGATCCGACTCCTCACTCGGGCGCAGGCCGTTGGCGCCATCGGCCCCGGAACCAATATAGGAAGCCTCGTCCCCGGCAAAGGTCAGGTAGTTTTCGTAGCGATATTCACCGCCCACCGCCAGCACGAACGAGCGGCCACCGAGGCGCAATTCGCGGCTGAAATCGAGGTTGGTGGTGGTCTGGCGCAACTCATAGTCGCCAGTGTCGAAGCGGGTCGGCGAGTCCGCGCCGAGGCTGACGTTGAGGGTGCGACGGGTTGCCGATTCGAAGCGGTTGCGACCGTGGGTGACGCTGCTGTCGAAATCCCAGTCGTCGCCGATCAGGCCTTTGTAGCCGGCGGTGGCGGAGATGTCGGTGTTGTCGCCCAGCGATTGCGGCAGATAGCCGTTGGGGTAGAACTGCGGCTGCTCGGACGGGTAGCGGTAGAACTCGGCGCCGGTGGTGTGGCGTTCGTTGTAGGTGCCGAAGCTGTAGGCCTTGCCGCCGGCCAGCGGCAATTCGCCGTTGAACCAGGCGTTGACGTCCCGCGCCACGCCGTCGCCCATCACGTAGTTGCGCTGGCCCGGGGTGTCGGCGAAACCGTCGTAGCCGGCGCGGTTGGTCGGGTTGCGATCCTTGAACTCGGTGCCGCCGCGAATGAAGCCGCCCTCCTCGCCCAGCCGCATGCCGATCTTGGCGGTGGTCACGCTGTTCTGGCCGTCGGTGGTGGTTTTGCCGATCGCGTCCTGATGGGTGTGGTAGGCGCCGTAGCTGGTGGACACTTCGCCGCCTTCGGGGGCATCGTCGAGGATGATGTTGATCACCCCGGCAATCGCGTCCGAGCCATACTGCGCACCCGCGCCGTCACGCAGCACTTCGATGCGTTTGATCGCGCTGATCGGGATCGAGTTGAAGTCCACCGGCGCCGTGCCGCGACCGATTTTCGACGAGTCGTTGACCACCGCCGAGGTGTGCCGGCGCTTGCCGTTGACCAGCACCAGCACCTGATCCGGGCTCATGCCGCGCAGCTGCGCGGCGCGCACGTGGTCGGCGCCGCCGGAGTTGGACTGACGCGGAAAACTGAACGACGGCAACAGCGTCTGCAACGCCTGGCCCAGCTCGCCGCCACTGGCGCCGGCGGTCTTCAGGTCCTCGGCGGTCAGCACATCCACCGGCACCGGCGAATCCAGCACCGTGCGTGCGGTGCCCCGGGTGCCGGTGACCAGCACGGTGCCCAGCCGTGTGTCATCGTCGACGCGCGCGGAAGTCTCTTCGGCTTGCGCAGGAAGTTGCCAGATTGCACTGACAACAGCGATGGCGAGTAATGAACGCGAACGGTGAATCATGCGACAGCTCCTTGAATCGCAGTTAATAACCGGCCGCTGCCGAATCATGAAGTCTCGGCAATCAGTGCACGGCAATTTCTGCTGTAGTTTTGATATTCAGAAAGGCAGCCAACTGTGTTGAGCAACTATCGGCTGTTAGAGCGCAAGAACCCCAAAGTTAGTAGAACCCCCTGTTTACCGATGCTAGACGAGCGGTCGCCTGCCGCAAAAGAACCAATAACGCTTAGGTTATGCCCGACGAACGGAGTGTTGCCTGAGCAACACTTGTGTTTGCGCAACAACATGAACACCCAACTAACCAACAACTAATCACGCACAAAAACGCACTCCACGTTGTTGTAGAGAGCGTTATTAATCTGTGGTTTTTTTCGGTGCGAAGTTAGATGCCGTCAGTCGAAGTCCTTTTCCCGCCAGGCATCTTCGGCAATGTCCAGCGCGTCGCCGCTGAAGCGCTGCTCAATGAACGGATCGGCGTGCAAATGAAAGCCGTTGCGCTCCCAGAAGCCCGGTTGTTCCTGATCGGTGAATTCGAGCCCGCGCAGCCATTTCGCGCTCTTCCAGAAGTACCGCCCCGCCACCACCAGCCGCAGCGGCCAGCCGTGTTGCGCGGTCAGCGGCTGACCGTCGTAATGGGTGGCCAGCAGGCTGTCCGGATGCAACAGGTCATCCAGGCGCAGGTTGGTCTGGTAATCGTGATCGGCGTGGGCCATGACGAAGGACGATGTCGGCCGGATGTCCAGGGCCTGCAACAGGTCTTGCAGGTGCACGCCGCTCCAGCGGGTGTCGAACTTCGACCAGCGTGTCACGCAATGAATGTCGCATTGCAACCGGCGTTGCGGCAGCGCTTGCAGATCGGCGTAGGTCAGCTCGACCGGGTTGGCCAAAGTGCCGAACAGGCGCAGCGACCACGTCGCCAGGTCATACGCCGGCACCTCGCCCTCGTGCAGGATCGGGAAGCGCTCCGTGAGCACCTGCCCCGGTGGCAGCCGTTCGCCCAGCGCCACATCGGCTGTCGGCGAACGGCTCTTGCGCAGGCGCGCAGCCTTGTCGTGCATGTCGGTTCCTCAGTTCGCCACGGGAATCCACGGTGCCCGCGCGACATTGGCGGTGTCACCGAAGGCCGGCAGTTTTTGCCCCAGATCCCGTACGTTTTTCACGTCCAGATCCAGCAGTTGCTGACGGGTGATCAGGGTCGGCGGCACCAGCACCTTGTGCCCCGGATTTTCCCCGGCGATCAGCATCGCCAGGCTGCGCACGCTGATCGCGCCGGCCACTTGCGGATTGACCGCAGCGGTGGCGGCCCAGGCGCTGTCCGGCTCTTTCATGATCTGGATGTCGGCGGTGGAAATGTCGGCGCTGTAGATCTTCACCTTGCGGCTGAGACCGGCCTCATCGACGGCGATCTTCGCACCTTTGGCGAACTCGTCGAACGGCGCGAAAATCACGCTGATCCCCGGATTGGCCCGCAGCACGGCGCTGGCCTGATCCGCCACCGAGTTGGCAATCGGCGGATTGAGCGTGCCGAAGCGCGCCTTCTCGATGATCCCCGGATTGCTCGCCTTGACCTGGCTCCAGATCTCGTCGCGGCGCTCCATCGGCGTGAAACCACTGATGTAGACGTAACCGGCATCGAAACGGGTGCCGTTGTCCTTGACCGCTTGATCGAGTGCCAGCCGCGCCAGCGCATGGTGATCCTGCTCGACCTGAGTCACTTGCGGCGTGTTCAGGTCGACGTCGAACGCGACGACCTTGATGCCTTTGGCCAGCGCCCGCTCAATCGGCCCTTTGAGGGTTTCCGCGAGACCCAATTGCACGATGATCCCGTCGACACCGAGGTCGGCAGCCTGATCGATCATCTCGCCCTGACTGGCGGCCTGTTGCCGCGCGTCGAACACCCGCAGGTTGGCGCCCAGCGCTTCGGTCTGTTTTTCCACGCCGCGCAGATAGGCTTCAGGGAAATCCCCGGAAAACAGATAGCCGACCAGCGCGATCTGTACCTGACCTTTATCGAACGGCGCCGGTGCACCGGGCAAGGCCTTGGCTTGCGCATTGAGGGCCAGCGCCGAGAGCAACGCCCCGGCGAGGCAATGACGTGCGAACTGCTTGATTGAACCGTGCATGGATCTTTCCTTGAAGCATCAATAAAACGGCTCAGCGCGCCCGATGCGCGAGGCCGAAGGTGAACATCAGGGCCAGCACCAGCACCAGTCCCTTGACGAAATCCTGCGCGTAATACGGCGCGTTGAGCATGGTCAGGCCGTTGAGCAACGAAGCCACCAGCAACGCGCCGACCAGCGTGCCGAACGCGTTGGGCTTCTTCGCCCCGAGTACGGCAAAACCGATCAGCGCAGCGCCCAGCGCATCAAGCACCAGCCCGTTGCCGGAGCTGACATCGCCGCGCCCCAACCGCGCCGCCAGCAGCAAACCACCGAGCGATGCGAGCAGCGCCGACAGCACGTAAGCCAGCAACTTGAAGCGCTGCACCGGCGCACCGGCCAGACGCGCCGCCTGCTCGTTGCCGCCAATCGCATAGAACAACCGGCCGATGCGCGTGCGTTCGAGAAACAACCACACCGCCACCGCGACCACCGCCGTGATCAACACCGGAACCGGCACGATGTCCCACAGTCGTCCTCGGCCCAATGCAAGAAACAGCGTACTGAACGAACCCTCGGCTTCATCGCCGTTGGGTAAAGTCATACCCACCGCAATCGAGCGGCCGCCCGTGGGGATCAGTTGCACGCCGATCACCAGAAACATGCTGCCGAGCGTGGCGAGAATGTCCGGCACGCGCATCTTCACGATCAGCCAGCCGTTGAGCAGCCCCACCAGCGCGCCACCGGCCAGGCTGATCAGCACCGCCGGCACCGCGCCCCAGCCGAGCACCACCATCACGTAACTGGCTATCATCAGGCTCATCGCCGCCACCGCGCCGATCGACAAATCCAGTCCGCCGACAGCCATGGTCAGCGTCACGCCCAACGCCAGCAGTGCAACAATCGACACCGACTGCAGAATGCTGAACAGGTTGCCAACGCGCAGAAACGCCGGTTCTGCCACACTGAAAAACACCACGATCAACGCCAGCACCCACAGCAGGCCGTAGCGGATCAGCGCTTGCACGAAGCGCTCGGTCGGCGCCGGGGCGGATGACAACAGGGAACTCGAATCAGGCACTCGCTCTACTCCTTGGCGCGGCGTGAACAATAGAATTTTGCGGATCGCTGCCGGCCAGCGCGGCGACCAGGGTGGCGCGATCCAGCCCGGCACGCGGGTACTCGGCCACCACCGCGTGATCGCGCACCAGCAGAATGCGGTCGGCGATCTCCAGCGCTTCATCGACGTCCGAGCAGATCACCAGCGTGGCGCGGCCAGCGGCGCTGTCGCGCAGCAACTGGCCGATCTCGCGCCGGGCACGCACATCGACGCCCTGAAACGGCTCGTCGAGGATCAGCACCCGGCCCTCGCCGAGCAGCCAGCGACCGAGCACGACTTTCTGCTGATTGCCGCCGGACAATGCACTCATCGGCACATCGATGCCGGCGGTCTTGATTCCCAGCGCTGCGACTTGCGCCTCCACCGCCGCCGCTTCGGCGCGGTTGCGGATGAAACCGCCACGGGTGAAGCGTTCGAGGAACGGCAAGGTCAGAGTTCGGCGCAATGAAAAGTCCGCCACCAGCGATTGGCTCGCGCGATCTTCGGCGGCGAAGAACACGCCATTCTGGATTGCCTGGCGGGGCGAGCCCGGTTGCCAGTCGATGCCGTCCAGCTGCAGAGAGCCGGACACCGGTTTGCACAGCCCGAACAGCACTTCGGCGATCTCGCTTTTGCCAGCGCCGAGCAAGCCGGTCAGCACCACCACTTCGTTTTCGTGCAGGGACAGATCAAAAGCCTGAGTGCGCGGCAGGATTTTCACGTCCCGCAGTTTCAGTACTTCGCGCCCCGCCGCTCGCGGTGTGTAGACGTGGGCTTCCAGCGCCTGACCAAGCATCGCTTCCAGTGCCTCGGGCAATTGCCGGGCACTGAACTCACCGGCCAGTTGCCCGTCTCGCAACACCACGGCGCGGTCGGCCACTCGTTGCAGATCGGACAGGCGATGGGAGATGTACAGAATCGCCACACCACGGCTGCGCAAGGTGTCGATCAGCCCGAACAGGCGCTGCGCTTCGGCGTCCGACAGGGCCGCTGTCGGCTCGTCGAGAATCAGCAGGCGCGGTTGCAGGGCGAAGGCGCGAGCCAGCACCACCAGTTGCCGCTCGGCCTGGCCGAGGTGCTCGATCGGTTGCTCCAGCGGCAGCACCAGACCGAGCCCGGCGGCGATGCTCGCGGCGCGTTCCAGCAGGCGTTTGCGATTGAGCCAGAAGTCGGCGTCGGGGCGGCACAGTTCATCGAGCAGCAGGTTTTCCGCCACGCTCAATCCGGGCGCGATGCCTTCGTTAATCTGCTGATGAACCGCGACAATACCGAAACGGCGGGCCGACAGCGGCGAACTGAAATGCCGGTGCTGGCCATCGATCCGGATCTCGCCGCCATCGTGGGTCTGGCTGCCGGCGAGGATCTTCACCAGCGTCGATTTGCCCGCACCGTTGGCGCCGAGCAGCGCCACCACTTCGGCGGGAAAAATATCCAGGCTGACCCGGTCCAGCGCCCGGTTCGAGCCAAAGGTCTTGCTCAGTTCACGTACACGAATCAGTGGCTCGGAGACCACAGCGACAGGCGCACCCATAAAATTCCTTAACGTCGATGAGCCAGCGAACGCACCAGTCGATCGCCCAGGCTTTGCACACCCTGGACGAGGATGACCAACACCACGACGGTGGCGACCATCACTTCATTGTTGAACCGTTGATAGCCGTAGCGGATCGCCAGATCGCCGAGTCCGCCGCCACCGATGACCCCGGCCATGGAAGAAAAGCCGATCAGCATCACCAGCGTCAGGGTGATGCCCGCCAGCAAGGCCGGCAGCGCTTCGGGCAACAACACTTTGAAAATCACATGGCGGATGTCACCGCCCATGGCGAGGATCGCTTCGATCCGGCCCTTTTCGACTTCGTCCAAAGCGTTCTCGACGATCCGCGCAAAAAACGGAAAGGCGCCGATGGTGATCGGCACCACGGCGGCGGTGCTGCCCAGGGTGGTGCCGACCACCAGCCGGGTCAGCGGGATCAGGGCAATCAGCATCACCACGAACGGCAGCGAACGCCCCAGATTGATGATCGCGCCCAAGGCTTGATTGAGCCTCGGCAACGGGTACAGGCCCTGACGCCGACTGATGAACAGCAACACCCCCAGCGGCAAACCGATCAGCAAGGTGAACAGCCCGGCGAGCAGCACCATGTACAGGGTTTCGCCGGTGGCGTTGAGCACCAGTTGCAGGATTTCATTCCGGTCGATCACGCGGTTCATGAGTGGGCCGCCCGTACGCCGTATTGCCGCAGAAAACTCAGGCCGGGCGCGTCATGCCCCAGCGGCAAGCCGCAACTGGGGCGCAGTGAAGCACCGAGGGCGGACTGCGGATCGGCGAGCAATCGGGCCACCGGTCCCGCCTCCACCAGTTTTCCATTGGCCATGGACGCGGCGTGATCGCAGATCGACTTGACCACGTCCAGTTCGTGGGTGATCAGCACGATGGTCAAACCGAGCTGGCGGTTGATGTCGCGCAACAGTTCCAGAATCGACGCGGTGGTTTCCGGGTCGAGGGCGCTGGTGGCTTCGTCCGACAGCAGATACGCCGGCCGCGCCGCCAAGGCCCGGGCGATCCCGACCCGCTGCTTCTGCCCGCCGGACAGTTGCGATGGAAAGGCTTCAGCCTTGTCGCCCAGCCCCACCAGATCCAGCAGTTCCCGAACCCGTTCATGGCGCTGTAGCTTGGCAACCTTGGCGATTTCCAGCGGCACCGCGACGTTGTCGAACACGTTGCGCGAATGCAGCAGGTTGAAGCCCTGAAAGATCATGCCGATGCGCTGACGCTGGCGGCGCAACTCACGGTCGGACAGCGCCGTGAGGTCTTCGCCGTCCAGCAGAATCCGCCCGGCATCCGGGCGTTCGAGCAGATTGAGGCAACGCAGCAACGTTGATTTACCCGCGCCGCTGCGCCCGAGAATCCCGTAGATCGCGCCATCGGGAATGCTCAACGACACCTGATCCAGCGCCGGGATCGACGCTGACGGATAGGTCTTGCTCAACTGCTCGACGACGATCATGGCTTGGCATCCGCCACCGGGATCACCGAACCCTTGAAGTTCTCGGCGATGTATTTGGCGACTTGCGGCGAGGTCAGGTCCTTGGCCAGTTGCTGAATGCGCGGATCATTTTTCAGTTTCGGCGTGGTCACCAGAATGTTGGCGTACGGGTTGTGCTCGGCCTTCTCCAGCCCCAGCGCATCCTTGGCCGGCACCAGCCCGGCTTCCAGCGCGTAGTTGCCGTTGATCACCGCCAGGTCCACGTCATCCAGCGCACGGGGCAGTTGCGGCGATTCGATTTCGAGGATCTTCAGCTGTTTCGGGTTTTCGGCGATGTCCTTGGGCGTCGCCTGATCGGCCGCCGGGTCATTGAAGCCAGGCTTGAGTTTGATCAGGCCGTTGTCCTGCAACAGGTACAGCGCACGGCTCAGGTTGGTGACGTTGTTCGGCACGGCGACCGTACCTTTGTCTGGCACCTGGGCGAAGGTTTTGTGGCGATGGGAATAGATGCCCAGCGGTTCGATGTGCACCGTGGCGGCCACCGCGAGTTTTTCGCCAAGGGCCTTTTCCTGGGATTGCAGGTACGGCAGATGCTGGAAGTAGTTGGCGTCCACATCGCCGTGCACTAAAAGTTCGTTGGAGTTCACGCCCTGCGGGATTTCGATCACCTTGAGGTTGAGCTGCGGATCGAGTTTCTGGATGTACGCCAGGATCTGCGCGTGTGGCACCGGGTCCGCTGCAACGCGCAATGGTTCGAGCGCCTGGGCACTGAACGAAGTCACCAGCGCGCCGAGGACGGCCAGGGTCAAGCCTGCTTTTTTCAACATGGAAAGAGTCCTTCTGCGAGTGATGGATCAGGCGTTGGCGGTCTTGCGCAGCGGTGTGCTGGTATTCGACGCATCGGCATAAAAACGCTGCGCGACATCGGGATGGGAGCGCAGTCGGCCCTTCAGGTAATTCCAGCCGACATCGCGAAACAGCGGATTGAGCGGATCACTCGCCGGGCCACGCGCCTCACGCAACAGCGCCGTCGGCAAGGGGTACAGCGGCACTACCGCATCCAGTTGCGCGCCGAGGAAAAACGCGATGGACAATCGCTCGCTGCCCACCGGTGGCGACACCACCCGATGCACCGTGGCGCGCAGATAACCGTTGGTGGCCAGCTCCAGCAGCTCGCCGATGTTCACCACCAGCGTATTGTCCCGAGGCAGCGCATCGATCCAGCGCCCCTCTTCGATCTCCACTTGCAGCCCGGCCTGCTGGTCTTGCAGCAGGAAGCTGAGAAAACCCGAATCCTTGTGCGCACCGACGCCCTGATTGCTCGCGGTCGAGGCTTGCCCCGGATAGCGCATCAGCTTGATGTGTTCGTTGGGTTTGTCGCCGTACAACCGGTCGAAAGCGTCTTCCGGCAAGGACAGCGCCTGAGCGAATGCGCGCAGCAGGCGCAGCGACATTTGGGTCATCGCCTGCTGCCAGTCGAGCAACAGCGGCTTGAGTTGCGGCAACGCTCCGGGCCATTGATTCGGCCCTTGCAGCCGCGCCCATAACGGACTGTCAGCGTTCAACGGCAAGACGTCGCGCTCGGCGCCCAGATCGAATTGCTCACGCTGATCGGGCTGGCCACGGGTGATCTCGGAAGCGGCGCGGTTGTAGCCGCGAAAGTGCGGCGAATTGATCATGCCGACGGCGTTTTTCTCGCTGTCGGGCAAGGCGAAGAACTGGCGTGCGTAGTCCTGCACTTGCTCGAGCAGGCCGGCGTCGATGCCATGGCCGGTCAGGTAGAAAAAACCCACATCGCGGGCAGCATGGCGCAGGTCATCAAGAAAGGCCTGGCGTTGCGACGGCGTGCCGTCGAGCAGGGACAGGTCGAGGATGGGTAATGCGGTGATCTTTGAGGTGTGCGGCATGATTCACTCCCGTGTGAATCAAACCTGAAGAGTCCGTGATCGATTCAGCGCGTGCCGTCATGGCAATCGGGAGGTCTATCGGTTTGATGCTTTTGATTCGTCTATGAAACAAAACTAAACGATATTAAAAACACCGAACAAATATCTTTTTTGCATTAGCTTAGGTCTGTCCTTCGACGGCGCTCCACTGACCTCAGAACCGACAGCGGCAATCGCGTCGGTCCTGAATCAGCTGACGGCTACAGACCGACGCGCTTCAACCCTTCGCGCATTCCCTGATCCGCCTGTTCGCACCATTGTTTGAGGGTGAGGTTCGGCGGCAGGTTGCTTTCCAGACTCTTGTATTCCCCATCCGTGAACACTTCGCCTTTACGGCCAGACTGTTCGTTCTTGTCGCCGTCACGCTTGTCGAAATCGCCAGGCATGTTGCCCACGAATGCGGCCATCTTGTTGGCGTTCTCGGTGCTGTCCGCTTTCAGAAACCCCTTGTCGACGCAGCTTTTGATCAGGCCTGACATGTTGCGACCGTTGTCGTATATCCCTTTCAAAGTGGCGGCGTCTTGCCCTTCGGCGTGGGCGAGAGTGCAAGTGCCAAAAACTGCGGCCATGGCGAAAATCAAAGAAGCGGTCTTCATATTTATTCCTTTAAATGTTGGAGAGCTTTGAACTCTTGTTTGGGTGAAGCAGGTTTTGGTTGAAGCATGTTTTGTTCAAACAACGCGCCGAAAAGGCCGCGTCATGGAGACGGCAATTACAAATATCGATTTAGCTGACAACGGCCCCTTTGGGCCCGCTGGCAATGAGCGCCGCGCCACACGCGGTTTTCATGCCGTCGAGCGCGATCGGCACGCCATCGACGGTGTAGGTGCTGCTGCCCTCGGCAATCGGAAAAATCCCTTTGCACAACGGGCAACTGACCTTGTGACCGACCCCGGCAATCGGCTTGCCGTTGAGATCGGTCCGGGAGAAGGCTTCGAGGACTTTGCCACCGTGGGTGGTGGAGTCGCCGAGGCGGATTGCGTCTTTCATGTTGTCTCTCCTTTGACCTGACTTCTGGCATGCCAAATGGCGCCGTGGAATCCATCAAACGTGAAAACGGCGGGCCTTGAGTCGTATCAGGGGAAGTAGCTATCGATCTCGGGATACTCATCCAGGAACTCATCACTTCGAATAAAGGCGTCAAGATCCGGGGACTTCTTCGCAGCCGCGACAATCGCCTTGATCTTCTCTGCGTTGTCCGAGTTCACGACACGACCGATCAGAATAAGAGGCCATTCCTTGCCACTTGCCTGTCTTTGCAACGTTGAGAAGTTCACCGCAAGCCTTTCAGCAAAAACGCCCGCTTCAGCATGATCAAGAACACCCACCACGCGCTCTTGCACACCGTAGTCGTCTTCATCGCAAAAGGTCGACAGTAGTACATCAATGGTTTTTGCATCGAGTTCGTCGCGGACACTGCTCACGAGCGCCGAGAACTCACGAGCATCTTCCGGGTTCTCGTAGCGATCCAATGAAACCAGTTTATCTCGCCACATTTTGAACGCTTGATCATTCATGGTTTCTCTCACTTATCCAGAAATTTACGGCACTTGGCATACGCCAGCATTTCTTGCATTGCTTCATTGTACTTTCTGGGTTGTCCGACCTGAGTGGCTACACGGCGCACATCTCTGATCTCCATCGCCATTGCACCTCTCATGTCTCCCACTTCGATTTTTGACTGAACCTGAGCTCGATAGGCTTTTCCGGGATTACCCTGGTGGCCGTGACTCATTGTTTGGCTATGGTCATAGGGCTCCATTTGTATTGCTGGCCCCTGGCTTCTCTTAATCGGACTGGTGCTGTCTGCCGGCATATGATGCGACTCGATCCCCGAGGCCGTGGTGCCTCCGTAAGATCCACCTCTGAATGGCCCGGTTCCTTCAGGGTTGCCTTTCTTCAGATCGGCACACGGACATCTTGCCAAGCCTAGCGGGTCAATCCAGCCCAGTGGACTCGGCGCATATACAAAGAGGTTCAACCCACCGTCATAACCGATGGGATCTTTGCTGATGAAGCGTCCAATCAACGGGTCGTAATAACGATAACGATTGTAATGCAGCCCCGTTTCATGATCGTGATATTGCCCCTGGAGGCGAATCGGGTTGCCAATACCCTGTTGCTGCGCCATTGGCGAACGCTGCTCAGACACGCTCCCCCATGCCTTGTACTGAGCGCTCCAGGCTATTTCGCCATTCTGGTCGGTCAACTCCAGAGGCGTCCCCATTCGGTCGCATTGATACCAACTCAACACGTCGATTGGCAGTGCCACAGGTACGTGGTTCCACAGCGGGTCGTCCTCCAATTGATACTCGCCGCTGAAGTCAGGCTGCCCCATCAGAATGATTGGCTGGTGTCGCAAAGCTTGCGCAACCGGAATGTAAGTACCCGGCTCATAGATGTAATGCACCGTGCGTCCGGGATCACCATCCAGCAGAGCCGGACTGCTCTCCCAGGCCAGCGTATCGCCGTCCCAGCCATACAATGTGAAACCACAACCCGACTCTCGCTGCTTGCGGACAAACTCATTGTCGTTCCACTGTGATCCGGCTTCAGGCCGTCGCTTGAAATGCGCAGTCGAGTTCTTGTAAAGGCGGCGTCCCAATACATCGTAGGCATACTCGACTTCCAGTCGGGCATCATCAAAGTGAACCAAACGGTCGAACAAATCCCAGCGCATTCTGGCGATACTGCCGTTGTGCCAACGCTGTATCAGATTGCCTCGATCATCGTATTCATAGTGGGTACCCGAGTACTCGCGCAGCAGGTTGTCCACCCGCTTGCTACGCATCGGGTCCTGATCCAGAGGTCGGCGCATCTGTTCAACCGGCTCATCAAGCAAGTTACCGGCAGGATCAAAGGCGAAAGTTTCCACACCCTGTCGACTCGCCGCCTTGATCAGGCGCCCCACCGGATCGTACTGATACGTCAGCGGCCCGCGTCGCGTGTCGTTGAGAAGGATCAGTTGGCCCGCAGGATCATATTGATATTCACGCTTGAGCAACGTGCGCTTGTCATCGCTACGACCCAACAATTGCTCCTGCAACTGCCCAGCCGGGTCCCACTTCTGCGTCTGCAATAAATGGTTGCCCTGATGACGGGCGATTTCGCGATGCAGATCATCACGCTCCCAGGCCAGCAACTCGTGGTCATCCACTTTCAATCCCAGCAAGTGCCCGCTGCCGTAGGTCATCCAACTGACTCTTTGGCCATCCGGACGCACAGTCGCTACTCGCTGATTCAGGGCATCGTATTCATGTTGCCAGACTGCGATCCGAGGCTGCTCCAGACTCAGATAATGCTGATGTTCACGCAGCAGGTTGCCCGCCGGATCGTGGAACCACTGCAAGCGACTGTGATCATTTTCAGCCAGTGTCATATTGCCGTTGCCATCGTAGGCAAATGTTTCACTTTGTACCTGTTCGCCCAGACTCGCACGGCGCTCTATCAGACGGCCCATCAGGTCGAATTGGAAAGCCACTCGCCGCTCGCCATCAAGCTTGCTGCTCAAACGACCTGATTCAGTGTCGTACTGGTAGCGCGTAATATGGCCGTCGAAACCTGTTTCCTCCAATAACCGCCCCATCGGATCGTAGTGAAAATGGGCGCTACGCTCATTTTCGTTCTCCAAAGCGGTCAAACGACCGAGACGGTCCCAGCGATAGCGCAACGTTTGCTCAGCCGCATCCACTCGCTCGGCGATAAGGCCGGCGGCGCTGTAGTTCCAGGTGGTGCAGCGGTTCAGGCCGTCGACATGGGCCAACAGTCGCCCTTCGGCATCGCGACTGAAACGCTCCTCAGACTTGTCCGGATGCCTGATCAACACCAGTTGACCTGCCACATACTCATACTCGGTGCTTTGCCCTGCCGCATCGGTAAAGCAAATCAACTGACCCAGGCCGTTGTACTCCCAGGTACTGGTTTTGCCGGAACAATCGGTGTACCCGGTCAACTGACCGGCATCGTTGTATTCGAATTTCTTCTCTGCTCCGTTAGCATCCTTGACGGTCTCCGGATAACCGGCAGATGTGTAGGTGTACTCCGTCTTGTTACCCAGAGGATCGACAGCTTCCACAAGATTGCCGCTGTCGTCATAAACTCTGGTCCACTGTCCGCCCTCTGCATCACTAACCTTGATCAGTTGGTCCAGATCATCGTATGCGTAATGCATTACGGTGTTATCGGCACGGATGTGTTCGAGAAGATTGCCACGCTCGTCGTAGCTGAACCGATCAACGCTTCCATCGGTGTGGACATGTCGCACGACATTTTTGGCCTCATCGCGGAACAACCACTCCGAACGCTCATCCGGATGACGGATACGGTACGTGTAGCCAAGAATGTCGTAGTAGTGCCAGGTCTCATTGCCGTGAGCGTCAGTGACGTAGGTCAGACGAATGTTTTCGTCCCACTCAAGTCGAGTATCGAAGCTTCCATCATCCGCCCATTCACGAATCGCTTTGGCATCGGAGCCGTCCCCCTGCCATTGCAAATTCATGCCCCGCCCGGTCCGGTCGGTGTATCGCGTGATCAGATGGCTGCGAAATTCATAATTCCAGGCATAACCGTTTTCATCCCGTGCCTGAACCAGATCGCCCAACGCATCATAGTGATAGGCACACAGTTGGCGCTGAGGAATGCCATCGGCGATCTCCCACAAACCTGTCAGACGTCCGTGGTCATCGATCAGTGTTCCGAGTTGTAGATGAACCTTTGTAACGTCCCCCTGATAGGTGAGCAGGTCAGAGAGCACCGGCTCATCACCATGCATGTGCTCATAGTGCAGCATGATTCCAGCACCGCTGCGCAGCTCGATGCCGGCGAGCAGAAAGCGTGCCCCACGACGCACGTAGGTCTCCTTTCGCTCGACGCCGCGGCACAGCAGCAATTGATTTTCACCTGAGCGAATCAGAGTCAGGTTTTCAATCGGGTCATGATGGGCTTCGCCGACTTTGGGCAACGCAAACTCATGACTTCGGCCATCGGCCGCATGAAAGACCAACCCGTCATCCACATAATCGAAACAAGTGGTGAACTCGTTGATCCAGCGAGCACCCAGGCTGCCTTTGTCGTAGGCCTCCAGATTCGAGTAATAAGTACGGTTCCAGACGACGGGAAACGGGCCCGGCAAACGGAAATCCGTGTGGGTGATGGTTTCCGTGCCGCGTGCAAAGCTGATGTTTCTTTTCGTGCCTGTCGGGACGCGATTCTTGCAATCACTGGCATCAGAACGGGCTCGAGCCTGGCTTTGCTGCAACTCCAGTTGGCCTTTGCCGGCGCGTTGTTCTGCCTTGCTCGTGGCCCCCGGTTTGACACTGGCGGCCTGACCATGAGAGCGACGTTTGCGCCAAGTTACTACAGAGCCCGCCAACATCTGCAACAGCCAGCCGATGGAATGCTGAACGCCCGGGTCACCAAGCTTTTTCATCTGGGATTGCAGCTCCACCCCCAGCGTGCGAAGCATCGATGTGTTGCTCAGTACCAGAGCCTTGGCTTTCTCCGGCAGCAAGTTCTTGGCGGCACTGTTGGCAACGCCTTTGCCTGCAGCCTTGTAGGCACTGAAAGCGGCACCGAAAATGTTGCTGATAGCCGCCTTGGGGTCATGCAACAACTGACCGCGCGCCGCCGTGATTTTCGAACCGGCCGCATTGAGGTCTCCCTTCGCATCGAGCTTGCCGTTGACCACCTTTTCCAGGCCCTTGGCGATCTCGTTCACCGCGCTTTGACCCAGTTTTCCAGCGTCGTCGAGAATGCCCGCCAGTTTGGGTTGTGCCTGTTTGACGAAGTCATCGATGGTGCCGACGATGGTCGCGTTCAGATGCCCGATCAACACTTCAATCAGAGAGTCCCCCAGCAGCATCTTGGCGCTGTTACGCAGTTCCTGACGCACCAGCCCCAGGGTCGGGCGTAGTGTCATGCGCGCAGAAGCCATGGTCGGTGGCGCAGGCAATACACCAATCAGGTTGATACCCAGGCTGACCCAATCCAGCACTTGACGCTGTTTGCTTTTGGCCAGGGTGACGATGTCTCCGAGGGCATCAACCAACGCCATGATGTTGCCCACGACAGGAAGAGCACCCGCGACGTTCTTGACCCGATCGAGTGTGACGACACCGCCGCTGATGGACTGCAACCAGGCATCGAATTTGGCAGCGCCGCGTCCGACATCCTGAATATCGATCGTGTTGAGGGGTACCACCGCGACTTGCGGCTCACGCTGTTTCGCACCACCGCCCCCAGTTGTCATGACAGCACCTCACCCGCCAGCAATTCCGGAGTTTTCAAAGAAGGTTTTGGAAGCGTCGGCGCCGGCAGGCTCGGCAACTTGCCCGCCTTGCTCGCCGCCCCGAGAATCCCGGACGCACTCGGCATCGCCGCACTCGCCAGTTTCGGCAGCCCGGCCACCCCGCCCTGCACCACACCTTTCACCTGCTGCGCCGTTTGCATCGCACCTTGCGCGGTCTGCACGGCGCCCATCCCTGTTTTCGCCATGTCCTTGCCCTTCTCCAACATGTCCCAGTTCTTGCTTGGCAGCACCTGCGCCACCATCGCCTGCACCTGGCTCGGAATGTCTTCCGCGCCCGGCGGATTCAACGGCCATTCCGGTTTGCCGATATAGCTGCCTTCGCTCCAGGTATCCGCCGGATCCTTGCCGAACAGCACCCGCGCCGGCCCCGGTGCGGCGCCGGCGACGCTGGCGAAGCCCTTCGCGTCGAGCTTGCCCTTGATGCTTTTGCCCAAGGCATCGATGACTTCGTAATCGCCGTCCTTGATGCCCTGGCGACCGGCGTACTGGTTGAACAATTCGAGGTTGCCCTTGCCCGGTTTCGGCGGCTCCGGGAACACGCCCGCGAGACTCTTGGCACCGGTGTAAGCAAAGTTCGCCGCGTGGGCGGTGTACGGGCCACTGGTGGCGTGGGTGATGCCGCCGGCGTTGTAGGTCGTGGCGCTGCCGCCACCCTGGATCACCAATTCGGTCTTGGCGGTGATGGTGATGCGGTCGGCGTTGGCGGTGATGTTGAGTTTGGCCAGCAGGTTGATGCTGTCCTTCAGCGCCTTGACGTCGATGTCGCCGGACGCCGCCACCAGACGCCACCCCATGCTCTGCACGAACAGGCGCATGCCGCGACTGGCACTGGCCAGCAGGCGTTTGCCGATGGAAAAACTGGTGTGCCCGGTGCTGCTCAGCGCCAGGTGTTCGCCGGTGGCGATGTGGCTGGAGCGCGGTGTGGTCAGGGCGATGCCGGCGGGACTGGCGAGTACCAGATGCGGCTCAGTGAATTCGGGAAATTCATTGGCGGTGAGGTTTGCAGGTCCCGAGCCGAGCACGCCTTGATGCTGCGCGTGCAAGGCCTTGGCCACGTCGTCCTGATCGCCGGCTTCCTGGGCTTGAAGTTCCTTGGCCTGCGTGGCGAAACCGTCCTGTTGATCGCTGGCGGTGGCCAGGCGTTCGGCGGTTTCCGGCAGGTCCTTGTGGTGTTTCGATTCGTTCGGACGCGGTTCGGTGGTAATCAGCAGACCGGCTCCGGCACGCACGGCGCCGTGGCGGTCGGTTCTTAACTCAAAACCTTCGCCGCGTGGCTGCCCGCCTGAAGGACGCGGATGAGTCAGGTAACCAAGGTTGATCGCACTCGCGCCGTGATCGCTGCGCAGCGCGATGCTGATCTCGCTGGTGGTGTCGTCGATGCGCAGTTCGTTGGCGCGGCTGCCCTTGTATTCCTTGCTCTTGACCGTGGCCAGGGTCTTGAAGTCCGGCAATTTGTACGGCGGCAGGTTGGCGCCGTGGTACAGGCAACCGGTGATCAGCGGCTGATCGGGATCGCCTTCGAGGAAGGTGATCAGCACTTCCATGCCGACCCGCGGAATGTTGATCGAGCCAAAGGTCTCGGCGGCCCAGCTGGAGGCCACGCGCATCCAGCAGGAGGTCTTGTCGTCGTGCTGGCCTTCGCGGTCCCAGAAGAACTGCACCTTCACCCGGCCGTATTGGTCGCAGAAGATTTCTTCGCCTTCGGGGCCGGTGACCACGGCGCTTTGCGAACCGAGGACTTTGGGTTTCGGGTGGTCCAGCGGCGGACGGTACGGCACGTCCCACGGGATCGCGTTGAAACGGTTGCGATAGCCCTGATGGAAATCGTCCTTGTGGTCGGTGGTGTCGCTGGTCACCGACTCTTCCAGTACTTGCGGCTGCTTGCCTTCGTGGAAGATTTCGGTGAGCAGCCACAGGTCGTTCCACGTCGGGTTGGCGTGGTCGGTCAGGGCCAGAAAATGTCCGGTAACCAGGATCGGCTGGTCGCTGTTGCCCTCGGCCAGGCGATAGTCGCTGCGATGGCGTTCGAGGTTGCGGTTGGCCAGGTGCTTGCCACGCTCGCGATCCACGAAACGGCCCGGGTAATCGTAGTCTTCCAGATCCGGTTGGGCGCTGCTTTTGGCGTCGCTCTCCAGCTCGATCTTCGGTTTGACGAAGTCATAATCGCGTCGCGTGGTGCGGCTGGTGCGGGTGGCCAGGCGCAGGCCGAAACGCTTGACCACCGGTTGGTCCGCCACCAGCCCGGAGTCCTGCTGATAGGCCACCGGCGCCAGTTTCGGGAACACCGTCTGGTCATCGCCGAAGGTCAGTTTGTGGCCGCTGGACGTGTGCTGGAAGTGGTAGTGAATGCCCTCTTCTTCACACAGGCGCTGGACGAAATGCAGGTCACTTTCGTCGTACTGCGTGCAGTAGATGCGCTCGGGATACGCCGCGCTCAGCTGGAAGTGGTAATCGCTGGCCAGGATGCCGTGTTCTTCCAGCACCTGACTGATGATCTGCTGCACGGTCATCTGCTGGAAGATGCGCTGGTTGAAGCGGTGCGCGAGGTAGGAAAGCTGCGGTCGCAGGGAGATCCTGTAGCGGGTCAGGCGCTTGCCCGCCTCGCCCTGGGCGATGCTGTAGATCAGCCCGTGAATCCCGCTTCCGCTCGGCGACAGCTGCAGAAACGCCAGTTTGTGCAGCAGGCTTTCGAGGTTGATCGAGGCCTTTTCGCTGACCAGTTCCAGCTCGAATTCGAAAGGCGTGTTGAGGGCTTCCCGACCGGTGAACGACAGCACTTGGAAATCGCTGTCCGCGCCATCGATGGTCAGATTGAAATGGGGCTGGTTGGCCGGTGAGAACATTCCCTTGTCCCTCGTGCTGTGCTGCAACCCACGCCAGATTGATAAACCTCTGGCGGCAGTAATCCTTTAAGAACTCAAAGGTTCCGGCCAGTAACGCTGGCCGGAACGGGACAACCATCAGCCGTGATTAAACGACCGGAGCACGCCAGTCATCGGAACCCGAAGTACCGGAGACTTCGTGGGTCCAGGTGATTTTGCGGTAGGTAAAATGCACTTCTTCCAGATGAGTGAAGTGGGCGTTTGCCGGATCCTGGCAGTTGTGCATCTTGTTGTTGATGGCGACGATGATCGCGTCTTCCAGTTTGGTGGTGTAGTAGTGCTCTTGGGTGCCTTGCGCCGAAGTGCGATACCACTGGATAACGATTTCGCTCATGCGCTCGCCGGAGGTCAGAGCGGCTTGCAGCAGTGGCGAAGCCTTGTCGTAGACCTTGGTGATCACGACTGGCTTGTGCACGCGCTGACCGGTTGGCTGACCGGATTGCGGGTCACGCGGAATGATCACATCGTGGGTGAACGCCTGAACCATGACTTGGTCTTCATGACCTTCCTGGTAGGTGTTGCCAACGGAGTCGGCGGTGAACGCGCCGGCAGTGATCAGGCCTTGTTTTTCGCCGGTAACCGACATGTACGCTGGTGTTGCCATGGGGTGTGCTCCTTGCTCAAAAGACAGGACCGGACGGCGTGATTGCCTGTCCAGGTGGCCAAGGAGATATCAAAAGTCGTGCCAGTCATAACAGGCTTATTTCCCATCAAAGACTTACGACGCTTATGTGGGATTCGTTCGATTTTGGCTGTAGGAAACAGCGAAAAAGTGCGCAAGAAGTTGCGCAGTGCTGTGCAACTTTTTGCGCACTTGGCTGTAAGCCACGATATAGAGGGCTTGCCGTGGCTTTCACCGTGATTTTATTACGGGCAACTGCGCAACTTTTTGCGCAGTTCCGCCAATCCGATCAGAGCTCCGAAATCAGACTTCCTGCAACGCCCGTGGCCGCTGACTGCGCTGTTGCGCCGCCGCGTCCGGAGCCTGCTGCAACTGGAAGTCGAACTTCAATTCAGCACGACGTCCCGCTGCATCTTCCAGAAACTCGACCTCCCCGACCAACCCTTCACGGGTCGCGTACGCGAAGTCATCCCACAGATACTTGTCCCCGGACAGATTGATCTGCGTCGTAAGGTGCCGGTGTCCCGGTGCGGAAATGAAGAAGTGAATATGAGCCGGGCGCTGGCCGTGGCGGCCGAGCAGGTCGAGGCATTCCTGGGTCGGGCCCTGCGGGTCGCAGCCATAACCGGAGGGCACGATGCTGCGGGCGCGGTAGCGGCCTTCAGCATCGGTGATGATCCGCCGGCGCAGGTTGTATTCGGACTGGCTCTGGTCGAAGAACGAGTAAGTACCTTTGGTGTTGGCGTGCCACAGGTCGACCGTGGCGCCGGCCAGCGGCTGGCCCTGCGGATCGAACACCTGACCTTCGAGCAACATCAGCGTGGCGACGCCCTCCTCGCTGCCGTCGTCCATCCGGCATTCCCCTTCGTACAGCGGCGCGCCGGCCACGTACAACGGGCCTTCGATGGTGCGCGGCGTGCCGCCGGTCAAGCCGATCTGCGCATCCTTGGCATCCTGCAGCAAGTCGAGAAAATGCTCGAGGCCGAGGCCGGCCACCAGCAGCCCGGCTTCCGAGCAGCCGCCCAGACGGTTGAGGTAATCGACGGCTTTCCAGAATTCGTCTTCGCTGATCTCAAGGTCTTCGATGATCCGGGCGGTGTCCTGCAACACTCGCAGGACGATGGTTTTCAAGCGCGAGCTGCCGCCATCGTTGGCAAAACCGGCGGCTTCTTCGAAGAATTTTTGCAGTTCGGCAGTGTGGGCAATCTTCACGGTCATGGTGTTCACCTCATCTTGTTGTTGTGGGGGCGGGCTCAGCGGTCGTCGGTGTGGATCGACGAGGGATGGCGGCAGAGGCCGTCGATCTCGATGTCCATGTAGGGAAACAGCGGCAGCAGCATCAGGGTGTCGTGCAGCGCTTCGACGCTGGGCACGTCGAACACGCTGTAATTGGCGTAGTGCCCGGCGATGCGCCAGAGGTGGCGCCACTGGCCTTCGCGTTGCAGGCGCTGGGCGAGTTCCTTTTCGTCGGCCTTGAGTTTTGTGGCAACGGCCTGATCCATGTCGGCGGGCAATTTCACGGTCATTTTTACGTGGAACAGCATGGCGTTCTCCTTAGGGGTCAGTGCCGGCGAAAACGCGCCAGACGCTCTTCATCCAGTGTCAGGCCCAGGCCCGGGGTGCGTGGAATGTGCAGGTGAAAGTCGCGGTATTGCGGGCGCTCGGTGACAATGTCTTCGGTGAGCAACAGCGGACCAAACAGCTCGGTGTCCCAGGTCAATTGCCTGAGCGTAAGGAACGCATGGGCCGAGGCCGACGTGCCGACGGAGCCTTCGAGCATGGTGCCGCCGTACAGGGCGATGCCGGCGGCTTCAGCGATTTGCGCGGTGCGCAACACGGCGCGCGGGCCGCCGTTCTTGGCGATCTTCAGGGCGAAGACGCTGGCGGCGCCGTCGGCGGCGAGGCTGAACGCGTCCTCGACGCTTTCGATGGATTCATCGGCCATGATCGGTGCCAGGCTGCGCTGGTTCAGACGAATCTGACCGGAACGATTGACTCGCGAGATCGGCTGCTCGATCAGGTCGATACCGTTGTCGCCGAGCACCCGGCAGCCGCGAATTGCCTGGGACTCGTCCCAATACTGGTTGACGTCGACCCGCACACTGGCACGCTCGCCCAGGGCTTTCTTGATCGCCACCACGTGTTTCAGATCCTGCTCCAGCGGGTTGGCGCCGATCTTCAGTTTGAAGATCCGGTGACGCCGCGCTTCCAGCATTTGTTCGGCCTCGGCGATGTCGCGGGCGGTGTCGCCGCTGGCCAGGGTCCAGGCCACTTCGAGGCTGTCGCGGACCCGACCGCCGAGCAGTTCGCTCACCGGCAGGCCGAGGCGTTTGCCTTGGGCGTCGAGCAAGGCGCTCTCGATGGCGGACTTGGCGAAGGTGTTGCCCTTGGCAATCTTGTCGAGCTTCTGCATGGCGACGTTGATGTTGTCCGCGTCCATGCCGATCAGCGCCGGCGCCAGGTGCGCATCGATGTTGGCCTTGATGCTTTCCGGGCTTTCATAGCCGTAGGCCAGGCCGCCGATGGTGGTGGCTTCGCCGATGCCTTCGACACCGTCGCTGCAACGCAGGCGCAGGATCACCAGCGTCTGGTTCTGCATCGTGTGCATCGCCAGTTTGTGCGGGCGGAGAGTCGGAAGGTCGACGATGATCGCCGACAGGTTTTCAATCAGGATCCGGTTCATTTCAGTGTCCATTCAAGCGTGATCAACCGAGGTCTCCGCCACCGACCGGCAGGGTTACACCAGTGATGTAGGAAGCGTCGTCCGAGGCGAGAAACAGGATCGCGCCGACCTGTTCGTCAATGGTTCCGTAGCGTTTCATCAGGCTGCTATCGAGGGTTTGCGCGACGATTTCCTGATACCAGGCCTGCTCCTGCGCGGATTGTTCGGCGGCGTTGCGCGGGATGCGCCGGGGCGGCGCTTCGGTGCCGCCGGGCGCGGTGGCGTTAACCCGGATCCCGCGCTCGGCATTCTCGAAGGCCAGACAGGCGGTCAGTGCATTGATCCCGCCCTTGGCCGCGCCGTAGGGAACACGGTTCAGGCTGCGGGTCGCAATCGACGACACATTGACGATCGCCCCGCGACCCTGCTTGAGCATGTACGGCAATGCGGCGTGGCAGCACCAAAGCGTCGGGAACAGCGAACGGCGCACTTCGGCCTCGATCTGCTCGACTTCGTAGTGCTCGAACGGCTTGGCCCAAATGGTGCCGCCGACGTTGTTGACCAGCACATCCAGACGCCCGAACGTATCGACGGCGGCGCTCATCACCCGGGCGCAATCGGCGTATTGCTCAAGGTCGGCGGTCAGCGACAGCACGCCCTCGCCTTGCAGTTCGTGAACCAGTCCGGAGCGGTCGACGGCAATGACCTGCGCGCCCTCCTCCAGCAAGCGCTCGCACACCCGGCGACCGATACCCTGCGCCGCGCCGGTGACCAGCGCGACCTTGTTGGCGAATCTGTTGTTCATGACAACCTCGCAATTCAGAAAGAAGACTCAGGCCGCCGCAAATTTCTCGTAGTAGAAGTTCGCCGGCGTGATGCCCTGCTCGCGGATGTACTGGCAGACGGCCTCGACCATCGGCGGCGGACCGCACAGGTACACGTCGACATCGCCTTCGTTGAGGTGGCGCGGTTCGATGTGCTGGGTGACGTAGCCCTTGAGCGGGTGCTCGCTCTGCGGATTGGCCACGCAGGCGCCGAAGCTGAAATTCGGAATGCGCGCAGCGAAGGCTTCGAGGCGGTCGAGTTCTACCAGATCGAAATCGTTGGTCACGCCGTAGATCAGGTGAACCGGATGTTCGCTGCCCTGCTCGGCGATCTTCTCCAGCATCGCCGTGAATGGCGCCAGCCCGGTGCCGCCGGCCAACAACAGCAGCGGCCGCTTGATCTCGCGCAGGTAAAAACTCCCCAATGGCCCGGCGAGATTCAGGCTGTCGCCGGCCTTGGCCAGCCCGGTGAGGAAGCTGCTCATCAGGCCGCCGGGGACATTGCGGATCAGGAAACTGACCTCGCCGTTCTTCTGCAACGAGCTGAAGGAATAGGCGCGCGATTGCTCGCTGCCCGGTACTTGCAGGTTGACGTATTGCCCTGGCAGGAACGCCAGTTTGCTCAGGGATTCACCCTTGAGCGACAGCGCGATGGTGCTTTCGGAGAGCTGCCGGACATCGCTGATCGCCGCTTGATAACTCGCCTGTTCGGTCTTGCACACCTGCGAGCCGACCGGCACCCGCACCACGCAGTCGCTTTCAGCGCGCATCTGGCAGGTCAGCACATAACCCTGGGCCAGTTCGTCGTCACTCAGGGCGTCTTCGATGAAATTGTCGCCCATGGCGTAACGCCCGGCTTCGGCGAAACACTTGCAGGTGCCGCAGGCGCCGTCGCGGCAGTCCAGCGGGATGTTGATACCTTGGCGATACGCCGCGTCGGCAACGGTTTCGTGGCCCGAGGCCTCGATGAAACGGGTGACCCCGTCTTCGAAATTCAGTGCGATCTGGAAACTCATGGTGCACCTCGCTCACAGCGTCGAGCCCGGCTCGGCGCCGTCTCGATCAGATGTGATAGATGTCGATGACCTGACGGACGTAATCGTTCTTCAGCACGACTTTCTTGGCCTTGATCAGCGGCTGTTCGCCGCGCAGGTCGAGGGTGTAGAAGCTGGTGCCGAAATAACTGTCGGTGACCTGATAGCGAAAGCTCAGGGTGTGCCAGTTGAAGCGCACCTGACATTGCCCTTCGCCCTGCTCGACGATCTCGATGTTGCTGAGGTTGTGCGAGGTGCGGGTGTCGGGGATGGTCGCACTGGAGCGCTCGGTCTTGATCCGGAACACCCGGTCTTCGAGACCGCCACGGTTGCCGTACCAGATCAGCGAGATTTCGCTTTGCGGGTCTTCGGTCAGGGTGTCGTGGTCGTCCCAGGCCGGCATCCAGAAACTGGCGTCGGCAGCGTAGAGCTCCAGCCACTGATCCCACTGTCCGTCGTCCAGATAACGTGCTTCGCGGTAGAGAAAATCGCGCACGGTGTCGTAGAGGTTGCTCATTGCACGGCCTCCACGGGGATCAGGTTTTTATCGCTGGCGGTGGCCTTGAGCATGGTTTCCTGCCAGTACTTGTGTTGCAGCACGAACAGGCCTTCGTCCTCGGTGCGCATGCCGGACAGCAAGGGCTTGAGGTCGATTTCCTCGGCCGCCGCGTCTGCGCCTTCGACCCAATGGGTCGCGCCACGGGACATGTCGTTCCAGCCGCGCCCGGCGCCGTAACCGGTCTGGCATGAGCGGAACTCTTCGAGGTCATCCGGGGTGGCCATACCGCTGACGTTGAAGAAGTCTTCGTATTGGCGAATGCGCTTGGCCCGGGCCTCGGCGCTCTCGCCTTTGGGGGCAATGCAATAGATGGTGATCTCGGTCTTGTCGACGGAGATCGGCCGGGCGATGCGGATCTGCGAGCTGAACTGATCCATCAGATACACGTTGGGGTACAGGCACAGGTTGCGCGAGTTCTCGATCATCCAGTCAGCGCGAGCCTGGCCAAAGTCCCGGACCAGTTCATCGCGACGCTCGTAGGCCGGACGGTCCTCGGGGTTGGCCCAGCGGGTCCAGAGCAGCAAGTGGCCGTGGTCGAACGAGTAGAAACCGCCGCCCTTCTTCGCCCAACTGCCGGCGCTCATGGTCTTGATTTCTTCGCCAGCGTCGCGCTGCTGACGCTGGTTCTGAGTGGCGGCGTAGTTCCAGTGCACGGAGCTGACGTGATAGCCATCGGCGCCATTTTCGGCGGTGAGTTTCCAGTTGCCTTCATAGATGTAGGAGCTGGAACCGCGCAGCACTTCCAGGCCTTCAGGGGACTGATCGACGATCATGTCGATGATCTTGGCCGACTCGCCCAGGTGCTCGGCGAGGGATTTCACATCGGCGTTCAGGCTGCCGAACAGAAAGCCGCGATAGGACTCGAAACGCGCGACTTTGGTCAGGTCATGGGAGCCTTCGCAGTTGAAGCCTTCGGGGTAGCCGGCCTCGCTCGGGTCCTTGACCTTGAGCAGTTTGCCGCTGTTGTTGAACGTCCAGCCGTGGAACGGGCAGGTATAGCTGGAGCGGTTGCCGGACTTGTGCCGGCAAAGCATGGCGCCGCGATGGCTGCACGCATTGAGAAAGGCATTGAGTTCACCGGCCTTGTTGCGGGCAATGAACACGGGGTGGCGGCCCATGGTGGTGGTCAGAAAGTCATTGACGTTGGGGATCTGGCTTTCATGGGCGAGGTAGATCCAGTTGCCTTCGAAGATGTGCGCCATCTCCAGTTCGAACAGCCGCGGATCGGTGAACATCTCCCGCTTGCAGCGGTAGGCCCCCTTCTCGGGGTCCTCTTCAAGCATGGCATTGAGGTAGTCGATTCCCAGGGACATGGCCGGGGCCTCCATTGTTATTGTTCAGGCCAGGTCAGATTAGGGAGGCAACGCGGGCGGCAATATCCGAATCCTGCAGAGCGCTATCCGTTTTGTGCAGGACGGCGCAGCAGGTGCTTCAGATTGTTTCGAGGCGGGAATTCAGTGGCGGCGCTTGAAGGTCACGGACGGCAATTCGCCGAACTGCTGGCGATAGCTTTCGGAGAAACGCCCGAGGTGCAGGAAGCCGTAGTCGAGCGCCAGTTCGGTGAGGTTGCGCACCGGGCAGCTCGGGTCGCTGAGACAGGCATGAATGCGCTCCAGCTTGCGCTGGCGGATGTATTGCATCGGGGTCACGCCGAGCTGGCGTTCGAACAGCGCGTACAGTGAACGCGGGCTCATGTTCGCCTGGGCCGCCAGGTGTTCGGCAGGCAGATCCAGCTTCAGGTTGCGCTCTATATAGTCGAGGATCCGCTCGAAACTGACGCTCGGCGAACTCAGGCATTCACGGCTGACGTTGGTGTTCATCAGCGAGATCAGTTTGCTGCCGACGATCTGCGCATAATGCTCCTGCACCCGCAGCAACGGGTCACTGGCTTCGGCTTCCTGGCAGATCATGCCCAGCAGGCTGGTAAAACCTTCCAGTTCGTCGAGCCGGTAATGATTGCGCAGGAACCGGATGCCCCCGGCAGGATGCAGCCAGCGCTGTTCGTCGCACACCGATTCCAGCACGCTGACCGGCACCTTGAGGATGAATTTCTCGCAATCGTCGGAATAGGTCAGGTCGACCGGATCATCCGGGTTGATCAACAGCAATTCGCCCGGCACCAGGTGATGCTCGCGCTTGTGCCCGCGCCACAGGCAGTTGCCTTGCAGCAGGACTTGCAGGTGATACACGGTTTCCAGCGCCAGCGACGTCACGCGAACGCTGCCGCCATAGCTGATGCGGCACAGATCGAGATCGGCGAGTTTGCGGTGGTTGAGGCTGGCTTGCGGGTGGGTGGTTTTGGACAGGCCGATGAAATGCTGGCCGACGTGCTGGTTCACATAGTCGGAGACGGCATACGGGTCAGCGTGGCGAAACACGCTGCTGCGGTCGCTCAGCAGGCGGCTGTCCATGGGCAAGGCACTCGATCTTGTCGTTATGGTGATGGTCACGGTTTGCGCCATCACCGGTCACAGTACGCCGGCGAACAAGATCGGGCAATTGGACGAAGGTTCGGGTGTCCGGTGACCGAACGGTTTCATCGAGCAGATATGTTCAGGCCAATGTATGCCAGTAGAAATGAATGAATTCGTCTTCATATTCGGCGAAAAGCGAGACGATGAAATCTGTTTTCATCGAGTACATCAATAACGCACCGATGAAACCGGAAGGCTCGTGCAGTGGTTGCTTGAGCGGCACGATCAGTTCGACCGCCCGTTCTGCCACCAACTGGTTGAAAACCTCTTCGGAAATCGGTTCAAACTGCGCGCCGCCAACGTATTCCGGGAAGCTGTGATCCCCACCTGGTTGACGTTCGTGCCACTCGGCATTCAGCCACACATTCAAGCCGTTCGTATGATGCGATTTGCTCACGCGGGTGATTCGAATGTACTCCTGACCGCAGGGGACGAGGAAGGCGCTCGATGGATACGTCAGGTAGTAAAGACCGGGACAATCGTTGTGGCAGGGCCAAAAAAGCAGCTGTTGTCGCGTGAGTTGGTCAAAGTCGTTTCTGTCGAACATGGGAACCTTTGGCTGATAAGGGGATGAGCATACATTTGCAGCGCCAAAATGTTTTTCAGGTGGCAGGACAATGCGGCTCTGCAAGGTGAACCCAGCCCCTCAAAGCAGACTCCACGACACCCCGACATACATCGCCATGCCCTCACCCGGTGTGGAGCGTGCGGCGTCCAGTCCTTTATCGTCATAGCCCGGC
Organism: Pseudomonas sp. FG35; assembly: GCF_057809295.1. Lineage (NCBI taxonomy): Bacteria > Pseudomonadati > Pseudomonadota > Gammaproteobacteria > Pseudomonadales > Pseudomonadaceae > Pseudomonas > Pseudomonas sp. FG35. The sequence continues at coordinate 126,499 of NZ_JBMDJR010000001.1, read as the reverse complement.
GTAACTGTAGCGGCGTAGTGTTTGTCGGTCAGGTTGCGCATGTCCAGCCAGGTCTGCCAGTCGCCTTTCGGTGCGTTGTAACCGAGGGTCGCGCCGAAGGTGGCGTAAGGATCGGCGTAATAGCTGTTGGCGTAATCCACTGCGGTTTTCGAGACCAGTTGCGTGTTGACCGCCGCGAAGAACCCCTGCGGGAAGTCGTAGCGCAGTTCGCCCTGGTAGTAATGCATCGGCAGGCCCGGCAAGCGGTTGTCGCCGAAGCGGTCGTCGTCGCGGTAGTGGAAGTCGCTGAAGGTATAGGCCTGGCGCAGGCTCAACTTGCCGCCATCGTTTGCTGACCACAGGTTGCTGAGCAGGCTGGCTTCAATACCTTGGTGCACGGTCGGGCTGGCATTGAGTTCGTATGGCGTTGTGGTGTTGGCGTCCGGCAATACCGAAAGCAATTCGTGGCGCACTTGAGCGTAGTACCAGGCCAGGCTCCACTCGCCCAACGCGCTGTCGCCGCGGCCGCCGAGTTCCAGGGTGGTCGCGGTCTGGTTCTGCAGTTTGACCGGGTCGCGCTGGGTGCCGGTCGCTGCGCCGCTACCGGCCGGGAAGCGTACGTTGGAGCTGTAGATCAGCGACCACGGATGCGGCGCTTCGACCGAACGGCTGAGGTTGCCGAACAGTTGCAGATCCGGCGTCACCTGATAGCGCAGGCCCAGACGGGGCGCGTAGTCCCAGTCGCCGAGGCTGGTCTTGCCACCGCCTTCCGGGTAGGTCACCGCGCTTTCACGGCGAGTGTAGATCGCGGCGAGGCCGGTGGTCAGCCACAGGTCGTCAGCGATTTCCAGGTCGTTGCCCACGTGCAGGACAGAATCCGAACCCTGATAAGTGAAGTTGCGCATGTGGGTGCCCGGCGCATAGCCAGCGGTGTTGCCGGTGGGAATCCGCACCCGTTCGCTGGCACCGTCGTTAGGCAGGTGCTTGGTGACTCGCAGGCCCACGGTGCTGTTGCTCTCCATCCCCCAGAGCGTGTCGCGACGCTTGTAGTCGAACGTGCCGCTGACATCGGTGTACGCCACCTTCAGGCGGTTGGGGCCTTCGCGCAGGTCCATCGGGTAGTCGTGATAAACCAGACCGGTCTGAATGCTCGAATCGTCATCGATGTAGTACGTGGTCTTGTTGCCGATGAAGGTGCTGCCGGGCTGATCGCGGCTGTCGTTGCGCGTCACGTAGGCCGGGTTGGCCGCGCGCGGATCATGCTCGATGGAGTGTTTGGTCACCCGACCGGCGAGGTCATTGTCGGTCTCGCGGTGACGAATGTAGAAGCGGGTTTCCAGATTCGGATTGAAGCGATAACCGAAGTTGGCGATCACGCCCTGGCTCTTGCTCGCGGTGTGATCCTGATAACCGTCGGAATGCGCATCGGTCATCGACAGGTAGTAATCGAAATCGCCCAGCACCTGACCGGAGCTGACTTGTCGCTGGGCATAACCGTGGCTGCCCATGACATAGCGCACATTCAGCAGTGGCGCGTTGTAGCCGGTGTGGCTGACGTAATCGACCGCCCCGCCGAGAGCCAGCGAACCGCGTTCAAATCCGTTGGCACCGCGCAGCACTTCTACATGGTCGAGCCACAGCGGCTCCAGTAATTCGTAAGGCGTACCGCCGGGGCCGGTCAGCGGCAGGCCGTCGAGCATCGTGTACAGCCCCGAAGCGTGGGCGCCGGGGGCACGGTTGATGCCCGAGCCACGGATCGAGATTTTCGTCCCTTCGTTGCCCGCTGACTGGGCATAAACACCGGGCTGATACGCCAATACGTCCTGATTGCTCGCGACCCGGCCCTGCAACGGACGGCGCATATCGACCACGTTGGTGCCGCCGGGCACCTGCGCAAGCCGCGCCTCGGCCTCTTCAACCGACGCATCCTCCCCGCTCCGGTCCTCGGCGCCGATCAGCACCTGCCCCAACTCCAGGCGCTGGCTTTCAGCCAGGGCCGGACAGGCCAGGGCCAGCCCCAGCAAGGCAGTGGGCAGGGTTTTGAACGCGGGCATCGAGAGCACTCCAGACATACGGAAACGGGCAGTGAGAACTGCGACGTATGAAGGGACGAACGGAGCACATGGGGATTTGGGTTTTGCCCGCGAGGACTCAGTAATACCGCCGTGGATCCGAGTCGATGAGGCTCGCCAGTTTGGTCAGGGCGAAGCGCAGTTCTTCCTGGCTGGTCGGCGACATCAGCACCAGCCGCACGCACCGGGTGATCCCTGAGCGCTCCGCCTGGAACTGCGTGCCGCTGAGCACCAGCACACCGTTGGCCCGGGCGAGCATGGTGAATTCGTCGGCGGTCCAGGGTTCGGGCAGCGTCAGCCAGACGTGGTACGAGTACGGTTGGGTCTTGAGTTCGAAGCCGGCGAAGATTTCCTGGGCGATCGCCTGACGGCCGGCGGCCTCGTTGCGCTGGATGCGGATCAGTTTCTTGTCCAGGCCTTCGGTGATCACATTGCTGGCCAGTTGCGCGGTCAGCGGCGACGGCATCCACACGCTGCTGCGCACCATCGAGGTCAGGCGCGACAGCAGTTTCGGCGGACTGTAGAGATAGCCGACGCGCAACGCCGGCATGACCGATTTGGACAAGCTGGTGAGGTACACCGAACGGTCCGGCGCAAACGCCGACAGCGGTTTGATCGACGGATCGGTGGCCAGAAAACCGTAGATGTCATCGTCGAGAATGATGAAGTCGAACTCTTCGGCCAGCGCCGCAATCTGCGCCCGGCGCTTTTGCGACATGATCGACGCCGTCGGGTTCTGACAGGTTGCCACGCACACCAGCATCGCCGGTTTCTCCCGCAGACACAGCTCGCGCAACGCTTCGGGAATGATCCCTTCGTCGTCCATGGCCACGCCACGCAGACGGCGCTCGAGGCCATGGGCCAGGGAAATGATGCCGGGGTAACAAAGCTCTTCGCAGAGCACCAGGTCGCCGGCATTGGTCAGGGCGCTCATCGCGACCATCAGGCCATGCTGGGCGCCGGCGGTGATTACCACTTGCTGCCATTGCGCGTCGGGCAAGGAATGACGCAGCCACTGCGCACCCGCCTCGCGATGGGCCGGGTGACCGCCGTCCGGGGCGTAATCAAGGGCCCGGGCGAAATCCGTGCTTTTGGCCATGCCCACCAGCGCGCCGCGCAGCCAGTACTCCAGCGTCTCGCTGTAGGGCTTGATGATCGACAGATCAAGCAGCTCCGACTGCCCCAGATTCAGCGGCGCGGCGCTGTTGCTCGCCGGCAGCTCCAGTTGGCTCTGGCTCAGCACATACGTCCCGCGCCCCACCTCGCCCTGCACCAGACGCCGCCGATGGGCTTCGCTGTAGGCCCGGCTGATCGTGCCCGGCGTGACATTCAGAGTGGTGGCCAGCTCCCGCAGGGTCGGCAGGCGATCGCCTTCGTTCAACACGCCATTGCTGATATCGCGCGCCAACGCATCGGCAATCGACAAATACATCGGCTGGTTGAACTCGCTTAGCTGGGGAACCCACATGAATGATCACTGCCCATCGTAGAAATGATGAATATCCGAGCATATCACACGGAGGTTAGGCAACTAATAAATCAACCCAATCGATCAATTGAGTCGATTGATGCCACGATTGAATCGATACGCGTCGTGGCCTTGAAATATTTGCGAAATAATTTATCGGCTTATTAATCAAATACTTAATCTGGCAATAGCGGAAAAACAGGAACTGATAGCAAAAAAACATCTCGTAACAACCCGGCGGACTATTGAATCAACTCAATCCATTCAAATACACTCATCTCGAATCGAATCAATCGACTCAATTCTCCTGACCACTGCGCGACTCCGCCGCGCCAAGCCGAGACATCATGGACACAATCAGAAAGGACCTATCCCTCTCAGCCGTCATTGCGGGCTTCATTGCCGTGATCATTTCCTATGCCGGCCCGCTCATCATCGTGTTCCAGGCCGCCAAGGAAGCACACCTTCCGAATGACGTGGTGTCATCGTGGATCTGGGCCATTTCCATTGGCAGCGGAATTACCGGTCTGTTGTTGAGCTGGCGCCTGCGGATCCCGGTGATCACGGCGTGGTCGACCCCAGGTGCGGCGTTGCTGGTGTCGATGCTGCCGACCGTCACCCTGCCCCAGGCCATCGGCGCTTATATAGTGGCCTCGCTGATCATCGCCATCGTGGGCCTGTCCGGCGCCTTCGACAAATTGATGAGCCGGCTGCCCAAAGCCATCGCCGCCGCCATGCTCGCGGGCATTCTGTTTCGCTTCGGCGCCGAGCTGTTCACCTCGATCAAGCTGCAGCCAGAGCTGGTGCTGTCGATGATTGCGGCGTACCTGATCTTCAAACGCGTCTCGCCGCGCTACGCCATTCTGTCGGTGCTGATTGTCGGCTGCGCCGTCGCCGCCTCGTTCGGCACTCTCAACAGCGGCTCGATCACCATCGCCGTGGCCCAACCGGTATTCATCGCCCCTGAATGGAGCTGGCACGCGATCATCAACATCGGCCTGCCGCTGGCGCTGGTGACCCTGACCGGCCAATACGTGCCGGGCATGGCGGTGTTGCGCACCTCGGGCTACAACACCCCGGCCCGCTCGATCATTTCGGTCACTGCAATCGGTTCGGTCCTGATGGCGCCGTTCGCCTCCCACGGCTTCAACCTGGCGGCCATCACCGCCGCGATCTGCACCGGCCGCGAAGCCCACGAAGACCGCGACAAGCGCTACATTGCCGGGATTGCCTGCGGGGTGTTCTACATCCTGATGGGCACCTTCGGCGCGACCCTGGCGTCGGTGTTTTCCGCCCTGCCCAAAGAACTGATCGCCTCCCTCGCCGGCCTCGCCCTGTTCGGCGCAATCAGCGCCGGCCTGACCGGTGCCATGGCTGACGAGAAACAGCGCGAAGCCGCCCTGATCACCTTCCTGGTAACGGCTTCCGGCATGAGCTTCCTCGGCCTGGCCGCCGCGTTCTGGGGCTTGATCTTCGGCCTTGTCGCTCACTTCGTGCTGACCTGGACCCGGGAAAGCAAAGCCGCCGCCATTGCCGAGGGCAGCCGTCCATGACCGCCCGTTACGATTTCATTGTGGTGGGCGGCGGCATCGCCGGTGTCTCGGCCGCTTATGAGCTGGCCGCTCACGGCAGCGTCTGCCTGCTCGAACAGGAACAGCAACTGGCCTATCACACCACTGGCCGTTCGGCGGCGATCTCGATGGAAAGCTACGGCAACCAGCAGATCCGCTCGCTGACCTGCGCGTCCCGACGCTTCTTCGAGAACCCGCCGGAAGGTCTGGCCGAGCATCCGCTGTGGGCACCTCGGGGTGCCTTGATCGTGGCGCAGGCCGCGCGGGTGGACAAACTGGCGGCGCGGTTCAATGCGGTATTGGCGCAAGTGCCAAGCGCGAAGTTCCTCGATGCCAAGCAGGTGCTGGAACTGGTGCCCTACCTTGCCGAAGGCGCCTGGAGCGCCGGGATCTATGAACCCAGCGCTTTCGATCTGGATGTGCACGGAATCCACGGCGCCTACCTCGGCGGCCTGCGTGCCCGGGGCGGCGTGGTCAAACGCGAGAGCGAAGTGCTGCGCGGCGAACGGCGCGCCGGGCACTGGACCTTGCATACTGCTGACGGCCAGCAACTGCAAGCCGCCATCGTGGTCAACGCGGCCGGCGCCTGGGCCGATGAACTGGCCGAGCGCTGCGGCGTGCCCAAGGTCGGCGTGCGACCGTTGCGGCGCACCGTGCTGGCAGTCGATCCGCAGTGCGACGTGCACCACACGCCGTATCTGGGCACGGTCGACGAAGACATTTTCATCAAGCCCGAGGCCGGTCGGCTGATCGTTTCTCCCTGCGACGAAAGCCCTTCGCTGCCCTGCGATGCGTTGCCGGAAGAACTGGATCTGGCGATCACCATGGATCGCCTGCAGAACACCACACGCCTGCGCCCACGCTCGATCATCAATAAATGGGCCGGCCTGCGCACGTTTGTCGCCGACCGCTCGCCGGTGCTTGGCCAGGATCCCGAAGAGGAAAGCTTCATCTGGCTGGCCGCTCTCGGTGGCTACGGCATTCAGGCCGCGCCGGCCATCGCCCGGCTGTGCGCCCACGCCGCGCTGGGTGTTGCCATGCCGAAGGATCTGGCGGCGCTGCAACTCAATTACCAGCACTTTTCCCCGGCTCGCTGCCGCGACGAGGCATTTGCCCGTCTGGCCGTGAAACAGGTTGCCGATTTGCACTAACCCACCACCCACCCAACAAGGATCGTCACCATGCAAACCAACGCTCAAATCCAGTCCGCCGCCAAGCCATTCCTGGGCGAAGAAAACGTGATTTTCACCGACAAGGCGCCTCTGCCGCTGGGCACCTATTCCCAGGGGATCAAGGTCAGTCACGGGCAGACCATCTACCTGTCGGCCCAGACACCCGTGTCGGCGCTGAACAACGAAGTGTTGGCCAAGGATTTCGAAGGCCAGTTGCGCCAGACCCTCGACAATCTGGCGCAAATGGCCGAGGCCGCCGGTGGCAGCCTGGCGAACGTGGTCAAGGTGACGGCGTTCATCACTGACCTGAGCGAGTTCCCGACCCTGAACCGGGTCATGGAGGAGTACTTCACCCCGCCGTATCCGGCCCGCACCACTGCCGGCGCCAGCGCCCTGGCGCGCAATACCCTGGTCGCCATCGACGCCATCATGGTGGTCTGAAACACCGTCTGTCAGCAGTGCCCGCCGGTCCGTTTTTTCGGACCGGCGTTGGCAGGGAATGCACCCGCACAGCGTACTTCCAGGGGATGGCCATGAAGAATTCGTACAGAGAGTATGTGTTGCAGTGTCTGGTGTGCGACCGCAGCTACCAGCCGCACGAGGTCAGTTATTTCTGCCCTCATTGCAAAGTCGATGGTGCCCTTGACGCGCTTTACGATTACCCGACGCTCAGACGTGAATGGCCCAAAGAAAGCCTGGCCCACCACCAGGCCCGTGGCATGTGGCGCTATGACCGACTGATGCCGTTGAGCTCGACGCAGTTCATTCCGCCGCTACTGGTGGGCAATACGCCGCTGTACGCACCGACCGATCTGCTCGGCAAAGGCTCGCGGATCAAGGTCTTGATCAAGGATGAATCGCGCCAGCCCACCGGGTCGCTGAAGGATCGCGCCAGCGCGTTGGCCGTGGCTCACGCCATGCAGTCCGGTGCGCGCACCGTGGCGGTGGCCAGCACCGGCAACGCGGCTTCGGCACTGGCCGGAATGAGTGCCAGTCTGGGCCTGCACAACGTGATCTACCTGCCCCGAAGCGCACCCCGTGAAAAGCGCGCGCAGATGCAGGGCTACGGCGCCGAGATCGTGCTGGTCGACGGTCAGTACGACGAAGCCTTCGAGCAATGCCTCAACGCCTGTGAACGATACGGCTGGTACAACCGCACCACCGGCATCAATTCGTACATGAGCGAAGGCAAGAAAACCGTCGCCTTCGAGATCTGCGAACAACTGCACTGGCAGGTGCCGGATCTGGTGTTCGTGCCCGTCGGCAATGGCTGCATTCTGGGCTCGGTCTACAAGGGTTTCTTCGACCTGCTGCAACTGGGCTGGATCGAGCGCATCCCGCGCCTGATCGGCGTGCAGGCCGAGCACAGCAACTTCATGTACCGGGCCTGGCGCAGTGACCGACCGATGCAGCAGACTGAACGCATCGCCCCCACCAGCCTGGCCAGCAGCATCAACGTGGCGCTGCCCCGCGACCGGCTCAAAGCCATGCGCGCGGTGACCGCCAGCGAGGGCGAATTCATGTGTGTCAGCGACGCGAGCATCGTCGCCGCCGCATCGAAGCTTGCCGCCAGCACCGGCGTGTTTCCCGAAGCCGGCGCCGCCAGTGCCTTCGCCGGCCTGCTGAAGTACGCCGAACAACACCCCGACACCGCGCAAACCGCCGTGATCCTGATCACCGGCAGCGGCTTGAAAGACACCTCCATTTTTCTCTCCGACAAGGCCGCGAGCCCGTCACGTGTGTTCCCTCATCACGTGCCGACCACGCTGACCGAAACGCTTGCACAAGGAATCACCGCATGAGCCTGCAAAATTTCGACCCCGCCATTGCCCGCCTGATCGACCGCGAACGCAATCGCCAGGAAACTCACCTGGAACTGATCGCCTCGGAAAACTACGTCAGTGAAGAAGTGCTCCAGGCCCAGGGCTCGCTGCTCACCAACAAGTACGCCGAAGGCTATCCGGGCCGGCGCTATTACGGCGGCTGCAAGGTCGTCGACGAGATCGAGAACCTGGCCATCGAACGCGCCCGCAAACTGTTCGGTTGCGAGTACGTCAACGTCCAGCCGCACTCTGGTTCACAGGCCAATCAGGCGGTGTTCCTGGCGGTGCTTGAGCCCGGCGACAGGATACTGGGCATGTCCTTGGCCCACGGCGGGCACCTGACCCACGGTGCCTCGGTGAATTTCTCCGGGAAGTTTTTCCAGGCCTTCACCTATGGGCTGGAGAAGGACAGCGAAACCCTCGACTACGATCAGATGGAAGACCTGGCCCGCGAACACCGGCCGAAGATGATCATCGCCGGCGCTTCAGCCTATTCGCGCGTCATCGACTTCCCGCGCTTTCGCAAAATCTGCGATGAAATCGGCGCTTACCTGATGGTCGACATGGCCCACTACGCCGGTCTCATCGCGGCGGGCGTGTACCCTTCGCCGGTGGGCATCGCCGACTTCATCACCTCGACCACGCACAAGACCCTGCGCGGCCCGCGCGGCGGCCTGATTCTGGCCAAGGCCGAATACGCTGCCGTGCTCGACAAGACGATCTTCCCGGTTTATCAGGGCGGCCCGCTGATGCACGTGATCGCCGCCAAGGCTGTGGCGTTCAACGAAGCTCTGGGCGACGAGTTCAAGCATTACCAGCAACGGGTGATCAACAACGCCCGGACCATGGCCGACGTGCTGACCCGACGCGGATTGCGCGTGGTGTCCGGCGGCACCGACTGCCACATGTTCCTGCTCGACCTGCGCGCGATGAACATCACCGGCAAGGACGCCGAAGCCCTGCTGGAAAGCGCTCACATCACGCTGAACAAGAACGCGATCCCCGATGACCCGCAGAAACCGGCGATCACCAGCGGCATCCGCATCGGCACGCCGGCACTGACCACTCGCGGTTTCGGTGAGGCCGAATGCGCCGAAGTGGCCAACCTGATCGCCGACCTGCTGGAGCAACCGGACAACACCGCGCGGGTGGAAAACATCCGCCGTCGAGTGATGCACCTGTGCGAATGCTTTCCGGTGTACCTGCTGACGTGACGAGTAGGCCGGCCGCTCAGTTCTTGCACTTGGCCAGCACCACCTGGCAAGTGTCGGGTGTGCCACCGGAGCGGCCGGCATAACGAATGCAGTTGTTCAGGGATTTCTGTCGGGCGATGTTCAAGGATGAACCCCAGGCCAGCCCGCCTTCGCCTACCGTTGGCAGCGCCTTGGCATAACAACTGTCGCCGACCCCGGACGCGGGATACCGGTTCTTGGCCGCCCGACTGGAGCAGCCGGCGGTCAGCACCAGACTGACGGCAATCAGGCTCGGCAGGATCCATGACGAGCATTGGCACAGCCGCTTTGCGCTCATCGCGTTTCCTCTGCCGCAAGGCCTGTCATGTGATGGGGGGAATGCCCCTATGAGTCTAGTCGTGACGGACCGATACCGACTCAACGTTCCGTCGCCTGCCGGTACTGGCGCGGGGTGAACCCGGTCGATGCCTTGAACTGCCGAGTGAATGCGCTGTGATCGGTGTAGCCGCATTGCAGCGCCACCTCGGTGATCGGCAGCTCGGTGAGCAACAAGCGGTGGGCATGATCCAGCCGCACCTTCTGGATCATCTGCCTCGGCGTCAGGTGGAACACCCGTTTGCAATAGCGTTCCAGTTGCGCCACCGAGATACCGGCGATTCGGGTCAATTCGCTCAATGTCACCCGCCGATTGAAATGCGCGCGGATGTGTTCATCGACCGCCGCCAGTCTCTGGAATGCTGGATGTGTTTCGGCGGCTGATTGCAGATCCACCGAAATCCCCGCGAGGCCGATGATCTCGCCGTCACGGTTGTACAGCGGACGCTTGTGCGTCAGGCACCAACCCGGTTCGCGACTGCCGTACAGGTGCAGTTCCAGCTGATCCTCCAGCACCAATCCCTCTTCCAGCACCCGCCGATCCTGCTCGGTATAACCCGGTCCCAGTTGCGCCGGAAATACCTGCGCACTGGTTTTCCCGAGCAGCGGTTTCAAGTCTTTCAGGCCGCAGCGTTGCACCAGCGTGCGATTGGCCAGGACGTACCGCGCCTGCACATCCTTGATGAAGATCGCCGCGTTCGGAATCACGTCCAGCATCGGCAACAGCGGTGCCACGCCGGCCAGCAGTGCGTCGAGGGTATGCGGCCGATGGCGCTCATCGCCCTGGCACAGGATCGCAAACGCGTTCTGCATGTGAAGGTCTTCCCCGGTGAGTGGATCGGCCTGAAAACGTGCCCGCCCTGAGGCGTTCGCGTGCAGATTGCAGCAACGTTTGCGGCGTGTCGAGCGCCGCCGTCTTTCTTCGCAACTGTGCCGATTTCGTCATCCGCAGCTGCGCAAAACATCAATCGCCCGACGCCCGATGAGTTCACTGTTTAGCCGTTCCAGTGACTCACACCTGCCTATCCAATAACTCACAAGAAGGCGATGCCATGTCAGGCCAAGGCAAGTTCAAAAAACAACTTTCATTGATCGACCTCACCTTTATCGGACTGGGGGCGATCTTCGGTTCCGGCTGGTTGTTCGCGGCCAGTCACGTGTCGGCGATAGCCGGGCCGGCGGGGATTTTTTCCTGGTTGCTGGGCGGGTTCGCCGTGTTGCTGCTGGGCATCGTCTACTGCGAGCTGGGCGCGGCATTGCCAAGGGCCGGCGGCGTGGTGCGTTACCCGGTTTACAGCCACGGGCCGCTGCTCGGTTACTTGATGGGTTTCATCACGCTGATCGCGTTTTCCAGTCTGGTGGCGATTGAGGTGGTTGCCTCTCGCCAATACGCGGCGGCCTGGTTTCCGAGCCTGACCAAGGCCGGCAGCGGTGATCCGACCCTGCTCGGCTGGCTGGTGCAGTTCGGCCTGCTGTGCGTGTTCTTCCTGCTCAACTACCGCAGCGTGAAGACCTTCGCCAAGGCCAACAATCTGGTCAGCGTTTTCAAATTCATCGTGCCGCTGCTGGTGATCGGCGTGCTGTTCACCTTCTTCAAACCGGAAAACTTTCAGATCCAAGGCTTCGCCCCTTTCGGACTCTCGGGCATCGAGATGGCCGTCTCTGCCGGCGGCGTGATCTTCGCCTACCTCGGCCTGACCCCGATCATCTCGGTGGCCAGCGAAGTGAAGAACCCGCAACGCACCATCCCGATTGCGCTGATCCTGTCGGTGCTGCTTTCCACTGCGATCTACGTGTTGCTGCAAACCGCCTTCCTCGGCGGCATCCCGACCGAACTGCTCGCCAATGGCTGGGCCGGGGTTTCCAAGGAATTCGCCCTGCCGTACCGCGACATCGCCCTGACGCTGGGCGTGGGCTGGCTGGCGTATCTGGTGGTCGCCGACGCGGTAATCTCCCCCAGCGGCTGCGGCAACATCTACATGAACGCTACGCCTCGAGTGATCTACGGCTGGGCGCAGACCGGCACCTTCTTCAAGGTCTTCACCCACATCGACGCGAAGTCCGGCATCCCGCGTCCGGCACTGTGGCTGACCTTCGCCCTGTCGGTGTTCTGGACCCTGCCGTTCCCATCGTGGGAAGCGTTGATCAACGTGGTGTCCGCCGCGCTGGTACTGAGCTACGCCGTCGCTCCAGTGACCGTCGCCGCGCTGCGTCGCAATGCCCCCGACATGCCGCGCCCGTTCCGGGTCAAGTGCATGGGCGTGCTGGGGCCGGTGTCGTTCATCATCGCAGCGCTGATCGTTTACTGGTCGGGCTGGAACACCGTGTCCTGGCTGCTCGGCCTGCAAATCCTGATGTTCGTCGTCTACCTGCTTTGCGGCCGCTTCGTGCCGACCTCTCACCTCAGCCTGTCCCGGCAAGTGCGCTCGTCAGCGTGGCTGATCGCCTTCTACGCGGTGACCATCGTCCTGTCGAAACTCGGCACCTTCGGCGGCCTGGGCATCCTCATCCATCCATTCGACACCCTGGTCGTCGCAGCCTGTGCAATGGGCATTTATTACTGGGGCGCCGCTACCGGCGTACCGGCACACCTGCTGCGCCTGGAATCCGAAGAGGATGAAAGCGAAGTCGCTTCGCCGTCCCCCGCCTCCACCGCCAATCCTCGCGCCGCCGGCGCTTACTGAAATCACTTAACGGGACCTGTCCATGAAACGAGTACACGTCATTGATTCCCACACCGGCGGCGAGCCCACGCGTCTGGTGATGAAAGGTTTTCCCGATCTGCCCGGCCACACCATGGCCGAGAAGCGCGATGCCCTGCGCAACCAGCATGACCAATGGCGCCGCGCCTGCCTGCTGGAACCGCGTGGCAACGATGTGCTGGTGGGCGCGCTGTATTGCGAGCCGGTGTCGCCGGACGCCACCTGCGGGGTGATCTTCTTCAACAACGCCGGTTACCTCGGCATGTGCGGCCACGGCACCATCGGTCTGGTCGCATCGCTGCAGCACCTGGGGCTGATCGCGCCGGGGGTGCACAAGATCGACACCCCGGTCGGCCCGGTCAGCGCAACGTTGCATGAAGACGGTGCCGTGACTCTGGGCAACGTGCCGGCTTATCGATTTCGTAAGCAGGTGGCGGTGGAAGTGCCGGGATACGGTCGTTTCCTCGGCGACGTGGCCTACGGCGGCAACTGGTTTTTCCTGGTCTCCGAACACGGCCAGACCCTGACGATGGACAACGTCGAAACCCTGACCGACCTCACCTGGAAAATGCTCAAGGCCCTCGAAGAGCAAGGCATCCATGGCGAGGACGGCGCGCTCATCGACCATATCGAACTGTTCGCCGATGACGCCGAAGCCGACAGCCGCAACTTCGTCATGTGCCCCGGCAAAGCCTACGACCGCTCCCCTTGCGGCACCGGCACCAGCGCCAAACTGGCGTGCCTGGCCGCCGACGAAAAACTCGCGCCCGGCGAGCGCTGGGTGCAGGCGAGCATCACCGGCAGCCAGTTTGAAGGCCGCTTTGAATGGGAAGGCGAACGCATCCGCCCGTACATCACCGGCCGCGCCCACATGACCGCCGACAGCACGCTGCTGATCGACGAAACCGATCCGTTCGCGTGGGGCATCTGAGCCGCTGCGCTGTTTTTTCAACCCCCTCTGAAAGACCGTTCCAAGGAGAACAATAATGAGCGACAACATCTTCACCGGCTGCATGCCCGCCCTGATGACCCCGTGCACCGCCGCGCGCAAACCGGACTTCGATGCGCTGGTGGCCAAGGGTCGCGAGCTGATCGACATCGGCATGAGCGCCGTCGTGTACTGCGGCTCCATGGGCGACTGGCCGCTGCTCACCGAAGCCGAGCGTCAGGAAGGCGTGGCGCGGCTGGTGGCCGCCGGGATTCCGACCATCGTCGGCACTGGCGCGGTCAACACCCGTGAAGCGGTGTCCCACGCGGCCCATGCGGCGAAGGTCGGCGCGCAGGGTTTGATGGTGATTCCTCGGGTGCTGTCCCGTGGCGCGTCGGCGGCGGCGCAAAAAGCCCACTTCGCGGCGATTCTGCAAGCCGCGCCGAACCTGCCGGCGGTGATCTACAACAGCCCCTACTACGGCTTCGCCACCCGCGCCGACCTGTTCTTCGAACTGCGCCGTGAATACCCGAACCTGATCGGCTTCAAGGAATTCGGCGGTGGCGCCGACCTGCGCTACGCCGCTGAAAACATCACCTCCAAGGATGATGACGTGACCTTGATGGTCGGTGTCGACACCCAAGTGGTGCACGGCTTCGTCAACTGCAACGCCACCGGCGCCATCACCGGAATCGGCAACGCCCTGCCCCGCGAAGTGCTGCAACTGGTGGCCCTGAGCAAGCAGGCCGCCAAGGGTGACGCCAAGGCCCGGCGCCAGGCCCGCGAACTGGAATCGGCGCTGGCGGTGCTGTCGTCCTTCGACGAAGGCACGGATCTGGTGCTGTATTACAAACACCTGATGGTGCTCAACGGCGACAAGGAATACACCCTGCATTTCAACGAAACCGATGCCTTGAGCGACTCGCAACGCCGTTACGCGGAAGCCCAGTACACGCTGTTCCGTCACTGGTACGAAAACTGGTCGGCGGAACAGAACTTCGCCTGACCTGCCGCTGCGCTCCAGCCCGCCGCCACCCACGGCGGCGGGCCTTATTCGTGACCTGTTTTATTGATAAGGAATGCGCCATGACCCTGACGGGCCAACTGCTGATCGGTCAGCAAACCCTCACCGGCGACCGCGACGTCATCCAAGGGATCAATCCCGCCACCAACCTGCGTTTGGAGCCGGCCTACGCCGGTGGTTCTGCCGAGCATGTCGAGCAGGCCTGCGCACTGGCCTGGACGGCGCTCGACCGTTATCGCGAGACATCGCTCGAGGCACGAGCCGAATTCATTGAAACCATCGCGGGCGAAATCGAAGCCCTCGGCGACGAACTGATCGACCGCGCCTTGGCCGAAACCGGCCTGCCGCGCCCGCGCCTGCTGGGAGAACGGGGCCGCACCTGTCAGCAACTGCGCTTGTTTGCCCACACCGTGCGGGCCGGTGAATGGCTGGATGTGCGAGTCGACACCGCGCAGCCGCAACGCCAGCCAATGCCGCGTTCGGATCTGCGTCAGCGCCAGATTCCACTGGGCCCGGTGGCGGTGTTTGGCGCGAGCAACTTTCCACTGGCGTTCTCGGTGGCCGGTGGCGATACCGCGTCGGCGCTGGCCGCCGGCTGCCCGGTGATCGTCAAGGCCCACGGCGCCCATCCCGGCACCAGCGAACTGGTCGGCCGCGCTATTGCGCGAGCGGTCAAGGCCTGTGGTTTGCCGGAAGGTGTGTTCTCGTTGCTCTATGGCTTGGGCCGTGAAGTCGGGATTGCGCTGGCCAGCGATCCCCGGATCAAGGCTGTCGGCTTCACCGGTTCGCGCAGTGGTGGTCTCGCGCTGATCAAAGCGGCTCAAGCCCGGCCCGAGCCGATTCCGGTGTATGCGGAAATGAGTTCGATCAATCCGGTGTTGCTGTTTCCGGCAGCTCTGCAAAATCGCGCCGAGGCATTGGCCCAGGGTTTTGTGGCTTCGCTGACATTGGGCGCCGGTCAGTTCTGCACCAATCCCGGTCTGGTCATCGCTCGCAAGGGGCCGGCGCTGGACGCTTTCATTGGCGCAGCCAGCGAACTGATCCAGCGCAGTCCCGCGCAGACCATGCTCACGCCGGGAATTTTCAACGCCTACGAATCCAGCGTGAATGCCCTCGCGGAAAATACCCGGGCGCGTATTGCCGCCGTCGGCCAGCGCGCGTCGGATCCGAATCAGGGCCAGGCTCATGTGTTCGTCACCGACGCCGCCGACTTCCTCGCCGATCATTCGTTGCAGGCCGAAGCCTTCGGCGCCGCCTCCTTGATCGTGCAATGCGCCAGCGACGCTGAAATCCGTCAGGTGCTCGAACAGCTGGAAGGCCAACTGACCGCCACGCTGCACCTGGATGACGAGGACCTGGAACAGGCCCGCGCCTTGCTGCCGACCCTGGAGCGCAAGGCAGGACGCCTGCTGGTCAACGGCTGGCCGACCGGCGTTGAAGTCTGCGATGCGATGGTGCATGGCGGGCCGTTCCCGGCGACCTCCGATTCGCGCACCACCTCGGTGGGCACCGCGGCGATCCTGCGTTTCCTGCGCCCGGTCTGCTATCAGGATTTCCCCGACCGCCTGCTGCCGTCCGCGCTCAAACACGCCAATCCACTGTCGCTGCGTCGCTTGCTCGATGGCCAAAGGGAAACCGCGAAAAATGCCGAATAACCCGTACGACATCGCCGTGGTCGGCGCCGGCATCATCGGTGTCGCGAGTGCCCTGCGCCTGGCCCGTCAGGGTTTGCGGGTGGTGGTGATCGACCCGCAGGAACCGGGCCACGGCGCCTCGTTCGGCAACGCCGGACACCTGGCGACCGAGCAGGTGTTTCCGATTGCCGACAGCTCGATCCTCAAACGCCTGCCGGCCATGCTCATGGACCCGATGGGCCCGCTGCGTCTGGACTGGAAATACCTGCCCCGCGCCCTGCCCTGGTTCGCACGGCTGTTGCTGAACCTGCGCTCGGCACCGTTCCAGCGCACCGTTGCCGGGTTGCGCGCGCTGAATGAAAGCTCGCTGGATGCCTGGCACCGCTTGCTGAATGACATTCAGCGCCCCGAGCTGTTGAAGATGGAAGGTTCGCTGCTGGTGTTCGAACGACCCGACTCACGCCCGGCCCTTGAAGCATTGCAGCGACGCATGCAACAGCAACAAGTGCCGGTAGATTGGTGGCAAGCCGGGGAGGTACGCGAGACCGCGCCGCAACTCAGCGAACAGATTCAGGGCGGACTGTTTTTCCCGAACACCGGGCATTTCATCGATCCCTACCGCGTCGTTTGTGAGTTGGTCGAGGCGGCGAAAGCCAGCGGCGTGCAGTTTGTGAAACAGGCCGTTCAGGGCGGGCAACTGCACGAGCATGGCGTCAATCTGATGACCGGAACCGGCGCCCTGTCCGCTCGCCAGGTACTGATCGCCTGTGGCGCCCACTCGGCAAAACTCACCGCTGCACTGACTGGCAAAAAAGTCCCGCTGGACACCGAGCGCGGCTATCACCTGATGCTGCCTCACGAACACAACCGACTGCCCTTCCCCGTCACCTCGCTGGAACGCAAATTCATCATGGCCCCAATGTCCGAAGGCCTGCGCCTGGCCGGCACCGTGGAATTCGCCGGCCTAGAAGCCCCACCGACCATGGCCCGCGCCTGGCAGTTGCATCGGTTGAGCCAGGGGTTGTTTCGTGATGAGTTGAGTGTCGAAGCAGCCACACCGTGGATGGGGTTTCGGCCATCGCTGCCGGATTCGTTGCCGGTGATCGATCGGGTGTGTGACGGCAAAGTATTGCTTGCGTTCGGGCATCAACATCTGGGGCTGACGCAGGCGGCGGTGACGGCGGAGATGGTTGGGGGGATGGTATTGCCGTCGGCGCAGGACACGGCGCGTATTCTCCCGTCGAGCGAGCCCTATCGGCTGGATCGCTTTTGAGTGGCCGGCTATCGGGCGCCCTGCTGATATTCACGGGGCGTACACCCGAACTCCCGGCGAAACACCGTGTGCAGGTACTGTGCGGATTTGAAACCGCACGTGCGGGCAACGTCCGCAATCGCTGTGTCGGTTTTTTCCAGTCCGCGAGTGGCCGCCGCCAGTTTGAAACGCAGAATCTCGTCATGCACGCTGCAACCACGCACCGTACGAAAGTGCGACTCCAGCGAGGAACGCGACACGCCGACATAAGCCGCCACTTGCGCGGTCTTGATGCCCTGGCAGGCATATTGGCGGATGAACAGCAGCGCCTGCATCACGTAGGGGTTGCCCAAGGGTTGATGCAGGCTCGACACCTGCACGTTGATCGCTTCAGGCGGGATCAGGACATGCGCGCCCGTTGACGGTTTGCCGTGCAGCATCTGGTGCAGCAGTTGCGCGGCGGTGCGGCCCATGGTTTCAGTGCCCTGGATGACTGAGCTCAGGGGGACCCGGGTCAGGCTACGGGTCAGCGGGTCGTTGTCGATGCCGATCAACGCCACCTGTTCCGGAACGGCGATTCCGGCGGTCAGGCAGGCTTGCAGCAACTGCCGGGCGCGGGCGTCACTGACTGCGATGATGCCAATGGGCTTGGGCAGGCTTTGCAGCCAGGCGATCAACTGTTCGACGGCGCTGTCCCACAGCGGCGCGCTGGTGCCCATGCCGCGATAGACCTCGGCGTGCAAGCCGTCCCGTTGCATCAATCGCAGAAAAGCCTTTTCGCGTTCCTGGGCCCAGCGGTTGGCCTGCGCCTCAGGCAGGCTGAAACAGGCAAACCGTTGCAGCCCGGCCTCGATCAAGTGCTCGTAAGCCATGGTGATCAGCAAGTTATTGTCGGTCGCGACGTACGGGATCCCCTTGGGATAGGCCCGTTCATCCTGATAAGAACCACCCACCGCTACCACGGGCAACTTGATATCGGCCAGCGCCTCGCCAATCAGCGGATCGTCGAAGTCGGCGATGATCCCGTCACCTTGCCAACGCTCGATACCTTTCAAGCGGCAGAGAAAATCCTCTTCCAGAAACAGGTCCCAGGACGCGCGCGTGCTGCTCAGGTAGTTGCCGATGCCGCTGATGATGCCGCGGTCATAGATCTTGCTCCCGTTGAATAACAGGGCGATGCGGTGAACAGGCGGTACGGTTTTCATTGTTTTCAGGCTTGTTCCGGGCCTCTTGCCGTAGAGGCGGTGTGCACAGACTAGGCGCGCAGAGGGCGAATCTCAATACGCAAAATCGCACTGCGTGTTGGTGATTTTCGTAATCGGCAGGCACGGGGCCGTTGCTAGTATCGGGACACGCCCAAGAACAACAACCAAGAACAACAAGGACATTGCCAATGCCGTACTTCCCCGATGTCGACCGGATCCGCTACGAAGGTCCTGCCAGCGATTCGCCCCTCGCCTTCCGTCATTACGACGCCGACAAAATCATCCTCGGCAAGCCCATGCGCGAACATCTGCGCATGGCCGCCTGTTATTGGCACACCTTTGTCTGGCCTGGCTCCGACGTGTTCGGCTCCGGGACGTTCAAGCGCCCGTGGCAACACGCCGGTGACCCGATGGAGCTGGCCATCGGCAAGGCGCAGGCCGCGTTCGAGTTTTTCTCCAAGCTGGGTATCGACTACTACTGCTTTCACGACACGGATGTCGCCCCCGAAGGCCACTCGCTGAAGGAGTACCGCAACCACTTCGCCCAAATGGTCGATCACCTGGAACGCCATCAGGAAGAAAGCGGGATCAAGCTGCTGTGGGGCACCGCCAACTGCTTCAGCAATCCGCGCTTTGCCGCTGGCGCCGCCAGCAACCCGGATCCTGAAGTGTTCGCCTGCGCCGCGGCCCAGGTCTTCAGCGCCATGAACGCGACTCAACGCCTCAAGGGCGCCAACTATGTGTTGTGGGGCGGTCGCGAAGGCTATGAAACCCTGCTCAACACCGACTTGAAACGCGAGCGCGAACAACTGGGCCGCTTCATGCGCATGGTGGTCGAGCACAAGTACAAGATCGGTTTCAAAGGCGACCTGCTGATCGAACCCAAACCGCAGGAGCCGACCAAACACCAATACGATTACGACAGCGCCACCGTGTTCGGTTTTCTCCAGCAGTTCGGTCTGGAAAAGGAAATCAAGGTCAACATCGAAGCCAACCACGCGACCCTGGCCGGTCATAGTTTTCATCACGAGGTGGCGACGGCCGTCTCGCTGGGGATTTTCGGCAGCATCGACGCCAACCGGGGCGATCCGCAAAACGGCTGGGACACCGATCAATTCCCCAACAGCGTCGAGGAAATGACCCTGGTCACCTATGAAATCCTCAAGGCCGGCGGGTTCGGCAATGGCGGGTTCAACTTCGACTCCAAGGTGCGCCGCCAGAGCCTCGTCGAGGTCGATCTATTTCACGGTCACGTCGGCGCCATGGACGTCCTCGCCCTGTCGCTCGAGCGGGCCGCCGCCATGGTCCAGAACGACCAGCTGCAACGGCTCAAGGACCAACGCTATGCCGGCTGGCAGCAGCCCTTCGGCCAGTCGGTGCTGGCAGGCGACTTCAATCTCCAGTCCCTGGCCGAGCACGCCTTTGCCAACGAATTGAACCCACAGGCCGTCAGCGGTCGGCAGGAAATGCTCGAAAACGTCGTCAACCGGTTTATCTATCGCTGATCGCCAATGGGGACCGCGGGCGCTGTGACATTTGCGCGACAAATCTGTAGTCCGTTTCGCCTACTGATTCTCTACAGTTCCACCAGCCCGATATTCATCGTCAGGCCGTGTCTTTCAAACAAAAATAAAAGGACGCACCACCATGAAGAATGTAAAACGCACGCTGCTGGCCAGCGCCCTGGCGCTATTGTCGTTACCGGTTATGGCCGATGCTGCCCACCCGAAAATCGGCTTCTCCATCGATGACCTGCGACTGGAACGCTGGTCCCGAGACCGGGATTACTTCGTTGCGGCAGCGGAGAAAATGGACGCCAAGGTCTTCGTGCAGTCGGCCGATGCCAACGAGCAGAAGCAGATTTCGCAAATCGAAAACCTCATTTCCCGTGGCGTCGATGTCATCGTCATCGTGCCGTTCAACGCCACCGTGCTGACCAATGCGGTCGCCGAAGCGAAGAAAGCCGGCATCAAGGTCGTGTCCTATGACCGTCTGATCCTCAACGCCGATATCGACGCCTACATCTCCTTCGATAACGAAAAGGTCGGCGAGATGCAGGCCAGCGGCGTGCTGCACGCAGCGCCCAAGGGCAATTACTTCCTGCTGGGTGGCGCGCCCACCGACAACAACGCGAAAGTGTTGCGCGAAGGTCAGATGAAGGTGCTGCAACCGGCCATCGACAAGGGCGATATCAAGATCGTCGGCCAGCAATGGGTGAAGGAATGGAACCCGACCGAAGCGCTGAGCATTGTGGAAAACGCCTTGACCCGCAACGACAACAAAATCGACGGCATCGTCGCCTCCAACGACGCCACGGCCGGTGGCGCCATTCAGGCCCTGGCCGCTCAGCAACTGGCCGGCAAGGTGCCGATCTCCGGACAGGACGCGGACCTGGCAGCGGTCAAGCGGGTGATCTCCGGCACTCAGACCATGACGGTGTACAAGCCGCTGAAACTGATTGCCTCCGAAGCCGCCAAACTCTCGGTGCAACTGGCGCGCAACGAGAAACCCGCCTACAGCTCGCAATACGACAACGGCAGCAAAAAAGTCGACACCATCCTGCTCACCCCGACCCCGCTGACCAAGGACAACATCGACCTGCTGGAACAGGACGGCTTCTATACCAAGGCGCAGATCGCCGGAAAGTGACACTCGTTGAGTGATGTCCCCGCAGGCGTTCTGCGCCTGCGGGATCAGTCCTGTATCTGCCGCTTATGAGTCTCTGCCATGTCCGACTACCTGCTGCAAATGAACGGCATCGTCAAAACCTTCGGCGGTGTCAAAGCGCTCAACGGCATCGACCTCAAGGTCCGGCCGGGTGAGTGCGTCGGGCTGTGCGGCGAGAATGGCGCCGGCAAGTCCACGCTGATGAAAATCCTGTCTGCGGTCTATCCCCATGGCACCTGGGACGGTGAAATCCTCTGGGACGGTCAGCCGCTCAAAGCGCAATCGATCAGCGAAACGGAAGCCGCTGGTATCGTCATCATTCACCAGGAACTGACGCTGGTTCCCGACCTCTCGGTGGCCGAAAACATTTTCATGGGCCATGAGCTGACGCTGCCGGGTGGGCGGATGAATTACCCGGCGATGATCCACCGCGCCGAAGCTCTGATGCGTGAACTGAAAGTGCCGGACATGAACGTTTCGCTGCCGGTTTCGCAGTACGGTGGCGGTTATCAGCAACTGGTGGAAATCGCCAAGGCGCTGAACAAACAGGCGCGCCTGCTGATCCTCGATGAACCTTCGTCGGCCCTGACCCGTTCGGAAATCGAGGTGCTGCTGGACATCATCCGCGACCTCAAGGCCAAGGGCGTCGCCTGCGTTTACATCTCGCACAAGCTCGATGAAGTGGCCGCCGTGTGTGACACCATTTCGGTGATCCGCGACGGTCAACACATCGCCACGACCGCCATGGAAAACATGGATATTCCACAGATCATCACCCAGATGGTCGGCCGGGAAATGAGCAGCCTCTACCCCACCGAACCCCACGACATCGGCGAGGTGATTTTCGAGGCGCGCCACATCACCTGCTACGACGTCGACAACCCCAAACGCAAACGGGTCGACGACGTTTCGTTCAGCCTCAGACGCGGGGAAATCCTCGGCATCGCCGGGCTGGTCGGTGCAGGCCGCACCGAACTGGTGACCGCGCTGTTCGGCGCCTACCCCGGTCGCCACGAAGGCGAAGTCTGGCTGGACGGCCACCCCATCGACACCCGCACGCCGCTCAAATCAATCCGCGCCGGCGTGTGCCTGGTGCCCGAGGACCGCAAGCGTCAGGGGATCATTCCCGACCTGGGTGTCGGCCAGAACATCACCCTGGCCGTGCTGGACAGTTTCTCGAAACTGACCCGCATCGACGCCGAAGCCGAACTGGGCAGCATCGATCGGGAAATTTCGCGCCTGCACCTCAAGACCGCGAGCCCGTTCCTGCCGATCACCAGCCTGTCCGGAGGCAATCAACAAAAAGCCGTGTTGGCGAAGATGCTGCTGACCAGACCCAGAGTACTGATCCTTGACGAGCCGACCCGAGGGGTGGATGTCGGCGCCAAGTACGAGATTTACAAGTTGATGGGGATGCTGGCCGCTGAGGGTGTGTCGATCATCATGGTGTCTTCGGAGCTGGCCGAAGTGCTCGGCGTTTCTGACCGCGTACTGGTGATCGGCGAAGGCCGGTTGCAGGGCGATTTCGTCAACCATGAACTCACTCAGGAACAGGTACTCGCCGCCGCACTCAGCCAGCCTGACAGCCATAACAATAAAGATCGGAAATCCGCGTAAATGAATCAGGTCAAACAACTCTTCACCCGCTACAAGATGCTCGCACTGGTGTTTGCCGTGGCGTTGATCTGGCTGTTCTTCAGCTGGCAGACCGAGGGCGGATTCCTGACACCACGCAACCTCTCCAACCTGCTGCGCCAGATGTCCATCACCGGGATCCTCGCCTGCGGCATGGTGCTGGTCATCATCAGCGGCGAGATCGATCTGTCCGTCGGCTCATTGCTGGGCCTGCTCGGTGGCGTGGCAGCCATTCTCGACGTTGTCTATCACATACCACTGCTGGCGAACCTGAGCCTTGTGGTGGTGTGCGGACTGCTGATCGGCCTCGCCAACGGCTACATGGCGGCCTACCTGCGCATTCCGTCGTTCATCGTGGGGCTGGGAGGCATGCTGGCTTTTCGGGGGATTTTGCTGGGGATCACCGGCGGCACGACCATTGCGCCGGTGTCGCCGGAACTCGTCTACATTGGCCAGGGTTATCTGCCCCATACGGTCGGCGCGGGTCTGGGTGTCCTGCTGTTCGCACTGACGTTGTTCCTGACCTGGAAACAACGGCGCAATCGCGCCCTTCACGGCCTCGCGGCACATTCACTGGCGCGTGACGTGGCACGCGTGTTGCTGATCGGCGCGGTGCTGGCCGGGTTTGTCCAGACCCTCAACAGCTATGACGGCATTCCCGTGCCGGTCCTGCTCCTGCTGATCCTGCTGGGCGGATTCAGCTATGTGACCAGCCAGACCGTGTTCGGCCGACGCGTCTATTCCGTGGGCAGCAACATGGAAGCGACGCGCCTGTCCGGTATCAATGTGCAGGCCGTGAAGCTCTGGATCTTCGGGATCATGGGCGTGATGTGCGCCCTCGCCGGCGTGGTCAACACCGCGCGCCTGGCCGCCGGCTCCCCCTCGGCCGGCAGCATGGGCGAACTCGACGCCATCGCCGCCTGCTTCATCGGTGGCACCTCGATGCGTGGCGGTTCCGGCACAGTCTATGGCGCCCTCCTCGGCGCCCTGGTCATCACCAGCCTGGACAACGGCATGTCCATGCTCGACGTCGACAGCTACTGGCAGATGATCGTCAAGGGCAGCATTCTTGTGTTGGCGGTTTGGGTTGATGTGAGTACGCGGACTGGGCGGCGTTGACAGGCTGCTGTCATCCCAGGCCTTTATCCGAAGCAGTCCAAAGCCTAAATTGGCGTCCATGGCACTGGATCACGCCAGTGTAATTTCATCGATAACCGAGGAAGTAAAGATGGCACGCATTGTCAGGATTCATGAATACGGTGACGCGAGCGTCCTGAAACTGGAAAACGTCGACGTCCCGGCACCTGCGGCGGACGAAGTGCAGATCGAGGTCAAAGCCTTTGGCCTGAATCGCGCCGAAGTGATGTTCCGCAACCACGCTTATCTGCAGGAAGCGGAGTTTCCCAGTCGACTCGGCTACGAGGCTGCCGGAGTGGTGGTGGCGGTTGGCGCCAACGTCAGTGAATTCAACATCGGTGATGCCGTCAGCCTGATTCCGCCGCTGGACATCGCGCGCTGGGGCACTTACGGCGAGCTGGCCAACGTGCCCGCCCACCTCACCGTCAAACACCCGCAGAACCTGTCGTTTGAACAAGCGGCAGCATCCTGGATGCAATACGTCACCGCGTGGGGTGCGCTGGTCGAACAGGCCAAATTGCACAAAGACGATTTCGTGATCGTCACCGCTGCCTCCAGCAGCGTCGGCCTGGCAGCCTTCCAGATCGCGAAAATGGTCGGCGCCACCTCGATTGCCGTCACCCGCACCCGTGCCAAGAAACAGGCCTTGCTCAACGCCGGCGCCGCACACGTGATCGTCAGCGACGAAGAAGACATGGTTGCAGCCGTCATGGCGCTGACCGACGGCAAAGGCGCGCGGGTGGTGTTCGATCCGGTGGGCGGCCCGTCGTTCGAACCGCTGACCCAAAGCATGGCGCGCGGCGGCATCCTGCTGGAGTACGGTGCCCTGAGCCCGGAACCGACGCCGTTCCCGCTGTTCACCGTGCTGGGCAAATGCCTGACCCTCAAGGGTTACCTCTATACGGAGATCGTCTCCGACCCGGCCATCCTGGCGCGCGCCAAGGCTTTCATCGGAGACGGACTGGCTTCGGGTGCGCTGAAACCGATCATTGCCAGGACATTTGCCCTGGATGACATTCAGGAAGCGCACCGTTTTCTTGAGGTCAATCAACAGGTCGGGAAGATTGTCGTCATGGTTTGAGGTGATGAGTCCCCTGCTCTGCTGTTTGCGGTAGAAACGACGAAAGCCTGCTTTTTTCAAAGCAGGCTTTCGTCCATCCGGCATCCGGTTATTTCTGATGCGCCGTCAGTGCGGCATAGCCGTTCATCAAGTTGCGGTAGTTCGGAATGCGCTGGGACAGCAGGTTGCCCAGGCCTTCGATGTCGTTGCGCCAGTCGCGGTGCAGTTCGCAGGCTACCGAGAACCAGTTCATCATCTGTGCGCCGGCCTGGGTCATGCGATTCCACGCGGCTTGCTGCACGGTGGTGTTGAAGGTGCCGGAAGCGTCGGTCACCACGAACACGTCAAACCCTTCCGCCAGCGCCGACAGGGTCGGAAACGCTACACACACATCGGTCACGACGCCGGCAATGATGATCTGCTTGCGGCCGGTGGCCTTGATCGCCTTGACGAAGTCTTCGTTGTCCCAGGCGTTGATCTGGCCTGGGCGAGCGATGTAAGGCGCGTCCGGGAACATTTCCTTGAGTTCCGGCACCAGCGGGCCGTTCGGGCCTTGTTCGAAGCTAGTGGTGAGGATGGTCGGCAATTCGAAGAATTTGGCCAGATCGGCCAGCGCCAGCACGTTATTCTTGAACTCGTTTGGCGAGAAGTCCTGAACCAGAGAAATCAGACCGGTCTGGTGGTCGACCAGCAGAACCACGGCGTCGTCTTTGTTCAGGCGGTTGTAGGTTGGAGTGCTCATGTGTGAATCCCTTTTTAGTTGTGGAAGTGCGTTTGCGTTCAAGATGGGCACAGATTACTGACTCGCCTGAAAGCGATAAATCGTCTGAAAAGCGTTTCACCGTCAACCCAAAACGGACAATCAACTCAAACTGCCAGCCAGTTCACACAGCCGGCCCGACCCTCGCGCCTATCCTTGTCATAATGCTCACCCGCTCAGACCGACCTCCAGGGAAATGTTAATGCCCGGACGCAACACGCAAGCGCCCACGCCAGATCAAGCACCGCGCGCGCCCCGCAAGGGCGTGAAGGCCGGCTCGACCTTTCGCCTGACCGTCAGTTTCATGCTGATGGTGGTCGTGGCTTTTCTGGCGGTCGAGAGCTGGCGGACGTGGCGCGACTATCGTTCGGTCTTTGCCTCCGCGCGTGATTCGGTGACCAACCTTGCTCGCGCCACGGCGCAGCATGCCGAGGACACCATTCGCCAGGTCGATGTGCTGACCGCCGGGCTGGCCGAGCGTGTCGAAGGCGATGGGCTGCAGAACCTGGATGTGGCACGCATTCACAAGCTGCTCGTTCAGCAGTCGAAAATCATGCCGCAGCTGCACGGCCTGTTCATCTACGGCCCGGACGGCCATTGGATCGTGACCGACAAGGAGGTCACGCCCGAAACCGCCAACAACGCTGACCGCGATTATTTCCAGTACCACCGCACCCATGAAGACCGGCGCGTGCGCATCGGTCAGGTGGTGGAGAGCCGTTCCACCCATGACCTGATCATTCCGATCTCGCGCCGTTTGAATAACCCCGACGGCTCGTTCGCCGGCGTTCTGCTGGGGACGGTCAAGGTCAGTTATTTCGTCGATTACTACGGTGATTTCCGTATCGACGACAAAGGCGCGCTGGTGCTGGCGATGCGCGACGGCACGATCCTCGTGCGCCGGCCGTTCATTGCCTCGGTGGTCGGAAAAAGCCTGGCGAACAGCGAGATTTTCAAGACCTACCTGCCCAGCTCCAACCAGGGCATCGCCCAGATCAGGGCGGTGGTCGACGACACTGAGCGCCTTTACGGGTATCGCGCACTGACCACTTACCCGCTGGTGGTCGAGGCCGGTTTGTCCCATGACTCCATCATCGCGCCGTGGCGCCAGGACCTGCTGAAAAACGGCTTCGTGCTGGTGTTCATGATTCTGGTGCTGGCCTGTTTCGGGCTCATCGTGCTGAGCCAGTTGCGCCAGCGAATCGCGATGGAACGGGAGATCCGTTCCGCGCACAAAAGGATGCGCGACATGGCGCTGACCGACAGCCTCACCGGTCTGGGCAACCGTCGACGCCTGGACGCAGCGCTGACGGACGAGATTCGCCTGGCCCGGCGTCAGGGTTCTCCGCTGTCATTGATCATGCTCGATGTCGACTACTTCAAGCGCTACAACGACCAGTACGGCCATGCCGCTGGCGACGACTGCCTGATCGCGGTCGGCGACGGCATCCGCAAAGCGGTCAAGCGGCCTTCGGACCTGGCCGTGCGCTACGGCGGCGAGGAATTCACCGTGCTCCTGCCCAACACCGACAGCGCCGGGGCGATTCAGGTGGCCGAAGACATTCTGCAGACCATTCGCTCGCTGGAGCTTGAACATGCCGGGCATCCGCTGGGGTATGTCACTGCGAGTGCGGGGATTACCACGCGCTATCCGGTGGACGATGCGGTGACCCCGGCTACTTTGCTCAAGTCAGCCGATACCTGTCTGTATCAGGCCAAGCAGCAAGGGCGGAATCGCTGGTGCTCGGCGCAGGCATCCCGGCAAATCCAGCCGATTGCGGCGATGCCGCGCACGGATCGCTGAGCGAGCCCGCGCTTCACGATTTATTTACCGGCTCAACCTTGGAATCAGCCCACACTCCCTCATATCAAGGAACATCTGCGACCCATTCGAGAGGAAGGACATGCCATGACCACTCAAACCGAAACTGCGATTCTCGCCGGCGGCTGCTTCTGGGGCATGCAGGATCTGTTGCGCCGCTACCCCGGCGTGCTGCAGACGCGGGTCGGTTATTCCGGCGGTGACGTGCCGAACGCCACTTACCGTAACCATGGCAATCACGCCGAGGCCATCGAAATCGTCTTCGACCCTGCTGTGATCAGCTATCGGCAGATCCTTGAGTTTTTCTTTCAGATCCACGACCCGAGCACACCCAACCGTCAGGGCAACGACCTCGGTCCGAGCTATCGTTCGGCGATCTATTACCTGAACGAGCAGCAACGCGATATCGCTGAAGACACTGCGGCTGATGTCGATGCATCGGGCCTGTGGCCAGGCCGGGTGGTTACCGAAATCGAACCGGCAGGGCCGTTCTGGGAAGCGGAGCCGGAGCATCAGGATTACCTCGAGCGCATTCCGAATGGCTACACCTGCCACTTCATTCGCCCGAACTGGAAGCTGCCGAAACGCGGTTGAAGGTCCAGCGGGGCTCGGTGCTGTAAGCCGTTCATCTATTGCTGCAGCGACACCTGACTGCTTGTATCCTTGCGCACGATGAGGACGAACGGCTGCCGTTATTGCCTTGATCCAATAGCCTCTGGAACGGAAAAACGGACTTTCCATAAGGTAGTGACGTGAAGCGAGATACACACCTGGTTGTGCTTTTGCTGTTGGTTATCGGCTGTTCCCTGGCCTCACTGACTGTCTGGAAGGTGCTGGCCTCTCGAGAGCGAGCGCTGGAGGAAGTGGACGTTCACGGGTTGAACCTGACCCAGGCGCTTGTCACCTATTCCGAAGGCATTGTCCGCCAAAGTTCGGCGCTTTTGCTCGGGCTCGTCGAACGCCTGGAAACCGAAGGCAGTGGCCCCGTTCAGATCCAGCGGATCAGATCGCTGATCGACCGGCAGGAACCGCTGATGCCACAGCTCAGCGGCATCACCATCTACGACAGTCAGGGACGCTGGCTGATGTCGTCCAACCGGCCGATTCCGGCCGGGGCAAATAGCAGTGATCGGACCTATTTCATTCATCACCGCGATGATCCCTCCCCCGAGACCTTTATCGGTCCGCCCATTCAGAGCCGCTCCAATCAGGAATGGGTCATCACCGTCAGTCGACGCTTCAATGATGCTCGCGGTGAGTTTGCCGGAGTGGTCGCGGTGACCTTGGGCATCGAAAACTTTCTGCGGCTGTTTGGAAAGATCGATGTCGGCCAGGAGGGTGCCATCGGGTTGTCTTATACCGATGGTACGTTGTTGGTTCGCTACCCCTTCCGCGAGCAGGACATGGGGCGCAATTTTTCAAAATCACCGATCTACGCCAAGTATCTGGTGGATCGCTCTGTCGGCACCGCCTCGTTCACCTCCAGCCTGGACGGTGTGGAAAGGCTCTACGCCTTTCGCAAAAGTGACCGGCTGCCGCTGATCACGACCGTCGCACTCGGGAAACGCGAAGCCCTCGCCGCGTGGCGAACGGAGGCGCTGCTATCGGCCGTGGTGGTGACGGGCCTGCTGGCGCTTACTGGTCTCATCGGTTGGTTTTTGATACTGGATATCCGACGCAGAACCCAAGTAGAAGCAGAGTTGATGGGCACTCAGCAGCAGTTGCTTTCGTCAAACAGGCAACTCGAGCTGTTGGCGATGAAGGACGCCCTGACCGGTCTGGCCAATCGACGCTGCTTCGATGTGACGCTGGACCTGGAGGCGCGACGAGCGCAGCGCGACGGCACGTCCTTGGCACTGCTGATGATTGATATCGACTACTTCAAACTGTTCAACGATTCCTACGGGCATGTTGCCGGCGACGATTGCCTGCAACGCGTTGGCAACGTCGTGGAGACGTGCGTGCGCCGTCCCTCGGATCTTGTGGCGCGGTATGGCGGTGAAGAGATGGGCGTCATCATGCCCAATACCGACAGCGAAGGTGCGCAGATCGTGGCGCAACTGATCCTCGACCGGTTGCAGCAAGCGAACATTTCCCACGAATCCAGCCCGTTGGGACGAGTGAGTGTCAGCATCGGGATTGCCACTGCCGCCGGTTCCCGACTCACCCCCGTGCAAGGTTTGATCGAAGCCGCCGATCAGGCGCTGTACAGTGCCAAGGCCTTGGGGCGAAACAGGTCGGTGAAACTGCCGGGCTTGATCTAGCCTTAAGTGAAACCACGCGGGAGAAAACCACCATGCCCCTCCCCGAGCCACTCGCGCTGACAACCCGTAGATGGAATGACTATGTATGGGGCAACGCAAAATGAAAGGGTCGTACACCGAGGGGCCTTTGGCGCGTCCTCCTTTTTGTCCTTGGTCCTTTGCTTGACGCTTGCAGCACCAGCCCAGGCTGACACCTGCCCTGCCGGCGAAAAACAAGTATGCCTCGACAGCTGCATTTGCCTGCCGGACCCGGAACGTCTGTCTGAAGACCTTTTCCGGATGGCGGCACCGGTCCTGGCGCAGGGCTTGACTCAGGCCCGCGCCGAAGCCGCCAGTACCGACATCAAACCGATTCCCCCGCACATCCGGGAGCAACTGCTGCGCTGGTATGAACCCGGCGTCCTCGATGCCGTGCACTACAAAGTCACCAACGACGGCCAATACAACGCCGCCACGGCCATCCTGCAAAATCCGGATGTCGGTGCAGTGACGCTGATCGACATCATTCTGTTCCGCGACGCTGAGACCGCGGAACACAACGTCACTCTCTGGTCGCACGAACTGAAGCATGTGCAGCAGTTTCAGGAATGGGGAGTCGAAGGGTTTGCGCAGCGGTATTCGCAGGATTTCAATGCGGTCGAGGCTCCGGCGTATGCGATACAGAGCGAGGTCAGACGTTGGCTGCGAGCCGAAGCCCGATGATCGGACATCCCCTGCGTCCATGCCGGGGCCAACCCCACCGTTCAAGCACCAGAAAAACCCTAGGCCTCGCCCGCCGAAACCGCCGCCCTCGCCTGCCCATGTTGCCGCGTGGTCACCAGCCCGATAAACGAAATCGCCAGCGCCAGCCCAATGGTCGACGTCACTTCCAGACGATGCTCGGGCGTCACCATCATCACCGCCAGCGCAGCGCAGATGAACGCGATCACCAGCCACGTCAGCCATGGAAACAGCCACATGCGAAACGTCAGCTCGACGTTTTGCCGACGCAACATCCGGCGCATGCGCAATTGCGAAACCGCGATCACCAGATACACCAGCAACGCAATCGCGCCGGAACTGGCGAGCAAAAACTGGAACAGCCCCGCCGGCATGAAATAGCTGAACAGCGTCACCCCGGCGCCGATCACGGTGCTGGCAATCACCGCTGCCCTCGGCACGCCCGCTGCAGAGGTAACCTTTAACGGTTGCGGAGCATCGCCGCGACGACCCAGCGAGAACAGCATCCGCGAGGAAATGTAGATCGAGGAATTCATGCAACCGGCCACCGCGATCAGCACGACCACATCGACCAGAAATTTGGCATTGGGAACGTTCATCAGCTCCAGCGCGCGCTGGTAAGAGCCGACGGACGCCAGCAGCGGATCGTTCCAGGGCACCACGGAAATCACCACGAAAATCGACAGCAGATAAAACACGCCGATGCGCCAGATCACCGAACGCGTGGCCTTGGCGATGTTCTGCGCCGGGTTGCTCGATTCGGCGGCCGCGATGGTCACCGCTTCCGTCCCGATAAAACTGAACATGATGGTGATGAAAGCCCCGACCACAGCCGACAAACCATTCGGGGCGAACCCGCCGTGCTCTTCCATCAAGCGGCTCAAACCGCTGGCCTCACGCTCCGGAATCCAGCCCATCAACACCGCAAAACCCAGCCCGATGAACCCGATGATGGCCACCACTTTGGCCATCGCAAACCAGAACTCGAACTCGCCGTACTTGGACACGCTGAACAGGTTGGTCACCACCAGCAAAATGATCGACAGCAACGCGAACAACCACGCATCGACCTGGGGAAACCACTGATTCAAGACATGCCCGGCGGCCAGCGCTTCGATCGGAATGACCAGCACCCAGAACCACCAATACAACCAACCAATGGTGAACCCCGCCCAGCGTCCGATGGCCTGATCGGCATAGGTGGAAAACGATCCCGTGTCCGGATGTGCCACGGCCATTTCACCGAGCATGCGCATGACCAGCACGACCAGCAGGCCGGAAAACAGATAAGCGAGCAAGACGGCCGGGCCGGCGGCGGCAATGGCGTGGCCGGAGCCGACAAACAGCCCCGCGCCGATGATGCCGGCAATGGAAAGCATGGTGACATGACGCGGCTTGAAGCCCTGCGCCAACTGACCGTTCGAGTCCTTCGAGTTCAAGCTATTCATTGTTTTTGTTGTTCTCTGGTGATCGACGTTTGGGCGTACTGACGACTTGTCAGGCGATCATCATTTCTTCCTGTTGCCCTGCTCCAGAGCGGCGCACCTCAAGCGCTGCAGCGTTACAACGCGGTCGGACAACGACGCAGGGCGATGAAATGATGCGTCACCTTACGTGCCCGGCGTTGATCGCAAATAGCCTGGGAGCGGCATGGGGGCGTCTGATTTCGACATGGTGAATGGCGTTCGGACTTCTGTCAGAGAGCCGATTCCTGCACAATCGCCGGCTTTTTTCGCGACAGGAAGTCCCCATGCAACGGATCGTCATTCTGGGCAATGCCGGCAGCGGCAAATCCACCCTCGCCCGCGCCCTCGGCGAACGCTTCGGACTGCCGGTGATCCATCTCGACAAGCTGTTCTGGGAACCCGGCTGGGTCGAGCCCGACGCCGAGCAGTTTCGCGCCCGCGTACGCCAGGCCGTCGCGGCGGACACCTGGGTCTGTGAAGGCAACTACGCCCGACGAACCTTCGACCTGCGCCTGCCTCGCACCGACCTGATCATATGGCTCGATACTCCACGCCTGACCTGCCTCGTCCGCGTGATCAAACGCAGCGTGATGAACCGCCCTCGCCCGGATCTTGCTGCGGGTTGTCGAGAAAAAATCGATCGGGCGTTTTTGACCTTTCTGAAATTTGTGTGGAGTTTCGACCGGGGCTACCGGCCGGGGATCGACGGAGTGCGCCAGGCCATTGGGCCGGAGATTCCGGTGGTGCATTTGCGTGGGGCGCGGGAGATTGCGGATTTTGTCGAACGGCGAACCCTTCCGAAACTGGTCCGGTTTCCCCCTACAAATCCCCGATTACCGAACCCTTAACGAAGCGCGCTCGATTACTACCTCACACCACAACAACGGGTTATGGGCAGCCACCAGAGGGAGCGATGATGGGGCAGGCAGATGCTTATCTTCATTCGGCAATCGCAGCAAGCCATCGATTTCGAGATAATCCTTGGATTGCCTAACATCTACCTAAACTTCAGGAAGTACATTCATGCCATACCAGCCAGACGAACCGTTTGCTGTCGATGAGCCGGTTGTATCGCGCCTGCGTCCAAAGCAGGTGGTGGTTAGGCTGGCCGCCGAACGAAATCGCTTCCTGGGCGCCCTTTTGCACGGAGACTGTCCGATCTTTCTCGATACCAACGTCTTGTTATGGGGATTCGGCCTTAACGAGCAAGCCTCAGAAGTTTGGCAGAGGTGGCTGTGGCAGCTCCGAAGGAGATTGGTCATCCCTGCTTGGGTCGTCCATGAGTACAACCAACTGTCCGATAAAGCCGAGATTCTTTCGCCTTACAAGACCTTGAGCCGAAAGCTGCAGGTTGTGCTAGATGAGCTGAAGGCCAGCAGTGCTCGGGCGTTGGATGGCGCGGCCGCCGTCAGCGTTGGTTGTACCAGCAAAATTGATTTGGAACGCAGGTTGGCAGAGGCCACGAACTTCATCGTGAATGTGGCCAAGAGCGTTTCTCGAAACGACAGCGGCCATCGCATGGAGCTCTTGAAGTTTTACGAGAATTTGCTTTTAGAGCACGCTCTGTCTTCAGACGTGCATGAGTTATACCGGCAGGCACGAGTGGAGTTTGATGCTCGCTCGGCCGCGCGGTTGTCGCCCGGTGGAGAAGATGCACGCAAGCCGCAGAACAGCTGCGGAGATTTCATCATCTGGAAGGAACTCCTTCAACATTGTGCAGAGATCGGAGCTGGTCAGGCACTCTTCATCAGCAATGATGTGAAAGAGGATTGGTGCTACAAACCAGCCCGGATTGTCCTGGACAACGGCAAAGAGATTGCGTGGTCTAGCGAAGCGGCGGGAGATCTACGACTGCCGAATCCCGATTTGGTAGCGGAGTTCCAGCGGTATACCAAAGGTGAGGATATTGTCTTCGCAACGGTCCAGCAGGTTGTCGATGCACTCGGTTCCACTGACCACAATGTGATCGATGCGGCGACGTACACATACTTGGCTCAAGCAGCACAATCAACCCGAACACCTACGGATAGGGTGGTCGACTGGATTCAAAGTTCCGAGGCCCTCTACATGGAGGGGCTAAGAGGTGTTGCCTTTTGGGATCGCTCACCTGGTGAAGTGGATCAGGAGAAATTTCAAGAATGGTGCCGCGATCGCCTTAACGATTCGGACATTCCGTTTGATAAGGTGGATTGGAGTAATGTTTTCGTAGCGCTCTATCTGTAAGACAGGCGTTCTACACCAGCGCCGGCTGAGTGAATTGGGGCCTCGCTTGCTTGCCTGATACAATTGAGGCCGACTTGTATTCAATTCTTCCCAAGGGCAGCTTTAGAAAAAGGGGAATGACTTATTTCAAAAAAATAAATCATCCCCCTTTTTTGCATTTTCGAGATAGACCCGGGTTCCACCTCGATCCGGAAATTGAAAGGATCTTCTCAAAATTAGCCTGGTACCAAGGAGCGCGATTTGACCGCAATTGATGTGAAACTTCTTCCCGGATACTTCAAGAAGTACCACTGGGGTAAGCACCATGGTGTCTACGGCTACCCAGCCGACACTTTCCCATCGTTCGGCTGGATAAAGACGCTTGAGGAGCGCGGGGCTTGGCTTACCTCGGTGACACAGGTGAAGACGGCTCCGACGAATTTAATTCGTGAAATACTGGATTGGGGCGATGGCGCCGGGCCTCGAATGAAGTTCGAGGCGGGTTTGGGGAATGTTTGTCTGCTCGCGCAAGTGCAGTTGGTCGTCGGCAACATCGATAATCCCACAGTTGCGATTAAAAACGCCCTGCAGATACCTGGTTGCGGTCTCACGTACGCATCCAAATTTTTGAGATTTCTCCGACCAGAGATCCATGCAAGCTTAGATAGCCGGATTCGACGGGCGCTACTGAATGAAAGCCTGTTGAGCAAAATCACAGATGGTCACGATCCGTCTATGATAGATGGTTACGTTGAGTTCCTAGAGCTTCTTACAACCCTCTTAAGGGAGCTAGAGGAAACTAGTGTCCAACGACCCGACTGTGACCTACCCAGAGGTAAGTCCCCTACAGGCTGGCGAGTGGCTGACATCGAGATGGCCCTTTTTGCCTGGGCAGATCAGTTAAGCAAGAAGACCAGGTCTTTTTCGCCCAAAGCAAACAACACGTTCGAACTTGCTGGGTGATTGCACAGACGTGCCCATCCATTTGCATTCGACCTGACCAATCATTTACATCGGATTTGACCATCACACTGCGTGGCCATGAACGGCAGAGAACGGTCACAAGTACACATTTGCGCGGAAAAAAATCGTCCTTAGCTGTGCTGATGATGTTAAAAAAGACACTTTTTAGGGTAGGGCCAAACTATGGTGGGCGAGGTAGGGTTTTGTGATTGGCGTCCTTGGTCTGAACGGACAGAACTCGAAGGAAAGAATCTGCCGGGTGTGTACTTCATCGCGCGCAGTAAAAAGAAACCTGATAACTACCGGGTAAACAACGATTTCATCATCTACATTGGCGAGACAACAGGCCAGACACTGGCAGACCGGTTGCGTCAATTCAACACGTCAGCGTTCAGCGAACGCCCCGGACACTCTGGAGGCAATACTTTTAGATTGACACTTCTGGAAACCACGCCACTTGAGCATCTTTGGGTTTCAGCCTGTCCAGTCGACATGGGCCAGCCTTACACCACTGCCTACATTAAACACTTAGAGCGAAAGCTGCTCTGGGAGTATGTGTGCACGTGGGGAAGATATCCAGATTGCAATCGGACCTGACGAGCGAGCTGACTGTTCACGTGCTGACACCTCTCGTAGAAGTCGGGCCTGATCACAATGCTGATGTTGCTGACTTTCCGCTTCTGACCATTGGCGGCCCTATACGAAAATAACAAAAGGGAACCGATTAATTTCGGTAAACGGAATCAGGCCCGCACATTCGACCGAGGTGCTGCAATCTCGGCCGAGAACGCTCTAGCCGGTGTCACCCCTTGGTCAGATCAACCAACGGTGCCTCCCGCACCTCCGTCTCCCGCCCGCCCTGAATGTCGCTCACCTGCTTCAAGGCCTTGTCCACCGCCGCCTTATCCGCCAACAAGCTGTAGCTGATGCGGAAGTTTTTGTGTTCCTTCGGCCCGATGGTGGGCACCAGGTTCAGTGGGCGCTGATAACGGCGGTTGTAGGAAAAACTCGTCCCCGGCTCCAGCCCGGTGACATAGCCCTGGCCTTGGGTATCGGTGTTCTTCCAGAGGGAAAACACCGGCAATGTCTGCGTATTGAAGCCAACCGAAACACCCAGGCTGCCGGCCTTGTTATGCAACACGGTCAACGTATCGCCCTTGGCATCGGCATACGGCACCACGTTGTAAACCGTTTCGTCGTAGTCCTTGGTCGGTGCGCGGTAGGTTTGCCATTCAGCCAAATCGCCCTTGGCTTTGTCGTTGAACGGCGACACCTGTTTCACCGGCGCGGCGAAACGGGCGCCCTGCTCCAGGAACGGGGTGCTGAAGTTGCTGTGGTACAGCGCCTGATATTCCTTCGGATAGTCACCGTTGTTGGTCAGCGTGTCGTTAAGGGCGAACACTACGCTGCCGGGTTCGGTGACCAGTTCGGTGGCGACAGAAAAGTCGACTTTCTTGAACGCCTGCTCTTTCAGTTCACCGCGCAGGGTGATGGCGTACGGTGGCGTTTCATCGATGTGCAGGGTGACTTTGTTCGCAGGAATGTTGGCGGCCCGGCCGTGCAGGGTCAGCAGTTCGCCGTTGTCGACGCCGGGGTGGCCGACCCATTCGTATCCGCAGCGGGTCACCAGTTCATTGAAACCTTCCAGCCAGCCCAGACCACCGCGGCCATTGAGTTCGATGAAGGACGGATTGACCACCTCCTTGACCGGCGAATCCCAACCCATGCGCACATCGCCGACCGAGGCCTGCAAGACGTTCATTCCCCGCGTCGGCACCACTGAGAGTTTCATCGTGCCGTTATCGATGTCGACAATGCTGACGCCCTCCTGCCGACCGCCATGCAAGGTGCGCAGGCTGACGCTGAAGGGTTTGTCGGTTTTCACGCCGAGTTGCTGGCTGGTGATCTGCCAGTTCTGCGCGGCTTTGTCGGTGTCGAGCAGAACGTAATCCCAGGCCATTGCATGGGAAGCAGCGGACAGTGCGCTGAGGGCAACAACGAGTTTGAGCGGGGTCATGGGAGCAGCCTTTCTTGGAGTTGTGCCTTTTTTATAAACCTGCTGAAACGTTTCATCAAGCTTAAAAAGCGACGTGCGCTGGTAGGTGCCCAGAAAGAATGGGGACGGACAGGAAAAATGAAATCGATGTGGTCGCGTTATCCCGCAGACGGGAGTCCGCTTTTATTCAGGAGCGGCATGGACGTCTGATTTCGACATGGCGAGGGCGACGTGTTTAAGCGTTTTTTGAATGGTGTTTAGAAACGCCCGGCATTACTTCCCCACGGCTACAGCGTCTTGCGTCATTGCCTACGACTACGCCAGAATCCGCCGGCTTGTGCGTCTGGGGTGCGGGTTTTATCGTTTCCGGGTCACTGAAAAACAGTGATCGGGTTTGGTAGCCCGGATTACCTGTCGCATCGCAACACCAGATTGCAGGGACTCTTTCGTCCTCGTTTTATGGTGGCCATGCGTAGGGCGTCTTCGGACGCGCCGGGTATCCAGGTGACCGGTCTACCAACCTCCGTATGGCCACCACCCTCGTTTGGTAGCGAGGCTGATGGCTCCACTTTCTCACCCTGGAGTTACATCTATGTTCAAGCCAACACCGAACCCACCGGAAACCGATCCGGTTTCCCCCTACAAATTTCCGGATTCACGGACCCTGAACGAAGCGGCCGAACGCGCACTCGACCACTACCTCACTCCGCAACAACGGATCATGGGCAGCCATCACAAACACGACCCCATGTACCTGGCCAACCCGGCCTACAACACCGAATCCCTCCTGGCCAACGCCAGCGAATCACTGGGGTCGGCCAGCGAAATGCTCAACAACTTTGCGGCGACTCTTGAGCCTGCCCATCGCAAGACGGCGATCGGGATTGCGCAGTTGGTGATGTTAAGTGAGTTGGCGGTGAATCAGGCGCTGGATCATGTTGAGGTGAAGACCTGAAAGCCGACCCCTCTGTCATGACTGATTAGTAGAGGGTCGGAGAAAACGATGTCAGCCGAAGCTGCCAAAATTAATGGCAGCTATCGGCCATTAGCCGACCCGACGTGATTGTAACGTTGGAGCTGACGCTAGGACCTGAAGGAGATTGTAGCAGTAGGCCAAAAACGCCCCCATGAATCGACTAAGCTGAGCGGGGCTTAGCTAGCTCATCGGATGAGATGAGGGAGCTCAGCCTCCAATTCGTCTTGAGTGCGATAATTGCGTAGAACCGATGAATTGCTGTAAAAAAGAGAAGGTATCAAAGGGATGCCAGACTGGGAATCTTATGATCGTAGGTTTTAGCGTTAACGGCTTCAAATCACTAGCCAACTTTAGTCTTGACGAAAAGACGGGACTGGGTAACTTTACTTGCCTCGTTGGATTAAACGGGGCTGGAAAAAGCAGCGTACTTCAACTTCTAGACTTTGCCTCCCACCTAATGCGCGGCGACGTTACCAATTGGCTATCAAAACGCGGCTGGAGCGTTTCGGACTTGCATTCAAAACTGTCCAATAGTTCCAACATCATCATCGGAATAACGGTAAGGGTCAAAAGCGGAAAACTTTTTTCGTGGGTCGGAAGCTTCAACAGGAGCAGCCTTTCCTGCACACTAGAGAGAATATTTGAAGCCGAGGGCGAATATATATTCAATCTTACGAGAGGCCGATATTCCATACTTAACACACAACCATCTAAGATCGAGTTTAACTATGTCGGCTCCATCCTTTCTGCGCTAAAGGATGACGTATTAAGCCCGGAAATAATTGAAGTAAGAAATGCAATATTAAACATTAGATCACTAGAACTCCTATCCCCTCACCTAATGAGAAACTCATCGCGAGAAGCCGCGATAGACATTGGCACCGGTGGAGAAAAGCTTTCTCCGTATCTCTACAATATAAAAGGCAAAGAACGAGAAAAACTCACAGCGCTATTGCGAGAGTTCTACCCTGCCGTACTAGACTTTAAAGTTAAGCAGGAAAGAGCCGGCTGGAAAAAACTATCAATCATTGAAGAATTCAATGGAGAGATTATTGAAACTGAAGCCAAGCACGTTAACGATGGGCTACTCAGGATATTGGCGATTCTTGCTCAAGCGGGATCGGGCAATGCAACACTTCTGTTTGATGAAGTTGAAAATGGAGTTAACCCTGAAATCGTAGAGCGCCTTGTTCATTTACTACAGAATACAGGTCAGCAAGTTATCGTCACCACACATAGTCCAATGATCTTAAATTACTTATCCGATGAAGTAGCTGAGAAATCTGTACATTTTGTGTATCGTACATTTGATGGTGGCACCCGGAGTCGGCCGCTGTTCAGCATTCCGAGAATGCAAAAAAAACTAGCAATAATGGGCCCTGGCGAGGCTTTTGTAGACACAAGCCTAACTAATCTCACTAGTGAATGTGCAAAGCTCGATGCGGATGAAAGCTCTAATTTGGAAAAGGGTGCTATGTGATCGTAGTATGTAGTGGTGAAGGGGTAAGCGATCTCGGGGCATGCATTAATCACGCAGGGTTTTGCCAGGATGAGATGTATAAACTAGGCCCCTTGACATATATCATTGACTACATTATCGAAGAGGTGATGCAGTATAGCCCATTACAGACGCACCTCGGCACCTACAGGTATTACAGCGAAGCATACTTAACACAGCGGCTTGCAGCGAAGAAAAATGAGCGGCGCGGCTTCGTCTTTGCAGGACGTAAACACGGAGTGGAGACTGGGCTTTTCTTTTTCAACGCCTTAATGCTTGGCGAGATATCGAAAGAGTTAGAAGCGGCAGAAGGCGACGTCGCAGTAGCAATACTATTCAGAGATTCCGATGGTACTAACAGCGATCCGAGCGATATCTGGGAGCAAAAAAAAACCTCAATTGAAGAGGGCTTTAGGCGTGCCGAATTCACTAGAGGAGTTCCGATGGTACCGAGGCCAAAATCAGAATCATGGTTCATATGCGCCGCGAAGGAGAATCCATATCAGCATTGCGCTGACTTAGAGGAGCTTTCCGGTAATGATAAATCCCCGAATTCTGCCAAGAAGATGCTTAGCACCATACTTGAAGGGGAAGCTACTAACGAGCGTCTGTTAACTTGGTTAGAAGCCAATGGAATGGACTGCAGAAAACTTGCAGAGGAAATGCCTAGTTTTGCGAAATTTTATGAACGACTAATCAGCGTTTTACACGCGATATAACAAGGATTGGCGGATGCTTGTTTATTTGGCCGACCGTCTTCCTGATCGTCCATATCATCCGCGACCGCTCCTACCGAAAAAATGGGGACGCATATATTTTCGCCCAAGCTGCTATTAAACAAAACGCTCATTCCAGCGCAGTCACCAAGCAGGTTTCGACACCCTCCAACCTCTTGGGCCATTCGTTAATCAGAACGACTGCACCGTCACCTTGATTCAGGTAGATCAGGCAGTCGCCTGTCTCGAAGGCAACTTGAAAGCCGACAAGCCAAACCTCTCCGCCTGCCACTTTATCGACAACACCTTGAACCGCTGTAATGATTTTGCCTTCGAGGAAGAGAGCAGACCTGTTGCGAAGCAGATTTTCCCTACGCCACGAGCAGAAGCTCGCGGCATCAAGTGTGAAGGGAGTGGGAGGTTCCAGATCGGACTCATCAGCTCCAACACATTCCCCATCGCTCAGCAGGTACATCGCAACTTTCTGATGTTCGCCACACCGCCAGAGCAACGGCCCTACGTCAGACAGGCACTTTTCCTCGTTAAAGTAATATTGGTCATGCAATAACTCAGCAAGTCGCTGCCCCTGCAGCAGCTGCGCATTTCTCAAGTCATTCGCCATCCTGTCTCGGGAGGCGGCATAGCGGTTAGACACTGAGCAGTTCCCTATTTATTCGCAATCCAGGCTCTCGGAATCGCCTGACGTCGCCGACAAAATCGCCTGATATCCACCCTCTTCCGGAACATATGAAACGAACTGATTACCCGCGCCCTTCTGCACCCAAAGACGCCCACAGTTCGTGCATTCATAAACATCTAACGTCCGGTGGATGTGGAGGCTCGATAATCGGCTTATCAATTCGTCGGTCGCGTTGACCCAAGGTGCAAACTCACCGAACGCCCCATCGATCACAGCCTTGTCTCCCGACTCGGCAGCAGTCATCAGGGGCTTGAGTTCTTGGTTTACCTCTTCCCAGAATGCATCCTCTACTTCGTCGCGAAGTAAACTCGCCTTGTAGGGCAAGCTGTCAGTCTGATCGACAATCACGTGCCCACATCTGCAACCCAATTTGCTCATTTGCGGCTCAAACCTTTGAGGTTGCCCTCGTCATTAAAAGGCGGACAAGTCTTTGGCGAAAATCTCGATTTGGGCAGGCGTGACCAGCAAGGGAACCTGAGAACACTGCAGCGTCAAACAACACTCTCACGCTGCAAACTGCTCACATGCCCGACACCCGCAGCCTTCAATCGGACCACCAGGTCATCGCGTGCTGCCCGCCCGCCAGCACGAATGTACTCAAGCTCCGACGCGGTGATCAGTACCACCGGAACCATTCTCACAGGGGATAACGGCATGTCATCCAGCCGGGTAGGGAAATCCGGTTCCGGGGCGCCCAGCAAGACACCGGTCGAGTCGTCTTCGGTCACGAAGTGTTTGGGGAATTGATCGCACATGTGATTCGAGAGGCTGAACCCGGGAATTTCAATGGACATCGCACCGTACTTGTCGAGTCCGCGAGTGTAGCCTCCAGCGTCTGCCACCGTTTTGGCAACGTGTTCCACCAGCTCGAATGCCCAACTGCGCTGGAAAGGATCGACGTCACCCACCGGGCCACGGGCGTGTTCGGGTATATCGGCGGTTTCTACGAACAACTCCATCTCGAAACCATTGCCCATTTCTTCCGCGTCATCGAAGGGGTCTGACAGACCTTCCGTGGCGATGATGATTGTGTCGTCACGGCGAACCACCCGGTAGGCCTGACGGGTCGAGGGCCAGTAAGGGCCACCCGAAAAGCTCGGACTGATCATGTAGGCAAGGACATCGCGCTCGACTGTGCCGACTGATGCCCAATGACGATCCAGACACTCTGCGCTGGC
This sequence comes from Pseudomonas sp. FG35, assembly GCF_057809295.1. NCBI lineage: Bacteria > Pseudomonadati > Pseudomonadota > Gammaproteobacteria > Pseudomonadales > Pseudomonadaceae > Pseudomonas > Pseudomonas sp. FG35. The sequence goes on along the minus strand of NZ_JBMDJR010000001.1, from coordinate 84,341 downwards.
CTCTCGGGCAGCCAAGTTTGCCGCTTCAGCCTCGGTCATGCTGTCGTAGATATCCGGCTCTTGTACTTCAAGGGGTTGCCGTGCTGGCTCGACGTCTTCGGTTTTAGGACGTTTCAATGAAACGAGAAGCTTCTTGAAGAAATTCATGTGCGTTCCTTGCGGGGTTTCGGTTCGCTCTCCATGAGAGGGCGAATCTGTTTTCGTGAAATGGATCTGTTTTTGAATGTTGGCACTATGCCTCAAACCGCCCCACCGAAAACAACGAAAGATCCAGCTCACTCTCCCCCCGCAAACACCACTGCGCAAACGCCTCCCCCAACGCCGCCGAGTGTTTGAACCCATGCCCGGAGCATGCCGACACCACCAACGTGTGCTGCAACCGTGGATGCTCATCGATGATGAAATGCCGATCCGGCGTGACGGTGTAGGCGCAAACCGCTGACTTCACTACCCGATCCGTCAGCCCGGCAATGCGCCCCTGCACCTGCTGCTCGTACATCTCGCGTTCTTCCTTGGTCGAGACTGTGCGATCCAGAGTCTCGGGCGTGGATGCGCTGTGATACTGCGCCGTAGCGACCTTCAAACTGCCCTCCCCCGGCAACGCGGGAAAGCCATAGAAATCGTCGTCCGGGCCGTGAGTGAAGATGAACGTGGGCGAGTGGCCGACCAGTGCCGCGTCAGGCTCGGTTTCGAACCAGAACAGCTTTTGCCGATAGACGCTGAGCAGACTATCGAACGGCGCGCCGAGCAGGCCGCCCGCCCAGTTGCCGGCGGTGACCACCAGTTTGTTCGCCCGTACGGTGCGCTGGTCGGTGGTGACGGTGACGCCCTGTTCGTCCGAGCTTATGTGGGTCACGGTCTCGCCCTTGTACAGCGTGGCGCCGTGTTGTTCGGCCAGTCTGAGTTGCACGTCGATGCAGCGTTCGGGCCGTACAAAACCACCTTCGGGCTCGAAGTAGCCAATGGCGTCGTCGCGCACCTGGGCAAACTGCGGAAAGCGTTGGCGGATCTGGCCGGCGTCGAGGACTTCGTGTTCGATGCCGTAGGTCTGTGCCAGGGCGATGGTGCGCAGGGTGAAGTCGGTTTCGTCGGCGGGATCGAAGTCGGGGCTGGAAGTCAGCACCAGCAGGCCGGTCTGTTCGAACAGGGACTCGCCCGACAGCGCCTCCAGCTCGCGCCAGATGCGGTGGGAGTTGCGCACGATGGGCACGTATTGCGCGCCCTCGCCCACGGACAGCCGGGTGATGCGGGTATCGCCATGGCTGGAGCCGAATGTGTGCGGCGGATGGTGGAGGTCGATGCCGACCACGTTGACCCCGGCCTTCGCCAGTTGATACACCGTGGCCGCTCCCATGGCGCCGAGGCCGATGACCAGTGCTTCGCATCGTTCCATGATTGATTTCCGCTCAGGCAAAAGAGCCACAGTGAAGCGGATCAGGCGATGGAAAACAATCCGTTGAAGGCCGCGCGCAGGCAAAAACGCGAAAAACCAAAAGCCGTGCGATTACCGGCCAGACTCGTTTGTCCCGCCTTGCATCGCGGCATACCCTCTGACGCCAATAAAAACCATAAGAGAGAGTCCCGCCTTGATCCGTTTCTGCAAAACCTCGCTGTGCCTCGCCGTTCTGTCTTCGTTCGTTGCCACTGCCAGCCATGCCGCCGATGCGCCTTGGGTCGATGGCGCCGTGAGCGCGGTCAATCAGGAGGTCATCGACCTGCGCCACACGATTCATCAGCATCCAGAGCTGGGCAATCTTGAGTTCAAGACTGCCGCGCTGGTGGCCGAGCGGCTGAAGGCATCGAACATTGAAGTGCGCACCGGGGTCGGCAAGACGGGTGTTGTGGGGGTTCTGAAAGGCGGATTGCCGGGGCCGGTGGTGGCGTTGCGCGCCGACATGGATGCACTGCCGGTCAAGGAGATGACGAACCTGCCGTTCGCCAGTCAGGCCACCAGCACGCGACTTGGCAAAAGCGTGCCGGTGATGCACGCCTGCGGGCACGACACCCACACCGCGATGTTGCTGGGCGCCGCGAAGGTACTGGCCGAGCATCGCGATCAGGTGCGCGGGACGGTGGTGTTTTTGTTTCAGCCGGCTGAGGAAGGTGCAGCGGATGTCGATGAATTCCAGACTGACACCCTGATCGGCGCGCAAGCGATGATCCGCGATGGCGCGCTCGATTCGCCCAAGGTGGAAGCGGTGTTCGGGGTGCATGTGATGGCGGGTTATCCGACCGGGCATTTGTTTTACAAATCCGGAACCGTGCTCAACAGCAGCGACTCGTTCCGCATCACGGTCAAGGGCCAGCAGACTCACGGTTCGGCGCCTTGGAGCGGTGTCGATCCGATTGTCGCCAGTCAAGGCATCATCAGTGGATTGCAGACGCTGGTCAGTCGGCGCGTCGACCTGACCCAAGGCATGGGCGTGATCAGTGTCGGTACGATCAATGGCGGTTCGGCGGCCAACATCATTCCCGAGACCGTGGAAATGACCGGGACCATTCGCACCAACAACGCCGACATCCGCGACACGATCTTGAAAAAGATGCCGCCGCTGGTGAACAGCATCGCCAGCGCCTACGAGACCCAGGCCAATTTGCTGCTGGTGAACAATGCGCCGGTAACCACCAACGATCCGGCCCTGACCGAAGCCATGATCCCGGCTCTCGAACTGGCAGCACCGGGCAAGGTCGAGCGCCTGCCCGCCTCGCTGTCGCCGAGCGAAGACTTCTCCTACTACGCACGCAAGGTGCCGGGGCTGTTCGTGTTCCTCGGCGCAACGCCGGAAGGCCAGGACATGAGCAAGGCGCCGAACAACCACAGCCCCTACTTCACCGCCGATGACGCGACACTGGCTACCGGGGTGAAGGCGCATGTGCAGTTTGTGCTCAATTATCCGGGGCGGGGTCAGCGGGGCTGACTAATCCCATTCGCAGTTTTAGCCCCCGATCAGATGACTGATCGGGGGTATTGTTTTGGTGCTTACCATTGATCACGGTAAACGAACGAAATTTGGTAGTCGTAAGAAGATGGATCAATGACATGGTTGAAATTCGGTTGAAGAATGCTCACCCAGTTTGAGAGCACGTCGAATCCGCCGTTGTTTATATTGTTTTCAATTGGTATGCCGAGTGATTCGATTACAGCACCGTCGTCACCGAAATCTTTCGATAATTCCTCTCCCATACCGAGCTCGGTTTCCTTGTCATACCACTCAAGTCTGGCTTTCAATCCCATAAATCCCTCACAAATACTTTTTGATGCTTCGCTTTTTCCCTTTAGGGGGATCTAGTTGCTTACCGGTTCTATGGTCGTACGACCCCAAATGAGTACCGTCGCTCGCGCGATAGGCCTCAAGCTCTCCGTGAAGAAAGTCCCATTCATATATCGTCCTCCCTTTTGCGTCTATCCAGCGATCCCGGAGACCACCCGAGTACGGGGTTTTCTTTTTCGCTCTTCTCAATCCTGGAAACGCTGTGATTTCGTCTGTCTCAGGGGCCGGGTGGTAGGTGTGACCAGCCTTGGCTGTGCCATGGCCGCGTACATTTAAAACAATATAAATCGGCTTAACCCCGGAATCCGCCGGAAACACCAAAATGAAATCCCGATACTCCGGCGGATAAACCGGATTAACCAGAATCCCGTCCGCCGCTTTCGTCGGCGGATACACCCAGATATGCGGCGCCTGCGGAGCAGCCTCCAGCGCAGGAATCCCGAGGATGTCGGAACCATCCACGGCAGGCGTCCAGATCAGCTCAACACCGTCACCGAGGTCTGCAACAAACCGGCTATCGCGTGCCGTGAACTGCACGACATCAACCATCTCCCAATCGCGATTCTTGCCGGTATAGAAGCCGTACCCCTTGAGGCTGCCATCGGCCTGCTGTTCAACGCGCAAGCGCACGCGGGTTCGGGCCTGTTTGAGGGCGAGCAACTGGTCTTCGGTGTAAAGCGCGCTGTCGCCCAGGTTCAAGGGCATAAACATCGCCACCAAACCGAGCAACGGACTGATGACAGCGGCGGAGGCCATCGCGGGCAATGCCTTGAACGCCTCACCGGCAAGGGCAAAAGTGCCCAGCCCCGCAGGAATTGCCGTGCCGCTGATTTTCTTGAGCTCAACCCCACCGCTGTCATCGGCCTCACGGCCACCGAGCAAAATCAGCTCGCCGTAATCCTTCAGACTGTCTGTCGGCACCATCCCCGAAGGATTCGAGTAATCGATGATCGCGTCCGGCAGCTTGCACGACTTGGCGAACACGCAGCCCGCGCGCACCGGCTCAGGCTTGTTCGCCGCGACCTCACGGCTGCGTTCGAAGGCGTCCTGTCTCGCCAGCATGGCGTCGTACTTGTCTTGTCGGTCTTGCTGATCGGCCAGTTCGGTGGCCGTCATGTAGCGGTAGGTGACGTGATGCCCGTCGCCCGCCGGTGGGTTGGGAACCCGGGGAATATCCTTTTGAACAGCCACTGATTGTCCTTTCGTTCATGCATCGGCAACCCCTCGCAAGAGGCCGCACGACGTTAACGAAGCAGGAAAATCGTGGCTGTAGGACGTATCTCTAAAGACGTGGGGATTGTTCGACGTGAACGGATTGCATCTCGGCAACCACCGCCTCGATCACACACAAAGCCGTCGGCGACAGGCTTCTGCCCTGCAAGCTCACCACGCCGATTTCGGAGTGAAATCCCGGCCTGTCGACAACATGAAGCTCGATCAAACGCCCCACCCGAATGTCTTCAGCCACGGCGCCATGGATGACGCCGAGGATGGTGTCGGTTGAACCTGCGACGGTCTTGAGCAACGCCACATCATCACACTCCAGCACAATGGGCAGCGCCTGACGGGTGGAGATGCCGAGGGTTCGGGCGGTCTCGAGTTTCACGACTTCGGGCAAGCGCGTCGTGGCGATGCCATAGCCTTCCAGTTCGCCCATCTGCACTTTGCGCCCGGCCAGCGGATGCTCCGGACGCACGAAGAAGCCTGCCGAGACCTGGCCCAGCGAACGGATCAGCAGATCGGATTCCGCCGTGAAGTTGCGGATATCGGCAACGAAGAATTCGATCGCCTCAGCGCGCAGCCGCGCCTCGAGAATCTGCCAGTTGTTCACTTCCACGCGCAGGGTGACCGTCGGGTGATCCAGACGCAGTCGCGGCACCACCTGATGCATCAACATCGCGGCCGGGAACGGGCCGACACCGAACGCGAGGCTGCCCAGTTGGCGATCGCTGTAGAGCGCCATGTCCCGCTCCAGCGACCGGGCATCGAACAGCAGCCGCCGCGCCCGCTCGATCAGAAAGACCCCCGCCGGCGTCGGGCGGACGTCTCCGGTGTCGCGATCGAACAGGCGCTGCCCGGTTTCACTCTCCAGCGCCTGAATGCTGCGGCTCAGGGCCGGCTGGCTGAGGTGCACGCGCTCGGCGGCGCGTCCGAAATGGCGTTCATCAGCTAGCGCGAGTAGGTGTGACAGTCGTTTTAGGTCCATTCGCCCGATGCTAGCGACGCATTATCCGGATGTAAACAATGCATTGGATACATCGTTGCCCTGCCCCTAGGCTGGAGCGCATTCGAACTTCGGAGAACAACAAGAATGAAATCGACCCTCTACACGATCCTCGCCCTGACGCTGGTGTCCCTCGCCGGCTGCGACAACAAGCCCAGCGTCGCAGCCGGCGACGCCACGCCCGCCACGGCCGCGCTGATCCAGGCGTCGATCAAGGGCCTGGACCTCAGCGACAACCGTGACATGGAAGATGCCCAGCGCGGTTTCATCGCCCGGCCCACCGGCAAGATCCTTGGCGCTGACGGCAATGTCCTGATCGATTTCGATGCGTACCGCTTCGTCGAAGGCCAGGCGCCGACCACCGTCAACCCGAGCCTGTGGCGACACGCGATGCTCAACGCACAGATCGGCCTGTTCAAGGTCACCGACAGCATTTACCAGTTGCGCGGTTTCGACATCGCCAACATGACGCTGATCGACGGGCAGACCGGCTGGATCGTGGTCGACCCGCTGACCTCCCGAGAATCCGCCGCCGCAGCGCTGGCCTTCGCCCGCGAGCATCTGGGCAACAAGCCCGTCACCGCGATCATTTTCACCCACGACCATGCCGACCATTTCGGCGGTGTGCTGGGCATCACTTCGGCCAGCGAAGTGGCCCAGCGCAACATTCCCATCGTCGCGCCCGCCGGGTTCATGGAGGAAGCCACCAGCGAAAACATCCTGGCGGGCCCGGCGATGGCACGGCGGTCGATGTATCAGTTCGGCAAGAACCTGACGCCGGGCGCCACCGGCATCGTCGACACCGGGCTGGGCAAGAACGTTGCGTACGGCAGCATGGGCATCCTGCCGCCAACGCAGATCATCGACCAGCCGATCCAGCCGCTGGTGCTCGACGGCGTCAGCTTCGTGTTCCACAACATGCCCGGCGCGGAGGCCCCGGCCGAGCTGACCTTTTCGATCCCCGCGCTCAAGGCTTACGGCGGCGCGGAGCTGCTGGCGCAGACCATGCACAACCTGCTGCCGATCCGTGGCGCCAAGGTGCGCGATGCGCTGCGCTGGTCCGAATACACGCAAATCGCCCTGGATGAGCTGGGCGACACCGAGGTCTATTTCGGTCAGCACAACTGGCCGATCTGGGGCAACGAGCGGATCCGCGAATTCATCACCAAGCACCGCGACGTCTACAAATACCTGCATGACCAGACCGTGCGCCTGATGAACGCCGGCTACACCCCCAACGAGATCGCCGACAAGATCCAGCTGCCGGATTCGCTGGCCTCGTACTTCGGCACTCGCGGCTATTACGGCGACCTGCGCCACAACGTCAAGGCGATCTACCAGCTGTACCTGGGCGCCTACGACGGCAACCCCGCGCACTTGAATCCGCTGGTGCCCAAGGAGTCGGCAAAGCGCTACGTCGAATTGATGGGAGGTAACGCCAAGGTGGTCGAAGCCGCGCGCGTGGCCTATGACAAGGGCGAATATCGCTGGGTTGCCGAGCTCCTGGATCAGGCCGTGCTGGCCAAACCCGACGACACCGCCGCCAAGGAACTGCTGGCCCGCGCGTACGAACAGATGGGCTATCAGGCGGAATCGGCAACCTGGCGCAACAGTTACCTGACCGCTGCCATGGAGCTGCGCAACGGCCCCCCGGCCAAGGGCGTCAAACGCTCCGACCTGATCGAACTGATGAAGCAGACGCCCACCGAACGCTTCCTCGAAGCCATGGCCGCGAGCCTCGACGGGCCGGCGGCGGATGGCAAGAACTGGACCTTCAATCTGGTGCTGACCGATACGAATGAATCGTTCGTGCTGTGGATCGAGAACGCCGTGCTGCACTACCGAAAAGGCCCGACGGCGGCGAACGCCAACGCAACGCTGAGTGTCACCAAGGACCTGTTCGTCCAACTGCTGGGCGGCACCGCCGGGCTGAAGGAGGCATTCACCTCCGATGATCTGAAGGTGGATGGCAGCAAGGTCGATCTCGTGAGATTTCTGGGGCTGTTGGAAAAGGCGCCGGGGAATTTTGCGATAGTCGCCCGGGCAGGAAACTGATTCGCCGAGGCCATCGATGACCGGAACAGCGGTCGATGGCCTCTGGACGTTTACCCAAGAAAAATCCAATGAAAACCGGAGGCTCGGGCAAAGTTTTCCATTGGGTTTTTCCGCATCCTGCGCAACCTGATCGCCGCGAAGCCATCCAGCGTATGGACGTAGAACCTGCACCCGAGCGAAACCCCGAATCCATCGTTTTCATCATTGATGATGACGCTCCTCTGCGTGAGGCGCTTGGCAGCCTGTTACGCTCCATCGGCCTGCGGGTCGAGCTGTTCGGATCGGTCGCCGACTTCATGCAATACCAGCGACCTGACCTGCCCAGTTGCCTGGTGCTGGATGTGCGATTGCAAGGCACCAGCGGGCTGGTCTTCCAGCAGGCGCTCGCCGACGCCAACATCCATCTGCCGATCATTTTCATGACCGGGTACGGCGACATCGCCATGACCGTTCGCGCCATGAAAGCCGGTGCCGTCGATTTCCTGGAAAAACCGTTTCGCGAGCAGGCCATGATCGACGCCGTGGTCGCCGCGCATACGCGGGACAGGTCGCGCCGCGAGTACGAACTCCGCCATCATGAATTGCGCACACGCCATGCGACACTCACGGTCAGAGAGCAAGCGGTGATGGCGCTGGCCGTCTCGGGTCTGATAAACAAGCAGATCGCCAGTGCCATCGGCCTGAGCGAGATCACCGTGAAAATTCACCGCAGCCAGGCCATGCGCAAGATGCGCGCGCAGTCGTTTGCCGATCTGGTTCGAATGGCAGAAAGTCTGGGTATCAACCATTAGATTTAACGCCCAAATGCGGCGCACATTACTAGTCGTTTATATACGTTGGTATGACTTCTCCATACGCTGGCAGGATAAAACCAAACTTATGCAACATGGTTGATCCCTACCGCCAACAGTAAAATCCCTCCATCAAATGCGACGGCCGGCAAAGTTATTGACTTCGCGGTTTCCTCGCGCGCCGACACTTGTCGATCCACTCATTGACTCAGGGATGACTGATCAACATGTATGACTTTTTTGAAGACTCGTACCGCGTGCTGAAGTTGTCCCACGTGTTGCTGGTCGGTGGCCTGGGCATGTTGATGGTGGGGATTTTCCTGGCTTATGTGTTTGACGCTCACTTGAACTTGCCCACGCTGGTCGGCGCGCACGGGATGACGATCCTTGGACCGACCGCGATCAAGCTGGGCTACGTCATGCGCTTGATTGCGTACAACCGTATTCGCCTGGCAGCACAGGAACATGGAGTTTCCCATTAGAAGTATTCGATTGAATTCAAACCTGTCTGGTTGCAACCCGGAAGTTCATTAACGAAATCCCACCACGACTCAGGATGATCACGATGAAAACTATTGGATTGGTATTACCCGTCGCCATTGTTTCAGCCACCTGGATAGTTGCCACTCATGCATTCGGGGCAAGCTGCCTGCCTGATATGCCGGTTGCCAACAGACAGGAAACCAGTGCTCCGGATTCAGAAACTTCATCAGTGCAACAGCACCGGGCCAGAAAGGCGCCGACCCAGATTGCCGAAGGGGGGTCGGATCGGCTGATGGAGCGTCGTGTTGCCGAGGGCGGATCCGACCGACTGATCGAACGCCGCGTCGCCGAAGGTGGCTCCGATCGCCTGATCGAACGTCGCGTCGCCGAAGGTGGCGACGATCGCCTGATCGAACGTCGCGTCGCCGAAGGTGGCTCCGATCGCCTGATCGAACGCCGTGTTGCCGAAGGAGGCTCAGATCGCCTGATCGAACGCCGGGTAGCCAGCAATCAGTACGATGCCGCGATGAACATGCGAATGCATTTTTCGATGGATTGATTGGCTGACTGAGCCCTTACTCCGGCAACCCCGCCAACCGCAAACCTTCGGCAAACCGGGCAACGTCTTCAGGCCGTTGAATGGGCAGCCACGCGCCCAGGCTGGACACCCGCAACGTCGGGTCCAGCTGACGCAGCCGTTCCATGGCCTGCTTGGCTTTGTCGGTTCGCCCATTGAGCGCGTGGCTGGCGGCGATCAGGGCCGCCGCTACCAGCAGACTGGGCAGGTTTCCCTGCGCTTTCTCGGCCCAGGAAACCGAACATTCGAAGCGACCGGCGAAGAAGTGCGCCAACGCCATCCCGACCTGCATGCGGAACATTTCCGGGTCCACAGGGCTCAGGCGCACGGCATGCTCGAGGTTGGCAATGGCGGCTTCGGTTTCGCCACCCAAGGCGCGCAGGATACCGCCGAGATACCAGGCCGGCGCCAGATTGGGGTTGAGCACTCGAGCCCGATCCAGCAAAGCAATGCCACAATCGACATCCCCGGTCAGATGGGCCAGGGCATGACCGCAGCGGGTCAGCGCCACGGCGTCATCGCGCCCCAGTTCCACGCCCATGCGCGCCAGCCGCGCACCTTCGGCGACGTCCCGGGGCCGGTCGGTCATCCAGCCGTTGAGCTTGCGCCAGAAGTGGCACCACGCGGCCATGCCGTATGCCGAGGCGAATTCCGGATCCAGCTCGATTGCCCGGTAGAACAGCGCCAGCGCCTGTTCGATCGCCTCACGGGTGCCGATGTGCAGCTTGGCCGTCCCTCGCAGGTAGTAATCGTAGGCATCGAGGCTGTCGGTGGGCTTGCGCTTGGCCCGCTCGATTTCCGCGCGTTCAAGCTGCGGCGCAATGGCGCCCACTACGCTCTCGGCCACTTGATCCTGGAGTTCGAAAATATCGTCGAGCAGGCCTTCGAAGCGCTCGGCCCACAGGTGCGTGCCGCTGCACGCATCAATCAACTGGCCGGTGATGCGGATCTTGTTGCCGCTCTTGCGCACGCTGCCTTCCAGCACGTAACGCACACCCAGTTCCTGACCGACGCCCCGCGCGTCGACCGCTCTGCCCTTGTAGGTGAAGCTGGAGTTGCGGGCGATGACGAACAGCCAACGCAGGCGCGACAGCGCGGTGATGATGTCTTCGACGATGCCGTCGGCGAAGTAGTCCTGCTCGGGGTCTCCACTGAGGTTCTGGAACGGCAGGACGGTGATCGAAGGTTTTTCCGGCAGGACAAGTGTCGCGGCCACCTCGGGTTTCGCAGGCGCTTCCGGTGCATTGACGGGGCTGTCGCACGGGCTGATTTCGCCGACGAAGCGATAGCCCTTGCGCGGCACCGTACGCACCAGGCGCTGCTGCTCGCCGGTGTCGCCGATGGCCTTGCGCACAGCGTTGATGTGGCTGGTGATGGTCGATTCGGAAACGATCCGGCCACTCCATACGGCGCTCAACAGTTCGTCCTTGCTCACCACCCGCTCGCGGTTGCTGACCAATAGCAGCAGCAAGTCGAAGACCTGCGGCCCGACCGTCACGACTTGCCCGCGCCAGGTCAGTTCCCGGCGCTGCGGGTCGAGCACGTAGTCTTCAAACACGAATTGCACGGTGTCTGTTCTCTGGTCTGGCGCCCCCCGACGCCGTGTCCGGGCAGGCGATTGTTTTGCGCTCGATCATACGGCAGACCTCGGGCCGTCGCACCGGTCTGCACACTGGTCTACGCATCTGCCGACGGATTGGCCTGTCTGGACAAAAAACCAAGGCAAATCCAAGGTCATCACAAGGATTTGCCAGAGCGTCACAGGCAAGCTCAACCCACATCGACAGCAACGGTTGCCGTCGGCCAGTGGAGAGATGCCATGAAGATCGTCGTTATCGGAGGCACCGGCCTCATCGGATCGAAACTTGTGAACAATCTGCGCGAACGCGGCCACGACGCCCGCGCCGCCTCGCCTAACACCGGCGTCAACAGCATCACCCGCGAAGGCCTGGCCGATGCGATGGACGGCGCACAGGTAGTGGTCGATGTGTCCAACGCGCCGTCGTGGGAAGACCAGGCCGTGCTCGATTTCTTCGAAACCTCCACCCGTAATCTGCTCGCCGCCGAAGCCGCCGCCGGGGTTCGCCATCACGTGGCGCTGTCGATCGTCGGCAGTGAGCGCCTGCCGGCCAACGGTTATTTCCGCGCCAAGGTCGCGCAGGAGAACATGATCAAGGCATCGGGCATTCCGTACAGCCTGCTGCGGGCCACACAGTTCTTCGAATTTGTCGGCGGCATTGCCCAATCCGCTACCGTCGGCGACGAAGTGCGCCTGTCGCCGGCATTGATCCAGCCCATGGCCTCTGACGATGTGGCCGCTGCACTCACCGACGTGGCACTGGCCGCGCCGATCAACGGCACGCAGGAAATTGCCGGCCCCGAAGCCATGCCCCTCGACGAGTTAGTCCGGCGTTTTTTCCGCGCTACCGACGACACCCGCAAAGTGATCCCGGACGTCCACGCCCGTTACTTCGGCGATGTGCTCGACGACCAGTCGCTCACCCCCGGCAGCAGCAACCCGCGCCTGGGTCCAACGCGCTTTGAAGACTGGCTGGCGAAATCGACCCAGCGCTGAAACACCCCACCTGTTTGAAGGAGTATCGCCATGTTCAGCCGAATCCTGCTGGCCGCCACGTTTGCGGCCGTTTCGATTTCATCCGCCTCGGCCGCCGAGCCGCAGGCAGGCAAGGTTACCGTGGTGTTCGACCGCGCCCTGCCGAACGTTCCGGGTAAATCCATGAAGGGCGTGCTGGTGGAATACGCACCCGGTGGTTCTTCGCCGGCACACTTTCATCCGAAGTCCGCGTTCATCTACGCCACGGTGCTTGAGGGCGCCGTGCGCAGCAAGGTCGGCGACGGGCCGGAGAAGGTCTACAAGGCCGGGGAAAACTTCGTCGAACAACCGGGTGATTTCCACGCGGTGAGCGCCAATGCCAGCACTACTGAACCGTCCCGTCTGCTGGCGGTGTTCGTGCTCGACAGCAACGAGACCGTCCTGGTCAAACCGGTCAAGCCGTAACCGATCCATACGCCAATCCGCCTCCGGCAGCGTGGCTGCCGGAGAGTACCGCTACGGGGCGCGTTCAAGGTCGGCGTTGCAAAACATGCCCGATCAAAGCATTGATCTTTCGCCCCACACCCAGTAAAAAACCGTCTTCCCTTCCCACCCTTGCAAGGAGCAGCGGATGCTCGAGCTCACCACGCAACGCCTGGATCTGCGCACGATGGTCGAATCCGACTGGCCGCTGTTTCTCCGGCTGCATTCCGAGCCGCAAACCATGCAATACGTGTTCGGTGAAATCGCCGAGGAACAGGTGCGCAAAGGCTTCGAACACAGGCTTCCGGCCTGGGGGCCGCAGTCGGATCACTGGTTGTGTCTGGTGATGACCGACAGGGCCAGCGGGCAGGAACTGGGCGTGACCGGATTCCGCATCCTGTCGCCGGGGCATGCCGAGGTGGGTTGCCTGCTGTTGCCCGAGCATCAGGGCAAAGGCTTTGGCACCGAGTCGCGGCAGGCGATCATCGACTATGCCGCCGCCATCGGCCTGGACTCGTTGGAGTCGACCGTGACCGACGGTAATATCGCCTCCTGCAAGGTCTTGGAGAAATGCGGTTTTGTGTTCGAGCGCCGCGTGCCGCAGGCCTATCAGATTGGAGATCGGTGGTTTGACGACCTGATCTACCGCTATCAAATCAGCTGACCCCGTTTTATCAGCGACCGCCAAGGAGGCCCTCGTCGTGAATCCTTATCAATGCCTGCCACCCCGCGCTTTCTGGCGCACCGCCGTGGCCGACAAGCCCGCGCTGGACATCGATCAACTGTGGACGCCGCAGTTCGAGATCGGCAACGAGGACGCCATCGTCACCGCCGGCTCGTGTTTCGCCCAGCACATCGGCCGCGCGCTGGTGGAGCGCGGCATGAACTGGCTGGATGCGGAACCGGCCCCGGCCGAATTGCCCGAAGCCGACTGGAAGGCCCATAACTACGGGGTGTTCTCGTTCCGCACCGGCAACCTGTACACCCCGGCGATGTTGTGCCAATGGCTGGAATGGGCGTTGGGTGTGAGCCTGCCACCCGACGAAACCTGGGCCCATGACGGGCGTTTCTTCGACCCGTTCCGCCCCGCCGTGGAGCCCGACGGCTTTGCCAGCGAGGACGCGCTGTTCGCCTCGCGCGAAGCCACCCTCGACGCGATTCGCACCGCCCTGCGCCGAGCCAAAGTGTTCGTGTTTACCCTCGGCCTGACCGAAGCCTGGCAGAACCGCCAGACCGGTCTGGTGTACCCCGTGTGCCCCGGCACCGTGCGGGGGACCTTCGATCCGCAGCTGCACCGCTTCTGCAATTTCGGTTTCATGGACACCTATGGCGACATGGTCCAGGCGCTGGAGTTGATGCGTTCGATCAACCCGCAACTGCGTGTTCTGCTCACCGTGTCACCGGTACCCCTGACGGCGACGGCCACGGGCGAACATGTGCTGAGCGCCACCACCTATTCCAAATCGGTCCTGCGCGCCGTCGCCGGGCAGCTGTGTGAAGACCTGCACGACGTCGACTATTTCCCTTCTTACGAGATCATCACCGGTACACCGTTCAAGGGTGCGTTCTACCAGCCCAACCAGCGCGAGGTCACGCCCGAAGGCGTGGCGTTCGTCATGCAGCAGTTTTTCGCCGGGCTCGATGCGGTTCAACCGCTGCACACGCCGGCCAGCGTTCCCTCTACCTGCGTATCCAGCAAGGAGCTTGTCTGTGAAGACGCCGTGCTCGATTACTACGCCTAGGTTTCTGCTGCTGGGCGACTCCCATGCCGGCGTCATCGGCAAGGCGGCGCAAGCCCGCGAGTTGCCGTTCAGCGGCGGCCCGCTGGGCACCGGCCGGGATTTCGCGGTGGATTTTTTCAGCCTGACCCGCCATGACGTGCTGTTTCGCGAGGCCGAGATGGAGCGCCTGTATCGCCAGGCCCTTGAGCCGTTCGAAGTGCCGCAACTGGCGAAGGTCGGGGTGCCGCTGGTCAGCACCATTGGCCTGAGCCTGCACTACCTCGCGACCGCGCCGAACTGGACGTGTTACCAGACACCCGACGGCGAATTCGACGAAGGTTTTCTCGCAGGTCCCCTGTTCGAATCCATTGTCGACACCTTGTCCCGACCTGCGCTGGCGTTCTATGAACAGGCCCGGGCAATGAACCTCAAGGTGTTCGCCGTATTGCCGCCGCAGCGGGTGCCGGAGTTGTCCGATTCGCGGGTGTTCATGGCAGCGCAGGCGCTGCTGATCGAGCGCCTGCAAGGGCTCGGCATCGAGCTGATCGACGTGCGCGCAGCGGCGAACGATGAGCAGGGTTTTCAGCGTTCGGCGTATTGCGAAGTGGATGACCCGCTGCACGGGAATCTGGCGTTCGGCGAGCTGATCGTCGAGCAACTGCTCAAACAAGGGATTTAGACCCGGACCTGTGGGAGCGAGCTTGCTCGCTCCCACAGGGGGTCATTACGCCTTGGGCTGCGTCCCCAGAATCGTCACCCGCTCGCCATACCGCGAGTGCGGGAAATAATCCCAGACCGCATGGTGTTGGGTGCAGCGGTTATCCCAGAACACCAGGCTGTTCGGCGTCCAACGCACGCGACAACTCAGAACCGGCTCTCGAGCCACCAGATCGAACAGCATGTTCAACAGCACCTGGCTTTCAACGCCGGACAACTGGACGATGTGCGACGTGAACCCGGAATTGACGAACAGCGATTTGCGCCCGGTTTCCGGGTGGCGAACCACCACCGGGTGTTCGGTTTTCGGCAGGTTGGCCGGCGCCTCATAACCCTTCCATGGGATCGCGCCGTCGTGGATCGCCGTCAGTTCGCCGAGAAACTGCTGCATCGTCGGCGAGAGCATTTCCAGCGCCAGGTGCATGTTGGCGAACAACGTATCGCCGCCCGTGCCGATGGCCGGGGTTTCCTTGACGTACAGCATCGACCCCATGGACGGCGCCAGGTCGGCGGTGCCGTCGGTGTGCCAGGTTTCGCCGGCCACGTAGCGCGATTGCGCATTGGCGCGGATCACCACCAGCTCCGGGTCATCGCCGTCGATGTCCTCCACCGGCAGCGCCCTCAACTCACCGAACAGCCGGCCAAACGCCTTGTGCTCGTCCACCGTCAGGTGCTGATCGCGGAACACCACCACGTGGTTCTCCAGAAAGGCCCGGCGGATTTCTGCGAGCTGTTCGTCGCTCAACGGTTGCGAAAGATCGACGCCGCCGATCTCGGCGCCGATGATCGGCGTGATTCGCTCGACCGTGATGTGCTGATACGGCGCACGCCGTTCGGCGGCGATAAGCTCGATTGCCTTGAGTGCCAACTGATCCATGTTCCCTCACCTTTTTTTATTGGAACGACACCGATGACTGCTCACGCAGCGAACGCGGGCGCATGTCGATCCAGTGCTCGTTGATGTAATCCAGGCAGACCTGGCGCTCACCGCGCATCCCCGCCTCGCTCCAACCGCTGGCCATCGGCTTGCCCGCCGGCCACAGGGAATACTGACCCTGAGCGTTGATCACCACATCGAATTGCAGTTGTGCGTCATTCATGTCGTTCTCCTGTTGAACGGGATTGCAGCGTGGCCAGGCTTCGCTCGAGCCCGGCGGCGAGTTGATTGCTTAGGGCATGTCGCTGTTCCTCGGCCTGCGCGCAGGCCCCGACGTACACCCGCACGGTCGCCCCACAGACCTGAGCGCAGGTCTCTGCGTCGCCGTCCGCGAAGGCCCGGGCCGACACCTCGGCGTTGGCGCTGGCATGAGCCTGGGCAAACGCCGTGGCGGCGGCCTCGGTATTCAGTTGCGCGTAGTACTCGGCGAACGCCTCGGCGTCGCCAAAGTGCTCGGCAATCATTGCGGTGTTGGCCGGTGCGAGGCCGTAGGTCAGCGCACTGGCGTGGGCCTTGGCGTACGCCGCGTCGTAGGGGTAGGCCTTGCGATACAGCGCCAGCAATACCGGTCTGAGCGTGGCCCGCCATTCGCCCTGACGCCCGATCACGCCGAGCGCCGCCCGCTGATGCAGGCTTTGCAACGCGAGCAGCGACTGCCGATGTTCCGGCAAGGCTTCGCCGAGCATCGGCAGGACCACGTCGGCCTGCCAGAGATGAAACAGCCGCAGCGGCACGGGACCCCCGCCATTGTCTATCCGCTTGCGCAGGTCGTCGGCCTGTCCGGTTTCGCACAGCACTTGCACTAAATTCAGCAGCCATCGCGGCATCGAGATCGGCTCACTCATGGCGATGGCTCATCCGTACCGATGACTTCGGCCAGCAACCGCGCCCAGCCGCCCGCCACGATGCCGTAGTGATCGGTGTCCAGGGTTTGCCAACTGCGCAACTGCGGCAGCAAGGCCTGCCAGTTGCGTTGCAGGTCGTCCGGGTTCCATGCGTTGCCCAGCCCGTAAGGATTGGCGTGCCCGGCGCTGAACAGCCGCACCACTGTGGTCGCCAATGCTGGCGGCTGGAAGTCGATCATGCTGGTCATGTTGTTGCGGCAGCACACCGTCAGCCGCTGCAGATACGCTTGGCGTTCTTCGCCCATGCCCTTCCCTTCGACCGCCGGCCAGCGCTGGGCAAACTCGCGCTGGAACACCTGCTCGATGGTCTGCTCATCAATGCCGGCCAGTTCCGCACCGGCATCCGGCGCGGGCGGGTCGATCAGGTACAACAACGGTTGCCTGAAGCCCTCAGCCTGGGCCTGATGACACAGTGCTTGCGCCACCCATGCTCCGAAGGACCACCCTGCAAGGCGCCAAGTGCTGCCGTGCGGAAGATGCTCCTTGATCGCCGCCAGATACCAGCGTGCACGTTCCTCCACGCTGATGTTCGGCAACTGCGGCAGGCGCAGCGCCGGGTCGGCGATCACGCACACGCCCAGTTCCGCCGGCAGCGCCGAGACCAGTTCCCGATAGGCCTGAACATCGCCGCCCACCGGGTGGATCAGGTACAGCCAGTCGCGGCCGGCACCGGCATGCCATTGATCGATCCGCACCGCGTCGTGCCAGCCGAGCGGCGCAGCGCTGGGCGTGTCTTCAACAGTGGCGATCGATACCAGCCCCAGCACCTCGTTCAGGCTGACCTTGTGGCTGAATTGCGACAGCTGGAACACCTCACCGGTGGCCGCTTGCAGTTCGTCGATCAGGTCGAGCAGTGTCAGCGAATCCGCGCCCAGGTCGTACAGCGAGTCGTCACCTTCCAGCTCGGCCACACCGAGCCACTTGCACAGGCACTCACGCAAGCGCGCCGACAGATCCAGGCCCTTCGGCGCCTCTACCGTTGCGGCCACGGCACCATGGCGAACCGGATAAAACCGCCGCGCCGTTTCGATGCCGGTGGTGGAAATCAACAGCTGCGGCAACTGCGTCGCCATCGCCAGATCGAACACCCGACAGCCCTCTTCCGCCGACAGGCCAACCGTCAAATGCTCCAGGTGCGCGGCGTCGCCGCCGTTGCTGGTGGTGGCCATGCCGATGTCGCGCCAGATGTCCCAGTTGATTCCCAGGCGCAGGCAGGTGTCGGCCGGGCTCGGGCGATAGTGGGTGAAGCCATCGAGTACCCCGCTGGCCGCCGCGTAGTCCAGGTGCCCCGCACCGCCGAACAGTGCCGACATCGACGAGCAGTACAGGACAAAACCCGGCGTCAGGTGCTCGATCAAGGCTTCGACTGCCAGCATGCCGCGAGTCTTGGCGGCCATCGCCTCGGCCATTTGCCGGGCATCGCGGTGGCGAATCAAGCTGCCCGCTCCGACGCCCGCCGCATGAATCACGCCGCTAAGGCGACCGTAACGCACGGCCAGTTGATCGAGGATCTGCGGCCAGCGCGGCAGGTCGGCGATGTCCGCTTTGATGCAGTCGATCCGCGACGCGTACGCCGCCAGCGACGCGGGCAATTGCCCCTGACGCGAGATCAGCACCACCCGGCGTGCAGGTGCCTGCAACAGGTGTTGGCACAAGGTCCGGCCGATGCCGCCGCTGCCGCCCAGCACCAGGAACGTACCGTCTTCCGGCAGAAGCCCTGATGGCGTTGCTGGGCCGGTCAATGGCTGAGGCAGCAAGCGTGGCTGCCACAGGTATCCGTCGCGCACCGCCATTCGCCGAGGCAGTGAGGCCGGATTGGCAAGCAACGCTGCCAACTCGCCGGCGCGCATTTCGAGGCGCGACGATGGCCAGTCCAGCCAGTGACAACGCACCGGGTATTCCTGCGGCACCACTTCGGTGATGCCGGCCAGCGCTGCCAGTTCGGGGCGCTGAACTTCGCCGTCTACCGGGCACGCCTGCCACGACATCAACCACAACCGCAGCCGTGTCATGCGCGGGGTCTGCCCCCAGGCCTGCATCAATGCACTGACCGTATCCAGACAGGCCCACTGCGCCAGATCCAGCGATTGCTCATTGACCTCGCCCGACACCGCCAGCGGCAAGGCATGCAGCCAGTCGAGTTCGCCAAGGTCGGGTTCTGCAACTTCGGCGAGCAAACGGTTCAGGGCTTCAGTGTCCAGCGGATCAAGTTCGAAACGGTCCGGGCTCAAGCGCTTGAAGCCATTACCGGCGCGCACCTGAATCACGCGTCGGTACACGGCGTTCAAGCTCGTCAGCAACGTCGATTCCGGCGTTTCATGGCTGCACAGAATCAGCACCTCACGGGATTGCGCCGTCGCTGTCGCGCTCAGGCGCCGGGTGCGCACCCATTGTCGTTGGTGAAACCAGTCCGCCAGCGGTTGTCGCGCAAGGGCTGGCGCTTCAGGTTCAGCAGCCACAGGGGTCTGGAAACGATAGGTCTGAAGTTCGAACGATGACGGCGGCAAATCCCACGGCGGCGGTGCCGAGCGTTGCGGCCACTGGATATTCACGCCTTCGTACCAGGCGTCCAGCAAATCCTGCGGCGATTGATCACGGGCGATCAACTGCGCGCTTGAGACCCCGACTTCCTTGATCGCTGTCGGCTGCAACGGAATGTCGTCACCCGACCGGCAGATCATCGCGAAGCGCCAGCGCAACTGCCGGCGACCTGACTGCAAGTACCGCAGCAATGCGGTGTGCTGTTCCGGATTGGTTTGCAGATATTCGCGAATTACCGCGATATCGCGCAGCAACTCCGCTCGGCTGTGAGCCGAAATCATCAGCAGTGGCAGCGTTTCCTCGTCCCCCTCCTGCGCCGTGGGCGCAGCACCAACGATGACATGCGCATTGGTTCCGCCAATCCCGAAACTGCTGACACCGGCCAGTCGCCGCCGCCCTTGCGGCCATGGCCGGGACGTGGTCGGCACGTAGAACGGCGAATGCTGCAGATCGATCTGCGGGTTGATCCGGCCAAAACCGAGGTTCGGCGGCAGCACGCCATGGAACACCGCGAGACTGGCACGAATCAGCCCGACCACCCCCGCCGCCGCGCCCAGATGACCGATCTGGCTTTTTACCGAAGCCAGTGCGCAATGGCCGGCAGGTGCGTCACCGAAAGCCTTGGTCAACGCCGCGACTTCGATCGGATCGCCGAGCAAGGTGCCGGTGCCGTGGGCCTCGATGTAGCCGATGTCGGCACCGGTCAACCCGGCCCGGCTCAAAGCATCACGGATGACTGCGCTCTGCCCGGCCACCGACGGCGCGGTGTAACTCATCTTGGCCCGGCCATCGTTGTTCAACGCCGAACCTTCGACCAACGCATAGATCCGGTCACCATCGGCCCGCGCCTTGGCCAGCGGTTTGAGCACCACCACCCCGTAGCCACTGGCACCGAGGGTGCCGCTGGCGTCGTCGCTGAATGGACGACACAGACCATCGGCAGAGAAGATGTGCTGCGAGCGGTGCCGATAGCCCTCGGTCAGAGTCGGATCGATCAGCACCCCGGCCGCGAGCATCACGTCGCTGTCGCCCTGACGCAGCATCGAACTGGCCAGGTGCACGGCGATCAGCGAGCTGCCGCAAGCGGCCTGCACGCTCAGGGCCGGGCCGTTGAGGTCCAGGTGATACGCGGCTTTGGTCGCCAGAAAATCCTTGTCGTGATGCAGCGCCAGTTGGAAGCCGTCCGGCAAATCGTCGTCGGCGGTTTCGCGCAGCATTTGCTGGAAGTACGTGGTTTCGCCGCAACTGGCGATCAGACCGATGCGCGGGCCCTCCGCCGACGGAACGATGGCCGCGTGTTGCAGAGCCTGCACGCAGGCCATCAGCAGATGCCGCTGTTGCGGGTCCATCAGCCGCGCTTCCTGGCGGCTGATGCCGAAGTACTCGGGATCGAAATCGAGCATGCCCGCCAGTTGACTGCGGGCGCCGACCAAGCCCTCTTCGGCGGCAAAGTGCTCGATGCCCAACCCATTGCCTTGCACCATCGCCCAGAACTCGGACAGGTTCTGCGCTCCGGCCACATTCACCGACATGCCGATGATCGCCATCGGCTGGTGACCTGCATCGGTTTGCCGGACACGCTCCACGGCTGCGACCGGCGCCGTCGACAGATGCGCCGCCAGACGCCGTACCGTGACGTGTTCGAACAGGTCGGCCATTGTCAACTTGTGCGGCAGCTCTTCGGCGTAACGGCCATGCAAACGCATGAGGCCGAGGCTGGTGGCGCCGGCCTCGAAGAAGGTCTGTTCCGGCTCGATGTCACGGCCGATCACGGCCTGGAACAACTCGCTGAGTTGCCGTTCCAGTGCGCTCAATTGAACAGCCGTTGCTGGCGTGCTGCGCCGCTCCAAAGCCTCGCCCAGATTCGGCAAAGCCTTGCGGTCGATCTTGCCGCTGGGGGTGCGTGGCCAGCGGTTGATCCGTCGGTATTCATCGATTCGCACATGGGCCGGCAGCCGCCGCGCGACCTGACGATCCAGCGCTTGCGACGTTGGAGGTTCGCCTTCGAGTTGCAGCCAGGCGATCAACCGAGGTGGATCGGCCTGCACCGCCACCACCGCGTTGACCACTTCCGGCACCTGCATCAGCGCCGCCTCGATCTGCCCCAGCTCCAGCCGATGGCCGCTGAGTTTGATCTGCTGATCGTCACGCCCCAGATAATGCAGGCAGCCCTGGGCATCGGCCCACGCCAGATCGCCGGTGCGGTAGTACAAACAGCCGTCCGCCAGCTCGACAAACCGCGCGGCGTTCAGCGCAGGATCAGCCAGATAGCAACGGGCAACCATCGGCCCGGCCACCAGCAGATAGCCACGACTGCCGATCGGTACCGGGCGGTCGTGCTCATCGACCAGCAGCAACCGCGCATTGCCCACGGCATGGCCGATCGGCGCGCGTAACGGCCAGTCCCGCGCCACGGGCGGCAGACGCAGGGCGCTGACCACGTGGGTTTCCGTCGGGCCGTAGTGGTTGAACAACGAGGCCTGCGGCATGCCGCCGAACCAGTTGCGCAGCGCTTCGGTGCAAAGCAGTTGCTCGCCGGCCGTGATCACCTCGCGCAACGCCGACGGGTAAATGCCCCTGGTCACGGCGGTTTGCGCCAGATGCTGCAAGGCCACGTACGGCAGGAACAGGCGCTCGATCCGCGCCTCGACCATGTAATCCAGCAACGCCTCGGCATCCTGACGCCAGCGCGGCGTAATCAGGTGATAGCAACCGCCGCCGCACAGGGTGCTGAAAATCTCCTGAAACGACACATCGAACGACAGCATCGAGAACTGCAGGGTCACCGCTTTTGCCGGCAACTGCCCTTCGGTGCGCTGCCATTGCAGCAGGTTGCACAGGGTGCGTTCCGACACTTGCACACCTTTGGGCGTGCCGGTCGATCCGGAAGTGAACAGCGTGTACAACGGCCGTTCGCCGGCGTGGTGTGGACGTTCGAACGTTCCGGCATCGGCGCGCAGATCAACCCGATGCGTGGCGAATCGTCCGGCGTTCAGGTCATCCAGTGCAGCCTTGGTCGCGTCGCTGAACAGCACACACAGCGGCTGCGCCTGCTCCAGCACCTGACGCTGGATCGCCACCGGGTAAGCAGGGTCCAGCGGCACGGCGGTCAGGTTGAGTTTGGCCAGCGCCAGCAAGGCGACGATGTGTTCTACCGAGGCATCGAGGAACAGCACAACATGCAGCGGCGCGTTCCCGGTCGGCAACGGATGGCGCTCGATCAGATTTGCCGCCAGAGCATCGGCCCGCGTATTCAGTTCGCTGTAGCTGAGGCGCTGCTGGCCTTGAACCAGCGCGACCGCCTCCGGCGTGCAAAGCACTTGATGCTCGAACCCGTCCGCCAGTGTGTTGAACGGCAGCACAACCTGCGGACCTTCGCTTGCCGGTGGCAGGCTGCGTCGATACGGACCGAGCAAATCGTTGAGATTGGCCGTCGGGTTTTCCAGCAACAGATCCAGACCCCGGCGGAACAGCGCGTTCAACGCCCGCATCTGTTCGGCATCGAAATAGCTGCACTGATATTCCCACCAGCATTCCAGCTGCGAACCGCTGCCCACCATCAACAACGTCAGCGGGCACTTGGCGTGCAACTGCTCGTTGAACTCCAGCGTGGCGCGCAGACTGGAATCGGTCAGCGCCGCGTAATCGGTGTTTTCCAGCACGAACATGAAATCGAACAGCAACGGGCTCGACGACAGCCGCAGGTCTTCCACCAGATCCGCCAGCGCCACGTCCTGCAACGCCAGCACTTCACGCACGGTGGCAGTCTGTTTGCGCAATTGCTCGCTCAGGGGCAATGCGTTTTCAACGACGGTGGGGATCAGCACGGTGTTGGCAAACATGCCAACGGTGTCTTCGAACTCCGCCAGCGGCCGGTTGGACACCGGGCTGGCGATCCGTGGCCGGTCGCTCCCGGTCAGGGCGTACAGGCTCCAGGCGAAGACACTGAACAGCACTTCGAAGCGGGTCAGCCGTTGTTGCGTGCAAAAGCGTTCGAGGGCGGCGCTGCGCACTGTGCCCAAGGACTCGCGGTGCAACCGGGCGTCCGGGCTGATTTCGCGCATTGGCATCAATGCAGGCGACGGTTCTTCTTGACGGCGATGCAACTCGGCGAGTGCGCGGCGCTGGTCGCGGTAATGCGGATCGACGCTCCACTGGCGCTGCCACTGGCCAAACTCCAGCGTCGTCAATCGGGTGGCGCGCTGCGGACTGTCGTCGCCTTGCAGGACATCGGTGTAAAGCTGCGCCAGATCGTCGAACAACAGGTTCACCGACCAGCCATCGACGATGATGTGATGCAGGTTCAGCAACAGCCGGCAGCTGCCGTCGGCAAACGGCAACAGCCAGGCCTGAAACAGGTTCGGCGTCGTCAGGTCGAACGGCGCGGCGAACACCAGCTCGGCGAAGGCCTGCCAGTTGTCCTCGGTGAAATGCCCGACCGCGAAGGTGCGACAGGTCGAACCCTGCTCGGCGATTACTTGATCGAGTCCGTCGGCACCCGCCGCGAATGCAGTGCGCAATCCCGGATGACGCTGCACCAGACGCCCCAAAGCCTCGGCCAGTGCGGCAACTTCGACACCTGCCGCCAGATACAGAATCAACGGCACGCTGTAGGCGGTCGAGGTCGGCGAACGTTGTTGCAACAGCCACAGCCGTCGCTGTTCGGCGGTGGCCGGCAGGCGTCTGGCGCTGCTGATCGGAGGCGCGGGTGGGTAAATCGACTCGCCGTTCGTCTCACCGGTCAGTTGTGCGGCCAATGACGAGAAAGGCTCGTTGAGCAACGTATCGATGGCGATCTCGCGCTGCCAACGGACACGAATTGCCGAACGCAGGCGCATGGCCTTGAGCGAATCGCCGCCACTGCCCAGCCAGTCATCCTGCGCACTCAGGGCCGGTTGGCCGAGCAGGGAACGGGCCTGACTCAACAACCATTCCAGCGCCGGCGAAACGCTTTCGTTATCCGTAACCGCCAGGACTGGATGCCACGGACTCAACCCCTGCGCCAGCAACCCGTCGCGGTCGATCTTGCCATTGGCCGTCAGCGGCAGGCGCTCCAGCAGGAACAACTGATGCGGCCGCATATACGGCGCCAGTTGTGCTCGCAGATGGTTTTCGAAGGCGAGATAGTCCAGATCCCCGCGAGGCACGATGAACGCCAGCAGCTGATGATCTTCAGCCGCCTGGCGCCGGGTACAGACGAACACCTGCGCCACGCCCGGATACTCCAGCATCCGTTGCTCCACCTCCCCCGGCTCGATCCGGAAACCACGAATTTTCACCTGCCGGTCGACGCGCCCCAGGTACTCGATCAAGCCTTCGGCATTGCGCCGCACCAGATCGCCGGTGCGGTAATGCACCTGCGCGCCACCGTCGAGGTCGGGTAAACGGACGAACTGGCGGGCGGTTTCTTCGGGCCGGTTGCGATAGCCACGGGCGACACCGCTGCCACTCAAATACAGCTCGCCGACCTCGCCTGCCGGTACCGGCCGTTGCTGCTCATCCAGCACCAACACGCCAGTGTCCGGCAACGGTCGGCCAATGGGCGCCGAGTCAGCGGCAAAGTCGCGGCTGATCGGCCAGCACAGGGCAAACGTGGTGCACTCGGTGGGGCCGTAAACATTGAAAATCCGGCAGCGGCTCTCAGGATTGGCCCGATACCATCCGCGCACGGCGGCAGCGCTGATCTGCTCACCGCCGATCAGCACCTGACGCACGCTGGAAAAGCACGAGGGCCACTCGGCAATCAAAGTGTTGAACAGCGATACCGTCATGAACAGATTGTCGACCTGGGTCCGCTCCAGCACCTCGGCCAGACGCCGCGCATCCAGCACGTCCTCATCGGCGATCATCACGCAGCAACCGCCGTTGAGCAGCGGCGCCCACAGTTCGAAACTGCACGCATCGAACGCCGGGTTGGACAGGCAGGCAAACCGGTCCGCCGGACGAATCTCGATATAGCCGTTGGTGTGCGCCAGCCGCAGCAAGCCGCGCTCGCCCACCTCGACCGCTTTCGGCGTGCCGGTGGTGCCCGAGGTGTAGAAGAGGAACATCACCTCGGCAAAATTTTCGGCCAGCGTTTGCGCTGGAGCGTCCGGCTGATCGAGCAAGGCCTCGACGCTGATTTGCCACAGTGAAGGCGACCACAGCGCTTCTTCATCCAGGGTAATCAGGCCGACACACGCCGCATCCGCCAACATCAATTCCCGACGTTGGCGCGGGCTGGCCCGATCCAGCGGCACCACCACCGCGCCGACCTTCAACACGCCGATAATCGCCGCCAGCCACTGCCAGCAGCGCGGCATGCACAACGCCAGCGACTGACCGGGCTCGACGCCACGCGCCAGCAACCCTCGGGCGATGCGTTCGCTGGCGCTGGCCAGTTGCGCGTAAGTCAGCGTGACCGATTGATCGATCACCGCCGGGGCTTGCGGATTACGCGCCACTTGCTCGGCAAAACGTGCGAGCAACGGCATGTCTTTGGACGCACTCATCATTTCGCCTCCTGCGCGTCGAAGCGTTGCAGCTCCCGACGGATGATTTGCGAGACCCGATGGATTTCCGCGCTTTCGAGCATGTCCCAGTGCCCGCCGCTGACCAGTTTCGCCAGATAGCCGTGGCCTGCGCGGCGCCGCCAGAAGCCACGCAGTTCATGCAACTGATGGCGGCTGAAATCTTCCCGGGCCTGGATCAGCACCACGCGACCGGCGCGCGGCGCGCAGTCATAGGCGGCCATGGCCAAACGGTTGTGGTTGTAGATGTTGAAGTAGCGTTCGACCTGGGCGTCTTCGATGCCGGGGTACATGCCGTTGAAACGCACCAGCTTGTCGCGGAACTCGGCCATGTCCACGGTGCCGATCTGCTCGCGGAAACCCGGATCGTCACTGCCCTGGGTGTCGAGCAGCACCACCGTCACCTGACGATGCCCGGCCGCCGTCAACCGCCGCGCCATTTCATAGGCCACCAGACCACCGAACGACAGCCCGGTGAGGATCAGCGGTTGCTGCGTCAGTGGCTCGATCTGGCGCAAGTAAGCCTCGGCCATCGCTTCGACCGTCGGCTCGGTGCTCTCCCCCGGATTCAGTCCCGGCGATTGCACCCCGTACACGCCGGCTTCATCCGGCAGCACCTTGGCCAACGACAGATAACAGAACGCCGTACCGCCCGCCGGGTGAATGCACACCACGTTGTGCTGGCCGCTGCCGCGACGGAATTCGATCAGGTTGCTCTGGGCCAGCGCCGGATTGGCCCCGACCCGCAGCCAGCCGCCCAGCGCTTCGATGGTCGGGTAACTGAGCACCACGCGCACCGGCACTTCGACTGCAAACTGCTGGCTGATCTCATGGGCCATTTTGATAGCAGCAATGGAGGTGCCGCCGACGTTGAAGAAGTTGTCGCGAATGCCGATCTGCGGCGCCAGCAACAGGCTTTTCCAGATCTGGTACAGCGCCAGTTCGATGTGATCGCGCGGGCTGCTCAGGTTGACCTGACGATTGACCAATTCCTCGTCCGCCAATGCCGTCAGCGCAGTGCGATCGACCTTGCCGTTGGCAGTCAGCGGCAGCGCGTCTAGCCACAGATAGCTGCCGGGGATCACCGCTCTGGGCAGGGTTGTCGCCAGATGGGCGTGCACCGCTGCTTCGTCAACGGGTTCGGCCACCACACAGCAGGCCACCAGCCGCTGATCCTGTGCCGCTTCGCCGACCATCAACACCACGGCGCTGCGGATGCCGGGAAACGCTTCGAGCCGGGCTTCGATTTCGCCCAGTTCCAGGCGCACGCCGCGCAACTTGACCTGAAAATCGTTGCGACCGAGAAACTCCAGCTGACCGTCCGGGCGGTAGCGCGCCAGATCGCCGCTGCGATAGAGCCGATCACCTGTCACGAACGGATTGTCGATAAAGCGCTCGGCACTGAGCTGCGCCAGCCCCAGATAACCACGGGCCACACCGACGCCGCCAATGTGCAGATGCCCGGTCACGCCCACCGGTACCGGCTGGTCGCGATCATCGAGCACGTAAAAACGGTTGTTGGCAATCGGCCGGCCGATCGGCAATTGCCGGGCCGGCACCACGGCGCCGGGCTCCAGGGTCCAGATGCTGTTGATCACCGTGGTTTCGGTCGGGCCGTAGACGTTGTGCAGCCGCGCACGGGGCAGACGCTCCTGGAAGCGCCGGGCCAGAGCCGGCGGCAGTTCACCGCCGCCGCTGAACACATCGGTCAGCGACACACACTGGCTGACCTCGTCGACCTCCAGGAACAGCTGCAACATCGCTGGCACGAACACCAGCGCCGTGACCTGCTGCTCGCGCACCTCGCGTGCCAGGTACGCCGGTTCGTAATGGCCGCCGGGCCGAGCGATCACCAGCCGCCCGCCGGTTGCCAGCGGCCAGAAGGTCTCCCACGCAGAAGCATCGAAACCGAACGGGATCTTGTGCAACATCGCCCCCGCCTCGCCGCAGACCTGCAAACACCACAGCAGCAGATTGCTCAAGCCACGATGCGCGACCATTGCGCCCTTGGGCAAGCCGGTGGTGCCGGAGGTGTAGATGACATAGGCGAGATGGTCAGGGGTAACGCCGACATTGCGCGGATCAAGATTGTCCGCCGGCAGCGACGCCCAGCTCGCGGCGTCCTTTTCGAGGTCGAGGATTGGCGCTTCCCAGTTCGACCCTTGCACGGCCTGACGCAAGATTGCGTGCGCCGAGCCAAGGGTCAGCAGCACCGCCGGTGTGCTGTCGCCGAGCATATGACTCAGGCGTCCCAGCGGATAGTCCGGATCCAGCGGCACGTAGGCGCCGCCGGCCTTGAGCACCGCCAGCAGCGCCACCGGCAATTCCAGCGAGCGCTCGATGCACACCGCCACGCGCACGTCCGGGCCGACGCCCAACGTGCGCAAATGCCGCGCCAGCCGATTGGCCCGGGCATTGAGCTCGGCGTAGCTCAGGGATTCGCCCTCGAACACTACCGCGCAGGCCTGAGGGTTGCCCGCAGCCTGCGCTTCGACCAGTTGATGCACGCAGGGCGCCGCTTGCGTCAGCGGTGTGGCGCGGTTGAAGTCGACCAGCACCTGCTGACGCTCGGCCTCGTTCATCAACGGCAAGGCATTGATCGGTTGCTTGGCGTCGGCGGCGATCTGTTCGAGCAGGTGGCGGTAGTGCCCGCTCAGGCGTTGGATGGTCGCAACGTCGTAGAGGTCGGTGTTGTATTCCACCAGCAGGTCCAGCCGCCCTGCCCGCTCGACCCATTCGAACGCCAGATCGAACTTGGCCGTGGCACTGCTGGTGCCGTACGGCGCCAGTTCCAGACCGGGCATCTGCACCGCGTTGCCCGGTGTGTTCTGCAGCACCAGCATCACCTGGAACAACGGCGAATGACCGGGGTCTCGCTGCGGGTTGACGGCCTCGACCACGCGGTCGAATGGCACGTCCTGGTGGGCGTGGACGTCGAGCATCTGGCCCCGCACCTCGCGCAGCAGCTCGGCGAAGGTTTGCTGCGGATTCAGGCGCTGACGCAGCACCAGGGTGTTGACGAAATGGCCGATCAGCGGCTCGACTTCCGGACGATTACGGTTGGCGAACGGTGTGCCGATGCACAGATCCTGCTGACCGCTGTGGCGCCACAGCAGCACCGCCAAAGCGCCGAGCAGTACGTTGAACAGCGTGCCCTGAGTTTGCCGGGCCAGCGCCGTGAGTTCACGCAAGGTGCCGCCATCGACGGAAGAACTGAACGTGGCGCCGACATAACGCTGCACCAACGGTCGCGGCCGGTCGGCGGGCAAGGTCGACAACAACGGCGCGCTGTCCAGGGTGCGACGCCAGTAATCGAGCTGAGCGTCCAGCGCCGCACCGCCGATGCGCTGCTGCCAGCAGGCGTAGTCGGCGTATTGCACCGGCAACGGCGCAAGCGTCGGGGTTTCACCACGCAGATAATCGCCGTACAGCGTCGCGACTTCGTGCAGGATCACGCCCATCGACCAGCCGTCGGCGATGATGTGGTGCACGCTGTACAGCCACAGGTATTCGTCGTCGGCCACGCGCAGTAACGATGCCCGCAACAATGGGCCGGTGGCCAGATCGAATGGCGCCCGTGCGTCCTGTTCGACGGCGAATCGCACCTGCTGCTCACGCTCGTCGGCAGGCAAATGGCGCAGATCCGTCACCGACAACGACAGCGGCATCGACGAATGCACCACCTGACGCGGTTCACCGTCCACGCTGCAAAACGTCGTGCGCAGGACTTCGTGGCGGGCCACCAGTTGGTTCAGCGCTCGTTCCAGCTGCGCGACGTTCAACGGCCCTTTCAGCGTTATCGCCGTGGGCACGTTGTAGAACGGGTTGCCGGGTTCCAGTTGATCGAGAAACCACAGTTGCCGCTGCGAGAATGACAACGGCCAGGACCCGTGCGCGCCAGCACGGCGCGGAATTACCGCGTCATCGTGCCCGCCGAGCAAGGCGATCAGTTCCTGTTTGTGACGCTTGAGCGCCTGGGTCAGTTCTTCGGTGAGAAACCCGCGCGGCGCCTTGCAGCGCAGCCTGTCACCGTCCACTTCGAGCACCACGCCATGGCGAGCGAACAACGCCAGCAATTGATCGGCATTCATACTTCGAACTCCTCCATGTCTTCGTCGTCCAGGCTGGCGGGCACAGGCTCGATGGCAAACGCCTCGACCGACGCGCGGTGTTGTTCATCGGCTGTGCGCAGCCCGCCGATCATCGAATAAATCAATTCATGGCTTGGCCCCAGGTCGAACAGCGTCGTCAGTTGCTGCTCCTCGACCGAGCCGATACCGCACAGGCCCAGGCCGTGCTCGACGGCGGTCATGCTCAGCAACTGGGCCATCGCCCCGCTTTCGATGTGGCAGAAGTCGCGGCTGCGCTCGCCGTACAACGGACGGATCGCGGCCATGTCGGCGATGAAGAACAGCGAGAACGCGGCGTTCTCGTACACCGGTCGGTTGACGAAATAGTCGTAGGCGTCCGGGTCGAGCGCTCCGCTCTGGAGCGCCAGCAAACGATGCTGGCGGGGATCGTAGTAATACGCGCCGCCGGGCACGCCGAGCACGCGATCCGGCTTGACGTAGAGGTACGCCTGAATCGGGTAAAGGCCACCCGCCGACGGGAACTGGTATTTCACTTCGCCGTCGAGTTGCCCCTGGGCCAGCGCTGCCAGTACGTGCGCGAAGGCCTGGGTGGCGATCGGTTGCCGATCGTATTGACGCACCGAGCGGTAATCGCTCAAACGCCGGGCGAAGGCCGGGTCTTGCGGCAGATCCAGTGCCACTGCCGGCAAGGCTTGAGCGAAGTCACGGCGCCCGCGCTGTTCGGCTTTGAACTGCGCTCGCTGCTGTGGATCCTCGATGATGTCCTGCACGGGCTCCGGAGCCTGCTGCACGTTGCCGAGCAATTCCTGACGCGCCCGGTTCTGGCGGTACATGCCAAGCAGATGCAGCAACGTCGGCTGGGCCAGCAGTTGTGCCACGTGCGGGCGGAACTGCAACGCGCCGGACAACGCGTTGCTGATCCGGACGATATCGATCGACGTTGCGCCGAGGTTCAGCAGGTTGGCGTTGGCGGCAATCGATTCGCGCTTGAGCACGCCCTGCACGATTTCCACCAGCCGCTGTTCCTGCGGGCCGTCGACTTCCAGCGCCGGCCCTTGCTCCTCGACTTGCTCAGGCTCCGGCAGGCGTTTCTTGTCGACCTTGCCGTTGGACGACAACGGCCAGGCTTCAACAAAGGTGAACGACGGCGGAATCATGTAGGCCGGCAGCTTGTCGCTCAGGTAGGCGCTGAAATCACTGGCCTGCAACGCCGGATCGGCCTTGAGCACGTAACCCGCCAGACGCTTCTCGCCCAGCGTGCTGCCAAGAATCCGCACCACCGCGCTCTGCACACCGGGATGGCGATTGAGCGCGGCTTCGATCTCGCCCAGCTCGATGCGATAGCCCTGGACCTTGACCTGATTGTCTTCGCGACCGAGGAATTCGATGTTGCCGTCGGGCAGTAAACGGCCCAGGTCGCCGGTGCGATACAGCCGTTCGCCGGTCAGTGGATGATTGAAGAAACTGCCCGCGCTGAGTTTTTCATCGCGCCAGTAACCTTTCGCCAGACCGATGCCGCCGATGTACAGCTGCCCCGCGACCCAGGTCGGGCGCACTTGCAGCGCTTCATCCAGCACGTAGAAGCGCTGATGATCGAGGGCCTTGCCGTAGGGAATGCTGCGCCAGGCCGGATCGACCTGTTGCACCGGGTAGTAGATCGACCAGATCGACGCTTCGGTGGCACCGCCCAGGCTGATCAGTTGCAAATCCGGCTGCAAGGCCCAGGCCCGCTCGGGCAAGGTCAGGGGAATCCAGTCGCCGGACAGCATCGCCACCCGCAGGCTGGCAGGTAACGCGCCGCCCTCGCCCTCCACGTACTCGACCAGCATGCCGAGCAGCGCCGGCACCGAGTTCCACAGGCTGACCTGGTGACGCTTGATCAATTCGAGCCAGTGCGCCGGATCGAGTGACAGTTGCGGTTCGAGGATGACCACCGTCGCGCCCACCGCCAACGTGCCGAAGAAGTCATAGACCGACAGGTCGAAGCTCAGCGACGAGATCGCCAATACGCGGTCGTTCGGGCCGACAGCAAAGCGCCGGTTGATGTCGAGCAAGGTGTTGACCGCACCGCGATGGTCGATCACCACGCCTTTCGGCTGACCGGTGGAGCCGGAGGTGTAGATCACGTAAGCGAGGTCACTTTCGTTCACCTGCACCGGTTGCAGTGGCAGTTCATCGTTCGAGACTTCATCGGTGACCGCGATGGCCGTGACCTGCGCCGGCCATTCGATCCTGTCGAGCAGCGCCGGTTGGGTCAGGACCAGGCTCGCCTCGGCCCGCTCCAGAATATGCCGCAGCCGTTCCGCCGGTTGCGTCGGCTCGATCGGCAGGTAAGCGCCGCCGGCATACAGAATCGCCAGCGTTGCGACCACTTGTTCCCAGCCGCGCTCCATCACCACCGCGACCAAGCGGTTCGGCAGCACGCCCTGTGTTTGCAATCGGGCGCCGAGTTGCCGGGCCTCGTTGCGCAATTGGGCGTACGTCAGCTGTCGCGTGCCGATCACCGCCAGTGCGTCCGGTGTGGCAAGGGCCTGACGTTCGAACAGTTCGTGCATCAATGGCAGCGTTTGCTGATGGTCGACCGGTGCCGGCAAGCGTGCCTGCGGCAGCAGTTGTGGCGTGTTCGCGCCCCAGGCTGCCGGTTCGCAAAGGCTGTCGAGCAGCGTGTTATAGGCGACGAACATCTGCTCGATCATGCCTTGCGGGAACAGCTCGTCGATGCTGTCCCAGTTGAACAACAGGCGTCCTTCGAGCTCCAGCAACGTGTGGTCGAGCCACACTTGCGGGGTCTGGGTGATGCTGTGCATGTGTTTGGCGTTCAACGCGTCGGCCAGGTTGAACTCGGCCAGTTCCGGCGCCGCTTCCGACAGCGTGCTGTTGAACACGATCGGCATCGCGGTCTGCTGCACGCCCCGGGCCTGGGACAATTCGCGCAGCACCCGCACACCGCTGACCACCGAATGATCGATGTCGCGCCACAGTTGCGCCTGCACTGCGCGGGCCTTGTCGGTGAAGGTTTGTGTTCCGTCGATGCCGACTTCCAGCAGTACCAGTGAGGTGAAGTCGCCGATGATCTCGTCGACATCCGGGTGTAGCGGCATGCGGTTGAACAGCGGCAGGCTCAGGGTGAAACGCGGGGTGCGGCTCCACAGCGCCAGCACTTCGCTGAACGCGGTCAGCAGCATCACCGACGGCGTCACCGCAAACTGCTTGGCCACGGCTTTGAGCTGCGCCCACTGCGCGGCCGACATGTCGCGGTCGCGGCGGGTGAAGTGCGGGTTGGCAATGCTTTCGGGTTGGCGTACCAGCGGCAGATCTGGCGCCGGGGCCAGCGTGGTCACCCGCTCACGCCAGTAGCCCAGCGCCTGCTCGTAGCGGCGGCCATTGCGCAACTGCTGTTCGGCCAGCACATAGTCGCGAAAAGTCAGGCCTGGCTCTGTCAGCTCCAGGTTCGGATTGACGTAGAACGCCATCAGTTCGCGGGCGAGAATCTGCGTGCTCGCGGCGTCGACGATCAGCGCGTCGAGGCTGATGTGCAAATGGGTAATGCCGTCATCGAGCAGCGACAGGCTGAACTCGAACAGCGGCCAGCGACTGGCGTCCAGCACCTGATGGGACTGGCGTTCGCGGGTCGCTTCCAGCGTGCGTTGCGCCACTTCGACGGGCAAGCCGCGCAGGTCGCTGCGGGGCATGCGATAGGTCGGTACCTGCGCCAGCACCTGTTGCGTGCCGTCGCTGAGGAACACCACGCGCAGCATGTCGTGGCGCTGGATCATGCGATTCAAGGCCTGTTCGAAACGCTCGGCGTCGAATTCGGGAATGCGCAGTTCTTCGTAGCCGTGAGCGCTGACGCCGCCGAGGCTGACCGTGGCCTCGCGACCGAACCAGTAGGCTTGCTGGATATCGGTCAGAGGGAACGGTTCATGTCGATTGCCGCGATCCGGCTCGATCTGGAGGAATGCCGGTTCAACGCTCTGTTCTTCACGCGAGACCTGCGCCGCCAGATCCCGCAACACCGGGGTCTGGAACAGGCTGCTCAGGGACAGTTGCGCGCCCATGCGCTGGTTGATCGCGTAGATCATCCGCGTCGCCAGCAGCGAGTGGCCGCCGAGGTCGAAGAAGTTGTCGTGGATGCCGACCCGTTCGCACTTGAGCACTTCAGCCCAGATCTCGGCCATTTGCCGTTCAATGTCGTTGCGCGGCGCTTCGTAAGTCGCGCCAGCGCTGCGTTCCGGTGCCGGCAGCGCCTGGCGGTCGAGCTTGCCGTTACGGGTCAGCGGCAGTTGCGAGAGCCGGACCCAGGCACTCGGGATCATGTGTTCGGGCAACTGGCGTTGCAGTTCGGCGCGCAGGGATTCGCTGGTCGCGGTGCCGACCACATAGGCCACGAGGCGCTTGTCCCCGGCCACGTCTTCACGCAGCAACACGGCGGCTTCCTGAACCCCGGGTTGCTGATGCAACAGGCTGTCGATCTCACCGAGTTCGATGCGAAAGCCGCGCAGTTTCACCTGTTGGTCGATGCGTCCCAGGTACTGCACGTTGCCGTCGGCCAGGAATTTCGCGAGGTCGCCGCTGCGGTACATCCGCGCGCCCGGCTCGGCGCTGAACGGGTCCGGCAGGAAGCGCTCGGCGGTCAGGTCCGGACGATTCAGATAGCCACGGGCCAGGCAGGCGCCGGCGATGTACAACTCACCCGCCACGCCGACCGGCACCGGATTCAGATGCTCGTCCAGCACGTACAGCCGCGCATTGGCGATGGGACGGCCAATGGGCGGCGCGTCCGGCCAGGACTCGGCGTCGTTGCAGTCGAGGCTGAACTGGCTGACCACATGGGTTTCGGTCGGCCCGTACTGGTTATGCAACTGCGCACCGCCGAGCCCACGGACAAAACCGCGCAGTTCGTCATTGATTTGCAGGGCTTCACCGGCGGTGATGATCTCGCAACCGCCGGCCGGCATCGGCGCATCGGCCTCGGTCAGGCCGGCGAGTTGCTGCAATACGGCGAACGGCAGGAACGCCCGCTGCACGCCTTCGGCCACCAGGGTCGGGCGCAGTGCGGCGAGGTCCTTGCGGCTGTCTTCGGTCATCAGCAACAGGCTGCCGCCCTGGCAGAGGGTGCTGCAGATTTCCTGGAACGAGACGTCGAAGTTCAGCGAGGCGAATTGCAGCACACGCTGCGGTGCTGCGGCTTGATCGAGTTGCCAGGCAATCAGGTTGTCCAGCGCGCGACAGCTGTGGGCCACGCCTTTCGGGCGTCCGGTGGAGCCGGAGGTGTAGAGCACATAGCCGAGGTTTTCCGGGCTCACCGTGACCTGCGGATCATCCGTCGGGTGCTGTGCCCATTGCGCTGCGCCGGTGTCCAGGCAGCAGATTTTCGCCTCGTTGGCCGGCAGCCCGGCCATCAGGCTCGATTGCGTCAGCAGCAAGGTCGGCGCCGCATCGCTGAACATGAACGCCAGACGCTCGCTCGGGTAAGCCGGGTCGAACGGCACGTACGCCGCGCCGGCCTTGAGGATCGCCAGCAGGCCGATGACCATGTGCGGCGAGCGCTCCATGCACAGACCGACGCGATGCTCGGGGCCGACGCCTTGTTCGATCAGGTGATGCGCGAGGCGGTTGGCGGCACGATTCAGTTCGCCATAACTCAGTTGCTCACGGTCGGCGAGCAGCGCCACGGCATCGGGCGTTTGCCGGGCAAGGGTTTCGAAGCGCGCCACGCAACCGGGCAACGACGCGGTATCCCGCGCGGTGCGGTTCCAGTCATGAACGATCTGCTGATGTTGCTCGGCGCTCAGCAGCTTGATCCTCGCCAGCGACTGCTGGCTGTCCTCGACCATCTGCGTCAGCACCCGACGCAGGTACTCGCCGAACTGCTCGACAGTGCCGCGCTCGAACAGGCCCGAGGCATATTCCAGACCACCGACGATCTGCCCGTCGCGCTCACTGAGCGCCAGTTGCAGATCGAACTTGGCCACGTGATGGCTGCTCTCGACCGGCGTAACGTCGAGCCCGGTCAGCAGCAGATCGGAATCCTGATCCTGCTCCCAGGCAAACAGCACCTGGAACAGCGGACTGTGGGCCAGGCTGCGCGGCGGGTTGAGCAATTCCACCACTTGCTCGAACGGCAGGTCCTGGTGTTCCTGAGCCTCCAGCGCCACTCGCCGCGCCTGTTGCAGCCATTGCGCCACCGACGGCGTACCTGATCGAGTCATCCGCAGAGCCAACGTATTGACGAAGAAACCGATCAGCCCTTCCAGTTCCTGTTGCGGACGGTTGGCCGATGGCACGCCGATCACCACGTCGCTTTGCCCGGACAGACGCGACAACAGCAATGAAAACCCGGCCAGCAGAGTCATGAACAGCGTGGTGCCTTGCTGCATGCCCAGGGCTTTCAATCGCGCGGTCAACGCTTCGTCGAAGACCAATGGAACAAAGCCACCGAGGTAATCCTGCACGGGCGGACGCTTGTGATCGGTCGGCAACTCCAGCAATACCGGCGCGCCCGTGAGGGTTTCACGCCAGTAACGGCTTTGCTGCTCCAGCACGTCGCCGGACAGCCATTGCTTTTGCCACACGGCGTAATCCACGTACTGCACGGGCAGCGGCGGCAGCGGATCGTCGCGATCCTGCAACGCCGCTGCGTACAGCTGCCCCAGCTCGCGGGTGAGCACGCCCATCGACCAGCCGTCGGAGATGATGTGATGCTGGGTCAGCAGCAACACATGGTCATCCGCCGCCAGCCGCAGCAAGCTGACCCGCATCAGCGGGCCCCGGCTCAGGTAGAACGGTCTCGCGCCTTCCTCGTCGATCAAGCGGGCCAGACGTTCTTGCGCATCGTGCCCCTGCACGTCAGTCACCGTCAGCCGGATGCTGTGCGCAGGCGGCGAAACCAGTTGGCGCCCTTCCCCTTCAACGGCGATGAAGGTGGTGCGCAGCGCAGCATGGCGCGCCACCAGTTGATTGAAGCTGCGTTCAAGTGCCGCCACGTCCAGCGAACCGCGCAAACGCAGGTTCAACGGCATGTGATACGCCGCGTTGCCACCTTCCATTTGCGCCAGAAACCACAGGCGCTGCTGGGCAGACGACAACGTTTGCGCGCCCGAGCGTTCAAGGGCCGTGATGGCCGGGCGAGCCGCAGCCTGACTGGCTTGCAGCCGTTCGGCGAACGCCGCCAGAACCGGCGCGGCAAACAGGGTCGAAGGCGCCACTTCCAGCCCCAGCGTGTGGCGAACCTGCGCCAGCACCCGCATCACCAGCAGCGAGTGACCGCCAAGGGCGAAGAACTGATCCTGACGCCCGACCCGCTCGATGCCGAGCACGTCCGACCAGATCGCGGCGAGCGCGGTTTCCAGCGAGCCTTGGGGAGCCTGGTATTCCTGCTGATCGAATGCCTCGACGTCCGGCGCTGGTAAACCGGGCCGATCAACCTTGCCGTTGGCGGTCAGCGGCAAGGCGTCGAGACGCACGAAGGCGGTCGGCACCATGTAGTCCGGCAAGCTGATTTGCAGCTGTTCGCGCAGTAAGCGCGGGCTCAGCGTTGAGTCTGGTTTTTCGCAGTAGTAGGCGACCAATCGCGGTTCACCGGGACTGTCCTGGCGCAGCAACACCACGCTTTCCCGCACGCCCGGGATGTCCGCCAGCCGGGTTTCGATTTCCCCCAGTTCCAGACGCAGGCCGCGCAATTTGGCCTGGGCATCGTTGCGACCGAGGAATTCCAGTTGGCCGTCGGCCCGGTAACGCGCCAGATCCCCGGTGCGGTAAAGGCGTTCGCCCGCCAAGAACGGGCTGTCAATGAAACGCTCGGCGGTCAGTTGCGGCAGGTTCAGATAACCGCGCGCCACGCCGACGCCGCCGATGTACAACTCGCCCGCGACACCCTCGGCAACCGGTTTACCGTCAGCATCGAGCAGGTAAATCCGGGTGTTGGACAGTGCCCGGCCGATGGGCAGCACCGCGTCGATCTGGTTGTTTTCGGTGAACTCGAAACAGGTGCTGTCGATGCTCGCTTCGGTCACGCCGTAGGCCTGGACGATCTGCACCTGCTCACCACACAGCCTGCGTAATTGTCGTGCGCTGTGGGCGGTCCAGATGTCGGAGCCGCAGACCACGGTGTGCAGGAACGACAAGTCATGGCCGGTCTCTTCGACCCACGCCAGCAGCGGATTGAGCAGCGCCGGTACGAAATCGGCAAAGCCAATCTGCGCCTCGCGGATCAGCCGATACAGGGCCGGCGGGTCCATCAGGGTGTCCCGTGGGCACAGCACCAGCGTACCGCCAAAACCCAGCGCACGGATCAGGTCCGCGCTGAACACATCGAAGGAAAAACCGGCCATTTGCAGGTGCTTGATCGGCTCGCCCAATCCATAGAGCCGGGCCCAGTCGCCGCTCACGGCGACCAGTCCGCGATGCTCGACCATCACGCCTTTCGGGGTTCCGGTGGAGCCGGAGGTGTAGATCACGTAAGCCAGGTGACGGGGTGTCAGGCCGATCGAGTGAGGATCGAGGTTGTCTGCCGGGAGCGAAGCCCAATCACGGGCGTCGGCCAGCTCCAGCACCGTCGGTGCAGTCGCTGACAGTTCGAGCGCCGCCCGCAAAACATTGCTTGCCTGGCCGTGAGTCAGCACCACCGGCGGTGCGCTGTCGGCCAGCATGTGCGCCAGCCGCGCCTGCGGATAGGCCGGGTCCAGCGGCACATAGGCACCGCCAGCCTTGAGCACCGCGAGCACGCCGACCAACATTTCCAGCGAACGCTCCAGACACAGCCCGACCCGCACGTCCGGCCCGACCCCGAGCTTGCGCAGGTGATGGGCCAGCCGGTTGGCGCGGGTGTTCAGTTCACGGTAACTGATTGCCTCCTGCTGCCAGCGCGCAGCGATGGCCTCGGGGCTGCGCAGCACCTGCGCTTCAAACAGACCGTGCACGCACAGGTCTGCATCGAACGGTTTCAAAGAGCAAACGTCGGGCTGCGCGGGATTCGTCCCACGCAAGGAAGTGTTGTCGAACATCGGAGGCTACCGTCCATGACTACATTATTTTTGTGATCAGGCAGGTGTCAGCACGCTTCCTGCCAGTCAGGCCCCGGCATCAGGTGCCGGCACGGTCTTTCGAATTCAGGAGGATGGCGCGGCGCGCGCGTGCAGACTCACGTTGAACGCGGGCACACGCAGAAACTCGGGGGGAGACAGGCTGGAGAAGAACACCGCAGCGCGGTCGGCGCAGGCAGATGGAAAGTGGGCCGGATCATTGGCGACAGGGGTCGCCCCGTTCATTGCATCGTCGATTGCAAACCGCGTGACCAATTGAAACCTCGACTTCCATTTGAGGGTCAACGACGAGGAACAACCTGCGCGGGGATGACAGCGCCAGGGTGGTCCCGATCGGCTGCGACTGCCGGGTCTGTAGACACGCGGCAATCTTCTGGCGCCGGGTTTGTGACCCGAAGCGCCGGCGGATAATAACCACGTTTTTTGTTAGGGAGGCAAACAAAATGTAGGAAATTTGCGAAATAAATATCGGACGTTTCCTACCTGATCGAGACGATGGCAAAGGGACAGAGATGTCATTAATGCCGGGAATCCAGCCTCTGTTCCTGGCAGGCGCCGATCATCGAAAACCCGCGCAAAATGCCGACTGGCCAGCGCAATAGTCACCGCAGTTTCCGGGCGCTAACAAGCGCTAACAACGCATAACTGGCAGTCATTCGGCTGTGAAGGCAGGCTTGAATCTCACCGCTGAACGCCGGGCCACCTGCAAATCTTTTCGGCAGCCGCGCTCAGTCGAACGATGGTTTTGCGAGGAATTCGACCATGGCTGAAGGTTATCGCCACACTTGCCTGTGCGAGTCAGACCGGCTCGGCAACGACGAACT
The DNA here is from genome assembly GCF_057809295.1 of Pseudomonas sp. FG35. NCBI lineage: Bacteria > Pseudomonadati > Pseudomonadota > Gammaproteobacteria > Pseudomonadales > Pseudomonadaceae > Pseudomonas > Pseudomonas sp. FG35. The sequence continues at coordinate 44,613 of NZ_JBMDJR010000001.1, read as the reverse complement.
GTATGCCTTGGTCGCGGGCGCCGTCCGCCATGGCCGAAGTGAAGCACAACAGCTGTTCGCGACGGTGACGCCGTTGCTCATCGCCTTTTACGAAGGTCAGGTGCAAGCCGGGCGGATTCGTCGTGAAGACACCGGCGGCCTCGTTCAGCAGGCCTTCAGGACGCTTTATCAGGAACAGGCCGCCCATGACCCGAGCTTTCCGTTTCGCGCCTGGCTGATCGAGATCGCCCGCGCGACCCTGCTCAACAACCTGGACCATCGCGGTACTGACGCCGTGGCCGACGCGCTGGCGGGTGCATCTGCACGCGAATGTCATGAACCCACTCGGGCCACATGAACCGCCCTCCACGCTGTGAAATACCCTTCAGGGAATGCCCATGATCGATATCGAAAAAACCCTCTACTCCGCGCACACCTGCACCACTGGCGGCCGCGAGGGCACAGGACGCAGTCACGATGGCCGACTGGATCTCAAGCTGTCGCCACCGGGTGCGCCCGGCACCGGAACCAACCCCGAGCAATTGTTCGCCGTGTGCTGGTCGGCCTGTTTCCTCGGCTCACTGCGTCACGCCTGCAATGCACGTAAGATCGTTTTCCCGGCCATGGCCGGGGTGGATGCTCAAATCGACCTGATCCACGGCGAGCACGGGTTCTTCCTGCAAGCGAAACTGGCGGTGTCACTGCCGGAGATTGAACCGCAAGTGGCGCAACAACTGATCGACGCGGCACACCAGAACTGCCCCTACTCCAAGGCCACGCGCAACAACATCAAGGTCAGCATAACCCTCACCTGATCCGTCTTTTGCCGACAGCAAAATGCCCAATCTTCCAACCACACCTTCGTACGATCCGGCGACACCATGGTGCAATAGATCGCGCCCGGGGCTTTTGATGTGATGACGGGAAACCGACAAAAGCCAGGAGTTGCGCATGAACAAGCTGACGACTGCCGCGGGCGCGCCCGTGGTTGATAACAACAACGTACAGACCGCCGGCCCCAGAGGCCCGATGCTGTTGCAGGACGTATGGTTGCTGGAAAAACTGGCGCACTTCGATCGGGAAGTCATCCCCGAGCGGCGCATGCACGCCAAGGGTTCCGGCGCGTTCGGCACCTTCACCGTGACCCACGACATCACCCGTTTCACCAAGGCCAGGCTGTTTTCCAGCGTGGGCAAGACCACCGATGTGTTCGTCCGGTTTTCGACCGTGGCCGGGGAGCGTGGCGCGGCGGATGCCGAGCGTGACATCCGTGGATTCGCCATCAAGTTCTATACCGAGCAAGGCAACTGGGACTTGGTGGGCAACAACACGCCGGTGTTCTTTCTGCGCGATCCGTTGAAATTCCCCGACCTCAACCATGCGGTCAAACGCGACCCACGCACCAACATGCGCAGCGCCCGCAACAATTGGGATTTCTGGACGTTGCTGCCGGAAGCGCTGCACCAGGTCACGATTGTCATGAGCGATCGTGGCCTGCCGCGCACCTACCGCCACATGCACGGTTTCGGCAGCCACACCTTCAGTTTCATCAGCCCGGCGAACGAACGTTTCTGGGTGAAGTTCACCTGGAAGACTCAACAAGGCATCGAAAACCTGACCGACCAACAGGCCGCGACCCTGATCGGCGATGACCGCGAAAGCGCCCAGCGCGACCTGTACAACGCCATCGAGGAAGGTCACTTCCCGCAATGGAAGCTCTACGTGCAAGTGATGCCGGAGCTGGATGCCGAGACTTACCCGATCAACCCGTTCGACCTGACCAAGGTCTGGCCCCACGCGGATTACCCGCTGATCGAAGTTGGTGTGCTCGAACTCAACCGTAATCCGGACAACTACTTCGCCGACGTCGAACAGGCGGCCTTCAACCCGGCCAACGTGGTGCCCGGCATCAGTTTCTCACCGGACAAAATGCTCCAGGCGCGCCTGTTCTCCTATGGCGATGCCCAGCGCTATCGCGTCGGCGTCAACCATCATCAGATCCCCGTGAATGCCCCACGCTGCCCGGTCAACAGTTATCACCGGGACGGCCAGATGCGCACCGATGCGAACGCGGGCAGCACAATCGGGTACGAGCCCAACAGCTATGGCCAGTGGGCCGAGCAACCGGATTTCAGCGAGCCACCGCTGGCCCTGAAAGGCAGCGCCGGGCACTGGAATCACCGTGAGGACGACGATTACTTCTCGCAACCGGGCGCGCTGTTCCGGGCCATGTCCACCGCCCAGCAACAGGTCTTGTTCGAGAACACCGCGCGCTCGATCCATGGCGCCAGTGCCCAGACCCGGCAACGCCACATCGATAACTGCACTCGTGCCGATCCGGCGTACGGTGCGGGTGTTGCACAGGCCATCGAAGCACTGGGCTGATCCGCAATGACTTGAGCAGGGCAAGCAGGATTGATCCTGTTTGCCCTGCTGCCGTTGTCAGTCCTCTACGATGCTTTTCGCTTCAAGAAACGCCTCCAGCCCGGACACGCCAAATTCCCTGCCGATCCCCGACTGTTTGACCCCGCCAAACGGCGCGAGCAGCTCCGGTGCGATCCGGTTGATCAACACCGAACCGGCCTCCAGGCGCGCAGCGATGCGTCGGCCACGTTCGACCTCGCGGGTAAACACATAGGCCTGCAAACCGTAGACGCTGGCATTGGCCAGGCGGATGGCGTCTTCCTCGTCGTCGTAGGCGATGATCGACAGCACCGGGCCGAAAATCTCTTCCCGGGCGATGTCCATGTCGTTGCTGACGTCGGCAAACACCGTGGGCTTCACGAAATAGCCTTTGCTCAGTCCGTGAGGCCTGCCCTCCCCGCCGACGATCAATCGCGCGCCCTGCTCCAGACCGCGCCGGATAAAACCCTGCACGCGATCAAACTGGGCCTGGTTGACCAACGGGCCGATGGCGGTAGCCGGGTCCCGGGGATCGCCGACCACTGTCGCGTCGACCAGGGTTTTCACCCGTTCGATCACCTGCGGCAAGCACCCGCGCGGTACCAACAGCCGCGTGCCGGCGACGCAGGCCTGACCGTTGTTCATGAACGCGGCATTCAGGGCCATGGGAATGGCCGTTTCGAGATCCGCGTCGTCGAGCACGATGGATGCCGACTTGCCGGTGAGCGAAAGACTCACCCGCTTCATGGTCTCGATGCCGGCGCGGGCGATGAGTTTTCCGGTGGCAGTGGAGCCGGTGAACGAGATCTTCGCGATTTGCGGGCTGGTGCTGATCTCGTCGCCCACATCGCTCCCACGGCCCAGGACAATATTGATCACCCCGTTGGGCAGTTCCGCTCGGTGCAAGGCGAGCGCAAGCACCTGAGTCTGCAACGGACTGAGTTCACTCGGTTTGATGACCGAGGCACAACCGCCGGCAATCGCCGCCGCCAGTTTGCTGCACACCGTACCGGCGGTGCTGTTCCAGGGCGCGAACAACGCCGACACTCCGACCGGTTCCATGACCACCGTTGCACGGCCCACAGGCCGGACCAACTGGTGGTTCTCCAACACCTGCGCTGTATTGGCAAAGGACTGCGAAGCGTACTGGCTGACCCATTGCGCACGGGCCAACGGTGCGCCGTATTCGTCGATGGCGGTGTCGCGTATTTCTTCGGTGCTCTCCAGCACCGCCGCCTGCAGGCGCCTGAGCATGTCGATGCGCTCGGCTTTCGAGGTGCGGCCCATCGTGACTTGCGCACGCTGGGCGGCGGCGATGGCTTGCCTGGCATCCTCGCGATTGGCCAGGGTGACCGTTCCGATGACGGATTCCGTCGCCGGGTTGGTGCATTCGATCGTTTCACGGCCCTGAACGGGCACGAACGCACCATCGATGTAGCTGTGCTTGATAGTCCACATGGCGATTTTCCCAAGGGTTGAAACAGCAACGCCCGGAACATCCGGGCGTTGATCAGGGCGACGGTTCAGTCGGGTAATGACTCGCGGCTGAAGGCTTGCACCTCCTGCACCAGGCCGCGAGCGGCCATTTCCACCAGTTGCCGGCCTTTTTCCGGCGAAGCCTGGGCCGGGTCAGAACCCATGCGGCCGTCCGGGTGACGGGCGCGGAAATCCGCCGCTTCACGGATCGGCCCCCAGTTGGCGATCTGCGGCGAGTAGTCCGCCGACTTGATGGAATCGGGGTACGCCCACTGGGTCACGGCGATTTCCGAAGGGGTCGCGTGAATGCCGTGGCCGGTCGGGAACTGCTCACGCGCCAGCTCGTTGACCCCTTCCAGATCCCACCAGTTGCACAGCTTCAGGGCGAACCCGGCCTTGCGTCGGGCAAAACTCGCTTCGGCGTACAGCTCCGAAAACGCCGCTTCGATTGACGCGATGTTGCCGCCGTGGCCATTGAGGAAAAAGATCTTTTCAAAGCCGTGGGCGGCCAGCGAACGGGTCCAGTCGGCGATGGCGGCGATGAAAGTCGACGGCCTGAGCGAGATGGTGCCGGGGAAACCCAGATGATGCTGCGCCATGCCGATGTTGAAGGTCGGGGCAATCAGGATGTCGGCGTTTTTCTGCGCTTCGTGGGCGATGATTTCCGGGCACATCCAGTCGGTGCCCAGCAGGCCGGTCGGCCCGTGCTGTTCGTTGGAACCGATCGGGATGACGATGGTGCGGCTGCGTTCGAGAAATTGGGCGATTTCGGACCAGGTCGATAGGTATAAAAGCATCAGGATTCTCACTCTTCGAAGGTTCCTCGCGGAACGCGGGTGGGTGTTCAGTGCACCTGCAACAGCAGCGTCATTGATACCACCCGCCTCCCTTCGACGACAGAATACAAAGGTATCGGAATCGCCTGAACGCCCTAGTCGCGGACGAGAAATTCACGAGGCGATTCGCCCATCACCCGTCTGAACATGGCACTGAAGGCACTCTGGCTGGCGTAACCCAGATCCCGGGCAATCACCCCGACGGATTGCCCCTGGTCGAGCCGGTCGATGGCGGTCGCCAGCCGCACCTGTTGCAGCCAGTGGCGGAAATTCAGGCCGGTTTCATTGACGAACAGGCGAATCAGCGTGCGGGAACTGGCGCCGACCCGGTCTGCCCAATAGCCGATTGAATGGTCTTGTCCCGGATCCTGCAGAATCGCCTCGCACACCGTGACCAGTCGCCGGTCGAGCGGCCATGGCACTTCGATCGGCAGCGTCCGCGCCGCCTGCAATTCACTGAGTATCAACGCCACGATGTGCGCGTTGCGGCCTTCCTGCGGGTATTCGATCGGCTGCTCGGCCAAGGCCAGAATCAACTCGCGCAGCAGTCCGGGGATCTCCAGTACTTTGCAGTGATGGCCCAGCCCTGCGCAGACCTGCGGATCGATGTAGATCGAGCGCATCTTGACCGCGCTCAGCATCAACTGGTCGTGGATCATCCCGGGCGGAATCCACAGCGCGCGCTTCGGCGGCAGGATCCACAATCCGCGCTCGGTAGCCACCCGCATCACCCCGTTCGAGGCATACAGCAATTGCCCGTGCCGATGCACGTGCGGTTCGTTGTACTCGCCGGTCGCCTGATCGCGCACCAGCACGGTCATTACGCGCGGCACGTCCTGATAGTCGGGATAACGTTCGCTGCGCGGTGCGGACTCACGCTGGGCGATGACCTTGCGCACCTCTCGTTTCATCGGCTGGAGTCTCCTGAAAACAGACCTTGATCGTGTTAAAGCGGCAATTGTCACTTTGGCGACAAACCCTGGCATTTGCCATGGCCGGCCCATTGTTAGCCTTGCGCTCATGGTTCATCAATGAGGCTTTTCCCATGGCAATCACCCGCAATCTCTCCGGCCACCAACAGAGCGTCACGGCGGTGATCGGCCTGCTGATCCTGTCCATCGCCCTGCGCCCGCCGATCATTTCGGTGGGGCCGATTTTGCTGTTGATCCAGCAGCACTTCCAGTTGAGCTATACCCAGGCCGCGCTGCTGACTTCGATTCCCGACGTCTGCATGGGTGTGTTTGCGTTGGTGGTTCCGAGTCTGGCCAGGCGCTTCGGGATCGATCGCAGTGTGGTGGTCGCACTGACGTTGCTGGGCGCCTCGACCCTGCTGCGGGCAATCTCGCCGAATGCATTCTTCCTGCTCGGCAGTACGTTCTTTGCCAGCATCGGCATTGCGGTTGCCGGCGCGATGACCGGCGCGTGGATCAAGACTCACTTTGCGCAACGCCCGGCGCTGTTCATGGGCATCTATGCCGGCGGCTTGAGTCTGGGCGCGACCCTCGCGGCGGTGCTCAGCGCGCCGATTGCCGAGCTGGCGCAGGACTGGCGGGTCAGCGCCGGGTTCTGGAGCGTGCTGTGCCTCACCGCCATCGCCAGTTGGGTGTGGATGGCACGCCGTTTTGCGACACCGGCGCCTGTAGTGAAATCGTCGTCGAGTCCGAGCAAACGCCTGCCCTGGAGCAATCCGCAGGCATGGCTGATCGCGTTGAATTTCGGGGCCGGGCAATTCGTGGTCTATGCCCTCTTCGCCTGGATGGCGCCCGCCTCGGTGGAAGCGGCCACGTCGAGTGTTTCCCCGGGCGTCCTGCTGGGCATTTTTACCGCGGTGTTCGCCGTGGCCAGCGTGGGTGCGGGGCTGATTCCGGGCAAGGCCCACGACCGGCGCGGTCTGCTCGGGTTGTCGGCGTTGCTGGCCCTGCTCGGGGTGGGCGGCATGGCGTTTCTGCCGGCTTACTGGCCGATGCTCTACGTGGTACTTGCGGCCATCGGTCTGGGCATGGGCTTCACCGTGGCCATGACCTTGCCGCTGGATCACGCCAGCACCAGCGAACAGGCCGGGTTGTGGACGGTGTTCATGTTGTTCATCGGTTACCTGATCGCCGCGCTCGGGCCGCTGCTGTTCGGCGCCTTGCGCGAATACGCCGGACACTATGGCCCGGCGTACACCTTGCTGTTCGCGGTACTGCTGTTGATGCTCGGCATCACCCCTCTGCTCAGACTGGCACCGGCAACATCTCCGCAGGTGTCCGTTGCCTGAGCGGGGGATGACAACCCTGCGACGCGCCGTAGCACGTCGCAGGGTTTCAGTTGGCCGCAGCGGCTTTTTCAATCAGCCGCGCCACGGGTGCCGGGTTCGACACCATCACCACGTGAGAGCCGCCCTTGACCACCTCGACCGCCTTGGCATCTGCACGCTTGGCCATGAACGCCATCGCCTGTGGCGGGATGTTCTTGTCCTTGTCACCGTAGATGTACCACGACGGAATGTGCTTCCAGGCCGGCGTTCCGGCCTGCTCGTTCAGCGCCGCTTCGGTGACCGGACGTTGAGTAGCCGCCATCAGCGCCGCTTGTGCAGCCGGGACGTCGGCGGCGAATTGATCGTGGAACTTGCTCTGCTGGATGTACAGGTCCTTGCCGCCGTCAGCCAGCGCAACCGGTGGCGCCAGCGTTGGTCCGAGGGTGCTGCCGGGAAACTTGCCGGCCAGCCCGGCAACGGTTTCACCGGCCTCGGGGGCAAAGGCGCTGACGTAGACCAGCGCTTTGACATTGGCATGGTCGTTGGCCGCCTCGCTGATGACGTTGCCGCCATAGGAGTGACCGACCAGCACCACCGGCGACTGGATGCTGCTCAGCAACGCCGATACCGCTGCGCCATCGCTCTTGACGCCGCGCAACGGGTTGGCGGCGGCGATCACCGTGTAGCCATCCTTCTCGAGAATCTTCGCCACGCCGTTCCAGCTCGACGCGTCGGCAAACGCGCCGTGCACCAGCACCACCGTGGGTTTGGCGGTTTGGGCGAAGGCATTGGCGCCCAGGCACAGGCCCGCAGCGATGCTCAGTGCAATCAGTGTTTTTTTCATCTGGATGTTCCTCGTATGACGGATTCAGGGAGCGTATCGAGTGAAGACAAAATCGTGGTTCTGCACCCGCGCCTGATGGCAGGCAAAGCAGGTCTGGTGCTGGGCTTCATCGGCAGGTTTGCCGTTGATGAACCGGCCGAATCCCCAGCCACCGGTCGAGGCGTATTTGCGCGAGTCCTTGACCATCACCTGAACGGTGGTGGCCGCCCCCGGAATCGAGGCCGGCTCGAATTCCGGCGACTGCACGTGTTTCCACGCCAGCTTCACCAGCACCGTGCCGTCGGGAAACGGCAGCGTCTTGCTCTGGTAAGCCTTGATCGCCCGGTCATTGCCCAGCACCGCGCGCAGTTCATCCAGCGGCGCGGCTTCCTGGGCCGGAGCAATCAGCGCCCACTGGCGATAGTTTTTCGGCAGTTTCACGCCGTAGATCGGCGAGGCATCGCCGTCATCGGCCTCGCCCAACGCGACACCGGTGGCCGCCAGTGCCGCGAGCGCGATGGCCGCTGGCAACACGGCCCAATGGTTGAATTTCATGGTCGGATCCCCTTCGGCCGGCAATCAGAGATGATCGGCATCGATCACCGCCTGAGCGAACGCCTGCGGCGCTTCCTGCGGCAGGTTGTGGCCGATGCCGCCGCTGATCAGCCGATATTCGTACTTGCCGGTGAAGCGTTTGGCGTAGGCCTCGGCCGGTGGGTGCGGCGCGCCATTGGCGTCGCCTTCCAGAGTGATGGTCGGTACGCCGATGGAAGGGAACGTCGCCAGTTTTTTCTCCAGCGGATCGTATTGCGCTTCCCCTTTGATCAGTCCCAGGCGCCAGCGGTAGTTGAAGATCGACACGGCGACGTGATCCGGGTTCTGCAACGCGGCGGCGCTGCGGTCGTAGGTCGCGTCGTCGAAGTTCCACTTCGGCGAGGCCAGCTGCCAGATCAGTTTGGCGAAGTCGTGGGTGTTCTTTTCGTAGCCCAGACGACCACGTTCGGTCGCAAAGTAGAACTGATACCACCACTGCAACTCCGCCGCCGGCGGCAGCGGCGCCTTGCCGGCGTCCTGACTGCCGATCAGGTAACCACTCACCGCCACCAGCGCTTTCACCCGCTCGGGCCAGAGCGCCGCGACGATGTCGGCGGTGCGCGCGCCCCAGTCGTAGCCACCGAGTACTGCCTGCTTGATTTTCAGGGCGTCCATGAAGTCGATCAGATCCTTCGCCAACGCCGCCGGCTGACCGTTGCGCACGGTTTTGGCAGACAGGAAACGCGTGTCGCCATAGCCGCGCGCGTAAGGAATCAGCACCCGATAGCCCTTCTGCGCCAGCGCCGGCGCCACATCGGTGTAGCTGTGAATATCGTAAGGCCAGCCGTGCAGCAGGATGACCACCGGGCCGTCGGCCGGACCCACTTCGGCGTAGGACACGTCCAGCAGTCCGGCCTTGACGTGTTTCAGCGCGCCGAACGAAACATGGGTGCCGGCGGTAATGGCGTCGATCTTGCCAGCGGGCACGTCGGCGGCGCTGGCGTAAGCCGAGGCGATGCCCAGCGCAAGCGCCAGGATCGAACCGGCGAGCACGCGCCGGGATGGGGTTACAGCGTTAGAGTCAGTCATGCCGAGTCTCCCTCGTGAACCGCCGGGCGGCGGTTCCGGGCTTGGGGTTAAAGGGCTGTGGGTTAAAGGGCTTGCGGATTGCAGGTCTAGCGGGCTGCCTGCGCAGCGGTTTTCTGCGCCGCCGCACGCAGTGGCCGGAAGGCTTCGCGCAGTTCTTCGCTGAACAGTTGCGGTTGCTCCCATGCCGCGAAGTGCCCGCCCTTGCTGACTTCGCTGAAGTAAGCCAGCGACGGATAGGCGCGCTGCGACCAGACTTTCGGCGCGCGGTAGATTTCGTGGGGGAACACGGTGATCGCCACCGGCACCTTGATGTCGGCAGTCTTCTGCGCGGCGGCGCTGAAGTTATTGTTGTTGTTCTCCCAGTAGAAACGGGAGGACGACGCCCCGCTGTCGGTCAGCCAGTACAGGCTGATGTCATCGAGCATTTCATCGCGGCTCAGGACCTTCTCGGGCTGACCGTCGCTGTCGGTCCACGCGGCAAATTTTTCGTACATCCAGGCTGCCGTGCCGGCGGGCGAGTCAGCCAGCAGATAACCGATGGTTTGCGGACGGGTCACCATCATTGCGCCATAGGCGGCGTTACGACCGAAGAACTGGCTGAGCGATTTGAAGGCCGTCACCTCCGGTGCAGTCAGCCCTGCCGGTGCCGGGTCGCCGCTGTTGATCGGCTTGACCAGTTCCGGCGGCACGGTGGCCGGCATGTTCAGGTGGATACCCAGCAAACCGGGCGGCGCCAGGCGACCCAGTGCATCGGATATCACCGATCCATGATCGCCGCCCTGGGACACGTAATGGCTGTAACCCAGGCGTGTCATCAACACATCCCAGGCCTTCGCGACCCGGTCAGGGCCCCAGCCGAGCTCGGTCGGTTTGCCGGAAAAACCATGGCCGGGAATCGACGGGATCACCACGTCGAACGAGTCCTCGACCTTGCCGCCGTACGCCACGGGATCGGTCAGCGGGCCGATGGTCTTGAGGAATTCGAACTGCGAACCCGGCCAGCCATGAGTAAGGATCAGCGGCATGGCGTTGGGATTGCGCGAACGCACGTGGATGAACTGGATGTCGACGCCGTCGATAGTGGTCACGAACTCCGGCAACGCGTTGAGCTTCGCTTCGGCCTTGCGCCAGTCGTAGCCGTCGCCCCAATACTTCACCAACGCCTGGACCTGCGCCAGTTGCACTCCCTGGGACACGTCGCCGACCGTTTCCTTGTCTGGCCAGCGGGTGTCGGCGATGCGTTTGCGCAGGTCGCTCAGCTTCGCTTCGTCCACATGGATGGTGTACGGGCGAATGGCTTGCGACGGATCCGCGGCCCAGACCCCGCTGCTGCCAGCGAGTACGGCAAGGCCGAGCACGCCGACCCTGATGGATGACGCCAGGCAATGGCGCCAGGTGAGACCGGACGAAACCGCAACCATGATGGATCTCCTTGTAGTCATTATTCGAAAGGCATCGCTAATCGGATCAGACCACTGCGCTGGCACCGGGGCGATTACACGATGGTGTCGGTCGATACCTTGGTATGACGCGCAGGCCTGGCGCACAAAATCGCGCTCGAATTCAGCAGCGCTTAACGGGCAGAATGCGGCGGGGAAAAGACCCATTTGAATCACAGAGCGGAACAAGGATCGCGGATGCGTGGGGAAATAGCGCTCGAACGCCTGAGCGGCACGCCATCGACCACTTCGCCGTGGTGGGTGATCGGGCTGTGCATGCTGTTCAACGTGATCGACGGACTCGACGTGATGGCCATGGCCTTCACTGCCAGCCGGGTTGCGGCCGAATGGGCGTTGAGCGGCGCGCAACTGGGCCTGTTGTTGAGCGCAAGCCTGGTCGGGATGGCGCTCGGTTCGCTGCTGGCCGCGCCCAGGGCCGACCGCTTCGGGCGCAGACCTTTATTGCTCGCCGGCCTGCTGCTCAGCGGCCTGAGCATGTTGCTGTCGTTCTGGAGCCCGGATCACCACGTATTGATGCTTCTGCGATTGCTGACCGGCATCGGCACCGGGGCGGTGCTGGTGGGGGCGAATGTGCTGACGTTCGAACACGCCAGCCCGCTACGGCGCAATCTGGCCATCGCATTGCAATCCCTCGCCTTTGCCATGGGCGCCAGTCTGGGCGGTGTGCTGGCGCATGTACTGAATGAATCCGTTGGCTGGCGGTATGTCTTTCTTGCCGGAGGTTGCATCACGCTGGCGGCCGCGCTTGCCGGCGTCTTTTGGCTGCGAGAGTCGCCGTCATTTCTGGCACTCGAACGCCGCACGCCAATCGCTACAGCGTCGCCTGACAACCCCAGCCGACCGCTTTTGCCCGGTCAGTGGCAACAGACCACATCGCTGGCACTGGCACTCTTTCTGTTGATGTTCTGCTTTTACTTCGTCATGAGCTGGACCCCGAGCCTGCTGGTCCACAACGGCTTTACTGATCGGCAAGGCGCACGTATCGGGGTGCTGTTGGCTTCTGGAGGTATGCTCGGCGCGCTGCTGCTGGGGCTGGCAGCCAATCGTTTCGGCTGCCGGCGATTGTTGTCGGGTTTTCTGCTGCTCAACGCCGCCCTGCTGCCCCTGATGGTGCCGGCCTCTCACGTACCCGGTGTGGCTGCGCTCGTGGCGGTTACGCTCGGCCTGATGCTCAACGGTGCAGTCGCCGCCCTGTATGTCCTGGCTCCTCAAGCGTTCTGCACCTCGGTTCGTACGACCGGTGTCGGCGTGGTGCTGGGGATGGGGCGTCTGGGGGCGATCATTTCGCCGCTGGTCGCCGGTTTTCTGCTGGATGCCGGATGGACCGCACAACACCTGTTCACGTTTTTCGCCGGTAGCCAGGTGTTGGCGGCCCTGCTGATCTGGCGTGGCACTAAGGGACGATGATCAGCTTGCCCGTCGTGTTGCGCGACTCGATATCAATATGGGCCTGTTGTGCTTCGTCCAGCGAATAACGCTTGCCGATGAAGGTTTTCAGTTTGCCGGTGCTGACCCACGCGAACAGTTGCCGGGATTTTTCCAGCAGCACCTCGCGATCGCGCACGTAGTGCATGACCGAGGGATACGTCAGCTTGATGCTGCGCGGCATGCTGAAGATATCGATCGGCGGTGTCGGATTCATGAACGGTCCGTACAAGGCCAGGGTGCCGAAGTAGTCCAACATCTCCAGCGAGTCGGCGAAACCTTCCGCGCCCGTGCCGTCGTACACCACATTCACCCGCTGCCCCTCGGTCAGGCGCATGACCTGTCCGGCAATGTTTTGCGCTCGCCCGATCACGACATAGTCAGCCCCGGCCGCGAGCACCGCCTCCACTTTGTCGGCATGGGACACCCGGCCAATGACTTTGCCGCCCCGCAGTTTGATCATCTGAGTCAGCATCAGCCCCACGCCCCCCGCCGCCGCGTGCACGAAGGCCACGTCACCCGGCTGGATCGCATGCACCTTGTCCACCAGATTGCTGGCGGTCAGGCCCTGCATCATCAGGCTGGCAGCGGTGCTGAAGTCGATATCGTCCCGCAATGGCACCAACTGGCTGACCGGGGCGATCACCTGTTCGGCGTAGCTGCCCGGTACGTAATGCCAGGCCACGCGGTCACCGACCGCGAATTCCGTCACCTGCGGGCCACTGGCCAGGACGACGCCGGCGCCTTCTGCACCCAGTGTCAAAGGCAGCTCCCACGCGGCACCGAGCCCGCGTCGGGCACCGGTGTCCATGAAATTGATACCCGCCGCCATGACCTTGACCAGGACTTGTCCGGGCCCCGGTTCTGCCAGTTGCATGTCTTGCACCGTCAAGACTTCGGGCCCGCCAAAGGCCTGGATAACCACTGCTTTCATAATGTTCTGCCCTGTCATCGGGACGACCGGTCCTGCTGCCTTTCGGGTGGCAGGAGCGCGGACGTCACGTTGCTTTCACTCAACGTCGAAGGACGTTGAAACCGGGGCCAAGGCTGCGCGGTGGATGTATCCACGCGGTTTCGCCAACCGGGCGCTTTGCATGTTTGTATGGCTGGAGAAGCCGTAGATACAGTGGCTTACAAATGCGCCACTGCGATGTCCGTCGCAGTGCGCGATGGCAGCAGATATTCGCTACGGGCGACACCAAAGTATGATGGGCGAGTGCCATCCGAAGGCGCATCTTTGTTCAACGGTGACTGCACACAATGAGAATCGGTATGACGAACGAGCAGGAGCGCGTCATCGAGGACGGCCCAGACCGCGGCAGTGACGCGACCATGCCAGCGCCGGGGGTCGACTCGATCATCGACAGCATCCCGGCCATGGTCGCCTTCATGACGCCGTCCGGTGAACTGGAACAGGTCAACCGGCAAATCATGGATTACATCGGCGCCCCGCTCCATGAACTGAAAAAATGGCAGGCCGGCGAAACCGTGCACCCGGACGACCTGCCCTCGGTCATCGCCGCGTGGATGCATTCGGTCGGCACCGGCACTCCCTACGAAATCGAACATCGCATCCGTCGCGCCGACGGTGTCTATCGCTGGTTCCATGTGCGCGGCCTGCCGATCAGAGACAGCGAAGGCACCATCACACGCTGGTGCGTGCTGCAGGTCGATATCGATGAGCGCCGGCGGGACAAGGCCTTGATCGCCAGTGCCCTGGCCGAAGTCAGCGCGTCGGAAGAACGTCTGCGCGGGATCATCGACGCCGTTCCCGGCTTTGTCTGGAGCGCCTCGCCGGAAGGCAGCGTCGGTTTCGTCAATCAACGCTGGTGCGATTACACCGGCATGTCCCTCGAACAAGCCTGCGGTGATGGCTGGACAGCGTCCATCCACCCGGACGACGCACCAGGGCTGGCAGGCTATTGGCAAGCGCTTCTGCAATCGGGCAGCGCCGGCGAATACGAGGCTCGACTGAAACGCTTCGACGGCGTTTACCGCTGGTTTCTGATTCGCGCCGTGCCCCAGCGCGACGATACGGGGCGGGTCGTGCGCTGGTATGGCGAGAACACCGACATCGAAGACCGCAAGCGGGCGGAAGTCTTTCTGGCCAAGGCCCAACGCCTGAGCGCCACCGGCACGTTTTCCTGGCGGGTGAGCACCGACGAGATCTCTTGGTCGGACGAGGTCTACCGCATCCTTGAACTGGACCCGGACACGCCGCCAGGTTTCGAGGCGATCTATCGCCGCGTGCACCCGGACGATATCTCCAGTCATCGGGAAATGATCAAGCGTCAACGCCGCAAGGGGCGCGACTTCGAACACGAGCACCGGCTGCTGATGCCCGACGGCACGGTGAAATACGTGCGGCTGGTGGCGCACTCGATCCCCCATGCGCCGGACGGTTTCGAATACATCGCCGCCCTGCAGGACATTACCCAGCGCCGGCTCGCCGAAGAGGTCTTGAGCAAGGCGCGCTCGGAACTGACACACCTGGCCAGGGTCGCCAGCCTCGGCGCGGTCACGGCGTCGATTGCCCACGAGGTCAATCAACCGCTGGCCGGCATCATCACCAACGCCAGCACCTGCCTGCGCATGCTGGGCGCCGACCCGCCGAATGTCGATGGCGCCCGGGAAACCGCGCGCCGCACCATTCGCGACGGCAATCGCGCAGCCGATGTGATCAATCGACTGCGGGCGCTGTTCTCGAAGAAAAGCATCACGATTGAAGACGTCAATCTGAATGACGCGGCACGGGAAGTCATCGCCATGCTGCTGGGTGAACTGCAACGCAACGGCGTGGTGCTGCATCCACAATTTGCCGAAGCCCTGCCGCTGGTCAGAGGCGACCGGGTCCAGCTGCAGCAGGTGATCCTCAACCTGATCATGAACGCCGCCGAGGCCATGAGCGCGATCCACGGTCGGCCCCGGCAATTGATCGTCAGCACCGGGCTTGGGGCGGACGAGAGCGTTTACCTGGCGGTGAAAGACAGCGGCAACGGCGTCGATCCGCAGGACATCGAGCGCATCTTCAACGCGTTCTACACCACCAAAAGCTCGGGCATGGGCGTCGGTCTGTCCATCAGTCGCTCGATTATCGAGCGCCACGACGGCAAACTCTGGGCCAGCGCCAACGACGGACCGGGTGCGACGTTTACCTTTGCCATCCCGAGTTCGACGGACTTGCCGCAAACCGCTAACCGCGACCTCGCCGATCGCACCGTGGAGAATGATTGATGGGTACGCCTTTGCTCGTATCGGTGGTCGATGACGACGAATCGGTTCGTGAATCACTGCCAGACCTGATCAAGGAGTTCGGTTTTGCCGTCCAGGCGTTTGCCTCGGCGCAGGCTTTTCTGGCATCGCCCTATCTGGACCTGACCCATTGCCTGATTCTCGACGTGGCCATGCCGGGGATGTCGGGCCCGGATCTGCAACGCGAGCTGCTACGCCGTGGCTATCGCATTCCGGTGGTTTTCATTACCGCGCACGGCGACGCCAGCGAACAGGCGAAGCTGCTGAACGGTGGCGCCGTGGAGTGCCTGTTCAAACCCTTCAGCGAAGCCCAATTGCTCAAGGCCCTGAGCGCCGCCCTGCCCCTCGACTGAGCGTGAAGCCGAACATAACAAGGAATCGACATGTTGAACGCGAACAACGCAATCGCCCCTTCCCGTGGAGCATTACCGATGAGTGAGGTCACGCCCGTCGTCTTCGTTGTCGATGACGACATTTCCGTGCGCGAGTCGCTGGAACTGATGATCCGCTTCGCCGGATGGCAGCCACGACTGTTCGAGTCCGCGCAGGATTTTCTCGACGCGCCCAGAGCGCTGGTGCCCAGTTGCCTGGTACTGGACATCAACCTGCCCGACCTGAGCGGACTGGATCTGCAGACCGCCCTGGCCGACGAACGCTACAACATGCCAATCATCTTCATCACCGGCTACGGCGATATTCCGCGCACGGTGCGGGCCCTGAAGGCCGGTGCGGTGGAGTTTCTGACCAAGCCGTTCAACGACGACGTGATTCTCAGCGCCATGGCCGATGCGCTACAAAGCAGTCGTGTGGCGCTGGAAGGAGAAAAGAATCTGCGTGCACTGCTTGAGGCTTACAAGACCCTGACGCCGCGCGAGCAGGAAATCATGGCTTCGGTGGTCAGCGGGCGACTCAACAAACTGATTGCCGCCGACCTCAACATCAGCGAAATCACCGTCAAGGCCCATCGCGGCAAGGTCATGCGCAAGATGAAGGCCCGTTCGCTGGCGGACCTGGTGAAAATGGCCGCCCTGATTACGCCGGAGTAGCGTGCAGGCTCTGCCAGAAACTTTCCAGCCGACGCAGATCAAGGCTGTCGAAGCCTTCCGAAGCCCGCTCGCGACAGGCGCCGAGCAACGTCCGGGCATGATCCGGCTGACCCTGTTCAAGCCAGAAACGGGCAAGATCCATCGTTGACCGCAACTCCCACGCCCAGGCGCCCTGCTCGCGGCTCAACGTGATGGAATCCTCAAGAACGGCCAGCATGACTTGTTCAGCTTCGGCCTGGATGACCTTGAGAATACCGGCCTTGATCCGCAGTAACTCCGGCAGCGCAAAGGCATCACCGCTTCGGCGGCAGTGATCGATGGTGCTGTCGACCAGGGTCAGTGCCTTTGGGTGTTGGCCCACCAGGATCAGGCCTTCGGCCAGTGCGATTTCAAATGAGGTCGTCAGCAGTTCGTAACGCATGCCCCGCAACCGCGCCAGACTTTCTTCCAGCATGGCAACTGCATCCCCCGGCTCCTCGGCGCGGATGGCGATCGCCGCACGCAACCCGTGGCAGGCGGCAATGTAGGGGCCGAGTGCGTTGGTTTCGGCGATGGCGCTGAACCGCTCAAGGCTCGCGGTGGCCTTCGCCAGATCACCGGTCCAGATATAGATGCACAAGATCCAGACCATGGCGATGCAGTAGGTGACCGGATGCTGCAACGCCGACGCTTCGGCCTCAATCTGCTCGGCCCAGCGCCGCGCCTGGTCGGGATAGCCCAGCAGCCACAGCGAGCGCGCCAGCGCCAGCCCCGTGCGATTGCGGTGATCGAAGCCGTAGTAAATCGTGTTGCTGGGATGGGACGGCAAGCTGTTGCGCAACGAGCTTTCCAGTTCCTGACGGGCCAGACGCTGGTTGCCGAGCAGATGATGGGAGATGCCGGTCAGCGATGAGGCAATCGCGATGGCGGCAGGCTCGTTGAGGATGTTGCCGACCACCGCGGCCTGCTCCGCCCAGGCCAGCGACGACGGGAAATCACCGATGCGTTCGTAGAAAATCTGCAAGCGGCCCAGCAGCCGCAATTGTGAGCCGTAGTCGTTCAACGCGACTGCAATGTCCTGCGCCCGGAGCAAGGCTTTTTCCGCGGCTTCACTGTTGCCTCGGGTGAACATCAGCACCAGACCGAGCGCGGCTTGCAGTTCCATTTCGGTGGGCGTGCCGTAGTACCCCAGCTCCAGCAGTTCCACCGCCCGGGAACACCAGGTGCGGCACTCGACCAGCAAGGAAAAATGCAGGAACAACGGCGCGCTCGCAGCCGCCAGCGGCAACGCCAGGCCGGGATCGCCGTGGGGCCCGAAGCTCCATTCCAGCGCACCGCGAACATTGCCCAACTGGCTGGCCAGACGCGCCGAGTGACGGAAAATTTCGTCGGGGGAAGTTCCCAGATGCCCAAGCAAATCCATGTAAAACGCCGCGTGGCGGAACGCCAGCGCATTGACCTCGGCCTCTCCCCGCGCTGTCAATTTCTCCCGGGCGTAGGCGCGCGTCATCTCCAGCAAGCGATACGAATCCGTCGAGTCGCTGTGATCGACCGTGACCAGTCCCTTGCACACCAGATCATCGAGGATCGCGGCCGTTGTGGCGCTTTCGTGTTGCGATTCGGCAACTACCTGCGCGGCGGCTTCCTGGGAAAACGGCCCGACGAAGACCGAAAACCGCTCCAGCGCCAGACGCTCCTGCGGCGACAGCAGGTCATAACTCCAGTCGAGCATGGCACGCAGGGTCTGATGGCGCGGCACCGCCGTCCTGCGTCCCGACCAGCCCAGCGAAAAACGCTCGCCGAGCAGCGCGTGGGTGGCCTTCAATCCGTGGCTGGCGACCCGCATCGCCGCCAGCTCGATCGGCAGCGCCATGCCCTCCAGCCGCTGGCAAATGTCCGCAATCATTTGCCCGCCGCCCGCTTCCAGCAGCGTGGCATTGCTCAACGACGCGCGTTCGACAAACAGCTTGATGGCCGGGAATGCCAGCAACTCCTCAACGCCGAGGTGTTGCGGCTCACGGGGAAATTCCAGTGGATTGAGCCAGTGCACGTATTCGCCACGCACCCGCAGCGGCTCGCGACTGGTGGCCAGAACCCCGACCTCCGGCGCGGTGTCGCTGATCTGTTCCAGAAGGATCGACACCGCGTCGATCAGGTGTTCGCAATTGTCGATCACCAGCATCAACCGCTGCTCGCGCAAATGCGCGAGCAGGACGAACATCGGGTCTTCGGCCTGCACCGGGATGTCCAGCGATCGGGCCAGTGCCGATGGCACCAGCGCGCTGTCTTCCACTTGTGCCAGATCGACGAAGCTGACGCGCTCATAGCCTTGGGCGGCGATGCGGTGCGCCACTTCGATGGCCAGGCTGGTCTTGCCGACGCCGCCGGGGCCGACGATGGTGAACAACCTCGGTTGCTGCATATGGTCGATGACCAGTTGCAGATCGATCTCGCGGCCGATCAGTCTGGCCCGTGGCGGCAGACTGCAGACGCCCTCTGTGGCTCGGGTCGCGATGGGCGCCGGGTGCACAGCGGTCTGTTTTCTTTCCAGCGGCGCGACGAAGGCATACCCCACGCCCACCTGGGTCGCGATGTAACGTGCCTGCTCCTCGCCATCGCCGAGAATCCGCCGCAGGCCGGTCATATGGAAACGCAGACTGCCTTCGGCCACCACACTGTCGGGCCACACCTTGTCGATCAGGTCGTACTTGGACAGCACCCGCCCCGGCTGCTCAAGCAAGGCGATCAGCAGATCCAGCGCCCGTCCGCCGATCTCGACCGCCACCCCGTTGCGGGTCAGCAGACGTTTGCCTGGAACGACACAGAACGGTCCAAAAATGAATTCGGTCGTGAGGGATTCGCGCAATGCGTCCGGAAAAGACTCCACGAGGATCGATCTCTCTAAAAAACGTAAAGGGCTGCGCCGGTTACAGACAGCCGGCGCGGGCCCTTTGCATCATAGGAGTTTTGCACCGCCGTTCAAGCACGGCACCGGCAGAGTGAGAACCTCACCCCTTTATTTCACCCTTGCGAATGGCAATTTTGATGGCCTGAGCAGTGGTGGCCACGCCCAGATGCCGACGCGCCGAACGCAGGTGATTTTCCACCGTGCGCCCGGACAAGCCGAGTGTGGCGGCGATGTCGGCCTGCCGGCGACCGGCGGCGACCCACGCCAGCACTTCGCGCTCGCGGGTCGAGAGTTTTCCGGCCGTCTCGTCCAGCGGCGCTTCGAGCAAGCGTCGGGCGGAGAAAAACGCCACCGAGGCGAGCATGCCCAGCGCCAGACGAACCCGCGCCGAGGCATCGATCTGTTCGCCACCCAGACTCATGGCGCCTTCAAGCCCTTGTGGACCGAAGACCGGAATCTGCAATCCATGCACGCCCGGGCCGCTTGGCACGCGAACCAGCCGATACAGTTCGCCGCTCTGCTCCTGCACCTTGCTCCAGAAGAACGATTCGCGGGCGTCCAACAGGTGGCGAGTCACTGGGCAGCGCTGAACGTAGGTCTGGGCGTCGACAGCGATGCCGTCGCCGAACCAGTCGCCTTCCACCCAATAAATGCGCTCGACCACGTCCTCCGACGCCGAGGTGGCGGAGAACAGGACGAACCGATCGTAACCATAGGCCCCGGCGAAACCGCGAACGGCCTTCTGGATCGCCACCAGCGTGGGCGCCGCCTCGATGTCGAGGGCGGCGCGCAAGAGTGCTTCGGCAGGTCCGGAGCTCACCCCGACGTGACCTCTTTGAGGAGCGCGGCGGCCGCCAGTTTGCCCAGTGCGTTGCCCGCCAGCGGACTGTCACCGGTCAGCAGTTTGCGATCCTGAAGCGTGGCCCCGGAAATGTCCTGGTTAGTGATTTCCACACCGAGCGCCTGCAACTGCTCGCCGAATTTCCAGGTCAGGTGGCCGGGCATGTAACCGATGTCGGGGGTTGTAGAGTCCAGGGCATCGGGAAAGGCGCAAATCCGGTAACCGTTGAAGATGCATGAGTCTTTTGTTTCACCGAGGCCGGCCGCCAGCAGCGCCGCCGGGCCGTGGCACAGGGTAATGACGAATTTGTCCTTGGCGATTGCCCATTGCAGGATCTTTTTCACGTCCTCGCTTTCCGGCAGGCCGATCAGCGCGCCGTGGCCGCCGGGAATGAACACGCCGATGTAATCAGAGTCCTCGCCCAGCGCTTCTTCGATCACCTGGGACAGCTTGAGTGGACGCTTGAACTGATCGCGGTATTGCTCGTAGAAGCCCTTCACTTCGGCGTCTTCGGAGGGCATGGCCCAGAATTCGAACTTGACCGGATTGCCCGACAGCGTCGCGACATCAAAGCCAAAACCGGCCTTGTCGAGGTGATACATCGGCAGCAGCGTTTCAACCGGGTGATTGCCCGTGGAGAACATGGTGCCGTTGTCGGTCAACAGATAGCGCTCGTCCGCGCCGATCATCAGGACCTTCCAGCGCCCGCCCTTGTAACGGTTCGGGTACTCGGCATCACTGAGATCGGATTTGGGCGAAGTGAACTGGCTGAGGGAATATGGCGAGGGGAAAAACGCGTTGTCCTCGGCCGGATCGGGGGTTGGGCGCTTGTCGTCAGTCTGCGTGGTAGCCATGGTGCTCTCCATCGAGTGGGTCAACGTCGGAGTTCATGCTAGTAAGGCGTCAGCGTTACAACAATGAGGGTTTTCCCTCAAAAGATCATGCACTGAACCTGCGGCCCCTCAATGTGATCGATAAGTGGCAGAATCCCCGCAACTGATGATTTCGGAGACCCCCAATGCTTCGCCTGTTTGAACAACGGCTCGACCCCTTCCCGCCCGACGAAGCGCCGCCACCGCCGGTCGGTCTGGCGCGATTCCTGTGGGCCTGCACCCGTGGCGCTCGCGGCTATATCCTCGCGTTGGCGCTGCTCAGTGCCGGTGTGTCGATCTACGAAGCCTGGTTGTTTTCCTTTTTGGGTCAGGTCGTGGATCTGCTCTCGACCTGGCAGGCCGGCGGCGATGTGAACGGCCAGGAGAGCCGCGTGCTGTGGGGCATCGGCATCGTGTTGCTGACCAGCGTCGGGCTGGTGGCGCTGCGCACCATGGTTCAGCATCAGGTGTTGGCGATCAATCTGCCGCTGCGTCTGCGCTGGGATTTCCATCGACTGATGCTGCGGCAGAGCCTTTCGTTCTTCTCCGACGAGTTTTCCGGTCGGGTCACGACCAAGGTGATGCAGACGGCGCTGGCCGTGCGCGAGGTGCTGTTCACCGTCATCGAAATCGCACCGGGTATCGGCGTCTATTTCATTGCGATCATCGCCCTGGCCGGCGGCTTCGCCCTGAAACTCATGCTGCCGTTCATTGCCTGGGTCGCGCTGTTCGGGCTGGCGATGCTGTATTTCGTACCGCGCCTGGGCCAGGTCGGCCAGGAACAGGCCCACGCGCGATCGTCGATGACGGGCCGGGTTTCGGACGCCTACACCAACATCACCACCGTCAAACTGTTCTCCCACTCCAAACGTGAAGCGCATTTTGCGCGGGCGGCGATGGAGGATTTCAAGCAGACCGGTTTCCGCCAGATGCGTCTGGTCAGCCAGTTCGAGATCGTCAATCAGGCGCTGGTGGTCGGGCTGATCATGGGCGCCGGCGGCTACGCCTTGTGGCTGTGGCATCAGGGCGAAGTCGGCACCGGGGCCGTGGCGGCGATCACGGCCATGGCGCTGCGCATCAATGGCATGTCGCACTGGATCATGTGGCAGATGACGTCGCTGTTCGAAAACATCGGCACGGTGCAGGACGGCATGGACACCCTGACCCGTGGCCCCAAGGTCCAGGATGCGCCGGACGCCGGCGTGCTGGTGCCTTCCGGCGGCGCCGTGGAATTCGACAACGTCAGCTTCAACTACAACGGCGAACGCCAGGTGCTCGACGGCTTGAGCCTGAGCATCCGACCGGGGGAAAAAATCGGTTTGGTGGGCCGCTCCGGCGCCGGTAAATCCACGCTGATCAATCTGCTGCTGCGCTTCTATGACGTGGATCGCGGCGAGATTCGCATCGACGGGCAAAACATCGCGCAGGTGACACAGGACAGCCTGCGCAGCGCGATCGGCATGGTCACTCAGGACACCTCCCTGCTGCACCGCTCGATTCGCGACAACATCGCCTACGGCCGACCGGACGCCACCGACGAACAGATCCAGCGTGCTGCGGCCAACGCCCAGGCCGACGGCTTCATCAACCAGCTCAGCGACCGCCAGGGCCACACCGGCTACGACACCCTGGTGGGCGAGCGCGGCATCAAGCTTTCCGGTGGCCAGCGCCAGCGCATTGCCATTGCCCGGGTGATGCTCAAGAACGCGCCGATCCTGTTGCTCGACGAAGCCACCAGCGCCCTGGATTCCGAAGTCGAAGTCGCCATCCAGGAAAGCCTCGATGAAATGATGCAGGGCAAGACCGTGATCGCCATCGCCCATCGACTGTCGACAATTGCGGCGATGGATCGACTGATTGTCATGGATGAGGGGCGCATCATCGAGCAAGGCACCCACACCGAACTGCTGGCGAAGAACGGCACCTATGCGCGGCTTTGGCAGCACCAGAGTGGCGGGTTTCTGGGTGAGGATCAGGGACTGACCGAGGCGATGGATCAGGCGTAATCCGTGCTGCCCCGGTGTTGCCGGGGCAGACGACGAGGGCTCAGACGCTCGGGTGGGTGTGGTAGATCTTGCTGACGATCGTCCACTTGCCTTCCACCTTCAGCAGGTTGAAGAAGTCGGTGAAACGAAACCCTGACACATTGTCGGTATCGACCCGGGCACTCGCAGCCGTGCCGACGATATCGATGCGAACGATGGCGGCTTCGGCTTCGGGGGATGGACGGAACGCGCTGTCGATGACGTCATACAGATTCTGGATCACGCCGCCGACGAGCTTGCCGTCGTCAACCCCGAACATGGTCGCCTGCGCATTGAACGCGGGCTTCATCAAGGCGCTGTCAGCCTTTGCTCCACCTTCGTTGTACTGGCTGAGCACTTCGACGATTGCGTTGTATTCCTGCACGTAAGTTGGATGGCTCATGATGAACTCCTGATTGCTGTGAATGTGTTTTTCAATCGAGCCGCCCTGCGCCGATCCGGCACGGGGCGCACAAATCAATGGTCAGCCGTTGGCCAGTCGGTGTAGCCCTTGGCGCCGCCTCCGTAGTAGCTCTCGCGTGGTGCGATGGTCAGTTCGGTGCCCCGACGCAGGCGCTCCACGAGGTCGGGGTTGGAAATGAACAGGCGCCCGAACGCCACCGCGTCAATCCGGCCCTGCGCCCGGCGCTCCAGTGCCATCTCGAGGTCGTAGTTGTTATTGCCGATGAAGGGGCCTTCGAACTGCGCGCTCAATGCATCCAGATCAACGCCATCAGGAACCGTGCGCGAGGTCGCGGTGGCGCCTTCGACGAAGTGCAGATAGGCCAGATTGAGCCGGTTGAGCTGCTGAATCAGATATCCGTAGGTCGCCATGACATTGCTGTCGGGAGGTGTGTTTCCGGCATCGGGCGTGACCGGCGAAAGACGAATGCCGACGCGGTCACTGCCCCAGATCGAAATCACCGCTTCAGTGACTTCAAGCGTCAGTCGGGCGCGGTTCTCAATGGTGCCGCCATACCGGTCAGTGCGCTGATTGGTCGAGTCACGCAGAAACTGGTCGAGCAGATAGCTGTTCGCCGAATGAACCTCCACGCCATCGAAACCGGCACGCCTGGCATTTTCAGCGGCGCGCTTGTATTGCTCGATGATGCCGGGAATCTCCGATGTCTCCAGCGCTCGGGGCATCGACACTTCGACAAAGCCGTTCTCGGTGTAGGTGCTGCCTTCTGCCTTGATCGCCGAGGGCGCAACGGGAGCGGCGCGGTCGGGCTGCAACTCGACGCTGGAAAAACGCCCCACGTGCCACAGCTGGCTGACAATCCTGCCACCTGCGGCATGGACGGCGTCCGTGACTTTTTTCCACCCCGCCACCTGCGCGTTCGACCAGATCCCCGGCGTCATGGCGTAGCCACGCCCCTGCGCCGAAATGTTTGTCGCTTCGGCAATGATCAAGCCGGCACTCGCGCGCTGTGCGTAGTAAGTAGCGTGCAACTCGTTCGGAACGCCGTCTTCAGCCATCCGGCTGCGGGTCACGGGCGCCATGACAATCCGGTTGGTCAATTGCAGGGCGCCCATTTGCATGGGAGAAAAAAGATCCGTGTTGCGACTGTTATCAATCATGTTGCATACCTTCAATATCAGACCGGTCGTCTAGTAACCTGATGAAAAAAATCGCCTGTACATCAGCAGGCGTTTACTCGTGCAGCGCCGTCAGTGCTCCTTGTGATCGTCAGGCCTTTTGTACGTCCGGGCGGGTGCGCGAAGGCTCAAGAGTCACCCTCTCCCATTTGGCGATCACCAGGGGCGCGATCGCATTGCCCAACACATTCAGGGTGGTGGTGCCGCTGTCGATAATCCTGAAGATGCCGGCGATCAGTGCCACGCCCTCCAGCGGTAGACCGGCAGACGCCAATGTGGCCGACAGGATGACGATGGCGAATCCAGGCACCCCGGCAGCACCTTTGGAGGTCAGCACCATGGTCACCACCAGCAGGATTTCCTGAGAAAGCGACAGATCGATTCCATAAAGCTGGGCGATAAAGATTGTCGCCACCCCGAGGAAGATCGAGGCGCCATCAAGGTTGAACGCGTACCCCACTGGCACCACAAAACTGACAATACGCCGTGGCACCCCGTAGTTCTCCAGCTTGCTCATCAACTGCGGCATGACCGCTGCGGAGGCAGCACTGGAGAACGCAAGAATCAACTCGTCGCGGAAATACCTGATCAACTTGAAGATGTTCTCGCCGATCAGGTAACTGATTCCTCCGAGCACTACCAATGCGAAGACGATCAGCGCCAGATAAACCACACCAATCAACTTGAGCAGGGGCAACAACGAGGCAAAACCGAAGGTCGCGACGGTCGCACCGATCATGCCGAACACCCCTATCGGGGCATAGGCCATGACGATCGAGACGATCCTGAACATCGCATCCGAAATGCCTTGGACCAGCGCAACCACAGGTGCACTTTTTTCCTTGGGCAATGCGTTCAGCGCGACACCGAACAACACCGCGAAGAACAGGACCGAAAGCAGCTTCGCCTCGGACATCGCCACCAGAACGTTATCCGGAACGATGTTTTGCATAATCACGAGCGCGCCCTTCGAAGGCTCCATCGTGATGGCGGTAGCACCATGCGCGATGCCCGAAATATCGGTGCCCGTACCGGGTTCGAAGAGGTTCGCGAAACACAGGCCGATCACGATGGCCAGGCCGGTGATCGCAAAGAAATAGCCCAGCGACTTGATGCCCATCCGGCCGAACGACTTGTTATCCCCGCCACCGGCGATACCCAGGATCATGCAACAGAACACGATGGGCACGACCACCATCTTCATCATCTTGATGAAGATATCGCCAAGCGGTTTCAGGATCTCCGCACTGACCCACGACTGATACTGCGGATGGGTGTTGAAGTACCAACCAACGAGCACGCCAAGCAACAGCCCGGCAACGATTTGCCACACCAGGGGAATACGTTTCATGTCTAGCCTTTTTGTTGGAATGAAAGGACTGCATCAATTCGGCAGTTGCTAGAGTCATGAGCTTCCAGCTCACTTGAGATCAAATGGCACAACGCCGTTGTGCCATTGCGTTTCTTACTTGGCGAAGAGCTGGCTCATATCCTTGAAGGCCTTGAATTCGAGGGCATTGCCGCAAGGGTCGAACAGGAACATCGTGGCTTGCTCGCCAACCTGTCCTTTGAATCGAATGTAAGGTTCGATCACAAATTCGGTACCGAAAGACTTGAGGCGCTCTGCCAGCGCTTCCCACTCTTCCCATCCCAGGATGATGCCGAAGTGAGGAACAGGAACGTCGTGCCCGTCGACCGGGTTGCTGTGAACGCTTTCCTGAGACGCGGTTTTCGGGTGTTCGTGAATCACCAGTTGATGCCCGTAAAAGTTGAAGTCGACCCATTGGTTACTGGAACGACCCTCTTCCAGGCCGAAGACCTCACCGTAAAAAGTGCGGGCTGCAGCCAGGTTGTAAACGGGGATGGCGAGGTGGAATGGCGAAAGGCTCATCAGGACTCCGATACGGTTTTTGTGGTTGGTGAGCACATCGTAGGGCGACACTGACAGCAAAAAAATCAATATATATTTCTCAGAAACACAACTAATATTTGTGAATGATCAAAGAACTCAAGACCCTCATTGCCGTCGCCCGGGAAGGCACTTTCGCAGCTGCCGGCAACCGGATAGGCCTCACCCAGGCGGCGGTGAGCGCCCAGATTCAACGTCTGGAAGCCGAGCTCGGCTTTGAAATATTCGACAGAAAAGGACGCACGGCCCACCTCAACAGGATGGGCCAGCAAGTCCTGCTTCAGGCGCAGGAGCTGCTTCGTCTTTACGACAACCTGGGATCGACCACCGTCGGTCTTTCCACCCGCATTCTGGTCAACGTCGGTGCAATCGCCTCTGTCCAGCGATCGTTTCTCCCGGACGCACTCGCCAGGTTTCACCAACAGTGCCCGGAATGCCGAACGCGTGTCGTGCCCGGTCTTTCCATGGAGCTGGTGAACCTGGTGGATACTGGCGAAATCGACATGGCGGCGATCATTCGGCCGCCCTTCTCGCTTCAAAGCGATCTGCGCTGGACCACGCTGGCGCTTGAACCCTACCGTCTGATCGTGCCCAAGGACGTACCGGGAGAAGACTGGATCGAACTGCTCTCAAGCCTGCCGTTCATTCGGTATGACCGCTCTTCATTCGGCGGCAGGCAGGTCGATCGTTTCCTGCGACAGATGCATTTCACTTTGCGTGAAGTCTCTGAGCTGGATGAGCTGGAGGCCATTATCAGGCTGGTGGAAAATGGCGTAGGGGGCGCGCTCGTGCCGCAGACGGCCACCCATCAGCAATGGCCGTCAGGTGTGCGGGCGCTTGATCTCGGCCAACACACGTTCCATCGTGATATCGGACTGGTGCACAGGCCTCGGCGAAGTTTCACCGAGCCTGTCAGGACATTGGCTGAACTTATTCTCGAGCAATTCAAGGTGGCGGCTGAGTGAGGGTCGATAGCTCACCTCTCAACAAGCCGCCCTGCAACCCACGCACGACTATACCCAAGCACCCTCCCCGCCAACCCCAGCGGAAAATGAATCACACCATGTGCGGTTTCCGGCAACAGGTGCACCTCCACTTCCGCCGCCCTGCCCCAACGTTCAGCCAACTCAAGCGTGTCATCCCTGAGCGGATCCAGTTGCGCAGCGAACATCAATGCTGGCGGAAAACCGGTGAAGTCACCGTAGAGCGGTGACAACGGCGCCTGCCGGCGTTCTTCATCGCTCAATCCCGGAGTGAGCATTTGCAGCGCTTCAACCATCCCCGGCCCGTCCAGCAGCAAGGTATCGGGGCCGGCGTTGCGTACGCTGGGGGTTCCGGTCAGGTCGTAGACGCCGTAATACAGCAGCGCCCCGCTCACCCGTTCGAGCAGGTCCGGCCACTGTTTGAGTTGCAACAGGGTCGCGACGGCGAGATGGCCGCCTGCCGACTCGCCCACGACGATGACGGGCAGGTTCGCAAACTCGCGGCAGTCATCGCTCAGCAGCCAGCGGGCCGCCGTGAGGCAGTCCTGCATGACGCCCTCGATCGGAGTCGAGACCACAAGCCGATAGTCGACCGAGACCACTGCCACGTCGCAGGCTTTCACCATGGCGATGTTGAGGGGGTCGTTCATCTGCGCGTTGCCGATGACCCAGCCGCCACCATGAATATCCAGCACCACACCTTTGGCCTTTGTCTTTGGCCGAATAATCCGCACCGGCACTGATGCGCCGTCGACACCCACCACTTTTCGTTCGGCCTCGAGCCCGTGCTTGAGCAACTTTCTTGCGCCGCCCAATTGGCTTAGCCGCAACAGCAACTGAATCGCCCGTGGCGTGATGCGATTGCGGATACGAAAGCGCGGCAGCCGGGCAAGCTTGCGGTTGAACGCGCGCAATTGCGCCAACTCGTTATCGTCTGCGGGCCAGTCCGTTGATTTCTTCATTTCGTCCTCTTTATTCGCGAGCGTTGCGCAGAATGGAAAAATATCAGCACATTGGATCTGTTGCTGCCTGGATACCCGGAGCAACGCAAAAAGCTCATTGGCCGTTTGTCGCCCCGTTGATAGGAATAGGCAATGATCAAAGACAAACCGACATAGGTGAGTGTTTCTTCGATGGATACCATGAGCTGAAACCGCATTCACGAGAGCCCGTCATGACCACCACCAAAACCCTCTTCATCACCGGCGTCAGCAGCGGCTTCGGCCACGCGCTGGCCAAAGAAGCGCTGGCTGCCGGCCACCGCGTCATCGGCACCGTTCGCAACGAAGCCGACCTGCAAGCCTTTCAGGCTCTTTCTATCGATAATGCGTACGGCGTGCTGCTGGACGTCACCGACTTCGACCGCATCGAAGGCGTCGTGGCGACTGTCGAAGCGACCCACGGCCCGGTCGATGTGCTGGTCAACAACGCCGGCTACGGTCACGAAGGCATTTTCGAAGAATCGCCGCTGGAGGACATGCGCCGCCAGTTCGACGTGAATGTGTTCGGCGCGGTCGCGGTGACCAAGGCGTTTGTGCCGTTCTTTCGCCAGCGGCGGGCGGGTCATATTCTCAATATCACCTCGATGGGCGGCACAATCACCATGCCGGGTATCGCGTACTACTGCGGCAGCAAGTTTGCGCTCGAAGGCATCTCCGATACCCTGAGCAAGGAACTGGCGCCGTTCAATATCTTCGTGACCGCCGTCGCACCGGGTTCATTTCGGACCGACTGGGCCGGCCGTTCGATGCAGCGCACGCCCCGCAGCATCGCCGACTATGACGCCAGCTTCGATCCGGTGCGCAAGGCGCGGGAAGACAAGAGCGGCAAGCAGCTCGGCGATCCGCGCAAAGCGGCGCAGGCGATGTTGCAGATCATCGCCAGCCCTTCTCCACCGGCGCATCTGTTGCTCGGCAGCGATGCATTGAGCCTGGTGCGCGACAAGCTGAAAAGCGCCGCCAGCGAGATCGATCAATGGGAAGCGCTAACCCGTTCCACCGACCATTGAACGGCCCACAGAGAGAACCCGATGAAACAGGCCGACCCAAGCACTTCGCGCATGGTGCAGCTCATGGAAACGCTGGCACCGGTCGAGGGCTACAACCTCAGCGCGCTGGAGGGCGTGCGCTTCCTGCGCTCGAACCGGCCGTTGACCCGCACGCCGGTGCTGTACGACCCCGGCATCGTGATTCTCTGTCAGGGCCGGAAGCGCGGGTATCTGGGCGATGACGTCTACGTGTATGACGCCCAGCATTACCTGGTGGTGTCGGTTCCGATCCCCTTCACCATGGAGACCGACGCCTCTGAGGACGAGCCAATGCTCGCGATCTATATGCAACTCGATTTCCAGGTGGCCAGCGAGTTGATGCAGCAAGTGGATGACGTCCACGGCCCGAGTGATGCGCCACCCAAGGGCATGTTCGCCTCACCGATGGACGACCGCCTGCGCGCATCAACGCTGCGCTTTCTCGAAGCCATGAGCATTCTGGGTGAAGCGCAGATATTGGGGCCGTCGCTGTTGCGGGAAATCTATTACCGCATCCTGACCGGCGAACAAGGCGGCTCGATGCGCGCCGCACTCAATCGACAGGGGCACTTCGGCAAGGTGACGCGGGCGATCCGCAAGATCCACAGCAGCTATCAGGAGCGTCTGGACGTCGAGCAACTGGCGCGCGAGGCGAGCATGAGCGTGCCCAGTTTTCACCTGCATTTTCGCAGTGTGACGGACGCCTCTCCCATGCAATACCTGAAATCGACGCGCCTGCATCAGGCGCGACTTTTGATGTTGCGCCATGCCATGACTGCCTCAGCGGCGGCATTCAGCGTCGGCTATGAAAGCGCTTCGCAGTTCAGCCGCGAGTTCAAACGCTTCTTCGGCCGAACGCCGCAAGCGGAGATCGAGTGGATGAAGGCAACGTATGCGTTGCCTGCGCCGTCGTCGGCCTCGGTTTATGTTTCGTCGCATTAGCCGATCAGGCATCTACAGGTGACTGCGGGGTGTCCGGGTCCAGTTGCCGACGGCGGAACTGTCCAGGTGGCTGTCCGTGGATCTGGCGAAACCGTCGGGAGAAATAAGCTTCATCCGCAAACCCACACAACCTCGCCACCTCGCCCACCGGCCGGGTTCCATTGAGCAGGTAATTGCGTGCCGCGTGCATTCTGCGTTCCAGCACCAGCTCGGTGAAGGTCTTGCCGATTTCCTTGCGCAGCCAGTGCGTGAGATAGGTCGGTGACAGATAGGTCGCCGCCGCGACCTTGATCAGATTGAGATCGGGGTCGGCAATGTTCTTGCGCAGATACTCGAACATCCGGCTCAGCGCATCCCGCCGGCTGGCTTGCGCGGCATTCTCTTCTGCCAGGCGCTTGAGCGGTTCGGCATACAGGACGCACACCTTGCCTACCAGTTGCAGCAGCAATCCCTTGAGCACTTCGCGTGTACCGAACTGACGATTCTCGTCCAGGCCGCGCATCTGTTCGATCAAGCCACAGACCTCGTTGAAGTCCTCATCCCCCAGTATGAAATCCAGATGCTCCTGAAAGCGGAACGGCGACAGTTCGGGCGCCAGGAGAATTGATACCTCCTCCAGATCCATCGGGTCGCACTGCAAATGCGGCAGCAGAAAGGTCTGGGAAAAGTTGATCACCATGAAGTTGCTGTCCGCCGGATGCGGGATCACGTGCACGCGGTGCGGCAGGATGAATGCCAGCGCGTTACGCGGAAATGGACGAACCGCGTTGCCAATATGCTGCACCGTGTCGCCGCCGAGGTTGATCTGGATCTGGAAGTATTCGTGTCGATGCGGGCTGGTCTCGGCGCGGCGACCTTTCTTGTCACGAATATAGAAGTCCATCATCTCGCTGCGTTGCTGCATGACGTAGGTGGGCACACGGCATTGTGACGTCATTTCTTGAGAATCCTCGACAGGTACTCGGGCAGGTTTTCCTGGCGTTGCCGAGCAATCGGCGTGGCTCATCTTGAAGGTTCGGCGCCAGCCCTTCAAGCAGTCATACGATGACATCAGGTTCAGTGATTTTTTACACCACCACTGCCGATGATCACTGTCCAAAAAAAGCGACCACACAGGCATTATTTTTTAATATCAAAAACAACAACTTATGAAAAAAATCGAAAAACAAAAGGAAAATTCACGGTGTGGATTTTTTTGGACAGGTTTATCCGACGCGCCCTTCTCCGGAAAAAATGATCTAACACTTTGATTGATTTCAAGAGGTTGTACGACCACTGTATTTCCCATGCAGCCCAACCTCATTCAAAAACAAAAAAGGTGCGCACGTCATGAATCTGCAATTGCTCCCCGCCGCCCCTCCCCACCCTTTACCGACGATGCCAGCCGGAAGACGTAGCTGAACGTCTGACCCTGGCCGTTTTTGCCATTGGTTTCAACTTCGATTGCCTTGCCCCCGAACAGCGGGCAACGGCGTCGGCTGTCCGCAAACAACTCGACACTTCTAACAATAACGAGGTCCACTCATGTCGAATTCGCACACATCTCAAACCACCGCGCCCCCCTTGATTGCCGCCGACAGGGACGCCGCGTCATCCCGGCGGCTGCCGACACGACGGCGCTGGTTCATGCTCTCGCTGCTGCTGATTGCGACGATCATCAACTACATCGACCGGGTGAACATCTCGATTGCCGCTCCGTTCATGGCCAAGGACCTGGGCCTGGACAAGATTGAAATGGGGCTGATCTTCTCCGCCTTTGCCTGGACCTACGCACTGGCGCTGGTGCCGGCCGGGTTTATCGCCGACCGCTTCGGCTCACGTTTTACCTACGGGGTTTCACTGATCAGTTGGTCGACCGTCACGGTGTTTCAAGGCTTTGCCACGGGATTCGCTTCGCTGTTCGGCCTGCGCCTGGCCGTCGGGGCGATGGAAGCGCCGGCGTTTCCGGCCAACAGCCGTGCGGTGACCGTTTGGTTTCCGGCGCGGGAACGGGGCATGGCCAGCAGCATCTACGTCTGCGGGCAATACCTGGGCACGGCGCTGTTTACCGGTGCCTTGCTGTGGCTGGCCACAACCTTTGACTGGCGCCATGTTTTCTACAGTACCGGCGCGCTCGGCATCATCTTCGGTGTGCTGTGGCTGTATCTGTACCGCGATCCGCTGAACTGCAAGAAGGTCAGCAAAGAAGAGTTGAAATACATCGAGGCCGGTGGCGGACTGGTCAAGAGCAGCCAGGAACGCACTCGTTTCAACTGGCGGCAGATCGCCGAGCTGTTCAGTTACCGTCAGGTCTGGGCCATTTGCATCGGCAAGTTCGCCAGCACCTCGGCGCTGTACTTCTTCCTCACCTGGTTCCCGACCTATCTGATTGAAGAACGCCATCTGACCACGATCAAGGCCGGGATCTTTGCCGTGATGCCCTTCGTGGGCGCAACGGTCGGCATCCTGCTCGCCGGCATCGTCTCCGACTTGTTGATCCGTCGTGGTTATTCAATGTCTTTCGCCCGGAAACTGCCGCTGGTGGTCGGGTCGATGCTGGGCATGTCGATCGTGCTGGTGAACTTCACCGACTCGAACGTCATCTGCATCGCCGTGCTGACCATTGCCTTTTTCGCTCAGGGCATCGCGTCGTCCTCGTGGGCGGCGGTGTCGGAGGTGGCGCCCAAGGAACTGATCGGGCTGACCGGCGGGATCACCAGCCTGGCCGCGAACATCGGCGGCATCGTCACTCCGATCGTGATCGGCGCCATCGTCCACGCCACCGGCTCGTTCGCCTGGGCGTTCTGGTTCATTGGTGCCGTGGCGCTGATCGGCACCCTCTCCTATTCCTTGCTGCTCGGTCGCCTGTACCGCATCGAGTTGAAAACGCGCTGAAGCCAGAACAACCGGTTTCTCCAATTTGAGGCGGCTTTCGTCCAACTTCGCCAGCGTTTGCCGCCGTACGCTTACCTTTCACACAGGACTTGCAGCAGGATGAACATGACCGAATACGTCTTTACCCCGGATCTGCCAGTGACCTTGCCGGTTGTCGGCAGCGAGCAACGCTTTCCCGTCGGACGCGTGTTCTGCGTCGGCCGCAACTACCCGTGGCCGGACACCCTGGGCCAGCCGCGCCAGCCGCCGGTGTTCTTCATGAAACCGGCAAGCACTGTGGTGGACGCCGTCGGTGAAGTGACCTTCCCGTCACTGACCGAAGAGTTTGCCCATGAAATCGAGCTGGTCGTGGCCATCGGCGAAGGCGGCGCGCAGATCCCCGAAAGCCAGGCGCTGGCCTATGTCTGGGGGTACGCCGCCGGACTGGACCTGACCCGCCGTGACGTACAGCGACTGGCCAAGCGCGACGGTTTGCCATGGGAAGGTGCCAAGGTGTTTGAAGGCGCCGCACCGATGACCGCCATTGTGCCGGTCACTCGGACCGGTCGGCTCGAAGGGGAATTATGGTTGAGCGTGAACGGTGAGGAACGCCAGCGCGATCGACTCGACAGCCAGATCTGGTCGGTGAGTGAAGTCATCAGCCGCATCTCGCAATCCGTCACACTCAAGGCCGGCGATCTGATCATGACCGGCAGCCCCGCCGGCGTCGATGTCTTGCAACCCGGCGACGTCATCAGCGCCGGGATCGACGGCATTGGCCAACTCGAAATGCGCGTCGGCCCCCGGCCTTGAATCTGTCCTTAAGTGATTGAAAAAAGGAGAACAACAAAATGTCTGACACTCAATCCTTGAAAGTGGCCCTGGTGACCGGCGCCGGCAGCGGGATCGGCCGTTCCGTAGCCCTGGGCCTGCTGGCCGACGGTTACACCCTGGTGCTGGCCGGGCGCCGGCCCGAACCCTTGCAGGCCTTGGTCGATCTGGCGGCCGGCGAAGGACGCGAAGCCTTGGCGGTGCCCACCGATGTACGCGACCCCGCCAGTGTCGACCAGCTGTTTGCAACCATTGCCGAGGTCTACGGACGCCTGGACGTGGTCTTCAACAACGCCGGGGTCAATGCCCCTGCCGTGCCGCTGGACGAACTGACCTTCGAGCAGTGGCGAAACGTGATCGACACCAACCTCAATGGCGTTTTCCTCTGTGCCCGTGGCGCGTTCGGGCTCATGCGCCGGCAACAGCCACAGGGTGGCCGCATCATCAACAACGGTTCGATTTCGGCTCACACCCCGCGTCCTTTCAGCAGCGCGTACACCGCCAGCAAACACGCGGTACTGGGATTGACCAAATCGCTGGCGCTGGATGGTCGGGACTTCAATATCGCCTGCAGCCAGATCGATATCGGCAATGCCTTGACCGAAATGTCGGTACGCATGACCAAAGGCGTGCGCCAGGCCAACGGCAGCATCGCCGTGGAGCCGATGGTCGACGTCAAGCATGTCGCCGACGCCGTGCGTTACATCGCCGGCCTGCCCCTGTCGGCCAACGTCCTGAACATGACCGTCATGGCGACTGCCATGCCGTTTGCCGGCCGTGGTTGAGCCGGCTTTTTTATTGCGTAAGTGAGGTTTACATGAAGCCAGAAGTCTTGCAGCTCAGCCCGATCCTGATTCCGCAAATCAATGCCCGTCTCGGCGAACTGTTCACGATCAGGCGTTATTTCGAGCAGGCCGACAAAGCGGCGTATTTGCAGGAACACGGCGCCAACATTCGCGGCGTGATCACCGGTGGTCACACGGGCATCAGTCAGGCGTTGATGGCGCAACTGCCCAAACTGGAAGTGGTGGCGGTCAACGGTGTCGGCACCGATGCAGTAGACCTGGCCTACGCCAGGGATCGCGGAATCCGCGTGACCGCGACCATCGGCGCACTGACCGAAGACGTGGCCGACCTGGCCATCGGTTTGCTGATCGCCGTGTGTCGTGGGCTGTGTACCAGTGACCGTTACGTGCGCTCGGGCCAGTGGCCGCAAAGCCCGACCCCATTGGCACCGCTGCCTTTGGCGCGGCAAGTGTCCGGCATGCGTATCGGCATCGTCGGCATGGGCCGGGTTGGCCGAGCGGTCGCCACTCGCGCTGCCGCGTTTGGCTGTCCGATCAGTTACACCGACCTGCAACCGATGAGCGATGTCAGCCACACCTTCATCGCCGACCTCAAGCAATTGGCCCGCGACAGTGATGCCCTGATTCTCGCGGCAGCCGCCGACAAGGCCGAGGCCATCATCGATGCCTCCGTGCTGCAGGCTCTGGGCAAGGGCGGCTACCTGATCAACGTCGCCCGAGGAAAACTGGTCAACGAAACCGATCTGGTGGCGGCCCTGACGGCTGGCGAGATCGCGGGTGCGGCGCTGGATGTTTTCGTCGACGAGCCTAACGTGCCTGAAGCCTTGTTTGCCCAGGAACAAGTGGTGCTGCAACCACATCGCGCCAGCGCGACCCTGCAGACCCGCACCCGCATGGGCGAGATGGTTGTGGCGAGCCTGGTGGACAGTTTTGCCGGAAAGACTCCGCAAGGATGTGTGACCGGCTGAGCCTCACAGTCATCGGGGGCCGCTGCCCCCGATGATGGATTTCAGACCCGATCGGACTACAACGTGTAGGAAATGCCGACCTGCACCGTTCTCGGTGCCCCTGGATAGGCGTAGACGTTACCGAATGCGCCCTCGTCGTAGTCCCGGTCAAACAGGTTCTTCAGGTCGAGATTGAGACGTAACTTGTCATTGACCTTGTAGTAGCTGAGCAGGTCGACAACGGTGTAGCTCCCCATCGAAAATGCAGTGTTGGCCGTTTGACCCGCGCGCTCATCGACATATTTGACGCCTGTCCCCAGACCCAGACCACTGAGGGCACCGTCCTGGAACTCATAGACGTTGAGCAGGCTGAAGCTGTTTTTCGGGATGTTCATCAGTCGCGTGCCGGAGCGGATCACGTTGTCCTTGGTCACCTCGGCATCGACGTAGGCGTAACCCCCGATGACACGCCACTCGGGGGTCAGATTGCCGGCAACATTGAGGTCAAACCCTCGACTGCGCACTTCCCCGGCAGCCACGCTGAACGTCGAGTCCACCGGGTCAGTGGTCAGGACATTACGCTTTTCAATCTGATAGATCGCCGCGTCAACACTCAGCTGATGATCCAGCGCTTCCCATTTGATGCCCATCTCCCAGGACTTGCCTTTCTCTGGTTCAAAGCCGCCACCCTGCCGACTCGCGCCGGTATTGGGCTTGAAGGAGCGCGCGGTGTCCGCGTAAATCGCGAGGGTGTCAGTCAGGTCGTAGGTCACACCGACGCGGGGCGTGACGGCATTGTCACTGGCCTGCCAGTTCTTGCCGCCGGGCACGTAGGTTTCGTAGTCGTGTTCAAAGCGTTCAAAACGTGCCCCGGCCAGGACTTTCAGCCGATCGGTCAGGGCCACCTGGTCCTGTACGAACGCGGCGTAGGTCTTGAGGTTTTCCTTGTCGTGGGTCGGGGTGCGTGTCAGTGCCGGACGGGGCTGCCCATAGACCGGATTGAAGATATCGATCGGATAGGCACTCACCGCGCCGCTGGAGCGCTGGATGATCGACTGGTAGTCGTAATCTTCGTATTCGATACCGGTCAGCAATGTGTGCTGCAGGCCGCCGGTGGAGAAGTGACCGGTCAGGTTGAGTTGGGTGTCCTTGTCCGTCCACTCCAGCTTGCGGTAGTTGAAATTTCGTCCCAGAGTCCGGCCGTCGGCGGCAATGCCGTTGGCTTCAATGGCATTGCCCTGCAAGGTACCGTCGAGCCACTGGAAGCCACCGCCGAGCGTCCAGTCCTCATTGAGCACATGCTCGAAGCGCAATTGCGCCATGTTGTTGTCGTTGTGCAACTTGCCGGCGTCCGGTTCACCGAAGAAGGTGTCGCGGGAGGCGGTGCCGATCTGCCGGGGATAACGCGTCGCGCCCCGGTCCAGCGGATGGTTGTTGCGCATGAAGTCACCCTCGAAGATCACTCGGGTGTCATCGCTGGCTTGCCAGGTCAGCACGGGGGTCACGCCGTAGCGTTCGGTTTCGACGTGATCGCGGAAGGTATCGCCGCCCTCGCCCACCACGTTCAGGCGATAGGCCAGACGCCCCTCTTCATCGAGCGGACCGGAAGCATCCAGGGTGCCGCGGCGCATGCCTTGGTCATTCAGCTGGCTGCCGAGTGTGACCGTACGCTCGGGCAACGGTTGTTTGGAAACGACATTGAAGGTGCCGCCCGGATCACCACGGCCGTAGAGCATGGTCGCCGGCCCGCGCAGGACCTCAAGACGCTCGATGGTGTTGGCATCCGGCATGTTCGGATAACCGCGGTTGATCGGGAAACCATTGCGGTAGAACTCGCCAGTGGTAAATCCGCGCACGGTGAACGTGGTCAGTCCCTGGCCGCCGAAATTGTTGGCACGCCCTACGCCACCCGCGTAATCCAGTGCGTCCTGCAGCCGGGTAGCACCAATGTCTTCGACCGCATCTTTGGTGACGACACTGATCGACTGCGGGGTTTCATGGATCGCGGTATCGGTTCGGGTGGCGCTGGCCGAACGGGTCGCGCGATATCCCTGTGCCGGGCCGTCCGCTCTTTCGTAGTCAGCGGTACCGACCACGTCGGTTGCCTCCAGCTCCAGCGCTGACGCGGTTGAGTCGGAGAGCTCGGCCCACGCCAAGGGAGACAACGTTTGCAACACGCAGATGGACAGCAGAGTTCGACGCATGAGGGGAGAACCTTACGGATAAGCCAGAACGAAGGGGATAACTGCCAGAGAAACGCGAGGGATGGTATACCAAGCCTTACGCAATTGATAGGCGTTCCCATTCGTTTATGCAGCTGACTCTCAACCTCTTGCGTTCATTCCTTCTCACACGCTCAGCAAGCGCTCGGTGGTCGCCATCGACGTACTCAACGATTGCCCTGTGCGTTGCAGCTTGTTAAGCAAACTGGCTCCCAGCCATAGCTGATACAGGGTTTCGGCCAACTGCCGGGCATCCCCCGGAGGCAGGCTTTTATCGTCCTGACCCTGTTCGATACACGTGGTGATGCGCGCCACCACTCGCTCGGCGCCATCACGCAAGGTCAGGCGCATGGTTTCGGACAGATCAGACACCTCGGCGCTGAGTTTGACCACCAGGCATTCGTCGCCATGGCCTTCGAGGGTGCAGCGATCCTGCCAGCCCTGCCAGTAATCCATCAGCCGCTCACGAGCACTCAAATCCGGTAGCGTCAGGCGTCGCTCCATGTCGGCCAGATAGTCGACGAAGTAATCCTCGAGCAGGGCCTGCCCGTACAGTTCCTTGGATTTGAAGTAGTGATAGAACGAGCCCTTGGGCACGCCGGCGGTCTGCAGGATCTCGTTCAGGCCGACACTGGTGAAGCCTTTCTCGGCCATCATCCGGTGGCCGGTGTCGAGCAAATGTTGGCGGGTGTCGTCGTAGGTCGGTTTCATGGGGCGCAGATTACCAGGCAATAGACCAGTCGTTTAACTCAAAGGAACGCGAGTTTGCCACATCTGTCCATGAAAAAGCTTCACAGAAAAAATTACTAGACGACTGGTCTAATTGGAAACTATGCTGCGCTCCGACAAACCTTTTCCGCGGTGTCGAACCTGTGCGAATCCCTTGCTCATGAACGCCACCTGACCAACCCAGGGTGCTCTATGAAAATCTTGATGGTTTTGACTTCCCACGATCAACTCGGCAACACCGGCAAGAAAACCGGCTTCTGGCTCGAAGAGTTCGCCGCCCCCTACTACGCCTTCAAGGACGCCGGTGCCGACGTCACCCTGGTTTCGCCCGCTGGCGGCCAGCCGCCGCTTGATCCGAAGAGCGACGAGCCCGACGCTCAGACGACTGAAACCGATCGCTTCCGCCAGGACCCTGAGGCCCAACAGGCACTCGCGAGCACCGGCCGCCTGGCCGACGTCCGCGCCGAAGATTTCGATGCCGTGTTTTATCCAGGTGGCCATGGCCCGCTCTGGGACCTGGCTGAAGACAAGCATTCGATTGCCCTGATCGAAGCCTTCGCGCGCAGCAACAAGCCCCATGGTTTTGTCTGCCACGCACCGGGGGTACTGCGTCATGTGGTCGATACGGACGATAAACCGCTGATCCAGCATCGCGAAGTGACCGGTTTCACCAATTCCGAAGAGGCGGCCGTCGGTTTGACAGATGTCGTACCTTTCCTGATCGAAGACGAGTTTCAGCGTCTTGGCGGTCGCTATTCCAAAGTTGCCGACTGGCAGGTTCATGTAGTGACTGATGGAAATCTGGTGACCGGCCAGAATCCTGCCAGCTCGGCAGCTGTCGCCGAAAAACTGCTGAAGCTGCTGGGCTGAAGCTTTCCGCTACATCCTCGAACGACTGATCCGGACACCGTGTGCGCGTTGCACGGTGTTCTTTTTTCGCCACTTGAATAGTCGACTGGTCTAATAAGACCATGAACAAGGTATTTCCATGAACCACAGCAGTTTCTTTACACCCGTCACCCTGGGCCGCCACATCCTGAAAAACCGCATAGTCCTGCCGCCCCTCACCCGCCAGCGCAGCACCCAACCGGGCAATGTCGCCAATGAATTGATGGCCGAGTATTACCAGCAACGTGCCGGTGCCGGTTTGCTGGTGACTGAAGGCACCCAGATCGAGCCTCGTGGGCAGGGATACGCCTGGACTCCAGGCATTCATACACCCGAACAAATCGTCGGGTGGCGCAAGGTCACCGAGGCTGTCCACGCCAGTGACGGCGTGATTTTCGCGCAGCTATGGCATGTCGGTCGCGTATCCCATACTGCCCTGCAACCCAATGGCGACGCACCGGTGTCGGCCTCCGCCATCGCCACCGACCGGGTCAGTGTGTTCATCGAAACCGCGCCCGGTGTGGGCGCTCTGGTTCCGCCGTCCGCGCCTCGAGCGCTGACCACCGATGAAGTCCAGGAACTGGTTCAGCTATACATCCAGGCGGCGCGCAATGCCATGGACGCCGGTTTTGACGGTATCGAACTGCACTGCGCCAATGGTTATCTGGTAAACCAGTTCATCTCCGCCAACAGCAACCTGCGCACCGATCAGTACGGCGGTTCGTTGCACAATCGCCTGCGTTTTCTGCGCGAAGTAGTCGCCGGGGTCGCCAAGTGCATCGGCAAGGAAAAAGTCGGTGTGCGCTTCGCGCCGCTGTTCACCACCACCGATGAAGCGCGGACTTACCTGGGCATGGTCGAGGAAGATCCGCACACCACTTACATCGA
The DNA here is from genome assembly GCF_057809295.1 of Pseudomonas sp. FG35. Classification (NCBI taxonomy): domain Bacteria; kingdom Pseudomonadati; phylum Pseudomonadota; class Gammaproteobacteria; order Pseudomonadales; family Pseudomonadaceae; genus Pseudomonas; species Pseudomonas sp. FG35. The sequence goes on along the minus strand of NZ_JBMDJR010000001.1, from coordinate 3,804 downwards.
AGCGATCAAGGTGCTGCAAGACGTCGCCATTGCTTACCTGTCTATTGCAGAAGCCGACTGGGACGACGCGCCAGTGATGCCGCAAACCTTCCGTCGAGCGGTGCGCGACACCTTCGGCGGCGCGATCATTTACGCGGGTCGCTACAACGCCGAAAGCGGTGCACGCTTGCTGGAATCAGGACTGGCGGATCTCGTGGCTTTCGGTCGTCCGTTCATGGCCAATCCGGACCTGCCCGCGCGCATCGCCAATGACTGGCCGCTGAATTCGCTGAACCCGGCTACGGTGTATGGCGGTGATGCCGAAGGCTATGTGGATTACCCGGTGTACGGAGAGTAGCTTTCACTGGCGACACTTTTGGCGAGCTGATTGCGGCCCGCCCCTTTGGCTTGATACAGCGCCTGATCTGCCGCAGCGATCAGGCCTTGTACCCTGTCCAGTTGCGACCCTGTGGCGGCCGCAATGCCGATGCTCACACTCACAATGCCAACCAAGTTGCGTCCCATGTCCTATTCGCGGAAAGCGTAACGGACCGGCAGCGTGCCGTCGGTGTAGGACAAGCCGATGGCGCCCTCCTGTCCTACATCGAGCTGGCCGAACAGACGCAGAAAGTTTTCCACTCCCTAGGTGACCGCCACCACACCGGCAAACTCACCGCGAGCGTCATTGAAACGCCGGCTGATGGTGATCACCCATTCCTGATTCGAGCGACTACGGATGGGCGGGCCGATGAAGGGCTCGCGGGATGGATCATCGCGGTGTGAGTGAAATAGATTCGGTCGCTGCTGTTGGCACCGACAGGAATCGGCCGGTTGGATGACATCAACCAATGACCTTTGTTGTCGTAGAGAGTGATGCCACTCTGCTGCGGCATCAGCGGTCGCTGCCCGTTGATCAAAGTATTGAGCCGTTCGATCTGCGCCGGACCACTGCCCTCGGTTTCCAGGCGCTCGACGAGTCCGAGCAGAAGTAGCGAGCTCTGCCGGACAATGCCTTCGGAATACGTCGCAAGTGCCTGCGTCAGGTTCAACCCATGGACGTTCACCTCGTCAAGTGCTCAATCTCAGGAACCCAGCACCTTCCAGATCGTGAGCGATGCCAGTGAGCAGCCGATAACCAACAGCAAAAGCATTACAAGGTGAGTATCACGCTTCACATCAGTACCTTATGCAGAGTCCGGTTTCCGTTGACACTGTTATTTGACCGGGGCATTACATCGACCGCGCGTCCTTGTCAGCACGTCAGCCGCGGTGCTGTCATTCTGGTTTTGCGCAAGAATCCGAAATACCCCGGACGACGACAGGCGACGCGAGAACGTCCTGCCGTCCCTCGTCTCGACTAGACGATTTTCAAAGCCTTGAGAATCACCAGCGTACTCTCGGCAAACGCTTGGGCCTGCACGGTCAGTTCGGCAAGGTTTTCTTCCGCGGTGGTCAGGGCCCTGCCGTCCTTGAGGAGACCTTCGCCCTGGCCGCCGATGATGCCCCACGCCAGTTGCGCCCATTCATCCGGGTGTTTTTTGCCTTGCTTGATCGATATCAGGAACAACTGCTGGAAGCGGCTGACCGTCACGCCACCACCGGTCACCGGACTCGCCAGGGTCTGAATCTTGTTGCCATACAACGAACGCTTGCACAGCTGCAGGTTTAGGGTATTGCAGCGGGCCTGCACCAGCTTTTCGGCCGCCTCGCTCTGACAGGGCGCCACGACGCTCATGCCGATCAGCACGTTGAGGGCCTGTTCCACGTCGCCGTAGGCCAACGGGGAGACGAGATCCAGCAAATGCCGCAAGGTTTTCGGCACATAAGCGTCATCCGCCAGCGCTGCGAGTACCGGGCCATAGATCTCTGCCTGCAGTGTCGCTGCGCCCGCCGGACCGGTGACGTTGGCCGGCACGCTGTCGGCTGCCTGCAACAGGACGAAGCGCGTGCTGAGCATCCGCTCACGGTGCTCGGAGGCGGACAGCCTGTTGGCGCCACGCACATAAAGATCCCGGCGGAAACTCTGGTTCACAAAGTAGTCACGCGCCTGCTCGTGCATGACGGGATGCTCGATACCTTCCAGAAAGTCCATGCCTTCAGCGCTCAGGTTGAGCGGGTCGACGGAGTCCAGCGGCACGGCTGTCGTGGCGTAATCGAGCTTGGCGGGTGCCAGGGCATCAACCACGTCGGTGAAATACATGCAGTTCCAGTCGCGGTTGAAATACTCATGGGCGACGTACTGGCGGTCCTGGCCCTTGATGCTCTGGAGCTTGGCGTCCAGACCCGGTGCGGAGTTGGCATATTTGGGGTTGGCCGCCAATAGCGCTTCGGAAAACTGCAGCGCTGCATCGATACGCTGATCCGGGCGCGCACCGGCCTGGCTGGCGAACCGGTCGTGCAGGCTGAACAGTTGGCGCAAGGGTGCCTGAGGCGACCAGCCCGGGAAGCAGTTGTAACTGACGTAGAGCAGACCACCTGGTTTGAGATGGCGACGGACGAATTCCACGATCAGCTTGTGGTTATCACGGCTGACCCAGGTCCAGATGCCATGCAGGCTGATGCTGTCGAACTGGGGCAAGTCATGACGGGCCAGCAACTGCTCGAAGCTGTCGTCATACAGTCGCGCATCGCTGCCCCAGTCGCGTGCGAGAGCGATGGCATGGGACGCCTGACCCGGGTGAAAGTCGGTACCGACATAGGTGCCCGGATTGCCCGCGGCATGGATATTGATCGAGACGCCCTGACCGAAACCCAGTTCACAGTGGTAACCGTCGGTACTCTCCAGCGTGGCGAAACCGCGCAACAGCAGACAATAACGCTGGAAAACCGGATTGATTTCCCGGCTGTACCCGTAGGTGTAACCTTCGTCCGTGAAATATCCCTCGTTCCAGGCATTGCTCATGCGTGCACCCTTTTCTTATATCGGAAGTGAAAGTCGCTCTTATACGGGGTAGTCGTGACGTATCACAAGAGGAAAAACGTCAGGCAAACGCCTCCTCCATAAACGCCTCCAGCGTTTTTTCTTCGAGGATTTCAATCGAGAAGTGGCCAAAGCGTTTAGGCAGCCAGATGATGCGTGCCCCTGCCGGCGATTGCAGGTGTTCGCGGGCCAGCGGTTTACCGTTTTCATCTTCTGGCAGCACGCCCTCGGCGACCAGTTCGTCGTAGGCTTTTTCGATGTCGGGGGTCGAATAGCAGTGACGGTAGATCATGCCCTCGCCTGCGCTATCCAGGAGCTCCCGCAGATTCCCGGCCAATGGCTGAACCAGCATGAAACGCTCCTGCCCGATCAACGCAATCGCATAACGCACATGCAGGCCGCCCCGCTCCCACACCAGCGTCCTGGAGATTCTCGCCTTTAAAATCCGCCCGTAATACGCACAGGCTTCTTCGAGGTTATTGACGAGTACATCGACGTGACTGAACTTGAGTTGCATTACCTGCCTCCTGCCGAACGGACGCTCATGGTAACCATCAACGGGCTCGCTGACACGAGCAAAAACTTTCCTGCGGGCAAAACAAAACCCCAACTGCTTTCGCAATTGGGGTTTCGGAATTTAATCTTGACGATGACCTACTCTCACATGGGGAAACCCCACACTACCATCGGCGATGCATCGTTTCACTTCTGAGTTCGGGATGGGATCAGGTGGTTCCAACGCTCTATGGTCGTCAAGAAATTCGGGTACTGACTCGTGACCGGATGGCCTCGCTTCAGCAAATTGGGTATGTGACAGCTTTCGGTGTTTTGTGAGCATCGAACTTTCGGTTCATTGCGTCTTCACACACCGCAATCTGGTTGCTCTGGTTTAGAGAGCCGACGCA